>NZ_JAVDTC010000002.1:0-960728 GCF_031455615.1 Neorhizobium sp. 2083 | reverse complement strand
AACGGCACGAACATCGAGTTCACGCCGTCGGCGAACTTCAACGGTGCAGCCTCGTTCGACTATACGGTCCGTGACAACGGCCAGACCAACGGCGCCAACGACTTCAAGACGGACGTCGGTTCTGTCTCGTTCGCGGTGACATCGGTCAACGACGCTCCGGTCATGGCGGATGCGACACCGTCCCTCACGACGATCAACGAAGATCAGACCACGAACAGTGGTCAGACTGTTGCTTCTATCCTGGGGACATCGGTTACCGATGCCGACAGCGGTGCTCTCGAAGGCATCGCGATTACTGGGAAGTCCAGCGGCAATGGCCAGTGGCAGTATTCTCTGGACGGCACGACCTGGAACAACTTTGGCAACTATAACACCGGCAACGCGCTACTGCTTGCTGCCGACGACAAGGTCAGGTTTGTTCCGAATGCTCAAAACGGTACAAGTGCGTCGTTCAACTACGCCGCCTGGGACCAGACGTCCGGTACGGCTGGCTCGACCGCGAACGTTGCACAGCGGGGCGGTAGTACGGCGTTCTCAACGGAGATCAATACGGCCTCGATTACCGTCACCGAGGTGCCCGACTTAAAGGCGAAGGCTTGGGAGTCGAATCAGCAAACCGAGCCGCTGAACTACTTTAGCGAAAGCCATACGTTCGGGTTTAGCTTGCCCGGCACGCTAACGGGCAATCAAACGGTTACCATTTCGGCAAAGGGAGACTTCAGCACCGATAATTCGGGTGAATTCATCAGTGTTCGCTTCTGGAACGGATCCGATTATCAGTTCTTGGGTAATTTTGGCCCGGGACTGGGGAACGTCACTGTTCAAGCGATGCCTGACCGCGACGAAGTAAGGTGGAGCGTCGATATCACTTTGACGGCTCAGCAGCTTCAGTCGGGGCTGTATGCCGGGCAGGTATTCTTCCTGCTGGACAATTCCGACGACATCAACTTGTTCAATAGGAACGACTTCTATGGCGTCAAGCTGAAGGGCAACTATCTCGTTGACGCAGCCGACCCGATCATCCTCGATCTCGATCACAACGGCCTCACCTTCACCTCGGTGGAAGACGGTGTGAAGTTCGATATCAATGCTGACGGCAAACTCGATCAGGTGGCCTGGACCAAGACCGACGGCATCCTTGCCTTCGATGTCAACGGCAACGGCAAGATCGACAACGGTTCGGAAATCTTCACCCCGAACTTCGGCGGCGGCACGCATGCCGGCGGTGTGGCGGCGCTTTCGACGCTTGACGTCAATCATGACGGCAAGATCGATGCCTCCGACACCGGCTTCGACAAGCTGCTGGTCTGGCAGGATGCAAACGGCAACGGCATCAGCGACGCCGGCGAGCTGAAGGGTCTCCACGACTACGGCATCACCGGCATTTCGCTCGATGCCCACAGCGCGGAAGGTTATATCGACGGCCAGGCGCTGCTTGCCCAGGGCACGTTCAACTACGCTGACGGTTCGACGGGTTCCTTCGTGGAAGTCGGCTTCGACACGCTGTTCAGCGACGAGCCTAACCGCGTCCTGGTCGGTACGGACGGTGATGATATCCTCACCGCCCTGCCAGGTCTGACGCAGATGACCGGCGGTGCCGGCGCGGATACGTTCGTGCTCGATCCTTCGGCCCTGCACGAACTCGACATGGCCGACGTCATCACCGACTACAAATCGAGCGAAGGCGATGCGGTCGATGTCTCGAAGCTCCTCGACACCCTGCTTGGTCACCAGGCAACCGGTGAAGAGGCTGCCGCGAACGTCCGCACCACCATTGCCGGTAACGACACGACCGTCAGTGTTCAGGTCGCGACTGACAGCTGGAAGGATGTCGCCGTGCTCCAGAATCACACCGAAGCGGTCAAGATCCTCTTCGACGACGACAAGCACTCGGCAAACATCTCTCACGTCTAAGTGACGTTTGCTCAAAATCGAAACAACGGAAAAGGCGCGCGAGCGCCTTTTCTTCGTTCAGCAACTGCTGATCAATAAAATAACGCTAAAACTTGAGTCTCCGGAGTTTATACACCTCCGGGGGCGCGGCGTGATTTGCGGCCAACTATCGCGCGTGCTTCGCCCATGTGTCTCGGAGGCTACACAAGAGGTAAATGTATACGTCTGCGTAACTAAACGTTAAACCACAAGTTTTTGAGCGATAATTTTGCCTGTTAAATTTCTTATGAAAAAACAGCGGGATAGATAGTTTCCATTTGGTAATTAACCCTAGGCCTCGGAATATTCGAAGCGGGCTTGGGCGCTTAAATCAAAAATGATAATACTTTCCAACGAAATCGCCGCAGTATATGAATGCCGCAATGGGGTTTACATCGGCGAGGGGCTTCCGATTGTTTAAGAGCAAAAGAATTTGGGCGACACTGTTGGCGACCGTAGCCTTGGGGGTTGTGTTTAGCGCGCCTGCCAATGCGATGACGCTCGATGAAGCAGTAGCGAAGACCCTGAAAACCAACCCGCAAATCATGCAGGCGGTAGAAAATCGCGAAGCCGTGGAGTTCGAACTGCGGCAGGCGCGGGGTCTTTATCTTCCTTCCATAGATCTGCAGGCCGGAGTTGGTCGTCGGAGACTGTCCAACAGCAGTACAGGTACACTTACCCGTGACTACGAAACCTATTCTCCGTCCGATGCAAGCCTGACAATTACTCAAACGTTGTTTGACGGCGGCAGCCGCCGTTCGCAGGTCGAGCAGCAGGCATCGCGCGTTGATGGCGCTTCCTTCCGTGTCGTCGAGCGATCCGAGTCCCTGGCCCTTCAGGTTACTCAAGACTATCTCGAGTATATCCTGCAGTCCAAGATCGTCGCTATCGCCCAGCAGAACGTTGCCGCCCATAACCAGATCCTCGGCGATATCGGAGCAAGCATCCAGGGTGGTGCCTTGACCGATGCCGACCGCCTGCAGGGCCGTGAGCGACTGGAAGCCGCCCGGGCCCGGTTGCGGGAAGCCCAGGAAGAGCTGGAACTTACCAAGATCCGTTTCCTGAAGACGGTCGGTGAGCCGATCGGCCCGGTCAAGCAGCCGATATCGCTCGCGAAATTCATTCCGAAGACGCTCAATGACGCGATCTTCATCGCCAAGAAAAACAGCCCGCAGATTCATGCGGCCGATGCCGATGTGGATGCGGCGGATGCCGGGGTTCGCGGTTCGCGCGCCAATTATCTTCCGAAGGTCGATCTTCAGGGCAGCGCCCGTGTCGGCAACGACATCGACGGCAACCAGGGCAATACCAACGATGTCCAGGTCGGTTTGACCGCACGCTGGAACCTTTATCGCGGCGGTATCGATCAGGCG
This sequence comes from Neorhizobium sp. 2083, assembly GCF_031455615.1. Classification (NCBI taxonomy): domain Bacteria; kingdom Pseudomonadati; phylum Pseudomonadota; class Alphaproteobacteria; order Hyphomicrobiales; family Rhizobiaceae; genus Neorhizobium; species Neorhizobium sp. 2083. The sequence goes on along the minus strand of NZ_JAVDTC010000002.1, from coordinate 957,423 downwards.
CGCGAGCAGGAGCAGATCCGTCGCGCCAGCGAACAGCGTTATGGTTTGGCGCAGGCCCATCGCGAGGTTGAAGAATCGATTCGCTCCGCATGGAACGAACGCAGTGGCCGCGGGGAACTGTCCGCGATCCTGGCGCGCCAGTCCTCGACGAACGGCAGCCTCGTCTCCTCGTATCGCGAGCAGTTCAAGGTCAACCAGCGTTCGCTTCTCGACGTTCTGGATGCCCAGAATACCCGTTTCAACACCAGCATTCTTGCGGAAACCGCACGGTTTGCTTCGCTTTTCGCCGAATACAAGATCTTGGCCGCATCAGGCAGTCTGCTTCAGTCGATGAAGCTCAAGCCCGTCGGCCAGGCTGAGGCGTATGCCCGGAAAGAGTTCACTGTCCCGGGTGGCGTCACGAATCCTGGCTATGTCGAAATTGACTCCCGTCAAAAGGCTGGCATGCCCATGGATCTCCTGGCGCCGATCCGACAGTAACGGATTGGCAAGGAAAAGATGCTCAACGTAAAGCTCGACCACGCAGATACTACGCCGTTTCGGACATTTAAAACTGCCTTCAGGTCTGTTGCGAGCTTTTACGGACGCCCGACGTCAGACATCGTTCTCTTCTCCGGCCTGCCGGACGAGGTTTCCGAATCTCTCGAACTGGACGATGTCGAGCATCTTGCGCAGCGCATCGGGCTCGAGGTTATCCGTCACGGCGAACGCGAATGTCGCGAGGGCAATTTCGATTGCCCCGCTATCATCGCCTTCGAAAATGGTGGCGTGCTGCCGCTGCTGGAAACCGATACCGACGGAAACTACATCACCGACCTGGTTCCGGCCTCGGGAAATCCGGTCAAGCTGACGCGGCACGAGCTTGCCGCTCTGAAGCCGAGCTTCGGGTTTGCCTTCACGCTCTATTATCAGAATTCGTCCGATAACGCCTCGGTCGGTACGGCCGGCGAAATCGAGCGGCGCCACTGGTTGTTGCGCGCGCTGGTTCCCTATTGGCGCACCTATATGCGCGTCATCATGGCTGCGCTGTTCATCAATCTGATCGCGCTCGGCTCGCCGCTCTTCACCATGAACGTTTACGACCGGGTGCTGCCCAACAAGGCGTTTCCGACGCTTTGGGTGCTGGCGATCGGCATCACGCTCGCCTACACGTTCGATTTCCTGCTGAAGACAGCCCGTGCGGCGCTCATCGACCATGCGGGCCGCAACGCGGACCTGCGTCTTTCCCAGATGATCTTCGACAAGGTGCTGAATTCGACCATGGCGTCGCGTCCGCTGTCGACGGGCGAATATGCCAATCGCGTGACGCAGTACGAGTTCGTGCGCGAATTCTTCACGTCCAACACGGTCGGCCTGCTGATCGATACCGCGTTCGTGTTCATTTTCCTGATCGTGATCTATACGCTTTCCGGTTGGCTTGTGGTGATCCCGGCGGTGGCGCTGGTGCTTTCGGTGCTGATCGGGCTGCATGCCCAGGCCAAGATCGGCCACCGCATGGCGGCCGCGACCAACGAGGCGTCGCGCCGTCAGTCGCTGCTGGTCGAGACCATCTCGACGATCGAGACCGTCAAGAGCCTTCGCGCCGAAGCCGGCATGCTGCGCCGCTGGCAGGAATTGATGAAGCTTTCGAGCCGCACCAGCGAAGAGATCAAGCATGTCTCCTCGAATGCGGTGAACCTCACCAATCTCGTCCAGCAGATGGTCAGCGTTCTGATCGTGATCGCCGGTACCTACGAGTTCTCCGAGGGGCATCTGGCGATGGGCGCGATCATCGCGACCGTCATGCTGGCCGGCCGCGCGGGCGCGCCGCTTGGCCAGATCGCCATGGCGCTCGCCCGTTTCCGCCAGGCGATGACATCGCTCAAGATCCTCGACAAGATCATGGAACAGCCGGAAGACCGTCCGTCCACGGTGGGTTTCGTGAACCGCGAGATCAAGCGGGGTGGCTTCAGCTTCCAGAACGTTTCGTTCCAGTATCCGGGATCCGACTACAAGGTCATCAACCAGCTCTCGCTGACCGTCGCCCCCGGCGAACGGGTCGGGATCATCGGGCGCATCGGTTCGGGGAAGACGACGCTTGGACGGCTTCTCGACGGGCTCTTCCTTCCCTCAGACGGCCGCATGTTGATCGACGGCGTCGATATCCGCCAGTACCACATGTCCGAAGTCCGCTCCGCGGTCGCCGTGGCGGGGCAGTCGTCCGATCTGTTTTCGGGAACCGTCAAGGAAAACCTGTTGATCGGGCGTGCCGATGCGACGGATGAGGAACTGCTCGACGTGGCGCGGATGACCGGCGTCGACGAGTTCGTGTCCAACCATCCCCGCGGCTTCGACATGCCGGTCGGCGAGCGCGGCAGCAACCTTTCCAGCGGCCAGAAACAGGCTTTGGCGATTGCACGCCTGCTTCTGACCAAGCCGAAGATCGTTTTCCTCGACGAGCCGTCGGGCGCCATGGACCTTGCGAGCGAACGTCATCTGCTCGCCAAGCTGTCGACCGCATTCAACCGCGAGACGACGCTGCTGATCGCCACGCACCGTTTCAGCATGCTGGAACTGTGCGACCGGCTGGTGGTGATCGACAAGGGCCGCATCGTTGCCGATGGCCCGAAGGCGGCCGTGCTCGAGGCGATGCAGGGCAAGGGAGCAAAGCCGTGAGCAGAGGCGTTCACGACAATCCTCCGTTTTTCGCCCGCATGCTGGTCGGTTTGGTGGCGGCCTGCATGGCGACCTTTCTCGCCTGGGCGGCGCTTGCCGAGATCGACGAGATCGCCCGCGGCGAAGGCAAGGTCATTCCCGTTTCCAAGACGCAGATCATCCAGTCCTCCGAAGCCGGCATCGTGCAGGAAATCGCCGTTCAGGTCGGCCAGGTGGTTCGCAAGGGCGATCTGATCATTCAGCTGAACAATACGACGACCGAATCCACCCTCGGCGAATCCGTCGCCAAGGCGAGGGCGCTCGGCGCCAAGATCGCGCGCCTGCAACTGGAAGAAAAAGGTGCATATGACCAGCCGTTCGTATGCCCGGCGGATGTGCTTTCGGTCGCCAAGAACGTCTGCGACAACGAAGACCGGCTGTTTTCGGCCAACAAGGCCAGTTACAAGAACAAGCTCGACGTTCTCGAAGGGCGCGTGAGGCAGCGCGAGAACGAACTCAGCGAAGCCAATGCCAATATCGACCGGCTGGAGCAGAACATCGCGTCTTCCTCGCGCCAGCACGACCTCTATGGGCCGCTGGCGAAAAAGGGCCTGGTCGCGCAGACCCAGCTTCTGACGGTCGAAAGCCAGCTCACCGATCAGCAGGGCCAGCTCAAAGTCTATCAGGAAAGCCTGCCGCGCCTGCGCGGTTCGGTCGATGAAGCAAAGCTCCAGGTGGGCGAGATTTCGCTGGCCATCCGCCAGCAGGCGCTGACCGACAAGGCCCAGGCTTTGGCCGAACTTTCGGTGATCGACGAAACGATCCGCGGCGCTTCGGACCGCGTCAAGCGTACCGACATCCGCTCGCCGGTGGATGGCATCGTCAACACCCTCGAAGTCAACACGATCGGGGCCTATGTGGATCCTGGCCGGGTGGTTGCCGGCATCGTTCCGACCGCCGATACGCTGCTGATCGAAGCGCGCATATCGCCCCGCGACGTCGCGTTCGTCCGCCGCGGCCAGCCGGCGATCGTCAAGATCACGGCCTATGATTTCGCGATCTTCGGCGGGCTGGAGGGCGAAGTCACCAACGTTTCGGCCGACAGTATCGTCGAGAAGGAAAAGGGCGAAACCTATTATCTCGTCCAGGTCAAGACCAACAAGTCGGAGCTGGAACGCAATGGCAAGTCCTATCCGATCATCCCCGGCATGATTGCGTCCGCCGAAATCATGACGGGCCGCAAGACAGTCCTCAGCTACCTCATGAAGCCTATCAATCGGGCGCGCTCCGACGCGCTTACCGAACGGTAGAAACTCCAATGAAATCAGGTGCGCTTTCAATGTCCGTCATCGAACCTGCGGGCGACCCGCTGCCGATCATCGACAAGGAAGAAGTCGAGCCGCGTTTTCGCGCCGTCGTCGCGCGCAATGGCGAGCGTCGCGGCATCAGGCTCGAGAAGATCTATTGGGAAGGCCTCAGCCGCATGTCGGCGGCGGGCAAGATAACCACGGGCGATCTCGTTCAATACACGGCGGCCCAGATGCCCGAGGCGGGCAATCTGACCTCGCTGCTGCGCGTCCTCAGTCTCAAATGGGCGCTCGGACGGCTGGCGACGGTCGAAGATGTGTCCTCGCTCGAGAACCTCAACGCATTGGTTCAGGCGTCGCCGTCGCCGACTGTCGTACTGACGCGGGAAAAACGGCTGCAGTTCTTCAACGAGCCGTTTCTCGTGATGCTTCGGCAGCGGCTGGTCGGGGAGGATCCGTCACAGCTGATGAAGAGCCTGAAATTTTCGATCGACACGCAGATCGAAGATGCCATGGACACGCTGCAGATGAACCGCGGCAAGACGTTGAATACCGGCTTCACGATCTCCTGCGCCAGGCAGATCATCAAAGGGCAGATCAATCTGGCGCTTGCTCCGGCGCACGAAAAGCCGATGCTGATCGGCTATATTTCCCGTTATTGATGCTCTCAAGGTTCAAGGCCGGAGCGCTCGCCCTCCGGCCTTAAAAGAGAGTTCAGGAAAACTTAGAAGTTTGCTCCTTCGCCCGGCGCAATCTTTTCCAGCGGCGTCGTCATGGCAAGGTTCTGGTCCTTGCGGCGCGAGCCATGCAGGAAGCCCTTGCCGCCCTTGATGGAATAGAGCGGCATGTAATCGGGAAGCTGCGTATCGAGGAGAACCTGATTGCGCATGTTGTCCAGGATGAAGAACTTGCCGCCGGCTTCGACCGAAAGGACCGCGTGGTAGAAATGCCGTTTCTGGTCGAACAGAACGACGATCGCCATCTGTTCGGGATCGACGCCTTCTGCGCGAAGTGCCGCCATTTTCAGGATCGCGAAATCTTCGCAATCGCCCTGCTGCAGGCTAAGCGTCTCCCGCGGCGTGCTCCAGCGGTCGGCGACATTGTAGGCATCCTGGTCGGTGCGGTAACGGATGGACTGGTTTACCGCCGCGTTGACGGCGTTCAGCTTGTCGCGAAGCGACGACTGCGAGGTGTTGACGCCGACAAGCTGGATCGCGGCAAAAGCCGGGCTGCAGCCCTTGCCGTTGCACGTCACGGCAGTGCCATTGTCCATCTCTTCTAGGGCGGGGGCGAGCTTCTTCAATGCCGCCAGACGCTTGAAGGGGATGGCGACCGTGTCGAACACGGCGGTGTTGGATGGTGCCGGATCTCCCAAACGCCTGGAGGGAGACAGGTCGGCCGGTTTGATCGCAACTTCGGTCACGCCCGCAGGTCTAGCCGCCGGCAACGCTATCTTCGAGCCGAGTTGGGCGAGTGTCTGAAATGCCGCGCTGGCCTGCACGGCGCCGAAGGCAAAGGAAGCCATGATCGGAAGCGGCTGCGGAAGATATTCCAGAACGTGACTTCCGATAATTGGCGCGGAAGATCCAGTATTGATCGGGAATTGTTGTATGGAGGTCGGTGCGGAAGCTGCGGCCGAAGCAATAAATGGTAATGCGATGAGCGAAGCGATTGTGGCTTTTAAAGTATTCTTCTTGTATGCCATTTTCTGTCTCCTTTGTTGAAGAGAAAATAGCAAAGCCTTCTGAATTTCTGGTTCTTGAAGATAGATAAGCTAAGAATAACTTATTTGAGAGAATATGCGTAAAATTTTATATTTATGTTTGGACGCTTGTTAATAGGTTTTGTCTGGGCTAGCATGCCGCCGCTACAACCAAGAAGGCCGTAGATTGATCGAGGAAATGCCCCAGGGACGTTCGTTTTTCCATCGGCCCAATCTTGCCGATATCGCTCGCAAGATCCTTGGAGCCACCGGGTGGCTGCGTCCGGTGCGCTTGTCATTGGCGGGCTTGTCTGCCGCCGCCATACTGGCCGGATGCGAATCCTCGTCCGTTGCCGACAAGGTTCTGGACGACAAGGCGCTCAAGCCGCCGCCATCCATGGTTGAGGAAACGTTCGGACGCGGCTCGACGGAAATAACCCTGCTTCTGACCAGGTCTCCGGGCGGCCTCTATGACGGCGCGGCGCGCGACATACGCGACGGCGCAGCTCTTGCCATCGGCGAACTCGACGACGCGGGCGTGATGAAGATCAAGGTGATCGACGTGACGCAGGGGCCAGCTGCGGTTGCCCCGGCGCTTGTCGCTGCCAAGGCACGCAATTCCGGCCTGCTGATCAGCTACGCGCCCCAGGCGACCACGGCGGCGATCGCGGCCGTCCCGGCCGATCAGCGGCCGCCGCTGATCAATCTTTCAAGCCCGGTCAGCGGCGCGAAAGTGTTCAATTTTGGCTTCGACGAAGTGGCGAGCGCCGCAAGAGGCGTGCGTTCGGCCATCGCGGCCGGCCAGAAGAAGGTTCTGGTCCTGGCGCCCAATACCCTAGCTGGTGTCGATGAGGAGCGGCTGAGATCCGCGATCGGCCAAGCCGGCGGTGCGCTGATCGGCGTGGTCCGCTACGATCCCGCCGGGCCGCCGGGTGATCTGCTCACCCGCAACAAGGCTCTGCTGGATGACGCCGGCGCACTGGTGCTGATGGGGGATTCGGCGGCGGTCGGTCCTATCCTGAAGGCTGCAAGGACCTCCTTCTCCAAGCTGGTCGTGGTCGGCACCAGCCATTGGCCGACGGAACTGCATGCCGATCCGGCCGCCGCCAACGTCATCATCGCAGGGATCGATCCGGATGCTTCCCAGCTGATCGGCGAGCGTTATCGCCGCTTCAACAAGCGGTCACTGACGGTCTATGCGGCGGAAGGTTACGACAGTATCGCGGTCGCTGCCGGCATTGTCAGAGGCAAGGGTGCTGCGGCCCTGACGCCGGAAGCGCTGATGACTAAGACCGGTTTTCGCGGAGTGACGGGGTTGTTCCGCTTCACGCCGAGTGGAATGGCCGAGCATAAGATCGGCCTCTACAGGATCGACGGCGGCCGGCTGGTGGCCATCGAGCCGAAGGCCGTCAGCTTCTAAAGATATCCATGTGATCGCCGCTCGCGGGGATCCTCGGCAACCGGTGCCGCGTATCGCCCAAATCGAAACGGAGCTTGCTTCGAGCCTCATCCGAATAGGCGGTTCCATTTCCGGAAACACGCGCTATCTGCGGATAGTCCAGGGCTTTCTCTTAAACGGCATCCATGGCGTCAGGACATTCTGAGACGGGATCGGCGGATGTCTGCATCGTGGGTGCAGGCCCTGTCGGTTTGGCGCTGGCCTTCAAGCTGGAGGAACTGGGCCTCTCTGTCACCCTCGTCGAGATGGGCGCCGGGGGAGCGGCGAATGTCACGGGTGCCGGCGATATCGAATTCACCAACCGCCATCACGCTCCCTCCATGGCCATGTCGCGGCCAGGCATCGGTGGCGCATCGGCGCTTTGGGGCGGCCGGTGCGTCACCTTCGATGATCTTGATTTCGAGGCACGGGATCATGTGCCTTTTTCCGGCTGGCCGATTTCCCACGAGGAACTTCGCCGCCACTATGCGGAGGCGCTGACATTCCTCAGCTGCAATGCAGGCGAGCCGCCCCTGGAAGCGATCGGTGTTTCCGACAGCAGGATCGACACGAATGCCCTGGAGCGGTGGAGCAGTTTTCCCGCTCTCGGGCCGATTTACGGGGAGCGGCTCAAGGCCTCCGATCGCATTCGTCTCGTTAACGCGATCGTCACCGATGTCACGCTCGATGCTTCCGGCGAACGTGTCGAAGGTCTCGCCGCTTACAGAGACGGACAGCAAATCGCGGTCACTGCCCGGACCTTCGTCCTTGCCGGCGGAGGGTTGGAGAATGTCCGCCTGCTGCTTGCCCTGCGGGAGAAGCGGCCGGAGGTAATGGGCGGGTCCGACGGTCCGCTCGGCCGCTTCTATCAGGGGCATCTCACCGGCTACATTGCCGTGCTGCAGTTCGACAGGCCGAAGATCGCGAACCACTTCGCCTTCAACGCGGACGAGGAGGGTTATGTCTTCCGGCGCAGGTCGCAGATCGCGCCGGCGATCCAGGCGGAAGAGAAGCTTCTCAATTGCGTCTTCTGGATCGACGCGATTTCGGTCGCGGACCCCGTGCATGGCTCCGGCGCATTGTCGCTCATCTATCTGTTCCTCAGGACATTCGGCCTCTATCGCCATCTCTCCAACGGCCTGGCGCCGACGGCCAGGGGACCGGAAAATATCGACCGCCGGCAGCATTGGCGGAACATCCGCGCCGATCGCGGCTCCCCGCTCGATCTGTTCGGATCGCTTCTCAACATGTTGGAGCGGCGGATCGAACCGTGGCGCACGCTCATCAATCCGAAGGGCCGCTATCTGCTTCGCTATCACGCCGAGCAGGTGCCCAATCCGGAAAGCCGGGTCTACCTTCAGCCGCAGGAAGGAAAGGGCAGGCGGGGCGCCCTCGCCGTCGACTATCGGGTGGTGGAACAGGACCTGGCTTCTGTTCTCAAATCGCACGAGATCCTCGATATGTGGTTGCGCGTGACAAGGCTCGGCCGGCTGGAATATCTGCATGAGGCTTCGGAGCGTCGGCAGGCCGTGCTCAACCAGGCTTTCGACGGCTACCATCAGATCGGCCTCAGCCGGATGTCGGAAACGCCAGAAGAGGGTGTGACGGATGCCGATTGCCGCGTGCACGGCATAACCAACCTTTATCTCGCAGGCAGCGGCCTGTTTCCGACCGGAGGCCATGCCAACCCGACATTGCCGGCCGTGGCGCTGGCGCTTCGGCTCGCCGCCCACCTTTTTGAAAAGCTCAGGCGATGATCGTCCGCCGCCCTCCGGCGGGGTACGCAAACGGAGTGTGCGCGCGGCGGAGTGTCAGCCGGCCTGCGGCGTAGAACATCAGGAACGAGCCGATCTGATACGGGAACAACACGTCGACTTCCACGAATGCCCGCATCAGCAGCAGGATGCTCAATGCGCATAACAGCGTCGATGCCGGATCGCGGTTGCGGCTCAGCATCGCGCTCAGATGGCCGAAGACGTTCGTCAGCATGATCAGGCAGAGGAGAGCGAGCCCGATCAGGCCGGTTTCGACGGCGACCTCGATGAACGTGTTGTGGAAATGGAAGCCGCTGCGGCCGGTGATGAAGAAATCATCCCACAGCCTTTCGGCATCGGCGAAGCCGGCTACCCAATAACCCTGATAACCGATGCCCAGAACGGGTCGTTCGCGGACCGCTTCGATCCCCTGCTGCCAGAGATAGGTTCGTCCGGTCAGTGTCGAATCCTTGCCGAAGATGCCGAGAACGGCGTCGACTGCGCCGATCTGAAGCGCCCCGATTATCGCAACCACGCCGATGACCACCAGCCCGGCGACCAGCAGCTTGCGATGGTTGGGGGAAAGGTGCGCGACCGGCATGTAGCCGGCGCAAAGCGCCAGGACGCCCGCGGTGGTGATCGCCGAGGTGGCCGATTGCGAGGCGAGAAGGCAATATGCGCTCAGAAGCCCGACGCCGCCGGAAGCCATCAGCCACAGACCTTTCTGCCGCCAGATGAGCAGGTAGGAGGCCGCGAAGAAAAGGCCGAGCGAGGCATAGAAGCCGAGCTGGTTCTTGGAGGAAAAGGCGCCGACGAAACTGTAGCTGCCGTCGATCGCGTCGTAGAGATAGGTGCCGAACAGTATGGAATACACCAGCACGATCGCGGTGCCGAGAATCGCGCCTCGGGTTAGTGTCAGAACGCTGATGGTGCGCATGGCGATCAGCGCGCAGACCACATGCGTCAGATATTGTATCGCTGTTCGCAGCGAGATGCCGAAGGCCGGGGACCAGAAGGCGGAGATGAAGCAGAACAGCGTGAATCCGAAGATCCAGAGATATTTGAGGTAGTTGCCGAGTGCCTGCCGATAATCGGCAAGCACCAGCACAAACCAGAGGCTATAATAGACAAGGATCGAAATCGGTCCGAACCGGCTCGAATAGGCGAACATGAAGAAGGACAGCGCGACCGCGGCCACGCCGTAGACTTCATTGTGAGCCGGGTCGATCAGCGCGGATCTGGCAATCCTCATGCGGCCCTCATTGCATCAGCAGTTCGGCGGTGACCTTGATGACGTCGCCGGGAAGAAGCTTGTCGTTTTCACCGACGACAACCTCTTTCGGCCCCCGTCCGTCATCCCGCACCACCGTGTATTTGATGGTGGCGGATTTGCCGGCGGGATCGAATTTGAGCGCTTCGGCCGATTGGGCCACGGCTTCCGACATCAGTTCGCGGCTGGTGCCGAGCTGCAGCCCGAGCTTTTCGAGTTCGGCCTCGGTGTCCTGCAGTTCCTGGGCACGCTGGGCTTCCCAGTCGTTGCGCAGGTTGATCTCGTCCTGGTTCGCCTTGCTGATATCCTGCTTGGCGCGAAGCGTTGCCGTATCGATATCGAGGAGGTTCGATTCGATGGTGGCTGCCCTTTCTTCCGCGGTGATGCGGCGGCTGGATGTTGCCAGACCCTGTTCGGTCAGCTTGGCCATCTTTTCCCGGTCCTCGCTGACGATCTGCAACTGCCGCTTCTGGGTCTCGGTCTTCTGGCTCAGCGACTGGACCTCGTTTTCGAGCAGTGTCCGCAAGTCGGTGAGGGCCTTCAGCTGAAGCTCGTAGCGTTCGCGCCGTGATTTCATCAGCGAGGCCTCGCCGGCGATCAGCTTGTCGGCATTGCCGACATCCTTGAGTTCCGCGGGGATTTTCAGTTCGGCCGCGCCGGCGACTTCGGCCAGCAGCCGGGCTCGGCGGGCGAGAAGCCGCGAGCGTTGCGAATCATAAACGGAAGCGTCTCCACGCGCGTTGATGAAATCGCGGGCGAAACGCTGGCCCGAATCGGACCGGCGAAGGCCACCCGCGAGGCTGACGGCTTTCAGGACGGTCAGGTTGGGCGCGTAGGGATATTCGCCCGGCGTATGAACGTCGCCGGCCAGAAAGACCGGCCGGAACTGGGCGATCTCCACGGAGGCCGACGGCAGGTTGCGCAATGCGAATTTGCCGCGCAGTTCCTCGCCGATGGTTTTCGCCACTTCGCCCGCCGTCTTGCCGGCTGCGGGAAGGTCGCCGATGAAGGGGAGCGAGAGCGATCCGGTCGGGCCGATGGTGTAGTCGCCGCTGACCGCGTCCCAGTTGCGGACCGTCCCTTCGGCCGGCTGCCACTCGGCGACGCGGACGCGCAGCTTGTCCATCACGCCGAGGCGATAGCCGCTGTCGTCCGCAGTTGCGCTACCGGCCAGCGCGACTGTCATCGCACCAGCCAGAAAACATAAAGCACGCAGGCTCCTTGCGGAGGCGATTTGTGTCTGCATGGATTTTTCCTTCAAAAGGCGCGGAAGCATGTCCGCGCTCGAAGCTCGCCAAACCCGCCGAACCCGTCAGGGTTCCGGAGCATCGGCAGAGGGGATGGATGATCAGTAACTGCCGCGCGCCATGCAGACGGCGGGGATCGTCTTAACGATGATTGCGACGTCGCCGATGAGCGACCAGTTCTGGACGTATTGGGTATCGAACGCGATACGGGTTTCGTAGGAAACGTCATTGCGGCCGCTGATCTGCCAGAGGCCGGTGAGGCCGGGGCGCGTGCTCAGGTAATAGGCCGCAAAGCTGTCATAGAGGTTCAGTTCCTCATCCACCACGGGGCGAGGACCGACGACGCTCATTTCCCCCCGCAGGATGTTGAAAAGCTGCGGAAGCTCGTCGAGGCTGAGCTTGCGCAGCACGGTGCCGACGACCGTCACGCGGGGGTCGGTCTTGAGCTTGCGCGTCGCTCGCCATTCCTCGGCGGCTTGCGGATTGGCTTTCAGATGGTTTCGCAGGACTTCGTCGCCATTCACGGCCATCGTGCGGAACTTGAGGCATTTGAAGCTGCGGCCGTTATGGCCGATCCGACGATGCCCATAGAGGATGGGGCCATTGTCGGAAAACTTCACCAGTGCCGCGATCATCAGGAAGATGGGACTGAAGAGGATCAGGGCCAGGGCGGCGGCGGTGATATCGAAACTTCGTTTTGCCAGCCCCCCGGTCGGGAGGATCATGCGGGCTTGGTCTGACGTTGAGAACGGCGAACCTGCCGAACGTGTCGCTGACTTCATAGAGTGAACTCCATTGAGATTTTGCGATAGTCGGTGCCATTACGGCGCGTCATTGAGCGTTAATGTGATGATAAGTCTGTGTTCGCAATTTGATGAAGGTCAAACTTTCTCCCCGACGGCCTCCGGCGCAGCGCCAGGGCCGATTTCCAACTCGCGATTGGATGGGAACAACTTGCGAGATATACGCCGAAAGGGCAGTCAATACTGTCGAGGACGTGTAAAATCGATCTAGTAGCTAATATTCGCTTGCCGCTCTAAACTTAACCTCGGGTTCCCCCCTGTAGGCCGCCTAGTCATAGAGCCTGTCGCTCTTCCAGATGGGGACCAAAGAAGCTTGCGGTCGGGACCAAAGGCCCATTCTTGCTGCGTCGCAATACAATGCTGCGATGCAATAGCGGGCCTTGGGCTCTCGTGAGCTTTGTAACAAAAGTTGATCAGGTTTCAGGCGCCTCGAGAAGGGTGACCCGGAAGTTCCATCCAACCGAGGCGGAACGGGGCAAAAATGTGGCGGAATCGCGGCGAAGGCTTTGTGGTACTGTGAGGAAGGGGGATTGACGGGAGGCACTATCCATTCGGAACCACACCGACCTTACGAAAGTTTCACTACTAGTCTGGCATTTATCGAGATCGGAAAACTTGAATCCTCTCCGGCAGACTCATATGGTTGTTCTATCGGGAGAGGAGCCTGAAACCCACGAACTGAACAGTTATGTTCGGGAGGAACGATCATGTACGCGCCCCGTGTCTTTATCTGCATGACAGGGACTCTGATCGTGTTCGCGGTGGCTACGTATTTTATGACGGGGTCGCTCTATACGGCGTTTATTCAGACGCTGATCTGTGCGGTTCTCATCCAGGCGGGATATTTTGCTGCGGTCCTTTACCTCGTGCGCCGTGAAAAGCAGATGCGGGACGCGGGTGTAACTTCGGATGCCGCCGCCACAGCCAAAAGCCCCAAGGACGGCAGCCGGCGCGACGGACTGCGTGCCGATACCGCGCCGAACCTGCCGGCCGGCGATACCTGACCGCCGTCTCGCTTTTTTCCGCCAAATTCACACCAGGGCCATTTTCCTGAGCCCATAGTTGCCGGGTCGGCAACTATGGAGAAGGCTATGGCTGGAAACTCTTCCGAGACCATCTGCGTCATCATCGCGGCCAGGAACGCCGCGGAAACGATTGGAATCGCAATTCAATCCGCCTTGAACGAGGTGCATGTCAGCGAGGTCGTGGTGGTCGATGACGGTTCTACCGACGCTACGGCCGATGTCGCGCGCAAAGCCGACGACAGGTCGGGACGGTTGACGGTTGTCTCTTTTGAAAAGAACCGCGGCCCGTCCGCTGCCCGCAATCATGCGATTGCGATATCGAGCGCGCCGCTGATCAGCATCCTCGATGCTGACGACTTCTTTTTTGCCGGCCGGTTCAAGCCGATGCTTGCGGAGGACGGCTGGGACTTCATCGCCGACAATATCGCCTTCATCTACGAACTGAACGAGTCGATCCGGCCGGAACGGTTCGAGGCGCGGGCGCGGACCATGTCGCTGACGGAATTCGTGGAAGGCAATATTTCCAAGCTTGGCGTCAAACGCGGCGAGACGGGTTTCCTGAAGCCGGTGATGAGCCGGGCGTTTCTCGATGCCCACGGCCTTCGTTATGACGAGAGCATGCGCTTCGGCGAGGACTACGACTTCTACGTCCGGGCGCTCGCCAGGGGCGCGCGCTACAAGGTGATCGAACACTGCGGTTACGGCGCCATCGTGCGCCAGGATTCGCTGAGCGGCCGGCATCTTACCGAGGACCTGCGCAAGTTCTACGAGGCGGACAATACGGTCCTGACCGACCCGGCACTCAGCGAAGAGGCAAGGGCGATCATCGTCCGGCATCGCGACTTTATCCGCGACCGCTACGAGCTGCGCGCCTTTCTGGACGTCAAATCGCAGGCGGGGAAGGGGGCTGCCATCCGCCACGTGCTCTCCCGCCCGCAGGTTCTGCCGGCCGTCGCCAAGGGTATCTTCCTCGACAAGCTCGATCTCCTGCGCGCCCGCTCCTCCAAGCCGCAGGCCCAGCCACCCGGTATGCGCTACCTTCTGCCCGGCATTCCCGCCGCTCAAAAATAGTCGCGGCGGATCCCTTCCAGCATCGTCCGGAACTTCTCCTTGCGCTCGTTCAGCGTCTCGTCGGGGCTGAGCCGTGGTTCTGTGCGGCTTGCCTGCCACAGCGCCAGCACGGAGGGAGCGGCGAGAAACTGCTTGGCCATGCCGCGAAGACCGGTCTGCGAGGGTTGCGTGCGGGTCAGGACTTCGTCGCCGTGGGAATCCGGTGCCACGTGATGCGCGGGCTGCGGGTCGCCGAAGCTGATGCCCCAGAAGCGCGAGCGCTTGGCCACCGCTTCGGCTCGCGTCGAGACCGGCACGTAGCGGGGCTCGTAGGTCGTCCCCACCGATGCCGCCCAGTCGTTCCACTTGAAATTGTTGATGGAACGGGAGCTGCTGACTGCGACCCACGGCACCCGGAAGGCGTCCGCAAGGATAGCGCCGTGCATGGATTCGGCGATGATCACTTCCGACTGGGCGATGTGGCGGATGACCGATTTCGCTTCGCCGCGCGGATCGAGATAGGTGAGGCCGACGGGTTCGCAGACGGCCTTCCACATGCCGAACTCGGCCGATTCCCAATGGGGAATGAAGGTCTTCCGGTGGATTTTCGGCAGGTGCTGGAATTCCGGCATGTCGGCGATCATCGCCGCCGGATCGGTGATCGCCTTGTCGGGAGACAGGCCGAGTTTTGCGGCCGTCAGCGGCCCGCGGACCGCCCGTACGTCCCATTCCGAGGGATCGCTGACATCAGGCGGCGTTCCGTAGCCGTAACCGCTGCCGACGACGAGTTTCTTCTGCCCGGCAGGCAGGAGGGTGGGATTGAGGACGGTGCCGACACCGACCAGCATGGTGTCGGGATGGACGTCCCGGAAGCCGGGAAGCAGCGCATCCCAGAGCCAGAGATTGAGATCGTCGCCAAAATTGCCGTGATGAGATTCCCAGTAGTACGCTTTCATGCGGGCCTCCGTGGGATGATGGATTGAAAAGGAAACGCAAGCACTTAGCGTGCGCCGCGGCCGAGTTTTCCGGCCCCGAGTTCGAATGCCGCCCGGAGTAGCGCGGGATCGCGCACCATCCAGCGGGCGAGCAGGCCGAGGTCCGGAGCCTGGCGGCGTTTCACCCGTCCGGCCTGGCTCCAGAGTGCCTGCCTGCGGGCGGTGTTCTTGTAGGACGCGATCGAAGCGACGTCGTTCGGACGGGAACGAAAGCGTTCCTCCAGCGTGTCGAGCGCCACCCAGGTGTTGAACTGCTGGCGCAGGAACTGGGGCGATTGGTTGTCGATGCTGTGGAAGATATTGAGGCCCATGCCGCGGGCGGCGCCTTCCTCGTCGCAGAGCAGGGTTCGCTTCGACTTGAGAATGCAGTCCACAAAAAACAGCACGTCTTCGGCTGCCAGCCGCAGCGAGGGGTCGAAACGGACCGTTTCGAAGACCGGCCGGGCGATGACCATGCAGGAGAGATGCAGGAAACTCCAGTTCTTCAGCATCACGCTCGCCAGATCCGGCATCTCGATCAGAAGTGGTTTTTCGGAAAGCCGCGTACCGCCCTCAGCCTGTTCGAGTTCGGCCATGCCGAAGTGATAATAGAACTCGTCGCTCGCCTGCATCGAGGCCCAGTAGCACTCCGCATCGAAGCGCGTCATGCTCTCATAGGCGTTTTTCAGATGGTCTGGCAGCCAGAGGTCATCGGAATCGAGCAGAGCCGCGAAACGGGTCGCGGCGGGAATGTTTTCCAGGCCGGTATTGCGTGCCGCCCCCGGTCCGCCATTCGGCTGACGGATCACGCGGATGCGGGATTTCCAAGTATCTTCAATGCCTTGAAGCTCAATCTCGGCGGGTAGGGGTGACTCGTCATCGACAATGACTATATCGAAGTCCTGATAGCTTTGATCGAAGATCGATTTCAGCGCGCGGCGAAGAATGCCGGCTTCTTTTTGGTAAAATGGGATAACAACCGTGAACGTCGCCATGTTTTCGCCCCTGCTTTTTCAAAGAATTGCAAGCCGCTGACTTTTGTCGGGCTCCGGGTTGACGGCAGTTCGCTGCCGTATCGAATGACCTCCAGTAACAGGATTTGATCATATGGCTCCAAGCCAAGGCGTGAAGACGATCACGACCAACGTCGGTTGGAGCGTGCTCTCAAAGACCGCTACATTCGGGCTGAAATTTGTCACGGTCCCCATTCTGGCAAGACTGCTGACCCCGGAAGACTTCGGATCTGTGGCCGTGGCACTCACCGTCGTGCAGTTTCTGGCGATGATCGGCGGGGCCGGCCTGACCTCCGCTTTGGTCGTCGATCGGGACGGCGACATGGACACCGTCCACACGGTTTTCTGGGCCAATCTGGCCATGGCGGGCCTGATGGCGGTGGTGCTTTTCTTCGGTGCCGACGATCTGGCGGGCCTGATGGGAGCCCCTCAAAGCGCCGGTCTTTTGAGGATCATGGCGCTGCTCATTCCGCTGCAGCTTGCCGGTGACGTCGCCTATTCGCTGCTCGCCCGGCAGATGAATTTCAGCAAGGACGCGGTGCTCAGCACGATTTCCGAATCGGCCGCGGCGCTTGCGGCGGTCGCGCTCGCCTTCTTCGGTTTTGGTGTCTGGGCCTTGGTCATGCAGCTGTTTTCCGCCGCTTTGATCCGGCTTGTCGGGCTGTATGCGGTCGTCGGCTACATGCCGCGGTTCTCGATGAAACCCCGCAAGATCGTGCCGCTTTTGGCCTTCAGTTCGGGGCTGATGGGGTCGGAGATTGCCAATTTCGTAACCTTCCAGTCGCCGATGGTGGTGATCGCGCGGATGCTCGGATTGGCCGATGCCGGCGCCTATTCGGCCGCCAACCGCTTTGCCAGCATCCCGAACCAGGTCGTCCTTTCCGCCGTCATGGGCGTTCTTTTCCCCGCCTTCAGCCTGATGGGCGACGACCGCAAGCGCCGCTCGGACGCGTTGATGCTGAGTACGCAGGTGACGACGGTTATCCTCGCTCCGGCCATGTTCGGGCTCTGGGCGATCGCGGAGCCGGCGATGCTGGTGCTGTTCGGGCCGCAATGGGCCTATGCCTGGCCGGTGCTCGGGCTGCTTGCCCTGTCGAAGGCGATCGTCACCCCCTGCAGCACCTTCATCCCCTATCTCAAGGGAACCGGGCATGGCCGGGTGCTGTTCTGGTCGGCGGTGCTGCGGGCGATCGCCACGACGGCTGCCATCGCCATCGCCGCTTCTTACGGCGACCTCGTCGATGCGATGGTTGCGCTCTGCGTCGTCAACGCCGTTACCCTCATCGGTTATTCCTGGGCGGTATTCCGCGTCGACGACATTCCGTTCCTGCGTGGCCTGCTGACCAGCAGTCGGTCGATGATCACCGCCTTCGTGATGGCGATCGCCGTCCGGGGCTTCCTGCATATCTTCGCGGAGCGGCTGACGAACCCCTATCTGGAGGTGCTGGCAGGCGGCGCGGTCGGCGCGATCCTCTATTCCGTGCTGTTCCTGCTGACCGAACGCGCGCTTTTAAGGAAAATTCTCGAGCTCGTGCGCCGCCGCAAGATGGGCAATGCACCGACGGTCCCCACTGCCTGAATGTGTCGCAGATTTGCCCATATTCCGCCACATTTGAATCCCGCCCCAGGAGGGGGAGGTATGGAGATACGAAAGCGATAGCCATTTCGGTCTATTGCAAAAAGATTTTTTTGTGCTGCTGCGGCGCAGCAGTCCGCCGGGTCAAAATATGCCTTGAGCCCCTGCAAACCATAAGCAGGAGCCGCCGGGCCCGGCGATCGGATGACGGCAGCTCCGAACCGCGAAGAACGTGTCACGGGCTCGTTTTTGCTGCGCCGCCACATTTTGCGCCAATCTCGGCATGATCCTTTTTGCCTGACTGCGGGCTCAAGTCTGCTCTGATTGAAACGGCGGTGACGGGAGGCACTGCCCAAAAAGGGTGACTCGTTTGACTGTCGATCAAAACGTATCCTCCCGTATCAATTTGATGCGTATCCTGCTGATCTCCGGCATCGTCTTCGTTCACGTGCCGCATGATCCGGCGACCAGTCCGTTCCTAGGGCTGAACGGTTTCTTCGATTGGCTCAGGGTTTTCCTCGGGGACAGCCTGTTCCGTATCGGCGTGCCGTGCCTCAGCGCCATTTCCGGTTACCTGCTGTTCCAGCGGGGTTGGGAGGCGTTCGACTACGCCAAGACGCTTCGCTCCAAGGCGAGGACCGTCCTCGTGCCGTTCCTGATCTGGAACCTCGGCCTGTTCGCGACCGTGCTGGTCATCCAGCGCGCCGAGATCGGCATCGGGTATTTTCCGGATCTCTGGAACGCCTCGCCGCGCGAAGCCGTCAGCCAGGCCTTCGCCACGGAAGGGCTGCCGATCGACATTCCGCTCTATTTCCTGCGTGATCTGATCGTTTGCATCATCCTGTCGCCGGTTCTCGCCCTTCTCGTGCGCCGTTTTCCAGGTCCGACGCTCGCGGTGCTGTTCGTGGTTGCGATCATTCCAGACCTGACGATCGGCATCGTGCTGAAGAAATCGATCCTGTTCAGCTTCACCCTCGGCATCTTCCTGGCGCTCAACGGCGTCAACCTCAAGGGCGTCGACCGTTTCGCGGCATTGGGGACCGTGGTGCTGCTCGCTGCCGCCGTGCTGCTCTCCGTCGGCCTCTACCAAACCGGCCCGGATTTCCCCTGGGCGCTCGATCTGGCGCGCAATGCCCTGTCGATCCTCGGCGCCGGCGGCTTCTGGCTGATGTCGGCAATCGCCATCCGTTCCCGGATCGGCCAGCGGCTGGCGGCCACCGGAAGCCTGAGCTTCTGGATGTTCTGCAGCCATTTTCCGCTGCTCGTCCTGATGTGGATGGTGTGGAACCGCGTGGCGGGCGATGATCTTTATCCGCTCTTCTACGGATCGGCGGTCGTCGCAAGCTTCATCATCCTTTTCGTCAGCAACCAGCTCGTCTCGCGCACAATGCCGGGTCTCTACGAGGTGCTGACGGGCAGCCGCGGCCGCAAGGCGAAGCTTTCGGCCGCCCTCAAATCCCATCCACCCGCCGGGGCTACCCGTTCCGGCGAACCCGCAATAACGCAACAGCACAGGTGAAACATGACGGCTAAAGCCAGACAGATTCAACGAACCTGCCAGGTTATCATCGCTGCGGCGGTGTCGGGGCTTCTCTCGCCCGCAGCATATGCCCAGCAGGGCGCCACGGGTCAGTCCTTCGTGGAGAATTTCGACAGTCTCGACCGCTCCGTCTGGTACGTGTCGGACGGCTGGAACAACGGCAAGCATCAGAACTGCACCTGGTCCAAGAACCAGGTGAAGACCGACGGCGGCCAGTTGCAGCTGACCTTCAGCCAAGGCAAGACCGGCGACCGGGACTTTGCCTGCGGCGAGATCCAGACCAAGGCGCGTTTCGGTTACGGCACCTATGAGGTCCGGATGAAATCCGCGACGGGCGCCGGTCTCAATTCGGCGTTTTTCACCTTTATCGGCCCGACCGACAAGAAGCCTCACGACGAGATCGATTTCGAAGTGCTCGGCAAGAATACCGGCCAGGTTCAGCTCAATCAGTATGTTTCGGCCAAGGGAAACAACGAGAAGCTGGTGCCGGTCGCCGGCGGCGCGGATCAGGGTTTCAACGACTATGCCTTCATCTGGGAGGAGAACCGCCTCCGTTACTTCGTGAACGGCAAGCTCGTTCACGAAGTAACGGACAAGGCCAAGATACCGCAGAACCCCCAGAAGATTTTCCTCAGCCTATGGGGCACCGATACGCTCAAACAATGGATGGGCGCGTTCTCCTACAGCCAGCCGACCTCGATGACCGTCGATCGGGTGGCGTTTACCGCCCTCGGCGAGGAGTGCCGTTTCCCGCAATCCGTGCTCTGCACGCTCGACTGAACCGCTATCGGCGGTTTGCTGGCCTGCGATTTTCGAGGGCTGCATCGCTCGACACAAGGAGTTGGACCATTTGACTTTGAACGTTCTCTATCTGGCGCATGACATGGCCGATGCGGCTATCCGGCGCCGTGTGCTGACCCTCAAGGCCGGCGGCGCGACCGTGACCGTCGCCGGCTTCGAGCGCGGCTCGAACGTTCTCGCCGACGAGCCGGATGTGACGACCATCTCGCTCGGCAAGACTGCCGACGGCCGTTTTGCGCAGCGCATAGGTGCTGTCGCCGCCGCCCGCACCGCGCTGAAGCGCACGCTTTCGGGCGTTGCGCCGCCCGACGTCATCATCGCCCGCAATCTGGAAACTTTAGCGCTGGCGGGACGCGCCGCATCGCTGTTCGATAGCAGGATCCCGATCGTCTACGAATGCCTCGATATCCACCGGCTGCTGCTCGACGCGGGGATGAAAGGCCGGGCGATGCGGGCGGCGCAGCGGGCGTTCGGCCGCCGCGCCAGCCTTCTGATCACCAGTTCGCCGGCTTTCGTGGACAATTTCTTCAGGCCGCTTTCGGGTCTCGACCTGCCGGTCCTGCTTCTGGAAAACAAGGTGCTTGCCATCGCGCCGGAACCGGTCTCGGAACCGCCCGTGCCGCGTCCACCGGAGCCGGGAAGACCCTGGCGGATCGGCTGGTTCGGTGCGATCCGGTGCCGCAGGTCGCTCGACATGCTGATCGATTTTTCCAACCGCATGGACGGCAAGGTGGAGATCGTGTTGCGCGGCCGCCCCGCCTATGGCGAATTCGACGATTTCGATGCGAAGGTCGCGGCCGCCCCGCATGTGGAATTCCACGGTGCCTACCGCAATCCGGAGGATCTCGCCGCGATCTACGGCGACGTACAGTTCACCTGGGCGATCGATTTTTTCGAGGAAGGGCTGAATTCCAGCTGGCTCCTGCCGAACCGCCTCTATGAAGGCGGGCTTTACGGCGCGGTGCCGATCGCGCTCGCGGGTACCGAGACCGGCCGGTTCATCGGCAAGCGGGGCATCGGCCTGGTGCGCAATGAGGTGACGCCGGACAGCCTCCAGGCGCTCTTCGATGAGATGACCGAAGCGCGTTATGCCGAACTCTTTTCCCGGCTTGCCGCCGTCGAGCGCAGCCAGTGGGTCACGGGGCCGGCGGAATGCCGTGCCCTTGTCTCCCGGCTTGCCGCCCTACATCCCAACGTCCCGTCGCCGGCAGACCTGCCGGCCGTTTCAACCGTGCGATCGTGAGGTGGAGTATGGTTTCGCGTTCTCACTCCAATACCGGGATTTCCGACACCCGGACGCTCCTGGTGATCCCCTGCCTGAACGAGGCAGCAACGATCGCGCCGCTCTTGCGCAAGCTGAATGAGCAGCGCGGCGACATGGACATGCTGATCGTGGTCGCCGACGGCGGCAGCCAGGACGATACGCCGGAGATCGTTCAGAAGCTGATCCCCGAGATCCGGGACCTGCTGTTGCTCGGCAATCGCAAGCGCATCCAGAGCGCCGCCATCAACCTCGCGGTCGATCGTTTCGGCGACGACCGGGACTTTCTCATCCGCATCGACGCGCATGGAGACTATCCCGACGACTACTGCCGCACGCTGCTGCAGGAGGCGATCGACATGGACGCCGATTCCGTCGTGGTCGGCATGGAGACGGTCGGCTTCGGCACTTTCCAGAAGGCGACCGCGGTGGCGCAGAATTCCAAGCTCGGCAATGGCGGTTCGAAACATCGCGCCGGCGGCGGCGGCGAATGGGTCGATCACGGCCACCATGCGCTGATGCGGATTTCGGCTTTCCGGGCCGTCGGGGGGTATGACGAAAGCTTCAGCCATAACGAGGATGCCGAGCTGGATTTCCGGCTTCGCGCCGGCGCTTTCCGCATCTGGATGACTGCTAAGACCTACATGACCTATTATCCGCGTTCGAGCGCCCCGGCACTCTTCCGGCAATATCTTGCCTATGGCCGCGGCCGGGCGAAGAACCTGATCAAGCACCGCTCGATCCCGAAGCTCCGGCAGGCGGTCCCGCTTGCGGTGGCTCCTGTCGTCGTCGGGGCGCTGCTTGCGCTTCTCTATTGGTGGGCGGCCTTGCCGATGGCGATCTGGGCTGTCGCCTGCATCGGCTACGGGTTCTGGCTCGCGGTCGGGCAGAAGAACCCCTATGGCCCGCTTGCCTCGCTTTCGGCGATGATCATGCATTTCGCCTGGTCGGCAGGCTTCTGGCTGGAACTGATCGGCATCCGCCCACGGAGGGCCGCTTGATGACGGCAGAGGAAAAGCCGATCCGCATCGATATCGGCATCTGCACCTATCGGCGGCCGGAACTGGCCGAGACGCTGGCCTCGCTCTTCGAAATCGCCGTTCCGGCGGGCGCGCAACTGCGCCTGATCGTCGCCGACAACGACGCGGGTCCGAGCGCAAGCGGGCTGGTGGACGACTTGCGGGAACGCTCGCCGTTCCCGATCCGCTACGTGCATTGCCCGAAATCGAACATCTCGATCGCCCGCAATGCCTGCCTCGCCGAAAGCGATGCGGATTACCTCGCCTTCATCGACGACGACGAGACGGCGGAGCCACAATGGCTGGTCGGGCTGGTATCCGTGGCGAAACGGACCGGAGCGGATGCGGTTCTGGGCCCGGTGAGAGCGGTCTACGGAACGCAGAGCGCCGATTGGATGCGCAAGGGCGATTTCCACTCGACCATGCCGGTCTGGGTCGGCGGGCAGATCAGGACCGGTTATACCTGCAATACCCTCCTTGACCTGCGCTCACCGGCCGTTGCGGGCCGCAGGTTCGCGCTGTCGCTCGGCCAGAGCGGCGGCGAGGACACGCATTTCTTCACCGCGCTGACCGATGCCGGCGGGCGGATCGAATTCGCGTCGGATGCGATGGTAGAGGAACTGGTTCCCGAAAAGCGCGCGAGTTTTTCCTGGCTCGCCAAGCGCAGGTTCCGGTCCGGCCAGACGCACGGGCGCATTCTCGCGGCCAAGAATTCCGGTCTCGGCCGCCTCAAGCAGACGGGCCTTGCCTGCCTGAAGCTCGTTTATTGCCTGGCGCTGACGGCGGTTACCATGCCCTCTCCGGTGACCCGCATCCGCTATGCCCTTCGCGCCGCACTCCATGCCGGTGCGGTCTCGGGCACGCTCGGCATTCGCGAGATCCGCCAATACGGAGCCGCCGAAGCCCTATGACCCTGAATGATCTGCAGTCCCCGGATTTTCAGCCGGACGTGAGCTTCGTGATCGCCGCCTATAACGCGGAGGAAACGCTTGCGCGCGCCATCGACAGCGCGCTTGCGCAGATCGGCGTGACGCTCGAAGTCATCGTCGTCGACGATTGTTCGACGGACGGAACCCGGGCCATCGCCGAAGGCTATTCGGATCAGCGGGTCAGGCTCATCGCCCAGGCGGTCAATGGCGGGCCGGCCGCCGCCCGCAATGCCGGGCTTGCCGCAGCTCGTGGCCGTTGGATCGCCATTCTCGATTCCGACGACACGATCTATCCCGCCAGGCTTCTGGCCATGCTGGAACGGGCGGAAGCGGCCGCGGCGCAGATCGTGGTCGACAATCTCGACGTCATCCCGTTCGATCGCGGCGAACCGCACGCCATGTTCTCCAGGCAGGAGCTCAAGCGGCGCGGGGTGATGACGCTCGCCGATTTCATCGGCTCGAACGTGATTTTCCAGTCGACCTTCAACTTCGGCTACATGAAGCCGATCTTCGAGCGCGCGTTTCTGGAGAGCCACGGCTTGCGCTTCGACGAGACGCTGCGGGTCGGCGAAGACTATCTGCTGCTCGCGTCGGCGCTGGCGAGTGGCGCCCGCTGCGCGATCGTGCCTGACATCGGCTATGTCTATCATCTGCGCCAGGGCTCGATCTCGCGGGTGCTCGAACAGAGCCATCTCGATGCGATGCTGGCCACCGACAGTGCCTTCCTTGCCCGCTACAAACTGGATGCGAAGGCCATGGCCGCCCAGCGAAAACGCACCCGCAGCATTCTCGAAGCGGGATCATTTCTCACGCTTGTCGACGAAATCAAGAAAGGTTCCGTCGGCGGCTTCCTGAAAACGGCGATCGAAAACCCGCGTGCGCTCCGACTTCTGCGCATGCCGATCGCCGTCCGCATGCGTCGGCTGGTGAGAACGGCCGACGTCAACTGAAAATCCGATCAACAGGGCGGGGCGCCCTCAGAAAGGACGAAGGAATGGACATGAAAAGACCAGTTCGAAAGGCGGTGATTCCCGTCGCAGGCAACGGCACTCGGTTCCTGCCGGCCACCAAGGCCATGCCGAAGGAGATGTTGACGATCGTCGATCGGCCTGTCGTGCAGTATGCGGTCGACGAAGCCATGCAGGCGGGAATCGAGAATATCATCTTCGTGACCAGCCGCAACAAGACCGCAATCGAGGACTATTTCGACAGCGCGCCGGAACTCGTGGCGACGCTGACCCGTTCCGGCAAGACCGTGCAGGTCACCCAGCTCGAAAAGATGCTGCCGGTCGCCGGCACCGTCAGTTATACGCGCCAGCAGGTACCGCTCGGGCTTGGCCACGCGGTCTGGTGCGCCCGCGAACTGGTGGGCAACGAACCCTTCGCCCTGCTTCTGCCCGACATGGTCTCCTACGGATCGCAGGGTTGCATGGCGGGCCTGATGGATCTCTACGAAGAGGTCGGCGGCAATGTGTTTGCGGTCGAGGAATGCGCGCCCGAAGAGACGTCGAGCTACGGCATCGTCGGTGTCGGCCGAAACGTGCCGCATGGTTTCGAGGTGACGGGAATGGTGGAAAAGCCGAAACCTGCGGAGGCGCCGTCCAACTATTACCTGAATGGGCGCTATATCCTGCAGCCGGAAATCTTCGAATTGCTGGCCCGCCAGGAACGCGGCGCCGGCAACGAAATCCAGCTGACGGACAGCATGCACAAGCTGGCGCAGGTCCAGCCGTTCCATGCGCATCCCTATCAGGGACGCACGTTCGATTGCGGCAGCAAGCGCGGCTTCATCGAAGCCAATGTCGCCTTCGCCATGCTTCGCCAGGACATGGGGGCCGAGATCTACGCCTCCATCAAGCAATTGATGATGTCGCACGAGACCCGGGTCAAAGCTGCGTAACGAGCGTTAAAATCATCCAAGGCGGATGGCGGCCAATTCTGCCATCCGCCGCCTCAAGCTCCAGAAAGTGAGCCCTATGGATCAGGTAAACTTCAGGCCGAGAACGATATTTCCGAGCGAAACGCGGGATAACGACACGTTCATCGATCTCGACAAGCTCTGGGCGGCTGCGATCCGTCGTTCGGGCGTCATCGTCGTCTGCCTCATCGCGACCATTGCCCTCGCCGGGCTTTATCTCGTGATGGCCCAGCCGATCTACACCGCCATGACGCAGATCCTGGTCGACGAAAACCTTTCGCGTTATGCCGACGACCCGCCGGACAGCCAGACGGCGCAGCAGATCGACAACCGCATGTCGAGCGCGGTCGAAATCTTGAAATCCAAGGCGCTGGCCCTGAGGGTGGTGGACAAGGCGCAGCTCGATCAGAACGAGGCCGTGGTCAATCCCCCGCAATCGCCGATCGATCTTGCCAAGAGCGCCATCAGCAGCGTCGTCGCGCTCTTGACGCCCGGTAGTCCGCCGCCTTCGGAAGAGAGCGTGCGGATGGGTCGGCGTGAAAAGGCCGCGGCCGTCCTGCAGCAATCGCTGACCGTGGAGCGCACCGGCCGCAGTTCGGTGATCGCATTGTCTTTCCGTTCGCCGGACCGGCAGCTTGCCGCGACGATCGCCAAGACCTATGCCGATTCCTATCTGACGGAACAGCTCAACGCCAATTTCGATGCGACGGAGCGGGCTTCGCTCTGGCTGCAGGAGCGACTGAACGACCTCAACAGCCGTTCGCAGCAGGCGGCACTTGCCGTCGAGCAGTACAAGACCGAGCACAACCTCGTATCCCCCCGCGGCGAACTCCTGTCGACCCAGCAGCTTTCGGATCTCAACAGCCAGCTGATCGTTGCGCAGGCTGATGCGGCGACGGCCTCGGCACGCTACAACCAATATCAGGCGATCATCGACAAGGGGCCGGACGCGGCGGTTCAGAACGCCGTCATTTCGGCCCGCGATACCGACAACACGGTCATTCAGGACCTGCGCAAGCGGTATATCAACATCTCCGACCGCGAGCAGGGGATTATCCAGCAGTTCGGTGCGAACCATCCGCAGGCGGTCGCGCTCAAGGCGGAAAAGAGCGATCTCTCGCAGCAGATCTTCCGGGAACTGCAGCAGTTGACCGGCAGTTTCCGCAACGAATTCGAAGTGGCGAGTTCGCGCGAAAAGTCGCTGCGCGACAGTATCGAGCGGGTTGCAGGCCGCAATTCGCTGGCGAATGTCTCGATGGTCCAGCTGCGCGAGCTGGAGCAGAAGGCGGCGGCGCTGAAGACGCTCTATGAAAGCTATCTCGGCCGTTTCGAAGAAGCGACCCAGCGGCAATCCTTCCCGATCGCCAAGGCGCGCGTGATCTCCGACGCCGGCCTGCCGACCGCTCCATCCAGCCCGCGCAAGACGCTGACCATGGCGCTCTCCATCGTGCTCGGTCTGCTGATCGGCGGGGCGGCGGCGACGCTGCTCGAATTCCGCGAGCGGTTCTTCCGCACCGGCGATGACGTGCAGGAGAAGCTGGGCCTGCGCTTCCTCGGCTACCTGCCGAAGGTGAGCGGCGCCAGTGCCGAGGAAACGCCGCCGCCGGCACCGACCGAGGCCGAGGCGGCCGCCGCTCCTCCCGGCAATCCGATCTCGTTCCGGCGGTTGATGCGGGTTGCGGTGGAAGCGCCGCGGTCCCAGTTCGCCGAGACGCTGCGCAACGCCAAGCTCGCCTGCGATATCATGCTGCAGGAGCGGAAATGCCGGGTCATCGGCGTGGTCTCCTGCCTGCCGGGCGAGGGTAAATCCATGGTCGCGGCCAATTTCGCCGGACTGATCGCCTCGACGGGCGTGCGGACGCTGGTGATCGACGCCGACCTGCGCAATCCCGGCCTCAGCCGCATGCTGGCCTCCGAACCGGAGGTCGGGCTGATCGAGGTGGTGCTGCAGAAGACGCCATGGACCAGTGCCGCGCGCGTCGATCGCCGCTCGCGCCTGACGATCCTGCCGATGACGACGCGCAGCAAGCAGCTCGCCCATACGAGCGAACTTCTCGCTTCCTCCGGCATGAGCCATTTCCTGGAGAGCATCAAGGACACGTTCGACGTCATCGTCGTCGATCTGGCGCCGCTCATCCCGGTGATCGACGCCAAGGCCTTCGAACCCTATGTCGACGGCTTCGTCTTCGTCACCGAATGGGGCGTGACGCCCGCCAAGGCGGTGCAGTCGGTCATCCGGTCCGAACCGCAGATCGCGTCGAAAACGGTCGGGGTGATCCTCAACAAGACGGAGATGTCGGAGCTGCATCGTTATGCGGATCCGGGCGCGCCGGAGCGGCTGCACAGCAGCTACGTCTCCTATTACAAGGAAGGTTCGGCGTCCGCGCCGCGGTGAACTTTCACGGAAAGGGGCGGTTTCATCCGCCCCTTTTTTCAGGCGCTCGCCGCGATCTGGTCGTTCCGGTCAGCGCAGCCGGCGATATCGGCCCTGCGGAATACGTGGCCGATGCCGATCAGCACCGGTTCGTCGACGCCGATCTTTGCCATGGCCGCAGCCATTTGGTTCAGCGGTCCGGCCCAGCGCTGTTCGTTCGGCCGGGTCACCGCGCTGACGATCACGACCGGCATGTCGTGCGTCATCCCGGCATCCGTGAGCTTGCCGACGATCTCGCCCGCGGTGCGTCCCGCCATGTAATAGATGGTCGTGGTCCGGGGATCGGCGAGGTTTTTCCAGTCGAGATTGTCGGGCAGCGCGCCCTTTCGCGAATGACCGGTGACGAAACGGACGCCCTGCGCATGGTCGCGATGGGTGAGGGACACACCGAGCCGCGAAGCCATGGCGCTGGCCGAGGTGATGCCCGGCACCACATCGACCGGGATGCCCGACCGCTCCAGGCACTCGATCTCCTCGCCGGCGCGGCCGAAGACCATCGGATCGCCGGATTTCAGGCGGACCACGCGTTTGCCGGCGCGGGCGAACTTCACCATCATGTCGTTGATGTCTTCCTGGCGGCAGCTCACCCGGCCGCCGCGCTTGCCGACCAGCATGCGTTTGGCCTCGCGGCGCGCGAGTTCCAGTACTTCGTCGGAGACGAGGTCGTCGAACAGGATGACGTCGGCCGCCTGCAGCGCGCGCACCGCCTTCAGCGTCAGGAGCTCCGCATCGCCCGGGCCTGCCCCGACGAGGGTGACGCGGCCTTTTTCAGCCGAAGATGCTGCCACGCGGCCAGCATCGGCGAGGATCGCGGTTTCGCTCTCCGATCCCGGTTCGCTGCCGAAGGCGCGGTCGACGAAACGTTCCCAGAAGGCGCGTCTCTGGGGGCCAGGCGCCAGGCGGTCATTGATTTTTTCCCGCAGTGACTGGGCGAGTTCCGCCCAGCTTTTCAATGAGGCCGGCAGCAGGGTTTCGATACGGCGGCGGATCGCCTGAGCGAGGATCGGGGCTGCGCCATCGGTCGAGATCGACACAACGACCGGCGAGCGGTTGACGATCGAGCCGAACTGGAACTGGCAGAAAGCCGGCTTGTCTATGACGTTGACCGGCACACCGGCTGCGCGGGCGGCCCGGAAGAAGCTTTCCGCCTCGTTCTCATCCTCGCAGTCGCCGATCGCAATCGCAGCGCCTTCGAAAATCGAAGCGTTCCACGCCTGCGGGTGATGGATGAATTCGCCCTGCGGATGTTCCGCGCCGCGCCCGATCAGCCTCTCGAAAGTCTCGGAGAGTTCTTCCGCATGGACATGCACCTGCGCACCGCAGGCGGCGAGCAATTCGGCTTTCCAGGCTGCGGCATCCGATCCGCCGGCAACGATGACGCGCCGGCCTTCGAGCGCCCAGAAGACCGGGAGCTTTGCCAGCGGCGCCATGCGGGCGGGCACTTCATTCCGCGGCTGCTGCAAGACATCCATCGATGATCCCCCTGATTTCGGCGCGGCAGGAGCCGCAATTGGTACCGGCATTGGTTTCTTTCCCGACCGCCTCGACGCTGTGACAGCCGCCTCGCACGGCGCCGATGATCCGGTTGACGCCGACCGAGAAACAGGAACAGACGGTGGCGCCGGGGTCCGGCTGATCGGCGCCGGGACGGCCGGCAACGATCGCGAAGCGCTTGCGCAGGTCGGCGTGTTCGATGACGAGTTGGCCGATCGCCCAGTTGCGTGCGACGGCGACCGGCTCGTTCGCCAGGAAAAGCGCGGCGAGCAGCTTTCCGCCCTCGAAGAAGGCGAGGCGCAGGTCGCCGGATTGATGGTCGGCATAACCGAGCGGCTCGATCCCGGCCGGAATGCTGAAGGCGGTCCGGCACCACGCCACCCAGTCCTCGGCCAAGTCCGCGAAGGCCAGTTCGATCCGCCAGCCACCATCGGCCTTGGCGAGCGCCCAATAATCCGCCTGCGGGTTTTCGGGCTTCGAGGCGCAGACCGCAAAGCCGTAGAAGGACGCGGTGAAGGGTTTGGCGGCAATCGCAACGTTCTTCGAGGCCGGCTGGCCGGAAAACGGGTCGGTGACGGGCGCGACCAGTGCATCGATACGGGCCTTGGCGGCAAACTGGTCGTTCCAGTGCATCGGAACGAAGATATTTCCGCGCGCCTGGCGTTCGGTGAGGAGGGCGCGGACGATCGCGCTGCCATGCGGGCTTTCGAGTTCGACCAGGCCGGCGCCGCGAATGCCGAGCTGCATCGCATCCTGGGGGTGAATTTCCGCGAAGGGCTCGGCGATATGGCCGGAAAGCCGGGCGCTTTTGGCCGTGCGGGTCATCGTATGCCAGTGGTCGCGGATGCGGCCCGTGTTCAAGGTCAGCGGGTATTTTTCATTGGTGCGGTCGGTGGCTGGCGCCTGGACCGGGACGAAACGTGCCTTGCGATCCGGGTGATAGAAGTCCCCATTCGCGAAGAAGCGCTTGTCGCCACCCCCCTCTGCCCTGCCGGCGTTCGGCGCTGCGATGGATTCGCTGG
The DNA here is from genome assembly GCF_031455615.1 of Neorhizobium sp. 2083. Taxonomy (NCBI): domain Bacteria; kingdom Pseudomonadati; phylum Pseudomonadota; class Alphaproteobacteria; order Hyphomicrobiales; family Rhizobiaceae; genus Neorhizobium; species Neorhizobium sp. 2083. Next base: position 927,212 of record NZ_JAVDTC010000002.1, on the reverse strand, counting down.
ATCGATCGCAGCGCCGAACGCCGGGAGGCCAGAGGGGGGTATTCTCCAGCAGTGCCGGCCATTGGAAGGGCGTCAACGCATCGTACCCTTCTTCGCCGATTCCGACGCAGGCACCGATATCGAAATCCCGGCTGCCGTCATTCTCGAAGGCGGAAAGAGCCGCATGCTCGGCAAAAATATCGGCGGGCGTTTGATAGTCGAAACCGGCAAAGCCCATCCGGCGGCCGACTTCCGCCATCTGCCACCAGTCGGCCCTGGCCTCGCCGGGCGCGGACAGAAACCAGCGCTGGCGGGAGATGCGGCGCTCCGAATTGGTGACGGTGCCGTCCTTTTCGCCCCAGCCGAGCGACGGCAGGAGAACATGCGCGTGGCGGGCGGTGTCGGTGTCGCGAAGGATGTCCGAGACAACCACGAAGGGACAGGCCTTGATGGCGGCCTCGACCGCATCGGCGTCCGGCATCGAAACCACCGGGTTGGTGGCCATGATCCACAGCGCCTTGATCCGCCCGTCGGCGACGGCGCGGAACATGTCGACGGCCTTCAGGCCCGGCTTGTCGGCGACCCGCGGCGAGGCCCAGAAACGCTGCACCCGGTCGCGATCCTCGGCGTTTTCGATCGCCATATGCGCGGCAAGCATGTTGGCGAGACCGCCGACCTCGCGGCCGCCCATGGCGTTCGGCTGGCCGGTCAGGGAGAACGGGCCCATGCCCGGACGCCCGATACGGCCGGTCGCCAGATGGCAGTTGATGATGGCGTTGACCTTGTCCGTGCCCGACGCCGACTGGTTGACGCCCTGGCTGTAACAGGTGACGACCTTTTCGGTCGTCTCGAACAGGTGGAAGAATTCGCGGATCTGCATGGCGGGAAGGCCGGTGCGTCCCATGAGTTCGGTGAACGGGAGCGCGGCGGCGGCGGCGAAGGCTTCGCCAAACCCTTGCGTATGCGCGCCGATATAGTTCTGGTCGATCGCCGGGCCTTGCGCCAGATGGGCAAGCAGGCCCATGAACAGGGCCACGTCGCCATCCGGCCTGATTCCTAAATGCAGGTCGGCGATATCGCAGGTCATCGTCCGGCGCGGATCGATGACGACGATCTTCATGCCCGGCCGCGCGGCCTTGGCGGCGGCCAGCCGCTGGTAGATCACCGGATGGCACCAGGCGAGATTGGAGCCGGTCAGGATCACCAGATCGGCAAGTTCGATGTCCTCGTACGTGCCGGGCACGGTGTCGGATCCGAAGGCGCGGCGGTGGCCGGCGACGGAGGACGACATGCAAAGCCTTGAATTGGTGTCGATATTTCCCGAACCGATGAAGCCCTTCATCAGCTTGTTGGCGACGTAATAGTCTTCGGTCAGCAACTGGCCGGAGACGTAGAAGGCGACGGAATCGGGCCCGTGCTCGGCTATGGTTTCGGAAAATTTCGCTGCGACGAGATCGAGCGCCTCGCTCCAGTCCGTTTGCCGACCATGGATTTCGGGCAAGAGGATGCGTCCGTCGAGATCGATGGTTTCGGCGAGTGCTGAACCTTTCGAGCAGAGCCGGCCGAAATTGGCCGGATGCTCGGGGTCGCCCTTCACCGTTACGGCGCCGTCACCCGCCACTGTCGCGATGACGCCGCAGCCGACGCCGCAATAGGGGCAGGTCGTCCTGGTGGTGGTGGTTCCACCCGCCTGCATTTCCGTTTCCAGAACACCGGCCCCCATGAGCTTACTCCGCCGGAACGACGGCAGGAGCGCCGATGCGGCCAGCCGGCGCGCTCTGCTTGCCGCTCTTGCGGCCATGGGTCGAGTAGAGCGTCAGGCCGACGAAGGTGAGGCCGCCGACGAGATTGCCGATGACGGTCGGGATCTCGTTCCAGATCAGGTAATCCATGATCGAGAACTTGCCGCCGAGCAGCAGGCCCGACGGGAAAAGGAACATGTTCACGATGGAATGTTCGAAGCCCATATAGAAGAAGAGCATGATCGGCATCCACATGCCGATGACCTTGCCGGACACCGAGGTCGACATCATCGCGGCGACGACGCCGGTCGAAACCATCCAGTTGCAGAGAACGCCGCGGATGAAGAGCGTCAGCATGCCCGCCGCGCCATGGGCGGCATATCCGAGCGTGCGGCCCTCGCCGATATGGCCGATCCTCTGACCAACCTCGTTCGGCGCCTCGCTGAAGCCGAAGGTGAAGATGATCGCCATCATCACGGCAACCAGGAAGGCACCGGCGAAGTTGCCGATGAAGACCAGTGTCCAGTTGCGCAGCACGCCCCCGGCGGTCGCTCCCGGCCGTCTGTCGATCAGCGCGAGGGGAGACAGCGTGAAGACGCCCGTCAGGAGATCGAAGCCCATCAGATAGAGGAGGCAGAAGCCGACCGGAAAGAGGATTGCGCCGGCAAGCGCATTGCCGGTCTGCACCGTGATGGTCACGGCGAAGGCGGCGGAAAGCGCAAGGATCGCGCCCGCCATGAAGGCCCTGATCAGCGTATCGCGCGTGGACATGAAGATCTTCGCCTCGCCGGCGTCGATCATCTTCGTCACGAATTCCGTCGGTGTGACATAGGACATTTTTTTCTCGTCTCCCTAGAGCTTAGTCGTCTGAAATGGCCGCGCCGGTTATTCGGCGGCGGCCAGCTGTTCTTCGAGGGCCATGAAGATGTCTTCGCCGCGCAGTTCGAGCCGGATGGTGCGGACCGAACCTTCGTCGGCGCCGAGCGCCTTGCCGGTTTCGAGCGAAATCACCCAGTTGTGCAGCGGGCAGGTGACCGAGGTGCCGTGGACGATGCCCTGGCTGAGCGGCCCGCCCTTGTGAGGGCAGTGATCCTCGATGGCGAAGACCTCGTTGGCGGCCGTGCGAAACACGGCGATCTTGCCTTGCGGGGTCTTCACGCAGCGTGCGCCCCGCAGCGGAATGTCGGTGAGCTTGCCGATTGCGATCCAGTTCATGTTTCTCTCCTCACTCGGCTGCGTGCGAATAACCGACCGTCGCCATCGGTTTGAACTCGTGTTTGTCCTTGCCGGAGACGCGCTCCGACCAGGGATCGACCTGGGCGAATTTCTGGGAGAAGACGAAGCGCTCGTAATAGGCCTGGCGCTTCTCCGTATCGGTCATGATCTGCCGGCGGATCTCGTCGAGGCCGACGCGCTTTGCCCATTTGTAGATGCGCTCCAGGTAACGGCCCTGTTCGCGGTACATCTGCGTGAGCGCGACGATGTATTCGAGCGCCTCGTCCTCGGTCTTCACCAGCCCGAGCACTTCCGTGCCCTTGATGTCGAGGCCTGCGGCGCCTGCGAAATGGATCTCGAACCCTGAGTCCACGCAGATGACGCCGATGTCCTTGCAGGTTGCCTCGGCGCAGTTGCGCGGACACCCGGAGACGGCCAGCTTCAGCTTGGCCGGCGTCCAGGAACCCCACATGAATTTCTCGATGCGGATGCCGAGACCCGTCGAATCCTGGGTGCCGAAGCGGCACCAGTCGGAACCGACGCAGGTTTTTACCGTGCGCAGCCCCTTGGCATAGGCCTGGCCGGAGACGAAGCCCGCCTTGCCGAGATCGGCCCAGACCGCCGGCAGGTCTTCCTTTTCGATGCCGAGAAGGTCGATGCGCTGGCCGCCGGTGACCTTCACCATCGGGATCTCGAACTTGTCGACCACGTCGGCGATCGCCCGCAGTTCCTGCGAATTGGTGACGCCGCCCCACATGCGCGGCACGACCGAATAGGTGCCATCCTTCTGGATGTTGGCGTGGACGCGTTCGTTGATGAAGCGCGACTGGTAGTCGTCGGCATATTCGTCCGGCCAGTCGCAGACGAGGTAGTAGTTGAGCGCCGGGCGGCATTTGGCGCAGCCGCAGGAGGTCTTCCACTCTAGTTCCTGCATGACGGCGGGGATGGTTTTCAGGCCCTTCGCCTTGATCAGGCGGCGGACGTCGTCATGGCCGAGCTCGGTGCAGGTGCACATCGGCTGCACGGCCTTCGGGTTGTAGGCGTCACCTAATGTCAGGGCCATCAGCTGTTCGACGAGGCCGGTGCAGGTGCCGCAGGAGGCGGACGCCTTGGTGTGGGCGCGCACGTCGTCCAGCGATGTCAGGCCCTTGGCGGTGATGGTCGAGGTGATCTTGCCCTTGCAGACGCCGTTGCAGCCGCAGATTTCCGCATCATCCGGCAAGGCTGCAACGGCCGCCATAGGGTCCAGCGGAGACCCTCCCTGATAGGCCTGGCCGAAGATCAGCGTGTCGCGCATGTCGGAAATGTCGGTCGCCTTCTTCTTCAGGTCGTTGAACCAGGCACCGTCGGAGGTCTCGCCGTAAAGGACGGTGCCGATGATGCGGTTGTCCTTCAGAACGAGGCGCTTGTAGATACCGGCGGTGGCATCGCGGAGCACGATTTCCTGCCGGTCGTCGCCATCGGCGAAGTCGCCGAGCGAATAGAGATCGATGCCGGTGACCTTGAGCTTGGTCGGTGTATCGGAGTGCACGAAGGCGGGCTTGGTATCGCCGGCCAGATGCGCCGCGGCGACGCGGGCCATCTCGTAGAGCGGTGCGACGAGGCCATAGACCATGCCGCCCACTTCGGCGCATTCGCCGATCGAATAGATGTCGCCGTCCGAGGTCTGCATGCCGGCATCGACGACGATGCCGCGATTGACCGCGAGCCCGGCATCCTTGGCGAGACCGGCGCTCGGGCGGATGCCGACGGCCATGACCACCAGGGTCGCCGGAATGATCGTGCCGTTGTCGAGTTCGACGCCCTCGACCTTGCCATTGCCGATGATCTGTTTGGTATTGGCCTTGCAGATCACCTTGATGCCGCGTTCCTCGACGGCTTTCTGCAGCAGGTAACCGGCGGCCGGATCGAGCTGGCGCTCCATCAGCGTCGGCATCACGTGCAGGACGGTCACGTCCATGCCGCGCTGGGCAAGGCCGGCGGCTGCTTCGAGACCGAGCAGGCCGCCGCCGATGACGATCGCCTTTTCGCGCGACTGGGCGGCAAGCAGCATGGCCTGCACGTCGTCGAGGTCACGATAGGTGATGACGCCCGGCAGGTCCTTGCCGGGTACCGGAATGATGAAGGGCACGGAGCCGGTGGCGATCACCAGCTTGTCGTAGCTCTCGGTGACGCCATGATCGGAGGTGACGGTCTTGGCGGCACGGTCGATCGCGACGATCTTGTGGCCCTTGTAGAGGGTGATGCCGTGGTCGATGTACCAGCCGTCGCCGTGGATAACGATCTGCTCGAAGCTCTTTTCGCCGGAAAGAACCGGCGAGAGCATGATGCGGTCGTAGTTGACGCGCGGTTCGGCGTTGAAGATCGTGACTTCGTAGCGGCCGGGCGCCTGTTCGAAGAGGTGTTCGAGCATGCGTCCCGGCGCCATGCCATTGCCGATGATGATGAGTTTTTCTGTCATGGTTGTTACTCCGCGGCTTCGACGAAGCGGTGGCGTTCGTAGAGGAATTTCAGGACTGCCTCGCGGCACTTGAGATATGTCCGGTCGGAGGCGAGCTCGATGCGGTTGCGCGGCCGGGGGATGGTGACGTCCAGCACTTCGCCGATCTTGGCGGCGGGGCCGTTGGTCATCATCACGATGCGGTCGGACAGAAGCACGGCCTCGTCGACATCGTGGGTGATCATCACCATCGTGTTGCCGAGGCGCGAATGGATCTCCATGACCGCGTCCTGGAGATGGGCGCGGGTCAGCGCGTCGAGCGCGCCGAAGGGCTCGTCGAGCAGCAGGATCTTCGGCTCCATGGCGAGCGCCCGGGCAATGCCGACGCGCTGCTTCATGCCGCCCGAGATCTCGGCCGGACGCTTGTCCTTGGCATGGGCCATCTGGACGAGGTCGAGATTGGCCATGACCCATTCATGCCGTTCGGTCCGGCTCTTGGTGCGGCCGAAGACTTTTGAGACGGCCAGATTGACGTTTTCATAGACCGTCAGCCAGGGCAGCAGCGAATGGTTCTGGAAAACGACGGCGCGTTCCGGACCCGGCGCGTTGACCTCGCGGTTTTCGAGCAGGACAGCCCCTGCCGAAACGGGCGTCAGGCCGGCGATGAGGTTGAGCAGCGTGGACTTGCCGCAGCCGGAATGGCCGATGATCGAGACGAACTCGCCCTTGCCGATCGTCAGGTTGATGCCTTTCAGCACCTCGGCACGGCTGCCGCCGCGGTCGAAATATTTGTCGATATGGTCGAGCTTGAGATAGGCGTTCATAAGTCGGCTCCTTAGCTGGCCATTGCGCCGCGGGTGACGAGCTTGCCGAGTGCGGCAACCAGCTTGTCGAGGGCGAAGCCGACGACGCCGATATAGGCGAGGGCGACGATGATGTCGGGCAGGCGCGAGGAGTTCCACGCGTCCCAGATGAAGAAGCCGATGCCGACGCCGCCGGTCAGCATTTCGGCCGCGACGATCGCCAGCCAGGAGAGGCCGATCCCGATCCGAAGGCCGGTGAAGATGTACGGCGCGGCGGAGGGCAGCATGATCTTGAAGAAGAACTCGATCTGATTGAGCCTCAGCACCTGCGCGACGTTGCGGTAATCCTGCGGGATGTTGCGCACGCCGACGGCAGTGTTGATGATGACGGGCCAGATCGAGGTGATGAAGATCACGAAGATCGCCGAGGGGTTGGAGTCCTGGAAGGCGGCGAGCGACAGCGGCAGCCAGGCGAGCGGCGGCACGGTGCGCAGCACCTGGAAGATCGGGTCGAGGCCGCGCATCGCCCAGACGGACTGACCGATGATCGCGCCGACGATGACGCCGGTCACGGCGGCGAGGCCGAAACCGTAGGCGACACGCTGCAGCGAGACGAATACGCGCAACCCCAGGCCGATATCCTGCGAACCGTTGTAGAAGAACGGCGAAACGATCAGGTCGTAGCTTTCCTGCCAGACCACGTGGGGCGAGGGGAGCGAGGCACCCGGCGACGAACAGAGGACCTGCCAGACGAGCAGGATCAGCGCCAGCACGACAAGCGGTGGCACCACGTTGCGCAGCGTCGTTTTGCCGATCTGCCTGAAATCGATCCTGGAAACGGGCTTGCCGGAAAAGGGAACGATATTTGCCGCCGGCTTTGCGGCAGCGACTGCGGAAACTTTTTCTTTTTTTGCCAGGGCGGTCATCGGCGCGCTCCTTAGAAAGGGAAAAGGCCGGCGCGTGCGTCCACGCGCCGGAGGTGGGGAAATCAGGACGTCGCCTTGATGGAAAGGCTGTCGAGATAGGCCGAGGGGTTTTCCGGATCGAAGACCTTGCCGTCGAAGAAGGTTTCCTTGCCGCGCGACGAAGACGCCGGGATGTCGGCTGCGGCGACGCCGAGATCCTTGGCGGCGTCGCGCCAGATGTCCTCGCGGTTCACCTGGTTGACCAGCGCCTTGATGTCGGTGCTGGCCGGCAGGTTGCCCCAGCGGATGTTCTCGGCCATGAACCAGGCGTCGTGGCTCTTGAACGGATAGGAGGCGCCGTCCTTCCAGAACTTCATGTAGAGATCGGTGCCATGGGCCATGCGGCCGTTGCCGTAGTTGATGTCGCCCTTCAGGCGGCCGAGCACGTCCTTGGGAGGCACGTTGAACCATTGGCGGCGACCGAGGATGTCGGCCATCTCTTCCTTGTTGGCCATGCTGTCAGCCCATTGCTGGGCTTCCATGACGGCCATCAGCAATGCCTTGGCGGCATTCGGGTTCTTCTCGACCCAGTCGGCGCGCAGGCCGAGCGCCTTTTCCGGATGGCCCTTCCAGAGTTCGCCGGTCGTGGCCGCGGTGAAGCCGATGCCCTGGTTGACGAGCTGTTCGTTCCAGGGCTCGCCGACACAGAAGACGTCCATGTTGCCGACCTTCATGTTCGCCACCATCTGCGGCGGCGGCACGACGATGGTCGAGACGTCCTTGTTCGGGTCGATGCCGCCGGCGGCGAGCCAGTAGCGGATCCAGAGGTCGTGGGTGCCGCCCGGGAAGGTCATGGCGGCCTTCACTTCCTTGCCTTCGGCCTTCTTCTTCTCGAATGCCGCCTTCAGCTTGGAAGCGTCGAGCTGCACGCCGGTCTCGGCATATTCCTTGGCAACCGAGATGCCCTGGCTGTCGAGGTTGAGGCGGGCGAGGATCGCCATCGGCACCGGCTTGTTGTTCTGGGTCACCTTGCCGGTATGCATCAGATAGGGGAGCGGGGAGAGGATATGGGCGCCGTCGATGCCGTTCGCGGCACCGCCGAGCACGAGGTTGTCGCGGGTCGCGCCCCAGGAAGCCTGCTTGGCGACGTCGACTTCCGGCAGGCCGTGCTTTTCGAAAATGCCCTTCTCCTTGGCGACGATCAGCGGAGCTGCATCGGTCAGCGCGATGTAGCCGAGCTTGATGCCCTTGACTTCCGGGCCGGCCCCGGCTGCGAAGGCGCCGGACGGGAATGCGGTCTTGACGGCGCCGACAAGAGCGGCGGTGGCAGTGGTCTTGATCAGATGGCGGCGGGTGATGCCGCTCGTCAAAAGCTTGGTCATGCGCAGGTTCCCTCTGCTGGTTCTTAGGAATTCAGGCACAAAAAAACGCCGCTTGGAGATTGAGCCTGCGGAAACTGGGAGGAGTTTCCGGGCAGCAAAAACCTTGCGACGTCGATGTCTTTGGAAGCGCTTATGGCGCGCTCATCTGCCCCAATCGCCGTTGACCGGGGCGATTTCTAATAAGCAAGCGCCGTGCCAGTTTTGGCAAAAACCTTTATCTTTTTGAAATGAAATGGAATTTTTGCTGTGAAACTTTTGGCTTAAATTGTCAGCAGTCTGTGCGATTGCAATATTTTTGTGCGGGTGCTAAATTGCGTGCGCGCAATTGCTGTGCAGCTCAAGCCGCCTTTTCAGATTTCGTCACGATCTGCATGGGCTGCGGGCGCGCTGCCGACGGCGAAATTTCCGACATAGGTCGCCATCTCGGAAGGATCGAAAACATGACCGTCCATGAAGCGGTCGCCGTCGCGGTCGCCTTCGATGCCGATGTCCGGTTGCGCCGGTCCGGTGCCGAGCGCGCTTCGATAGAGATCGGGGCGATAAGCAGCGGCGGCGGCGCGCAAGCCGTCCTCGCTGAACTCCACCTGGCCCCAGCGGATCATCTGGCTGTAGAGCCACAAGGCGTGGCTTGGCCGCGGATAGTTGGCAAAGCCGCGATGGAAGGTGAAGTAGTCGTTGATGACGCGCCGGTTGCCCTTGGCGTCGAGGCTGAATTCGCCCGATAGCACATGGCGGATGATATTGACCGGGGCGCCGATGAAGCGCGGGCCAGCCAGGACCTCCGCCAGCTCATCGTGGTTCTCGGCCCTGTCGCACCAGCGCGCCGCGGCATCGAGCGCGACGATAAGGCGGGATACGGTCTCGGGGTGGCTTTCGGCCCATTGCGGCCGCATGGCGATCACCTTTTCCGGCGCCGACGGCCAGATGTCCTGCTTGGCGGCGACGATGCGGCCGACGCCGCGCTCGGAGGCGACCATGTTCCACGGCGCGCCGACGCAGAAACCGTCGATGGCGCCGGCTGCCAGCGCATCCGAGGTCAGCGGCGGCGGCACGACGACCAGCTTGACGTCGCGGTCCGGGTCGATGCCGCCGGCGGCGAGCCAGTAGCGGAATTCGTAGTTGTGCGAAGAGAACGGATAGGTCATGCCGAGCGTCGGCAAGGTCTCGGCATTCTCCTTCATGCTGTGTATCACGGCCGCAAGCGCCTGCGCATTTTCCAGCGCGCCCGCGGTCTCGGAAAGGCCGGCCGTCTCGCGCATCCGGTCGAAGAGGCGGGTCGAGAGCGTGATCGCATTGCCGCCGCGACCGAGCGAAAACGGCGTGATGGTCGGCGATGGATTGGAGCCGAGGCCGAGCATCGAGGCAACCGGCATCGGCGACAGCATGTGGGCGATGTCGAACTGGCGGAAGGCGAGACGGTCGCGGACATTGGCCCAGGAAACGTCCTTGACCAGATCGAGCGTCAGTCCCTCCTTCGCGGCAAAACCGAATTCTGCGGCGGCGATCAGCACGGAAGCGTCGACCAGCGGAATGAAACCGGCCCGCAGGACTTTCGGCCCTTCGCCGTTGGCGCGAACGGGGGCGGCGAGATTGGTTCCGGATCGGTCGATCTTGGTCATCATGTTCACTCCGGCTCTCTCCCGGACATTTCGGTACTCGACATCGTCACATCAACAGGCCGGCGGCCGTCACCACGCTTTGCGCGATTTCCGATATCTTCTTCTTCTCGTTCATGGCGGTCTGGCGCAGCAGCGCGAAGGCATCCTCTTCCGAAAGCCCCCGCATCTTCATCAGTATCCCCTTGGCACGCTCGATCACCTTGCGTTCCTCGAGCGCCGACTTTGCCTCGGCCAGTTCCCGCTGCAGCCGGCTGAAGGCGTTGAAGCGGCTCACGGCCATGTCGAGGATCGCCTTGACGCGTTCCTTCTTCAGCCCGTCGACCACATAGGCCGAGACACCCGCCTCCATCGCCGCCTCGATCAGGGCCGTATCGGACCGGTCGACGAACATGGCAATCGGCCGGCTGACGGTGCGGGTCAGCTGGAACAGATGCTCCATCATGTCGCGGTTGGGGTTTTCGATATCGATGACGATGACGTCCGGCTTCGACGTCTCGATGATTCGGGCAACCCCGTGGACCTCGTGGATGACCGTGACATTGCTATGCCCAGCCTCCCGCAGCCCTTCCTCGATGATGGAAGCGCGGATGGCATTTTCATCGATAACCAGAATGGTGAGATCGGGTGCCGGCATCCTTATAGGAATGACGCAGTGCAGCAATCTTGGCAAGCGCTACTCGCAGCCAATCAATTCATGTCATCATCCCGCCCGTGGAAAGAACCGGTTAACCTTTATTTTCTACTTCCTGTGAGAATGTGCCGTTCCCGTATCTCGTCTGGTAGCCATGCAGTTCTCACGCAATAATCATCCCCAGAGTTCTGACCTTCCCAACGCCGAAGACGACACCGTCGACGCGGCGCAGCAGGCTCGTTCCCCGCAGAGCCTCGCCGATTTCAATCAGCCGGTTCTGGAACAGGCGCCCTGGCAGGCGGCGTTCCGGCTGGCGCCGAACGTGCGGTTCACCCGCACGCCCGAAAGCGTGCTTTCCCGCAAGCCCGCTCCCGTCGAGGCCGTCGCGGAGCCGGCACCGGTTTCGGCTCCGATCGAGGTGATCCCGTCCGAGGTGTTTCTGACGGCCGCCACGCATGATTCGCCGGTGGCCGATGCGCCGCCCGCCGCTCCGCTCGAACAGATCGCAGGCCTTCAGCAGCTTGCGGCAACGATGCGCTACCATGTGCCGGAAATCCGCACGGCCGTGGTCTCGCAGCCCGAGCCGGTTCAGGAGATCACGACCATCGCAGCACCGCGCCACGACATCGCCATCTCCGACTTCGCCTTCTGGGACGCCATGCCGTTCGAGCTTGAGAGACCCGGTGTCATCGAGGTCGAGGCAGCACAGGTCGAAGCGGAAGCACTGCCGGTCGTCGTGGCGCAGCCGGGCGCTCCCGTCACGGATCTCTATCGCGAAGTGCCGCGCCGGACCGCAGCCAGAACCGTGATCGTCGCGCCGTCTCCGAGACCGGAACCGGCCGCACCCGTCCAGCCTGCTCCGCAGCGTGCGGTGCGGGCCAAGGCGGCGCCGGCCGTCGTGGCATCCGTACCTGCTCCCGTCGAGCAGGTGGTCGTACCCGCGCCTGTCATGATCACAGAACCTGTCATCATTCCACCGGCTCCCGTCCAGCCCGAAATCACGCGTCCGCGAACCGTGCGTCCGCCGGAAGCGGAATATGAATTCCCGCCGATCTCGCTCCTGCAGGAGCCGCAGGGCGAACGCGGCCAGGCGATGCAGCCGGATGCCCTGCAGCAGAGCGCCGGCCTGCTCGAAAGCATTCTGGAAGATTTCGGCATTCGCGGCGAGATCATCGACGTCCGGCCGGGTCCGGTCGTGACGCTCTACGAATTCGAGCCGGCTCCGGGTGTCAAATCCTCGCGTGTCATCGGCCTTGCGGACGATATCGCCCGTTCGATGTCGGCGCTGTCTGCCCGCGTCGCCGTGGTGCCCGGCCGCAACGTCATCGGCATCGAACTGCCGAACGCCACCCGCGAGACCGTCTATTTCCGCGAGCTGATCGAGTGCGAGGATTATTGGGAGACCAAGCATCGGCTGGCGCTCTGCCTCGGCAAGACGATCGGCGGCGAACCGGTGATCGCCGAACTCGCCAAGATGCCGCATCTGCTCGTTGCCGGTACCACCGGTTCGGGCAAGTCGGTCGCCATCAACACGATGATCCTGTCGCTCCTCTACCGGCTGCGGCCGGAAGAATGCCGGCTGATCATGATCGATCCGAAGATGCTGGAGCTTTCCGTCTATGACGGTATCCCACACCTTCTGACACCTGTCGTGACCGATCCCAAGAAGGCCGTCCTGGCGCTGAAATGGGCGGTTCGCGAGATGGAGGATCGCTACAAGAAGATGTCGCGGCTGGCCGTGCGCAATATCGACGGCTACAACCAGCGCGCCGCGGCCGCCCGCGACAAGGGCGAAGTCATCACCGTCAGCGTCCAGGCGGGCTTCGACCGGCAGAACGGGGAGATCCTCTACGAAGAGCAGGAGATGGACCTCTCGCCGATGCCCTACATCGTGGTCATCGTCGACGAGATGGCCGACCTGATGATGGTCGCCGGCAAGGATATCGAAGGTGCGATCCAGCGGCTGGCGCAGATGGCGCGCGCCGCCGGCATCCACCTGATCATGGCGACCCAGCGTCCCTCGGTCGACGTCATCACCGGCACGATCAAGGCCAACTTCCCGACTCGTATCTCCTTCCAGGTCACCTCGAAGATCGACAGCCGCACGATCCTCGGCGAGCAGGGTGCGGAACATCTGCTCGGCCAGGGCGACATGCTGCACATGGCCGGCGGCGGGCGGATTTCGCGCGTCCACGGCCCGTTCGTGTCCGATGCCGAAGTCGAACTGGTGGTCCGTCATCTGAAGACGCAGGGGCGGCCGGACTATCTCGGCACGGTCACCGAGGACGAAGACGACGAGGATGACGAGGACGTTTCGAGCCAGGAAGCCGTGTTCGACAAGAGCGCGATGGGCGGAGACGACAGCGACGAGCTTTACGACAAGGCTGTCAAGGTCGTCATGAAGGACCGCAAGTGCTCGACCTCCTATATCCAGCGTCGCCTTTCGGTCGGCTACAACCGCGCCGCATCGCTGGTCGAACGCATGGAGCAGGAAGGCCTGGTCGGGCCTGCCAACCATGTAGGCAAGCGCGAGATCATTGCCGGCGGCCGTTCGGCGGCAGCCGAAGATTTCGGCGACTGACCGCCGCCGGGCGCTCTACCGCTGGCGGCAGATGAAGGGCAGGAAGCTGCTCGCGGTGCCGAAATTCATCGCCGCCACGGTCAGCGTATTGGCGAGCTTGATCTCTTGGGGCGAGTGCGGGCAGACGTCCGCACCGCTCGAACAGCCGTCGGCGATGAACTTTTCATTCCCCTTGATGAAGTCGTCGCTGACACCCTCGAGCCCGATAAAATCCTTGGCCCGGTTCCAGGCGCGTTCGTAGCGCACGCATTTCTCCTTGGCCCAGGCTTCGACTTCGGCATCCTCGGCGCGGGCCGGACCGAAGCCGGCCAAAGCGATGACAAGGATCAACAGAATTCTGGTCATGTGGCGTCGGGATCGGGCTCCGGAGGATTACCGGCTGCGGATGTAATCGCTCAGCCGGTTCGCCGCGTCCTCGACCTGTAGCGGATCGCGCAGGAAACAGGCGCGCATGAAGCCCTGTCCGCCCGGGCCGAACGCGGTTCCCGGCGCAAGGCCGACGCCGGTTTTGTCGACGATCCTGAAGGCCTCCTCGCGGCTGTCGGTGACGCCGTCGATCTTCAGGAAGGCGTAGAGGGCGCCGGAAGGTTTCAGCGTTTCCACCCGGTTGGTGGCGATCAGCGCATCGCAGAGGATGTCGCGGGACTTTCGCGCCCGTTCGATATTGGTGCGGACGAAGTCGTCGCCCTGTTCGAGGGCGGCGATCGCGCCCTTCTGCATGAACTGGGCGACGCCAGAGGTGGAATACTGGATGAGGTTGGTCAGCGTCTGGCCGATTTCGGCCGGTGCCACCATCCAGCCGACCCGCCAGCCGGTCATGCACCAGTTCTTTGAGAAGGAATTGGCGAAGATGATCCGGTCTTCCGGCTCCATGACGTCCATGAAAGAGGGCGCGCGGGCGCCGTCGAAACAATAGAGGCCGTAGATCTCGTCTGCGATGATCCAGAGGCCATGCTTGCGGGCGAGGTCGAGGATTGCCTTGAGATCGTCGTGCGTGGCGGTCCAGCCGGTCGGGTTGGACGGCGAGTTGATGAAAAGCGCGCTGGTCTTCGGGGTGATCGCCGCCTTCAGGCGGTCGATGTCGAGCACCCAGCGGCCGTCGGCAAAACCGAGTTCGACGGTGACGGGCTTGGCTTCCGACACGGTCACGGCGTTGACGACATTCGGCCAGGCGGGCGAAAGATAGACGATCTCGTCGCCGGCGGAGGCGACGGTCTGGACGGCGAGCACGATCGACTGCATGCCGGAGCCGGTGACATAGATGTTGTCGACCGACAGGTCACGTCCGTAATGACGCTGGTAATAACGGACGATCTCTTCGCGGAGCGCCGGAATGCCTTGCGTCCAGGTGTAGAAGGTCTCGCCGGCGAGCAATGCCTCGCTGGCCGCGCGGGTGATGAAATCGGGCGTCGGCAGGTCGCCTTCGCCGATCCAGAGCGGCATCAGGTTTTCGCGGCCACGGGCGTAGGTGACGATTTCGCCAATGCCGCTGCGGGGCGCTGCCGCGGCGCGGGCGCTGATCTCCGGTCTGATGATTGTCATGGAGGGCCTGTCGATGCTGGAATGATGGTTTCCTGCGTAGGCCCGACCCATGTCCGGGTCAATATTTTTCGGTGTCAGTGGCCCTGAAAACGACCGAACGTGCCGCGCGAGAAACACAGCGGATCTCCCTCGCGATGGGCGGCACGCAGGACGCGGCCGAGGATCAGCGTATGATCGCCGGCATCGTGCATGGAAGACAGCTCGCATTCGAAGCGGGCAAGCGTGCCGGGGATGACCGGCACGCCTTCACGGTTTTCGTTCCAGCACAGTTCCTCGAAACCGAGGCCGCCGCGTGTGAAGCGGGCGCTGAGGGGATCCTGATCGGCACCAAGCACATGGATCGCAAAATGGTTCGCCGCCGTGAAAGCCGCATGGCGCGACGAACTCTTGGCCGGCGACCAGAGCACCAGCGGCGGATCCAGCGACACCGAGGTGAAGCTGTTGACTGTCATGCCGATCGGGCCATCCGCGGTCGTTGCCGTCACCACAGTCACGCCGGTCGTGAAGGCCCCGAGCGCGTTGCGGTAATGCCGCGCGGTCGATGCGTCCGGAATGAAGATCTGTTCGCTGAGCATGCTTGCGGTGTCGGCAGTCATCATCATGGCACCTGCTTTCCGATTGCGGCTGAATAGAGTTCGAACCAGGTCTGGCGATCGATCGTCACCTTCGCGGCGTCGGCGATCGTGGCGATACGGCCGAGGTTGTTGGTGCCGAGCACCGGCAGAATGTTGGCGGGGTGGGCCAGCAGCCAGGCGACCGCGACGGCCGTGGCGTCGGCACCCTGTTCCGCTCCGATCCGCTCAAGGATCGACATCAGGCCTTCGTTGGCGAAGAGCGAGCCGCCGCCGAGCGGCGACCAGGCCATCGGCGCGATCGCGCGTTCCTGCAGGTAGGCGAGGTCGCCGTTGGTGAAGGCGGCGGGAGCGACGAGGCTGACCTCGATCTGATTGGTGACGAGCTCCGCCTCCATGGAGGATTGCAGCAGGGAGAAATCCCAGGGGCGGAAATTCGAGACGCCGACGGCGCGCACCTTGCCGGAAACGACGAGCGCGTCGAGTGCCGGGCCGGTCTCGTCCGGATCCATGAACGGGTCGGGCCGGTGGATCAGCAGGAGATCGATATGGTCGGTGCCCATGTCGCGCAGCGAGGCCTCGACCGAGGCATTGATATGGGCGGCGCCGGTATCATAATGTTTGCCGCGGACGGCGGAATGCCGGCCGGCCGGCGCGACGATGCCGCATTTGGTGACGATCTCGATTTTGTCGCGCAGCGAAGGCGAGGCCTTCAGCGCCCCGCCGAAAATCGCTTCGGCCGTGTAGCCGCCATAGATGTCGGCCTGGTCCATGGTGGTGATGCCCTGCGCCAGGCAGGCCTCGATCTTCGCCTGGACATGTTTCGGCGAGGTATCGGTGTCGTCGCCGATCCGCCACATGCCGTAAACCAGGCGGCTCAAATGGAGGTCGGGCGAAAGTTGAACGCGGTCCAGGTGGTGAGGGGTCATCAGTGTCGTCTCCCGTTGCCGAGCGGCGTTGCGGGTGTCTCGGCCGGCACGCGACCATAGGCATGCGGCAGCGAGCAGGTCTTGAGCTCGGGCAGCACCTTCTGGCCGAAATGTTCCGCTTCGTCGAGATGCGGGTAGCCCGAAAAGATGAAAGCCCGGATGCCCATCTTCTTGTAGGCCTCGATTTCCGAAAGCACCTGGTCGGCGGAGCCGACAAGTGCCGCGCCGCAGCCGGAGCGAGCCCGGCCGATGCCGGTCCAGAGGTGAGGTTCGACGTAACCGAACTTGTCGGCCAGTTCGCGGGCCTTGGCCTGGTGCGAAACGCCGAGCGAGGTGCTGTCGTGGGCGCGGCTGCGGATCAGCTGGCCGTATTCGTCGTCGAGCTTCGAGACGAGATGCTCCGCATATTCGCGGGCTTCCTGCTCGGTATCGCGGACGATCATGTGGATGCGCAGGCCGTAGTCGAGCGTGCGGCCATGGGCGGCGGCGCGGGCGTGGACGGCCTTCATGCGCTCGGCCAACTGGTCCCTGGTTTCCGGCCACATCAGGTAGACGTCGCACTGGGCGCCGCAGAGTTCCAGCGCATCCGGCGAATAGCCGCCGAAATAAAGGAGCGGGCCGCCGTTCTGCTGGTAGGGCCTCGCCGGCTCGGTGGAGACGCCCTTGAAATTGTAGACTTCGCCCTCGTGGTCGATCGTGTCGCGGGTCCAGGCCTGCCGGAGGATCTGCACCACCTCGTGGCTGCGGCGGTAACGGAAGGCGCTGTCGGCGACTTCGCCGGGAAAATCCGAGCTGATGACGTTCAGCGTCAGCCGGCCTTTCAGCATGTGATCGAGCGTGGCGACGGTGCGGGCGAGCATGACCGGCTGCATCTCGCCGCAGCGGATCGCGGCCAGCATGTTGATCCTGCTCGTGACCTGCGAGGCGGCGGCGACGAAGCTCATCGTGTCCTGGCCGACCTGGTAGGACGACGGGCAGAGGATGTTGCGGAAACCGAGCGTTTCGGCCCGCTTGACGATGTCGGAGCAATGGTCCCAGCTCGACTTCAGCGCGTCGTCGGGGACGCCGAGATAGGCGTAGTCGTCCGAGCACAGGGCTGCGAACCAGGATATTTCGGCCGCATCGAGATCCGGCGACGTTATGGGCACGATAGTCATAGGCACTCCTCTCCCTTCCGACTTGCATATCACCCGCTTTCGTGTAAATCAATGGTGTATCAATTTGGAGGCATTGTTTCCCAGGGGAGGGGGAAGTGCTGATGGAGAGCCATCCGGGCAGCCTGCCGATCTATATGCAAATCGCCGAACTTCTGGTGCGCGACATCGCCGCCGGCCGGCTTGTCGATGGCGAGAAGCTGGCGCCCGAGCGCGACATGGCGGTGCAGCTCGGCATTGCGGTCGGCACGCTGCGCAAGGCGCTGGCGGAGCTGCAGAACCGCGGGCTGCTGGAGCGCGTGCAGGGATCCGGCAACTACATAAGGGCGATCAGCGATCCGAAGAGCGTCTATGCGATGTTCCGGCTGGAACTGGTCCAGGGCGGCGGCCTTCCGACCGCAGAACTGATCGACGTGATGCGGCTCGACAAACCCAGGGACCTGCCGAAGTTCGGCTTTTCGCCGGAAGGGCACCGCATCCGCCGCATCCGTCGGCTGTCGGGCAAAATCGCGGCGCTCGAGGAGATCTGGCTCGACGGCTCCTACGTGACGGCGATCGCCCCGGAGGAACTGTCGGAATCCCTCTATCTCTACTACCGCACCCGGCTCGGCCTGTGGATCGTTCGGGCGGAAGACAAGATCGACCTCGACACAGTACCGGACTGGGCGCCGCCGGGCTTCGGCCAGAAGCCTGGCGCGCCGATCCCGCATGTGCTGCGGACGAGCCAGGCGCAGGACGGGGCGCTGGCCGAGGTTTCCCGCACATGGTTCGACCATTCCGTGGCGCGTTACGTATCGCGGCTGCGCTAAAAGACAATCGAGTACCGACAAGATGAAATTCGAGACGACACAAGACGGGTTTTCCATTTCGCTGAACGGCCGCATCATCCTGCGGCATAGCGCTGACTCGCCCTGCCTCTTTATCGGCCACGGGCAGGAGCGGATGGACATGTATCGCGGCAATTTCGAGGTCGAGGACTATATCGTCGAGCGCAGCCCGCTGCGCCACGCGGAGATCGAGGGCAACACGATCAGCCTCTGCGAGGCGGAGGGCCGCGCGCCGCGGCTGGAACTGACCATATCCGAAACGGCCGTGCATTTCCGGTCGCTGGACGAGACGATCAACCGCTTCTGGATACGCATCCATGCGGAGAACGACGAACATGTCTGGGGCGGCGGCGAGCAAATGTCCTATTTCGACATGCGCGGACGCCGTTTTCCGCTGTGGACATCGGAGCCGGGCGTCGGTCGCGACAAGACCAGCGAGATCACCTTCAAGTCGGACCTGAAGGACAAGGCGGGCGGCGACTATTACAACACCAACTACCCGCAGCCGACCTACATTTCCTCGTCGCGTTATGCGCTGCATGTGGAGACGAGCGCCTATTCCGTCTTCGATTTCCGCCGCAAGGCGTTTCACGAGATCGAAGTCTGGGCGGTGCCGGAGCGGATCGAACTGTTTGCCGCAGCGAATTTCGTCGAGCTGGTCGAGGCGCTGTCGCTGCGGTTCGGCCGGCAGCCGGAATTGCCGGACTGGATCTACAAGGGCGCGATCATCGGCCTCAAGGACGGCGTCAATTCCTTCGAGCGGCTGGAAAGGATGCGGGGCGCCGGCGTGCAGGTTTCCGGTCTCTGGTGCGAGGATTGGGTCGGGCTTCGCCAGACCTCGTTCGGCTCGCGCCTGTTCTGGGACTGGCAGGCGAACGAGGCGCGCTACCCGGGCCTGCGAGAGAAGATCGCCGGGCTGAACGGCGAAGGCATCCGCTTTCTCGGTTACGTCAATCCCTATCTCTGCGTCGATGGTTCGCTGTTTCCCGAAGCGGAAGCCGCAGGTTATTTCGCCAAAGATCAGCTCGGTCGGACCGCGATCGTCGATTTCGGCGAGTTCGATTGCGGCGTCGTCGATTTCACCAACCCGCAAGCGGCCGAATGGTTTGCCGAAGAGGTGATCGGCCGCCGGATGCTCGATTTCGGGCTGACCGGATGGATGGCCGATTTCGGCGAATACCTGCCGATCGACGTGGAGCTTGCCAACGGCATCGACGCCAAGCTGATGCACAATGCCTGGCCGACGCTCTGGGCGGAGGTCAACGCGAAGGCGATCGCCAGCCGCGGCAAGACGGGCGAGGCGCTGTTCTTCATGCGCGCCGGCTTTACCGGCGTCCAGAAACATTGTCCGCTTCTGTGGGGCGGCGACCAGTCGGTGGATTTTTCCCGTCACGACGGGCTGGTGACCGTGATGTGCGCCGCGCTTTCGTCGGGCCTGCTCGGGAACGCCTATCATCACTCCGATATCGGCGGTTATACCAGCCTGTTCGGCAATGTCCGCACGCCGGAACTTTTGATGCGCTGGGCCGAAATGGCCGCCTTCACGCCCGTCATGCGCAGCCACGAGGGCAACCGGCCGCGCGACAATATCCAGATCGACCAGGATCCCGAAGTGCTCGAGCATTTCGCGCGGATGACGCGGATCTACGTGCATCTGGCACCTTATCTGAAGACGTTGTCGAAGGAGGCTGCGGCGACCGGGCTTCCGGTGCAGCGTCCGCTCTTCCTGCATTACGAGCATGACCGGAAGACCTACGCCATTCAGGATGCCTATCTCTATGGTTCCGAGCTACTGGTCGCCCCGGTCTGGCATGCGGCGCAAGAGACGCGTGCGGTATATCTGCCGGCGGGGGCGGGCTGGGTGCATGTGTGGAGTGGTGTGGAATATGCAGGCGGGGAAGAGGTGACGGTCACGTCGCCGATCGGGGAGCCGCCGGTGTTTTATCGGGCGGATGCGGTTTTTAGGGAAACTTTTGCGGCGTTGAGGGGGATGTAGGGTACGGGCCTACGCGGCGTGCTCCTGATGATCTCCCCCCTTGAGGGGGAGATGTCACCGAAGGTGACAGAGGGGGTATCAACAGTGCGGCAAACTCAATAGTCGATAGATATCTGGAGGCGCCCCCCTCTGCCCTGCCGGGCATCTCTCCCTCAAGGGGGGAGATCGGCCAGAGGCGAAGCCGCAGTTCCGTCTTACCGCGCCGCCCAGTTCGCCCCGCGCCTAAAGATCGTCTTCATCTGGGGCACGGCGAATTCCTTCGCCTGGTGGCCGAGCGACGAATAGAAGACGCGGCCCTTGCCGTATTTGCGCTTCCAGACCACCGGCATGACGACGCCGTCGATCCAGTAGGCGTGGTCGCCGGTAAACGTGGTGGTGGCCAGCACCTCGTTCGACGGGTCGACATGCATGTAATACTGCTCGGACGTGTAGGGGAAATCGGTGATCCCCTCCATCAGCGGATCGTCCGGGCGGGTGATATTGACCGTGTAGTCTATGATGTTGCCGGGATGGGCGACCCACTGGCCGCCGATGATGAACTGGTAGTCGACCGATTCACGGAACGCATCGCCCGCGCCGCCGTGATAACCGGCGATGCCGACGCCGTTCTCGACGGCTGCGGCAAGGTTCTTCACTTCCTCCTTCTCGATCTTCGACATGGTCATGATCGGCACGATGAGGCTGAGATCATGGATGGACGGATCGGCGAAAGCCTCGGTGGAGTGTTCGAGATAGACCTTGAAACCGTCCTCCTCGAGCATGGTCTTGATGATTTCGGCGCATTCCTGCGGTTCGTGGCCGCTCCAGCCGCCCCATACGATGAGTGCTTCACGCATTTTATTCGTCCTCCAGAATTATTTCGCCAGCCGGCCGTCGACGAGCGATTCAGACAGCGGAGCGGGCCGCTCCGTGGCCGTGGTGATCCTGATCGTGCGCCCTTCGGCAGAAGCCGTGTGGAAGGCTTCCATGACCTCCAGCACATGCAGCGCCAGATCGCCGTTTGCCCGGTGGGGGCGGCCGGAACGGATCGCATAAGCCAGATCGGCGATGCCGATCGACCGGTAATTGCCGTCCGCATAAGGCTGGGTGGTGGGCTGGTCCTCGAACTGGCCGCCCTTCTTCAGATAGCCGACAGGTCCCTCGAAGCGGTTCGGGTCCGGCACGATCAGCGTGCCTTCCGTGCCATAGACCTCGAGCGGCACATGCTTGTGGCCGGCGACGTCGAAACTCATGCCGATCTGCACGACGGCGCCGTTGGCAAAGGCCATGACGCCCGCCACATGGGTCGGAACATGCACGGGAATCCGTTCGCCGTTGCGCGGCTCGCTGGTGATGATGCGCTCCTGGCGCGGCGTGACCGCAAAGCCTGCGACCTGGGAGACCGGGCCGAGCAGGTTGACCAGGTCGGTGATGTAATACGGGCCCATGTCGAGCATCGGGCCACCGCCGACCTCGTAATAGAAGGCCGGGTTCGGGTGCCAGCGCTCGTGGCCCGGGCACATGAAGGTCGCCGTGCCGCCGACGGGCAGGCCGATGACGCCCCGGTCGATCAGCTCGCGGGCGCTCTGGTGGCCGCCGCCGAGGAAGGTGTCGGGTGCGGCGCCGATGCGCAGGCCCTTGGCCTTGGCGGTGTCCGCCAGTTTTTTCCCTTCCGCGAAATTAATCCCGAGCGGCTTTTCCGAATAGGTGTGCTTGCCGGCGTCGAGCGCCTGTAAGGCGACGGCGACATGGGCCTTGGGGATCGTCAGGTTGACGATGATCTCGACCTTGGGGTCTGCCAGCAGCTCCTCGACGGTGCGGGCCTCGAGATTGAATTCGGAAGCCTTGGCCTCGGCCAGGTCGCGGTTGAGATCCGCCAGTCCGCGGATATCGAGGATCGGAAAGGTGCTCGTCATCGCCTTCAGGTAGGCGCCCGAAATATTGCCGCATCCGATGATGCCGATACCGACTTTATCCATGATTTCCTCCCGAAGAATGCTGAAGTTTGCGCATCAGAGCGCCGGCCCGGTGGTGCTCCAGGGCGATTCGTAGAGTTCGTACAGCGCGACGGCGGCGGCGCCCTGCGCCCAGAAGTCGTCGGCGGAATCGTCGAAGACGAGTTCGCTGACGCCTTTCAGCGACGGGGGGATGGCGAGCGCATAGGCATCGCGCAGGCTGTTGAGGAACGGTTCGCCCAGCGCCAGCGAGGAGCCGACGAGGATGACCCGCGGCGGCGCGAACAGCGTGACGATATTGGCGATGGTCAGCCCGACGGCCTCGCCGGCGCGAACGGCGGCGCCGATCAGGCGGTCGTCGTCGGCCTGGATCAGCGCTTGCACATGGCTCATGCCGCGGCCGAGCCGCACCGCCTCGGCGAACCGTCCGTCCGTCTGCTGGTCTCCGAGGATGGCGCTTTCGCCCGCCTGGCTGGAAAGCCGCACGATGCCCTGGGGTCCCGTGCCGAGCACGAGGTCGCCGAGATTGTGGCTGAGGCCGCCCGCCCCCCGGAAAAGCCGGTTGCCGTGCAGCACGCCGAGGCCGAGCGTCTGTTCGAGCGAGATCAGCACCATGTCCTGCAGGTCGCGGGCCTTGCCGAACCAGTGGTGGCCGAGCGTGATGGCGTGCGCATCGCTCTCGACGATCGTCGGGGTGGACAGGCGCGCCGACATTTCGGCAGCAAAATCGATATTGATGTCGCGGAAGATCGGGCTCGAACGGATATGTCCGGTGCGGTGTTCGATGACGCCGGGAAGCCCCAGGCAGACGGTATCGACATCCTCCAGCGACAGGCCTGCGTCGACGACGCAGCGGCGCACGCCATCCTCGACGAGGTCGGCGATGACAGCGATCGGCTGGCGGTCGATCCGGATCGGCAGGGTGAGCTGCGAGAGGACGTCGCCGCGGAAATTGGTGACGACGAAGACCATGCGGCTGGCGGCGATCTTGGCGCCGACGACGCGGGCGGCATCCGGATTGACTTCCAGCATCACCCGCGGCCGGCCGCGCACCGCCTCGTTTCGGATATCGCCCTCGTGGCGCGTGAGGATCAACCCGTCATCGAGCAGCGAACCGGTAATCGCGGAAACTGTGGTCGTGGAAAGTTCGGTGCGCTCGGAAATTTCGATGCGGGAGATGGGGCCGCGCCGCCGGATCGTATCCAGCACGCTGAGGCGGTTCATCGCACGCATGAGTTCTGGATCGGCGGTCTTCATCTCTTCTGCGCACTCGTCGGCTTTTGCACCAGATGGCGATTTAATTCGAGGTGCAAATTAAATTCGCCTTGTTCTAGAGCCGATTTTGGGCGGCTTGCAATAGATAAAAGCAGCAAACGGCGCAAATTTCACCAGAAACAGCCAATGTGGCCGGAGGCTATTGACAGATGCGGCAGGCTTGCTGATTATTTAATTCGGATACAGGAATAAAGCTTTGGGAGGAGCGCCTTCAATGTCCAAGAGATACCACAGGATGCGTTTGATTTCAGCGACGGCCCTTGCTCTGGCCGGCGGGCTCTTTACGGCCGGCGTCGCTGCGGCCGACAGCGTCATTCGCTGGATGCATGTCGAACAGGTGCCGGGCAACCTCGCGGCCTGGAACCAGATCGCCAAGGATTTCGAAGCCAAGCATCCCGGCGTCAAGGTCGAGCTGCAGTTTCTGGAAAACCAGGCGTTCAAGGCAAAACTTCCAACGCTTCTGCAGTCGAACGATGCGCCGAGCATCTTCTACACCTGGGGTGGCGGCGTGCTGAAGGCACAGTCCGAAACCGGGACGCTGCGGCCGATCAATGCGGCGCTCGACGCCAACGGAGGGGAGTGGCGCAAGTCGGTCAACGCTTCCGCGGTCGAGGGCCTGACCTTCGACGGCAAGGTCTGGGCCTCGCCCTCCAAGAGCGGCCTCGTTTCCTTCTATTACAACAAGGAACTGTTCAAGAAGGCAGGCGTCGATGCCTCGAAGATCGCCACCTGGGACGATTTCCTCGGCGCGGTGAAAGCGCTGAAGCAGGCAGGCGTCACGCCGATCGCCGGCGGCGGGCGGGACAAGTGGCCGCTGCATTTCTACTGGAGCTACCTGTCGATGCGCGAGGCCGGGCAAAAGGGCTTCGCCGACGCGAAGGCCGGAAAGAATGACGGCTTTGCCGGCAAGCCTTTCGTCAAGGCGGGCGAGCGCCTGGCCGAACTCGGCAAGCTCGAGCCCTTCCAGAATGGTTATCTGGGTGCGACCTGGAACGATGCGCTTGCCGCCTTCGGCGACGGCCGTGCCGCGATCATCCTGAGCTTCGAGAACACGCCGGCGACCCAGGCGTCGAATTCGACGAGCCGCAAGGGCCTTGCCGACGACAATATCGGCCGCTTCCCGTTCCCCGTCGTCAGCGGGGGCGCAGGCGTCATCACCGACAGTTTCGGTGGGCTCAACGGCTGGGCGGTCACCAAGAACGCGCCGCCCGAAACGGAAGAATTCCTCCGCTACATGGCAAGCCTCGACGTGCAGAAGGTACTCGCCAGGGACACGCAGGTCATGCCGGTCGCCAAGGGGGCCAGCGAGGCGATCTCCAAGCCGCTGCTGAAGGAAGTCGCCGAAGCACTTGCCAAGGAAACCTGGCACCAGAACTTCCTCGACCAGGATCTCGGTCCCAATGTCGGCGCGATCGTCAACGACGTCAGCGTCGAAGTGGTCTCCGCCGGCATGAAGCCGGCCGCAGCCGCGCAGCAGATCGAGGACGCCTACTCGCTCGAACGCAAGTAGGTGCTGTGCCGGCGCTCCCGTTGCCCCTTTCGGGAGCGCCGGTTCCTTTTTCATCTGGCGCGGATTTTGCGCAGGCTGAAAGGCTCGAAAAATCGATGAGCGATATGTTGATGTCTGCCAATGCAGCGCCGTCCGGTAACACAATTGCGATTTCGCGCCGCCGCAAACGGTCGCTGACCAGTAGCAAGTGGCCGGTGCTAATCCTGTTCCTGCCGCCGGCGCTTCTTCTGTTCACGGTGCTGGTGATCCTGCCCATGGGCGAGGCGGCCTGGTATTCCTTCTACAACTGGAACGGCTATGGCAGTCCGACGCAATGGGTCGGCTGGCGCAACTACCAGCTCATTTTCCGCAACAGCGCCTTCACCCAGGCGCTGATCAACAACGGACTGATCGTGCTTGCCTCGCTCTGTGTGCAGGTTCCGCTGGCGCTCTGGCTGGCGACGATGATTTCCAGCCGGATCAAGGGCGCGCTGTTCTTCCGGCTGATCTTCTTCCTGCCCTATGTGCTCGCGGATGTGGCGGCCGGCATGATCTGGCGCTTCGTCTATGACGGGGATTTCGGTCTCGTCGCCGGCATTTCGCATTTCATCGGCGTCGAACCGCCATTCTGGCTGGCAGACCGGAACCTGGCGATGTACGCGATCCTCGGGGTCGTCGTCTGGAAATATTTCGGCTTTCACATGATGCTCTTCATCGCCGGCCTGCAGGCGATCGACAAAAGCGTGCTGGAAGCGGGCGATATCGACGGCGCGACCGGTTTCCAGAAGTTCCGGCTGGTGACCTTGCCGCTGCTCGGCTCCACCGTGCGGCTCTCGGTCTTCTTTGCGGTTGTCGGCTCGCTGCAGCTCTTCGACATGATCATGCCGCTGACTGGCGGCGGCCCGTCGAACTCGACGCAGACGATGGTGACGTTCCTCTACAATTTCGGGGTGACCCGCATGCAGGTCGGTTTCGGCAGCGCCGTCGGCGTGGTGCTGTTCGTGATCTGCGTGACGCTCGCCTTCAGCTACAAGCGGGTGTTCATGCGCAATGACTGAGATCTCGACAGCACAGCCCATCGATGCCGCCAGCGCCCCGACCTCCGGCCGGCGCCTGCGTGCCGGCACCCAGGTCTACATGTACGTGTCGCTGATCATCGTCGCCGCGATCGTGGTGGTGCCGCTCATCAGCACCGCGCTCGGCGGCTTCAAGACGCTCGGCGAACTGCGCGGCAATCCGTTCGGCCTGCCGACGGAATGGCAGTGGTCGAACTACACGGACATCATCGTCAGCAAGCGCTACTGGCTGCAGATGAGCAATTCGCTGATCATCGCCCTGCTGACGGTGTTCCTGACATTGACCTTCGGCGCCATGGCTGCCTTCTGCTTCGCGCATATCCGCTTCTTCGGCACCGATTACTTGGTCAACTATTTCCTGATCGGGCTGATGTTCCCGGCGGCGACCGCCATCCTGCCGCTCTATATCCGCATCCGCGATCTGGGGCTGATCGACACATATTGGGGCGTGGTGCTGCCGCAGGTCGCGTTCGGCATGGGCATGAGCATCATGCTGTTCCGCAACTATTTCCGCAATCTGCCGTCCGAACTCTTCGACGCGGCCTTCGTGGACGGCTGCGGCTACATGCGCTTCTTCTGGCATATCACGCTGCCGCTGTCGCGGCCGATCATCGCCACCGTCGGCATCATCTCCTTCGTCGGCAGCTGGAACAGCTATATCGTGCCGTTGATCATGCTGAATTCGGAAAGCCGCTATCCCTGGCCGCTCGGCATCATGATCTACCGGGGCGAGTTCAGCACCGAATGGCAGCTGGTGCTGGCCTTCATCACCCTCACCATCCTGCCGACCATCATCGCCTTCTTCCTGGCCCAGAAGCATATCATCGCCGGTCTGACCGCCGGTGCGGTGAAGTCCTGAGCCCCGACCCGGAGTAACTCGCATGGCATCCGTCGAACTGAGACAAGTCCGCAAGGCCTATGGCCTACTCGACGTCATCCACGGTATTTCGCTGTCGATCGAGGACGGGCAGTTCATCGCCCTGGTCGGGCCTTCCGGCTGCGGCAAGTCCACCCTGCTCAGAATGATCGCGGGGCTCGAGGAAATCACCGGCGGCGACGTCATCATCGACAATGCCGTGGTCAACGAGCTGACGCCGCGCGAGCGCAACATCGCCATGGTGTTCCAGTCCTATGCGCTTTATCCGCACATGACGGTCGCCGAAAACATGGGTTTCAACCTGCGGCTTTCGGGTACTCCGAAGCCGGTGATTGCCGAACGCGTCGCCGAGGCCGCGCGCATGCTCGATCTGGTGCCGCTTCTCGACCGCAAGCCGGCGCAGCTTTCCGGCGGCCAGCGCCAGCGTGTCGCCATGGGCAGGGCGATCGTCCGCAACCCCGCCGTCTTCCTGTTCGACGAGCCGCTTTCCAACCTCGACGCCAAGCTGCGCGTGCAGATGCGCTCCGAGATCAAGCAGCTGCACCAGAAGGTCGGCACCACGTCGATCTACGTCACCCACGACCAGATCGAGGCGATGACGCTCGCCGACCGCATCGTCGTGCTCAACCACGGGAAGGTGGAGCAGGAGGGTACGCCGATGGAACTCTACCGGAAGCCCGCCAACCTTTTCGTTGCCGCCTTCATCGGTTCGCCGGCAATGAACATTCTCGACGGTACCGTGGATGGCGACGGTGGCGAGGCGGCCGCACGGCTGAGTGACGGCACCGCGATCCGCATCGCGCCGGACCGCAAAGTGAGGCGTGGACAGTCGGTCAAGGTCGGCTTGCGTCCGGAACACCTGAGCCCCGGCGCGGGCGGAACCATGCTTGCTGGCCAGACGCTGCTGGTCGAACCGACCGGCGCGCAGACGCACATCGTCTTCGACCTTGCCGGCAACCCCGTTGTCGCGATCGTCGACGGCGAATATCCCGCCCGCTACGGCGCGCGGTTCGAGGCCAATATCCCCGCCGAACAGGTGCATGTCTTCGACCGGGAAACGGGGGTCGCTCTCTAGGCGGCTTCGACGCGCCGCGGCCTCCCATGCTTTTCCGGCATCGTTTGCGGCGGCTTCGTTGCGCGATAATTCAGGCGGTGTCACGCTGTTGAAATGTCGGCGACCTAGAACCCGGCGACGCGAACGATTTCCGATTCCCGCACCTGCAGAAAAGGTCAATGACAATGGCTGACATCCGCCCCAGCGCCCTCCACGTCATCGTCGTGGGCATCGATGGCCTGCGTCCCGACATGATCAACGAGCTCACCATGCCCAATCTCGCCGCGATGAAGGCGCGGGGCGTATCGAGCAAGGACCATCGCACGGTATTTCCGAGCGAGACCCGCGGCGCCCTGACGGCGCTTGCCAGCGGTGCGCGGCCGGCGAGCACGGGCGTGCTCGGCAATGAGTTTCATGCCCGCGACGGATCGGGACGGCTGACCGGCACGGACACGATCCATGACTGGCGGGCCGGAGACAAGCGGCTGATCGGCGGCATGGTGACGGCCACCAATCTCTCGGAAACGCTTGCCAAGAACGGCAGGTCGTTCGCCGTCGTGACGTCGAGCGGGCAGGGTTCGTTCACGGCGCTCAACTGGAAGGGTGCCGACTGGGGGCAGAGCGGCTACAATGTCCGCCATCCGGCGATCGGCTTTCCGCCGGAACTGGCCGTCGATATCGCCGAACAGCACCGGGTGCCTGCGAACGGTTTCGATCGTGGCGCGGAAAAGCAGGCGGTCGCGGTATTCTCCGATACGGTCTGGCCGGCGAGGAAGCCGGACGCGGCGATCATCTGGCTGACGGAAGTCGACAGCGCCTCGCACCGCTACGGCCTTGGCGCCGAGGGCATGCTCGCCTCGATGCGTGATTGCGACGCGGCGATCGGCAACCTGCTGGAATGGCGCGACAAGCAGCCCGAAAAGGACGAAATCGTCATTTTCGTCACCTCCGACCACGGCCATTCGACCATCGTGGAATTCATCTCGGTCGGCGATGCGCTGAAGGAGGCCGGTATCTCGGCGGCTCTGCGATCCGGCGACGGCATCGACGTGCTCTACCGTCGCGGCCGCGCACCGGGCTTCTGGCTCAGGAAGTTCGACAAGGGCCTGTTGCAGGGTGTTTTCGATGCGCTTGCCGTCCAGCCCTGGTACGGCGCGACCTTTACCCGGGCGATCGAGCCGGGTTCGCATGAAGGCATCCTTCCGGGCACGCTGGCGCTGGAACTGACCGGCGCCGCCCATCCCCGTGCACCGGATCTTTATCTCAACCTTAAGGGCGACGAGGCGGACAACGACTTCGGCGTGCCGGGCACGTCGATCTGCGATGCCGGAAGCTATAGCGGCATTCCTCTCGGTGGCGGCTCGCATGGCGGTCTGCACCGGAGCGAACTTGCGGCCGTGCTGATCGGCGAAGGGCCGGGGCTGAAAAGCGGCGGGCAGGTGATCGCCTCGCGCACGGCGATCTACGACATCGCGCCGACGGTTCTCGAACTCCTCGGCGTCGGACGGGCCGCGACAATGACCGGCCGGCCGATGACCGAACTCTTCGAGAACGGTGGGGCCATCGAGGCGCCGGTCGTGACGGAACTCACGGCCTCGGTCGATGGCAAGACCTCGCGCATCGTCATCGGTCATGTCGGGGGCAGCGCCTATGTCGACGAGGCCGATCTGCTGACCGAACACGCGCAGGCGGATGCCGGCCGGCCGAAGGTCACGGAATTGCAGGCCTGACCCTTTCCAGATGCGGCGGGCCAGAAACTAACCGGGCGTTTCACGCGCTGAGGCCTGGGACATAGGAGACGTTCGCAAAGCCGATACGGGCACTGAAGGTGACGCCTGCCGTCTCAGAAGCTTTCGAGCCTGATATCGGCCGTCCGCGAATGGCCGAGGATATAGCGGCCGTTCGGCAGGTCGTTGCCGTCGAGCTTCCAGGCGATCTGCGCCTCGTCCAGTCCGTAGTGCATCCAACGCGCCCTCAGCCGCTCGCGGAGCACCTCTTCGGAGGGGCCGACGAAGATCGTGAAGTCGAACATCTCAGCGAGCCGCGACCAGGGCGCTTCGTCGATCAGCAGATAATTGCCTTCCGCCAGAACGATATGGGTCTCGGGCGAAATCGGGCGGGCCGAGGCGATGGCGATTTCCCTGGAGCGGTCGAAGACCGGCACCAGAACCTCCTCGTCTCCCTGCCGCACCGCCTTGAGGACATCCGCGAACCCGCGCACATCGAAGGTCTGCGGCGCGCCCTTGCGGGGCAGCAGGCCGCGGGCTTCGAGAATGCCGTTGTCCATGTGGAAACCGTCCATCGGCAGGACTTCGGCGGTTTCGCCGCGTGCCAGCAGTGCCTCGTGCAGGGCGTCGGCGAGGGTGGATTTTCCCCCGCCCGGCGGGCCGGCGACCGCGACGATGAAGCGCCGCTTGTCCCGTGCGCGGCCGATGACGGTGTCGGTGATGTCGTCCAGTGTCATTGCGCCGGCCTCGCGTTCGATCTTGTCGAAAGTATCTCTAGCCTCCCGTACGGTGCTCAGGCAATCCATCCGGATGGACGCAAGATGCGTCAAGATCGGGCCCTTATCGAAGGTCCTCTCTCGCTGCCCGGATGGCTTCCCAAATCCTGTAAGGCGTGGCCGGCATGTCGAAATCCCTGACGCCCGCCTGTCGCAGCGCATCCAGGACGGCGTTCATCAGGGTCGGCAGCGCGCCGGTCGTGCCAGCCTCGCCGCCGCCCTTGACGCCGAGAACATTGGTCGGCGACGGCGTCGGCAGGTCGAAGAAACGCGGCGTGGGCATGAAATCGGCCCGCGGCATGAAATAATCCATGAAGGTGGCCGTCAACATCTGGCCGCTGTCCGGGTCGTAGACGATATGCTCGCCGAACACCTGGCCGGCACCCTGGGCGAGGCCGCCATGCATCTGGCCTTCGAGCAGCGTGTGGTCGATGACATGGCCGGCGTCGTCGACGCCGATATAGGAAGTGACCTCGGTCTCGCCGGTATTCGGATCGATCTCCACTTCGGCCACGTGCACGCCGCCCGGGAAGTTGCGTTCCGGCTGGATCGAGCCCAGCGTGTCGAGCGCGTTGCCGTCCGGCCCCGCGTGGCGTGCCGCCAGTTCCAGAAGCGAGATCGACATGTTGGTGCCGGCCACCTTGTAGTGGCCATGGTCGAATTCGATGTCGGCTTCCGAGGCCTCCAGCGCTTCGGCAGCGAGCTTCATGCCCTTTTTCACCACCTCGCGGGAGGTGATCGTCAGGGACGCGCCATGGGAGGCCATGGTGCGCGAGCCCATGGTGCCGGCGCCCTTGAGCTTGTGGGGCGCATGCACGCTGTTGGCGCGCAGGTTGATGAGGTTCTCGTCGATGCCGAGTTCCCTGGCGACCAGCCGCGGCAGCACCGTTTCGTGACCCTGGCCGGCCGAGCCGGAAAGCGTGTAGAGCGTCAGCGTGCCGTCCGGTTCGAAGCGGATCTCGGTCTCCTCCGGCATGTGGCCGCCGCCGGATGGCTCGATGAAGATGCCCATGCCGATGCCGCGCAGGTTGCCGCGCCGTTCGGATTCCTTGCGGCGGGCTTCGAAACCGTTCCAGTCGGAGATCGAGACGGCCTCTTCCAGCATCGCCACATAGCTGCCGCTGTCGTAAACCGCGGTCGGCGTCTTGTAGGGGTAGGCGTCGTCGGGGATCAGGTTCTTCCGGCGAATCTCGATCCGGTCCATGCCGAGATCGGTGGCGGCCTGATCGACCAGCCGCTCGACGAAATAGTTGATGTCCGGACGACCGGCGCCGCGATAGGCGGCGATCGGCGAGGTATTGGTGAAGGCGAGGCGGTTGAGGCCGAAGACAGCCGGGATGCGGTAACAACCCGTGCCCGTCAGCATCGGGTTGAGCACGTTGATCAGCGCGCCGGGCGGCGAATGATAGGCGCCGAGATCGCAGACGACATTCATCCGGATGCCGAGGAATTCGCCGGTCTCGCTCAAGGCCAGTTCGCCGGAGAACCTGACGGCGCGGCCGTGATAATCGGCGAGGAAGCTTTCGGTGCGGCTGGCGGTCCAGCGTACCGGCCGACAGAGCTTCCGGGCGGCGAGCATGATCGCCGCATATTCCGGGTAGGCCGCGCCCCGGATGCCGAAACTGCCGCCGACATCGCCCATGTGATGCCGCACCTTTTCCGGCGGGTGGCCGGTGAACCGGGCGAGACCATCGGCAAGGCCGGTGCCCTGGCTGGCGGAGTAGACGTCGAAGACCTCCGTCGCGGCATCATAGGCCGCCATGAAGGATTTGAGCTCGAGCGGGTTGGCGGCGACGCGCTGCGATTCGACCTTCAGCGCCGCGACATGCGCGGCCTTGGCGAAGGCTTCATCGGTCATTGCCTTGTCGCCGAAACCGTGGAGGAAAACCAGATTGCCGGGCACGTCGTCGAAAAGCTGCGGCGCGCTGTCTTGCAGGGCGGCCTCGGGGTCGATGATCGCCGGCAGGTCCTCGTATTCGACCGCGATCAGCTCGACCGCGTCGGCGGCCGCCTCCGCGCTGTCGGCCACAACCACCGCGACCGGTTCGCCGACGAAACGGACACGGTCGGTCGAAAGCGCGTAACGGTCCGGCGCCCTGATCTTCATGCCGTCGACACCGGGGAAGGAGACGAGCGGGCCGGGGGCGATCAGGTTGGCTTCGAGCGCATCCTTGCCGGTCAGGACGATATGGACGCCCGGTGCAGCGAGTGCCGCCTCGACATCGATCGAAACGATGCGGGCATGCGGCTGGTCTGCCCTCAGAAATGCCGCATGGAGCTGGTTGTCCAGCACCTTGTCGGCGGTATAGGCGCCCTGGCCGGTAACAAGCCTCATGTCTTCCCGGCGGCCGGTGAAGACCTCATGATCATTGCTCAAAATCATACTCCTGCGGCCGATATCGATGGGAGTTGTCAGCCTCTCTTATATCCACGATGCGACGCTATGCCAGCAGTGCCGATCTCACAAATACGATTGCAGCAGTGTGAATAAGTATTTGGGCAAAGCTCCACCGATGAGGCAGCGCCGCGCCGGGCCGCGGCATGGCCGTGCGCGCGCCGAAGTGCTCGGCATTCCCGCGTCATGATCGCACCGGCGCAAAGCGTCCTCTGCGCCGACGTCTGCCGGTCGCCGATCTCATGGCCGAGTTCAGCTGCACGTTGCCGAAAGGCCAGGTCAACAGGTTGAGCCGAAATTCGGAAACGGCAGCCTACCGCGTTACGTCAACCACCACCCGGCCCCGAATCCTGCCGGCAACGATATCTTCCGCCAACTGCGGCAGGTTCGACATCGGCTCCGTCGTCGTGATTTCCGCAAGCTTGGCAGGATCGAGATCGCGGGCGAGCCGCGACCAGGCGGAAAGGCGCTGTTCGCGCGTGGCGATCACCGAGTCGACGCCGATCAGGGTGACGGCGCGCAGGATATGCGGCAGCACGGTGCCGGGAAGATCCGCCCCGCCGGCGAGGCCGCAGGCGGCGATGGCGCAGCCGCGCATGGTCTGGGAAAGCGCGTTGACGAGCGTCGTCGAGCCGACGCTGTCGATGCCGCCGGTCCAGCGTTCCTTCTGCAGCGGGCCGCCCTTTTCCTGGAGCACGGCGCGGTCGATGAAGCCCGAGGCGCCGAGCGAGGTAAGGTAGTCGTGGGTTTCCGGCCGGCCGGTGGAGGCGGTGACATTGTAGCCGCGGGCCGCAAGCAGGGCGATCGCCACCGAGCCGACGCCGCCGGCAGCACCCGTCACCAGTACCTCGCCTTCGCCCGGCTTGATCGACCCCCATTTTTCCAGCGCATCGACGCAAAGGGCGGCGGTATAACCGGCGGTGCCGATCGCCATCGCCTGTTCCATCGAGAAGGCGTCGGGCAGGCGGATCAGCCATTCCGGCTTGACGCGCTGGTAGCGGCCGAAGGCGCCCCATTCGGTCTCCGAAAGTCCCCACCCGTTCAGCACCACCTTGTCGCCGGCCTTCCATTCCGGCGAGCGGGATTCGATGACCGTGCCGGAAAGATCGATGCCGCCGATCATCGGCATGCGCCGGGCGATGCGGCCCTTGCCGGTGATGGCGAGCCCGTCCTTGTAGTTCAGCGTCGAATAGGCGATCTCGACCAGCACGTCATTGTCGGGAAGATCGGCGACCGAGATCTCCCGGAAAGCGCCCTTCGGTTTGCCGTCGACGGCGTCGATGACCATGGCGGTGAAGGTCTCGGTCATGTCTCTCTCCCGATTTTGTGGTGATGTTGGTCTTTAAGCGGAGGCCTGTGCCGCGGTATCGCGCCTGGCGCGCGCATCGAGCACGGCTGAATAGCTTTCGCGCACGTAGGCGAGCAGCCGCGCGAGCGCATCGGCTGCCCTGGCGTCCTCGCGGCTGCGCACCGCATCGACGATCTCCTGATGCAGCGAGGCGACGTGGCGGCGTTCACGGACCCGGAAGACGATCATGTTGGTGATCGGTATGAAGGCCTCGATGACCGTGTACATCATCAGCTTCAGCGGGCCATTGCCGGTCGATTCCACCAGCGCGCGGTGAAAGCGCACGTCGGAAGCGCAAAAATCCTCGTCGCTGATCGCCTCATCGAGCTGCACGGCGATCTCGGCTTCCATGGCCGCAAGATCGGCTTCGTTGCGATTGCCGGCGGCCAGCCGGCAGCAGACGGTTTCGGTTTCGAGCCTTGCGGTGATGATCTCTTCGATGTCGAAAGCACCGATGCCGACGAGCAGGGTGGCAGCGCCGGTGATCGCCTTGGAAAGGCCTTCCGGATCCGGCCGCTTGACGAAATTGCCGCCGCTCGGCCCGCGCTTGGAATGGATGAGGTTCTGGGCGGCGAGGCGTTTCAGCGCTTCGCGGACGGTCGGGCGGGAAATGCCGAAGCTCCTGGCCAGCTCCTCTTCGGTCGGCAGGCGTTCGTCCACCTTGAGCCGGCCATCCATGATCGCCGAGCGGATATTGTCCGACACTTGCCTCGCAATGCCCGTGCGGACCACCTCGTCGTATTTGAGGATCATGTCACCCTTCCCATGGTTCCTGGCATAGTGATGCCACGGGCAGGGTAAAAAGGCTACTGCTTTTTAAATATAGGTTTGACAAATAGGGGAATGGGAATAACCTCGCCCCCAAGAAACAAGGGGACAAGAGGATGGGCGCAATCGCATTCGGCGGAGCCGGAGGCAGGGCCGGGCGGCGGAATCTGCGCGGGGAGGATCGTCTTGCCCTCTGATCGCGTCAGCCTTCTCCTCTCCCGCCTTGAAAGCCGGCTGGATGCTGCTGCAATCCTTGTCGGCGATGCGATTTCGGACGGTTACGCCGCCGATGCCACCGCCCGTGGCGCCCGGCCCGCCGCCGTTCTGCGCCCGCGCAATACCGAAGACGTTTCCGCCATTCTCTCCATTGCCAACGAGCTCGGCCAGCCGGTCGTGGTGCAGGGCGGGCGTACCGGACTTTCGGGCTCCTCCCGGCCGGTCGAGGGAGAGGTCGCGATCTCGCTCGAACGGATGAATGGCATCGAGTCGATCGATGTTGCCGCCCAGACGATGATCGTCAGGGCCGGCACGCCGCTGCAGGTCGTGCAGCAGGCGGCGAGCGATGCGGGCCTGTTCTTCGGCGTCGATATCGGCGCGCGCGGCACGGCAACCGTCGGCGGCAATATCGCCACCAATGCCGGCGGTATCCGGGTTCTGCGTTACGGCATGTACCGGGCGCAGGTCATGGGTCTGGAAGCCGTGCTGCCCGATGGTACGATCCTATCCTCGCTCAAGGGCCTGCCGAAGGATAATTCCGGCTACGACCTCAATCCGCTGTTCATCGGCACGGAAGGCACGATCGGGGTCGTGACCCGCGCCTGCCTGAAGCTGCACCCAAAGCCGCAGTTCGAGCGCAATGCCTTCCTGGCGCTGCCGTCGCTGAAGGCGGCGCAGGACCTGCTGGCGCGGCTCAGGGTCGAACTGTCCGGTCTGCTCTCCGCCTTCGAGGCGATCTTCCCGAATGTCTATGAAGGCACGGTGGACTATATGGGCATCCGTCCGCCGGTCGAAAAAGGCGCCGGCATGTATGCCATGGTCGAGATCCAGGGCCAGGCGCCGGACCAGGACAACGAACGTTTCGAGGCGGCCCTTGCCGCCGCACTGGAGGACGGGCTTGCGACCGACGTCGTGCTCTCCAATTCGTTGCGCGAGTTCAACGGGCTCTGGGGCATTCGCGACGGCATCAACGACTATCTGTTCGGCACCGGCGTGATGATCGGCTTCGATATTTCGGTGCCGCTGTCGCGCATGCAGGAATTCCTCGACAAGGCGGCGCTCGCCGTCGACGAGATCGATCCCACGGCGCGGACCTATATCTTCGGCCATCTGGGCGATGGCAACCTGCATTACTGCATGTTCAGCAACCACGAGAAAAAGGTCGCCGAGGCGATCTTCTCCGGCATCCAGGCGGTTGGCGGCGGCGTTTCGGCCGAACACGGGATCGGCACCGACAAGGTGAAGTATCTCAAATTCGCCCGCAGCGAAGCCGAGATCGCCGCGATGCGCCGGCTGAAAACCGCATTCGATCCGAATTATATTCTCAATCGCGGCCGGGTCTTCGAGGCGCCGGTGTCCGTGCTGCAGGCGGAGCGGGCCTAGATGTCGATCCATACCGCACCGGATACGAACCTCCCGGACAGCAAGGTCAGCCTTGACGACCGCTATATACTGGAAAAGGGCCGGATCCTGGTGTCGGGAACGCAGGCGCTGGTGCGCCTGCCGATGATCCAGCGGCAACGGGATCTGGCGCGCGGGCTCAATACCGCGGGTTACGTTTCCGGTTACCGCGGCTCGCCGCTCGCGGGCTTCGACAGGGAGATGGCGCGGGCGAAAAAATTCCTCGACGCCGCGCATGTGAAATTCCATCCGGGCCTCAACGAGGACATGGCGGCGACCGCGGTCTGGGGCACGCAGCAGACCAGCATGTTCGAAGGCGTGCGTTACGACGGCGTGTTCGGCATGTGGTATGGCAAGGGGCCGGGCGTCGATCGCAGCATGGACGTGATCCGCCACGCTAACGCGATCGGCACCGATCCGAACGGCGGCGTGCTGCTTTTGGTCGGCGACGACCACGGTGCGGTCTCCTCCACCCTGCCGCACCAGAGCGAGCACAACCTGATCTCCGCCATGGTGCCGCTGCTGTCGCCGGCAGGTGTCGGAGAATATATCGAATACGGCCTCATCGGCATCGCCATGAGCCGGTATTCCGGCGCCTGGGTCGGCTTCAAGTGCCAGACCGAGATCGTCGAGTGTTCGGCGACCGTCGATCTCGATCCGAACAAGCCGGAGATCGTCATTCCCGACGAGACCTTCGCGCCGGACGGCCTGTCGTTGCGCTGGCCGGACGGGCCGCATGCGATGGAGCTCAGGCTGGAGCGCAAGATGCTCGCGGTGCAGGCTTTCGCGCGCGCCAACCGGCTGGACCGTGCGATCTGGGGAACCACGGGGCGCGCCCGGCTTGGCATCGTTTCGACCGGAAAATCCTGGCTCGATCTCCAGGGCGCCCTGGCGCTGCTTGGCATCGACGAAGCTCGTGCCGCCGAACTCGGCATTACGCTCTACAAGGTCGGTTTGGTCTGGCCGCTGGAGCCGCAGGGGATTGCGGAATTCGCGTCCCGCGTCGATGAACTGCTGGTGGTCGAAGAAAAACGCTCGATCCTTGAAGACCAGATCAAGGCGCAGCTCTTTAACCTTCCGGCCGACCGGCGCCCGCGCGTGTTCGGCAAGGCCGGTGAAACCGGTGCGGTGCTGCTGCAGGCAATCGGCGAGATCAACACGCTCTCGGTTGCCAGGGCCATCCTCTCGCGGCTCGGCCCGCTTGACGAGGCGCTGCAGGCGAGGGCGCGGTTTGTCGAAGAGATGGCGGCTGCGCTCGGCGTCGAGGCGACGGCGCTTAGGCGCGAGGCCTATTTCTGTTCCGGCTGTCCGCACAGCGTCTCGACGCGGCTGCCCACTGGAAGTCGCGCCTCGACCGGCATCGGCTGCCACATGATGATCATCGGTAACGAGGACCGCAACACCTCGACCTTCACCCAGATGGGCGGCGAGGGCGGCTCGTGGATCGGCCTGTCGCCCTTCACCGACGAGAAGCACATCTTCGTCAACATGGGCGACGGCACCTATTTCCATTCCGGCCTGCTCGCCATCCGTGCCGGGATCGCGGCCAAGGTCAACGCCACCTACAAGATCCTCTATAACGACGCGGTTGCCATGACCGGCGGCCAGAAACATGACGGCGAGGTTACTGTACCGGGTATCGTCGGCCAGATGCTGGCGGAAGGCGCGGCGCGCGTCGTTGTTGTCGCCGAGCGGCCGGAGGTCTGGCAGGGCAATCTTCCGCGCCAAGTCTCCATCCATCACCGCGACGAACTCGATGCCGTGCAGCGGGAGCTGCGCGATATTCCGGGTGTGACGGTCCTCATCTACGACCAGGTCTGCGCTGCTGAAAAGCGCCGCCGGCGCAAGCGCGGCGCCTACCCGGTTTCCGACAAGCGCGCCTTCATCAACGAACTGGTCTGCGAGGGCTGCGGCGACTGTTCCGCCGTCTCGAACTGCATTTCGATCGAGCCGCAGGAAACCGAGTTCGGCCGCAAGCGGCGCATCAACCAGTCGAGCTGCAACACCGATCTTTCCTGCATCAAGGGCTTCTGTCCGAGCTTCATCACGGTCGAGGGCGGCAGTATCCGCAAGCCGGCGGCGAAGTCGAGATCGGCAAAGACGGACGACCTGCCGCTGCCGGTCTTCACCGCGACATTCGAGACGCCATACAGCATGCTGCTTGCCGGCATCGGCGGCACCGGGGTCATCACCGTCAGCGCCATCCTTGCGCAGGCAGCGCTTCTCGACGGGCTGGCTCTGGTGACGCTCGACCAGACCGGGCTTGCGCAGAAGAACGGTTCGGTCGTCTCGCATATCCGGCTGGCGAAGGAGCCTGCTCAGATCAACGCCGCCCGCATCGGGCCTGGCGAAAGCGACCTCGTGCTCGGCTTCGATATCGTCGTCGCCGCCCAGAAGAATTCGCTCGCCTCGTTCGCGAAGAACAAGACGCGGGCCATCATCGACGACCATTTCGCGCCAACCGCCTCCTTCGTGAAGGATACGACCATCGATTTCCGGCAGGAGGCGACATTGAAATCGCTGCGCCGGGCGGCCGGGGACGAGGCGGTCGAGACCGTGCCCGCGACCGATCTGGCGACGGCGCTGCTCGGCGATGCGATCGCCTCCAACATGTTCCTGCTCGGCCATGCCTGGCAGCGGGGGCTGGTGCCGATCAGCCTTGCCGCCATCGACAAGGCGATCGAACTCAACGGCACCGGGATTGCCCTGAACCGCGCCGCCTTCGGCTGGGGCCGCCGTGCCGCGGTCGATCCGGAGGCTGTCGCTCGCGAGGCCGGATTGGCGAAAACGGAACCGAAGGCGGAGACGCTGGAGGAGATCGTCGCCCGCCGCGTGGCCTTCCTGACCGCCTATCAGAATGCCGCCTATGCGGCGCGTTACGCTGGTCTCGTGGATACCGCGAAATCGGCCGAGGCGCATTTGCGGGGCGTTGGCGGTTTTGCCGAAGCGGTGGCCAAGAACGCCTTCAAGCTGATGGCCTACAAGGACGAATATGAGGTCGCCCGCCTGCATCGCGACCGGAGCTTTGAAAAGAAGCTCGCCGAGCAGTTCGAAGGCGATTTCAGGATCCGGCACCACCTCGCGCCGCCGATGATCGCGAAGATCGACCAGCGCACCGGTCATCCCGCCAAGATCGCGTTCGGCGCCTGGATTCGTCCCGCCTTCGGGGTGCTCGAAAGGCTGAAATTCCTGCGCGGTACCGCCTTCGATCCCTTCGGCCGTACCGCCGAGCGGCGGATGGAACGGCAGTTGATCGAGGATTATTTCGATCTGGTGGGCACGCTTTCTTCCGGGCTCGATGCCGCCCGTCATGCGACTGCCGTGGAGCTGGCGGGTCTGCCGGACATGGTCCGCGGTTTCGGCCATGTGAAGCTTGCCGCCGTCGAGCGTTTCGAAAGGCGCAAGGCCGATCTGATGGCGAAATGGCAGGCGAAGGCGCCGCTTTTCGATGTCGCGTAACCGTTTCCGTATCCGAGAGTGAGCCCAATGGCAGAAAAGATCATCATCGATACCGACCCCGGCCAGGACGACGCGCTGGCCATTCTTCTGGCACTCGCAAGTCCGGAAATCGAGGTTCTGGGGATCGTGGCAGCCGCCGGCAACGTGCCGCTGTCGCTGACGACCAAGAACATCCGCAAGATCTGCGAGCTGGCCGGCCGTCCCGACGTCAAGGTGTTTGCCGGCTGCAGCCAGCCGCTGACCGGGCCGCTCGTCACCGCCGAACACGTGCACGGCGCAACCGGCCTCGACGGCGCAGATCTTCCCGAACCGACCATGCCTCTCCAGGAAAAGCACGGCGTCGACTTCATCATCGAAACACTTGAGAACGAACCGGCGGGTACGGTGACGGTCTGCACGCTCGGACCGCTCACCGATCTCAGCAAGGCCTTGACCCGGGCGCCGGAGATCGCGGGCCGCATCCGGAAGATCGTGCTGATGGGCGGCGGACTGTTCGAGGGCGGCAACATCACTCCGGCCGCGGAATTCAACATCTATGTCGATCCGCAGGCGGCGGCCGTGGTGTTCGGTTCGGGCGTGCCGATCGTGATGATGCCGCTCGACGTCACCCACAAGACGCTGACGACCCGCGCCCGCGTCGCCGCCATCCAGGCGATCGGCACGCCGCTTTCCGAGGCCGTCGTCGGCTGGCTCGATTATTTCGAACGCTTCGACGTGGCGAAATACGGCAGCGAGGGCGGGCCGCTGCACGATCCGAACGTGATCGCCTATCTGCTGAAGCCGGAACTCTATTCCGGCCGGCTGTGCAATGTGGAGATCGAGACGGAGTCGGAACTGACCAAGGGCATGACGGTCGCCGATTGGTGGGGCGTCTCCGGCCGGCCGAAGAACGCCATGTTCATGCGTGACGTGGACGCGGACGGGTTTTATGCGCTGCTGACGGAGAGGCTGTCCCGACTGGCGATGCAGCTGGCGGAAATGCCGAAGTTGCGGCTAGTGTAATAGCTCACCCTCATTCCTGTGACAGGCACAGGAATGAGGGAGTGTGGGGGCTGGTGCTGGTTTGCCAGAAGCGAACGCATTGCCGCTAGTGCCGCATTTTCCTTGGAATGATCAGCGCATCAAGAATGCGCACGCCCTTGCCCTCCGGCAGCACAGCCACCGGATTGAGGTCGATCGCCTCGATATCATCGCCGTACCGGGCCGCAAAGTCCGATACCTTGACCAGCAGCTCGGCAAGCGCTTTGCGATCCGCCTTCGGCGCACCGCGATAGCCTCCCAGCAGCGACGCCAGTTTGGTCTCGCCGATCATCGCGTCGGCGCGGGCGAGGTCGATCGGCAGGAGGTCGAAGGCGCTGTCCTTCACCAGTTCCACCAGCACGCCGCCGATGCCGACGACGATGCCGAAACCGAAAGGATCGTGGCGGACGATGCCGACCAGCGCCTCGATGCCGCCTGTGACCATCTCCTGCACCGAGACGCCGCGAAGCTCGGCGGTCGGGGAATAGGCACGGGCGTCTGCCATGATGGCTTCAAAGGCGGCGCGGGCTTCGGCCTCCGAAGCGACGCCGAGCTTCACGCCGCCGGCTTCGGTTTTGTGCAGGATATCCGGCGACTCGATCTTCATCACGACCGGAAAGCCCAATGACCTGGCCGCTTGCGCGGCGGCATCCGCGTCCGCGACGAGATGTTCCTTCGGAACCGGCAGGCCCTCGGCGGCGAGCAGAGCCTTGGCTTCTCGTTCGGTGAGTGCGGTTGCGGGCAGGGG
Source organism: Neorhizobium sp. 2083 (assembly GCF_031455615.1). Taxonomy (NCBI): domain Bacteria; kingdom Pseudomonadati; phylum Pseudomonadota; class Alphaproteobacteria; order Hyphomicrobiales; family Rhizobiaceae; genus Neorhizobium; species Neorhizobium sp. 2083. The sequence continues at coordinate 885,332 of NZ_JAVDTC010000002.1, read as the reverse complement.
GCTCTTTTCGGACAGCGCAGCATCCGGCCAGGAAACGGTGCGTTCCTGATACATCAGGCCGCGGACGGCGGTGAGCGCGCTCTTCGTTCCCCGCAGCACCGGCAGGTTGGGCAGTTTCGCTTCGACGGCGACATGGTGCCCGCTCGAAAGGTTGCTCATGAACACGACCGGCGCCTTGCCCGTCCCGGCATAGCCGTAAACAGCTTCGGCAATGCCGAGATATTCGGAGGCGCAGAAATCGTCGAGGCCGATCGGCGCATCCTGTGCGGCGACGATCAGGCCGATCGAGGGGTCGTCGGCGAGCGCGTGGAGGATGTCCCGATAGATGTCGCCATCGGCAAAGACGACGCCGGTCGTGTCGAGCGGATTTTGTGGCGTGGCGAAAGGCGGCAGCAGTGCCCTGACCCGCGCGGCCGTTTCGGGCTGCAGGTCGGGCAGCGACAGGCCGACCTCCTCGGCGATGTCCGAAACATGTGCCACACCGCCGCCGGAGACACCGACGATCGCGACGCCGGGTTTCTCCGGCCGCTGCTTCAGGTTCAGGCAGAGCGTCGCCGTCTCCATGAAGCCGTCCATATCCGGCACTTCGATGATGCCGACCCGCCTGAAGAAGGCGCGGTAGGCGTCGTTGCTGCCCGCAAGCGACCCGGTATGGGCAGCGGTCGCCTGGGCGCCGCGTTCCGAGCGGCCGGCGCGGAGTGCGATGACCGGCTTGTTCGCGGCGTGCATCTTCTCCATGGCCGCCGCCAGCTTTTCCGGTTCCCGGACGGCTTCGATGACGATGCCGACGGCGCGGGTATCGTCATCCGTCGCGAGGAAATCGAGATAGTCGGGAATGTCGGTGGCGGCGCTATTGCCGGAAGAGACGATGTGGCTGAGCCCGAACCTGCCGGTATTGCCGAGCGCAATCGCGCTCGCGCCGGAATGGGAGAGGATCGCGAAACGTCCCTTTTCCAGATCGGTCGACAGGCTGGAGGAATAAAGTGCTGCGCCCGAGCCGAGGTTGAAGAGGCCGAGGCAGTTCGGGCCACAGATGGCCATGCCGTAACGTTCGGCGATCTCGACCAGTTGCCGCTGCCGCTCGCGGCCGGTTTCGTCCAGTTCGGCAAAACCGGAGGCCAGAACGACGGCCGCCTTGACGCCGGTGCTTCCGGCTTCTTCGAGGGCCGCGATCACCTTGTCGGCGGCGATGCCGATCACGGCCACATCCGGCGGCGTAGCAAGCGCGGACAGGGAGGGCGAGGCGGGAAGCCCGAATATCGTCCCGGCCTTGGGATGCACCGGGATGATTTTCCCCTGGTAGCCGAAGCGCATCAGGTTCTTCATCACGAAGCTCGATGAGGCGTCGGCGCGCTCGGTGGCGCCGACGACTGCGATGGAGCGTGGCGCCATCAGGGCCCGCATAGCGTCCGGCGTGTTGGCCGCCATGGCCAAGGCCTCAGTCGAGACCCTTGAAGGGGTCGTCGCGGAAGGCGAGATATTCCTTCAGAGACATTTTCGCGAGGTTCGCCATCCATTCACGGCCTTTTTTGGTGACGTGAAGGGCGGCGATCGCCTCGATATTGTACTGGAAGGACGGCAGCAGGCCGGCAACCATCTGCTGGTTGTTGATCGAGGCCTTGGTGTATTTCAGCGCCGGAACCGGCATGCGAGCCAGCTTGCGGGCGAGGTTTTCCGTCTTTTCCTTGAGCTGGTCGGCGGGCACGACCTTGTTGATCAGGTGCATGCGCAGCGCCTCTTCAGCATCCACCATGTCGCCGGTGAACATCAGCCAGCGCACGTCGCGGGTGGCGAGCAGCCAGGGCATCATCAGCGCCGGCGGGCCGGAATTGTGGCGCACTTCCGGTTCGCCGAACTTGGCATTGTCTGCGGCGATGGCGAGATCGCAGCACATCATCAGTTCGAGAGCGCCGGCAAGAGCGTAGCCGTTGACCGAGGCGATGACCGGGATCGGGGCGCGCCAGATGTTGAGCAGCGCCTCTGCATTTTCCGTCATGTCCACGCGCCAGAAATCGATATCGACGTCGAAATCGTCGCCCTGCAGGTCGTAGCCGGAGGAGAAGGCGCGGCCCGCGCCGGTGATGACGAGGGCGTTGACGTCCGGGTCTGCGACGGCTGCGGCGACCGCGGCATCGATCTCGCGGATCACCGGTTTGTTCATCGCGTTCATCTTGTCGGGGCGATTGATGGTGATCGTCGCGAACTTGTCGGTGGCGTCCTTTTCGTAAAGGATCGTCTCGTAGGTCATGGCAGTTCCCCTTGTTCTTGAACTATTTGCCGGCCTTCTTGAGCGCCGCGTAGGCGACGGCCATCTTCGCGGCCAGCCGCGCATTGTTCCTGACCAGCTCGATATTGGCCTTCAGGCTCTCGCCCTTGGAGAGCTCGTTGATGCGGGCGAGCAGGAAGGGTGTCAGTTCCTTGCGGCCAATGCCCTTTTCATCCGCTTCGCGCACGGCGTCGGCAATCGTGCCGTCGATGAAATCCGGGGTGAGGGCCGCTTCTTGCGGGATCGGGTTGGCGATCATCAGGCCGGTGCCGGTGCCGAGCTGGTGGTGCAGGTACATGGCTCTCGCGATCTCCTCCGGCGTATCGAGCCGGTGGTCAGCCTTGAAACCGCTCTTGCGGGTGAAAAAGGCCGGGAAATCGTCGGTGCCGTAGGCGATGACAGGCACGCGCTGGGTTTCGAGATATTCCAGCGTCTTGGCGATATCGAGGATCGACTTGACGCCGGCGCAGACGACGGCGGTTTTCGTGCGGCCGAGTTCGGTCAGGTCGGCGGAAATGTCAAAGGTCTGTTCGGCGCCGCGATGCACGCCGCCGACGCCGCCGGTCGCGAAGATGTCGATGCCGGCGAGGTCGGCCATCAGCATGGTGGCGGAAACGGTGGTACCGGCCGACTGGCCCCGGACCATGGCGACCGCGAGATCGCGGCCGGATGCCTTCACCACGCCCTTGGCCTGGGCCAGTTCTTCCAGTTCGCTGCGTTCGAGGCCGACGCGCAGCTCGCCGTTGACGACGGCGATGGTGGCCGGGATCGCGCCGTTTTCGCGGATCACCGCCTCGACGCCGAGCGCGGTCTCGATGTTCGCGGGATAGGGCATGCCGTGGGTGATGATGGTGGATTCCAGCGCCACGACCGGGCCGCCGGCCGCAATCGTTTCGGCCACTTCGCGGCTGAGCTTCGGTTTGATGAGGGCCATTTCGGTATTCCTTGGATCGGTTTCGACCAGCCTGATATCAGCCGGCCAGTCGGTGCATATTGGCTTCCAGGAAGCGTTCGGACAATTCCGTATGGACGCTCGCGGTGCTTTCCGTCGTCAGCGTGCCGAGCAGCGCGCCGGTGCGTGCGGCGTTGTAGGTGTCTTCCCCATGCAGGATACGGTGCAGGGTGCCGGCGATCATCGCGTCGCCGGCGCCGGTGATGTCGACCGGGCGGGCGTGCACGGCGGGGAAGGTTTTGGCGCCTTCGGTGCCGGCAACGGCGATGCCGCGCGGGCCCATGGTGACCACCGCCTCGCGCGCACCCGCCGCCTGCAGGGCAAGGGCTGCTTCCTTGGCATCATCGATCGTTTCGTGCGCCTTGCGGTCGAGGACCGCATTGGCCTCGTCGATATTCATGAACAGCAGGTCGATGCCGGTGAGATCCCGCGGGAGGCGAGCCGCCTTGGGGGTCGAGACCGCGTCGATTGCCAGGCGGAAGCGGGCGCCCTGGCGCTTGGCGATCAGGGCGGCCAGCGTTTCGGCCGGCAGGTTGCAGTCGGAAAACACCCAGCTCGCGGCGGCCAGATGCGGCCAGATACGCTCGATATGGTTCGGCAGCAGTAGGTCGAAAATGCTCATGTCGGCAATGCCGAGCACGAGGTCGCCCTTGGTGTCGAGGATGGCGGCATATTCGGCCGTCGGGCGTTCGGTGGTGGTGATGATCTGGCTGACATCGATGCCACGGTCGCGCATGTGCTTCAGCACGGCGCGGCCGCCTTCGTCGTCGCCGACGATCGACACGAAACTCGTGGTGGTGCCGAGAAGGGCGAGGTTTTCCGCGACGTTGCGGGCAACGCCGCCAAGGCTGCGCACGCCGTCGACCGGATTGGAGGTCTCGAAGACGAACTCCTGCTTGGCGCGGTACTTGCGGTCGAGCACGGCGCCGCCGATGCAGACGGCGCGGGTCTCGGCGGGCATCACATAACCGCGGCCGAGGATATAGCCCTTCTGCATCAGCTGGACGATATGGGCCGCGACCGTGGAGCGCGCCAGCCCGAGCATGGTGGCGATCTCCTGCTGTCCCGCGAACGGGTTGTCCTTGATGATTGCGAGGACCGCCGCTTCCTGTGGCGCAAGATCATCCATGTTCGGTCGATTATCCCTGAGGCGCGAGAGCCACGTTGCAACTTCGTTAATTTTGATATGGACAACAACAGATGTTTTTGTCAACATCTGTTTGTCAGATGTGAATTGGAGGAAGGCCATGTCCCTAACGAGCGCCAATCCCGCGTCATCGCATGATGCCGTTCCCGGCATTCCGGTGATCGATCTCAGCCCCTTCATCCGCAACGAGACAGGTGCCGCCGCCGCCGTGGTCAAGGCCATCGAGACGGCCTGCCGGGACACCGGTTTCTTTCTCGTCACCGGCCACGGCGTTTCGCCGGAAGTGACGTCCCGCCTCTATAATCTCGCCCGCGCCTTCTTCGATTATCCGCAGGACTGGAAAAAGACCCAGGGGCGCGGCACCGGCGTTGCGGGTGGTGTCTCCTTTTCGCCGATCGCCGAAGAGGCGCTTGCCGCGACCCTCGGCATCAAGACGCCCGGCGACTACAAGGAAAGCCTCAATTTCGGCAGGAACCTTCCCGGCGACACCTGGCCGGATCGCCCGGACGGGCTGGAACAGGCCTTCCGTGACTATTTCAAGGAAATGGAAGTCCTCGCCAAGCATATGCGCCGCATCTTCTGCCAGGCGATCGGGCTCGACCAGGATTATTTCGAACCCTCCTTCGAAAACCATCTCTCGGCGCTGCGCGTCATCAACTATCCGGAACAGGAAGAGTCGCCGCTGCCCGGCCAGATGCGGGCCGGCGTCCATACCGATTACGGCTTCATGACCATCCTGCGTTCGGAAGCCTCGGCCGGCGGACTGCAGGTGCAGAACCGCAACGGCGAATGGCTGGATGCGCCGTCGATCGAGGGTGCCTATGTGATCAACATCGCCGACGCTTTCATGCGCTGGACGAACGACGAGTGGGTCTCGACGCCGCACCGGGTCGCCAATCCGCCGACCGGGTTCAAAGGCACGGCGCGTCGCCAGTCCATCCCGTTCTTCCTCAATCCTTCCAAGGATACGGTGATCGAGTGCCTGGCGCCGTTCGTAAAAGGTGGCGCGAAATACGCGCCGATCACCTATGGCGAATATATCGACCTGAAGACGAAACAGGCTTTCTCGAAAGGTTGAACGCCGACTGAATTCGACTGAACTCGTGCGCAGAAGCGGAACACCGCCGGCACATATCGATCAAAGATCGCAACAAGGGGAACTGCCATGATGGATTTGACAAGGCGGCAAACGCTTGCCGGAATGAGTGCACTCGCCGCGGCCGGCCTTTTCGGCCTTCCGGCGCGGGCGCAACAGAAAACGCTGGTCGTGCCGACGCTCGGCGGCGTGTGGGAACAATACTGGCGCTCTACGGTCGCTCCCGCCTTCACCAAACAGACGGGTGCTGCCGTGACGCTCGACGTCGGCAACGGCCGTGTCTGGGGCGCCAACCTGCGTGCGGCAGGCACGGCCAAGCCGCCCTATTCGATCGTAATGACCAACGAGGTCTTCGCCTCCGGCCTGCGCAAGGAAGGCTTCTTCGAGAAACTCGACCTCACCAAGCTGCCGAACTACGCCGACCTCTACCCCCTCGCGAAAAAGACGGACGGATGGGGCGCGATCGGCGCCGTCTCGCCGATCGGCATCGGTTACCGCACCGACCTGGTGAAGACCAAGCCAAAATCCTGGAAGGATCTTTGGAACAATCCGGAATTCAAGGGCAAGATCGGCCTCTACAATTTCGCCAACAGCGCCGGCAAGATGGAACTGCTGCTGTTTTCGAAGATCTTCGGCAAGGACCAGTATGACGTCGATGCCGGTTTTGCGGCCCTTCAGAAGCTCGGCTCGGTGATCCAGGTGGACTTCAACATGTCGACCGGCCTTGCCTCCGGCGAATTGGTCGTCGCGCCGTTCGATTTCGGCGAAATCGCCCGTCTTCGCCGCCAGGGCCTGCCGGTGGACTGCGTGATCCCGGAAGAAGGGATGTTCATGTTCGACCAGACCATCAACATCCTCACCAACGCGCCCGAGAAGGACCTGGCCTATCAATACGCCAATTTCCTGCTGTCGCCGGAAGTGCAGGGGATGATGATGAAGGAATTCTTCATCTCGCCGACCAATTCCAAGGTGATCGTGCCGCCCGAACTCAAGGTCGATGTGCCGGTTTCAGGCGCCGACATGGACAAGATCCTCACCTGGGACTGGAACTTCGTCAACGAGAAGCAGGGCGAGCTCGCCGAACGCTGGGCGAAGACCGTCAAGTGATTTTCCCCAACTGCGATCATGGCCTGCCATGAGGGCAGGCCATGATCGGCTTTTTTTCGGGGTCAGGCTCTTCAATTGGAAAGTGGTATTTCATGACAGAGGTTAGCATCGAAAAGCTGACCAAGGACTACGGGCAGGGCCCCGCGGTCAACAGCATTTCGATCAGGATCGCCGAGGGCGAGTTCATCTCGCTGCTCGGCCCGTCGGGCTGCGGCAAGACGACGACGCTGAAGATGATCGCAGGCTTCGAGGATGCGACCGAAGGCGCGATCCGTTTCGACGGACGCGATGTCGTGCATGTGCCGGTCGAAAAGCGCGATATCGGCATGGTCTTCCAGAACTATGCGCTCTTCCCGCATATGACGGTCGAAAAGAACCTCGCCTTCGGGCTGGAGATGCGCAAGACGCCGAAGGACGAGATCCGCACCCGCATCGCCCGCGTGCTGGATATGGTGCAGCTCACCGGTTATTCCGAGCGTTATCCGCGTCAGCTCTCCGGCGGCCAGCAGCAGCGCGTGGCGCTTGCCCGAGCCCTCGTTATCGAGCCGAAGATCCTTTTGCTCGACGAGCCGCTCGCCAATCTGGATGCCAAGCTGCGCGAGGAGATGCGCGTCTTTATCCGCGACCTGCAGCGTCGCGTCGGCATCACCACCGTCTACGTCACCCATGATCAGGCGGAAGCCATGACCATGTCCGACCGGGTCGTGGTCATGTTCGGCGGACGCATCGCCCAGATCGGCACGCCCTCGGATATTTACGAGCGGCCCGCCAATCTGGAAGTCGCCGAGTTCGTCGGGCAGGTGAACATAGTGCGCGGCAAGGTCGGCAACCGCGTCGTTTCGACCGCCTTCGGAGACATTCCGGTCAGCGGCGATCACGCTGCCGGGACCGAGCTGATGCTGGCGCTGCGGCCGGAAGCCGTCGAACTGCTGCCGGTCTCCTCCGGGGCAGACGGCGTGCCGGCCAAGGTCCTGTCCAGTTATTATTCCGGCAGTCTCGTCGATTACCGGCTGGAGCTTGCCGGCGGCGCGACCGTCAGCGTCCAGACCTTTCCACGCACGCGGTTTGCCGATGGCGATCAGGTGCTGGTGCATGCGCCGGCCGATCGCTTCTGGCCGCTTGGAAGTGCCGCATGAACGCTCCTGCCAAGAAGCGTTTCGGACCGCTGCTGCTGATCGCGCCCGCCGCGATCCTGATCGGCGTGTTTCTCGTGCTCCCCTATCTCAACATCGTGCTGATGAGCTTTCGCATGCCGGGGCAGGGCACGCCATACGGGCCGGGCTTCACCTTCGGCAATTACGGCAAGTTCTTCTCGGACTTCTTCTATATCAGCCAGGTGATCAATACGCTGTGGATCGGGTTCCTGACGACCTTCATCTGTCTGGTCCTGGGTTATCCGGTCGCCTGGCAGCTGGCGCGCGGAGCCTCGGCCTTTCGCGCCGTGGGGTATGCGCTGGTGCTCTCGCCGCTTCTCGTCGGCATCGTCATCCGCAGCTACGGCTGGACGATCCTGCTCGGCAATAACGGCATCATCAACCGGACGCTGACCGGCTGGGGCATCATCGACGGGCCGCTGCCGCTGATGTACAACGCGCTCGGTATCATCATCGCGCTGGTACACGTCTTCCTTCCCTTCATGATCCTGCCGATCATGAGCGCCATCCAGGGCATCGATCCGTCGCTGGAAGCGGCAGCCCGGTCGCTGGGAGCGTCCAAAGTCACGTCCTTCCGGCGCATCACCCTGCCGCTGTCGCTGCCCGGCATTCAGGCCGGCTGCATCCTCGTGTTCGTCCTGTCGCTCAGCGCCTATGTCACGCCGTCGCTGATCGGCGGGCTGCGCGTGAAAACCATGGCCGTCACGGTGGTGGATGCGCTGATCGATACGTTCCAGTGGCCGTTCGGTTCGGCGCTGGCTTTGATGCTGTCTGTCACCGGCGCGATCATCGTCGTCATCTTCGGGCGGCTGACCGTCATGAAATGGAAGGCTTGAGGCGCATGTCGAAACCGTTCTTCACCGTCTATTGCCTGATCATCTACGCCTTCCTGCTGGCGCCGATCGCGGTGGTGGTGATCGCCTCGTTCAATGCCGGGGCCTTCCTCACCTTCCCGCCGCAGGGGCTGTCCTTCCGCTGGTATGTCGTGTTCTTCAACAACGAGGTGTTCATGCGGGCGATCCGCACCTCGCTGTGGATCGCGGCGCTGACCATGGTGATTTCCGGGATCATCGGCACGATGGCGGCGATGTTCTACGTCACCCATGCCGGCAAGCTCAAGGAAACCGTGCGGGTCGCCATGCTGGCGCCGCTTCTCTTGCCGGAAGTGCTGACCGCGATCTCGCTTTTGTTCTTCGTCTATTCCATCGGTCTCGGCACCCAGAACCTGGTCGGCATGATCGTCGGCCACGTGCTGATCACGCTGCCCTTCGTGTTCATCAACGTCTCGGCCTCGATGGAGAGTTACGATCCTGCCTGGAGCCTTGCGGCGCAGAGCCTGGGTGCCGGGCGGTTCACCCGCTTCCGGCGGATCATGCTGCCGCTGATCAAACCGGGCGTGATCGGCGGCTGCCTGTTCGCCTTCATCATCTCGTTCGACGTGTTCACGATCTCCTTCATGCTGAAGGGGGTCGGCATGTCGACGCTGCCGATCCAGCTCTTCGACTACCTGCGCACCAATTTCACACCGGAAGCGGCGGCGGTTTCGACCTGCTCGATCATGCTGACGATGGCGGTGGTGATCGTCTCGGAAAAAGTGCTGGGCCTGCGCATCCACCGCTTCTAGGCGGTCAATAGAGCTTGCCGCGGGCGGTGACCGGCCAGAGCGCCTCGACCCGGCCGTTCCGGACGCAGACGTACCAGTCGTAGAGATTGCAGGTCGGGTCGCAATGGCCCGGCACGAGCATCAAGCGGTCGTTGAGCTTCAGCGTATCCTGTGGGTCCTCGATCTTGCCGTGTTCGTCGGACGCGCTGACGAACTTGAGGTCGGGGCGCTCGAAGACGGTCGGCAGGCCGCTGTCGATCGAATGCGCCTTCAGGCCCGCGTCGCAGATGGCGCGGCCGGAGGCGGGCTTGCTCATGATCGAGGTCAGAACGAACAGCGCGTGCTCGAAACCGCCGATCGTGCCATTGCCCTCCGTCGCTCGGACGCGGGCATAGTCGGCATCCATGAAGATGTAGGACCCTGGCTGGATCTCGTTATAGACGCCGGATGCACCTTCGAGATTGTGGGTGCCGGTTCCCGCGCCGGTGACGATCCGCGGCTCCAGGCCGGCATGGCGCAGCAGGTCCGCCGTCTCCCGCGCCATGCCGATCGCCTTGTCGATGGCGGCGCGGCGTTCGGCGGGATCGTAGATATGCTGGGCGCTGCCGTGATAGGCCTGGATGCCGGCGAAGGCGAGGTTCGGTGCCGCGGCGACGGTGCTCGCCAGTTCGACGGCGGGTTGGCCGGGCAGCACGCCGCAGCGCCGCGCGCCGCAATCGATCTCGACCAGCACGTCGAGCGTCACCTCATGGCGGACGGCCGCTTCGGAAAGTGTTGCGACGACCGCAGGATCATCGACGCAGACCGCGACGTGGGCATGCTTTGCGAGCCGCGCCAGCCGGTCGATCTTTTTCGGATCGGCGACTTCGTTGGCGACGAGCACATCGGTGACGCCACCGCGCACCAGCGCTTCGGCCTCCGACACTTTCTGGCAGCAGATGCCGACGGCGCCGCCACTCTGCATTTGGTACAGCGCGATATCGGCCGACTTGTGGGTCTTGGCATGCGGACGCAGGCGTATGCCCGCTGTCTCGGCATAGGTTTTCATCCGTGCGACATTCCGCTCGAAGGCGTCGAGATCGATGATCAGCGCCGGCGTCTGGACGTCGTCAAGGGTGTCGCCGATCGCGGCTGGGACGTCGTAGCCGATGTCGGCGTCGTGGATGGAAGAAGTCATGAAGATCGGGCTCGTTAAAGGATGGCGCGACGATAGGTTCTGCGCGGCATCCACGCAATCTTGGCCTGCAATTTCGTTCAAGATCGCAGGCATGGTCTTCGGTAGCTATGGGCAAACACCCCGAAAGGAGAGCCCATGAGCCTCGAATTCCTGATCACCTCCCTCATCGTCGTCGCGTCGCCCGGGACCGGCGTGCTGATCACGCTTGCCGCCGGCCTGTCGCGCGGTGCGCGGGCGAGCCTCGTCGCCGCCTTCGGCTGCACGCTCGGCATCCTGCCGCATATGATCGCGGCGGTCTCGGGCCTCGCGGCGCTGCTGCATGCCAGCGCATTGGCCTTCGAGGTCATCAAATATCTGGGCGTCGCCTATCTGCTGTTCATGGCGTGGCAGGTGCTGAAGGAGAAGGGGGCGCTGACGGTCGAGATGGAACGGACGCCGAAATCCGTTAGCCAAGTCATCGTTTCGGCCATTCTCGCCAATCTTCTCAACCCGAAACTGTCGATCTTCTTCTTCGCCTTCCTGCCGCAGTTCGTCGCCCATGACGAGGCGGCACCCGTTCTGCGTATGACCTCGCTCAGCCTGGTCTTCATGCTGATCACCTTCGGGGTTTTCGTCCTCTATGGCCTGTTTGCCGCTTCGGTGCGCAACCATGTGATCTCGCGGCCGAACATCCTTGCCTGGATGCGCCGCGTCTTCGCCGGCGCCTTCGTTCTTCTCGGCGCGCGGCTTGCGTTTTCGGTGCGATAGTTATTACCTGCCGCGTAATTGAGACGATGCAGCCGCTCCGGCATGTTCGCCCTGCCTGCAGCAAGCCAGGCGAACAAAGGAGAAAAGACATGACCGATGCGAACACCAAAGCCGAACTTTATCTCGCCATCTGGAACGAGACGGACGCCGTCCGCCGCAAGGCGATGATCGCTGAGGCCTGGGCGGAAGACGGGCTTTACGTCGATCCGCTGATGCGCGGCGAAGGCCGCGAGGGGATCGAATGCCTGGTCGAAGGCGTCCAGGCGCAGTTTCCCGGTTTTCGTTTCACGCTGCTCGGGCCGGCCGACGGCTATAACGACAATCTGCGGTTCTCGTGGGCGCTCGGCCCGGAAGGCGGGGAAGCGCTGATCAAGGGCACGGATTTCGCCACCCTGGAAAACGGCCGGCTGAAGACGGTCCATGGTTTTCTGGATCAGGTTCCGGCTGCCGCATGACGACGCTCGCCGCCGCCCGCCCTCTTGGTGACTACCTGCGCGACTGGCGCCGCCGCCGGCGCATGAGCCAGCTCGACCTGGCGCTGGAGGCCGATATCTCGCAACGCCACCTGAGCTTCATCGAGAGCGGGCGGTCAGCGCCCAGCCGCGACATGCTTCTGCATCTGGCGGAGCGGCTCGAGGTGCCGCTTCGCGACCGCAATCCGATGCTGCTCGCCGCCGGTTTCGCGCCGGTGTTTGCCGAGCGCAGGCTCGACGATCCGGCGCTTCAGCCGGCGCGCCGGGCGATCGACATGGTGCTGAAAGGCCACGAACCGTTTCCGGCGCTGGCGGTCGACCGGCACTGGACGCTGGTGGCTGCCAATGCCGCGGTGGCGCCGCTGCTTGCTGACGTTGCCGACCGGTCGCTGATCGAGGGACCGGTCAATGTCCTGCGGCTCAGCCTGCATCCGGCAGGCCTTGCGCCTCACATCGCCAATCTGGCGGAATGGCGCAATCACCTGCTCGAGCGGCTGCACCAGCAGATCGCGGCGACCGGCGATCGCGTACTCGAAAAACTGCTGGAGGAGCTTGCCGGCTATCCGGTGCCGGAGGCCGCGTCGAAGTCTGCGGCGAAACATGATTATGCGGGCATCGCCGTGCCGATGGAACTGCGCACGCAGGCGGGACTTTTGTCTTTCATCTCGACCACGACCGTCTTCGGCACTCCGGTCGATGTGACGCTGTCGGAACTGGCGGTCGAATCCTTCTTTCCCGCCGATGATGAAACGGCCCGGCTTCTGCGCCAGATGGCGGAAGCCGGGCCGTCGAAGAGCGACAGCTAGAGGGTGCTAACCGGCCGACGATCAGAATTCGGTCCACTGGCTTTCGGCGGGCGCTGCCGCCGCTGCACTCGCGCCGCCGCCGAAGGAGCGGGTGACGCGTTCAGCGAGGCGGCGGGCCGGCGATTCCTGCGGAGCCGCGTTGCGGCCGGCAGGCGCCGGAGCGGAACCATGGGCGGGACGCTGCTGCATTCTGGGGCGCTGGCCGCCTTCGGAAAGCGTGAAGCGGGTGAGCAGGTCACGCAGCTTGGTGCTTTCGGAGGCCAGGTTGGCGCCGGCGGCGTTGGTTTCCTCGACCATGGCGGCGTTCTGCTGGGTCACCTGGTCCATCTGGTTGACGGCCGAGTTGACTTCCGCAAGACCGACCGACTGTTCGCGGGCGGCGGTGGCGATCGCATTGATATGCTCGTTGATGGTGACGACGTGGGATTCGATCGTCTTCAGCGCGTCGCCGGTCTCGCGCACGAGCTTCACGCCGTTCTGGACTTCGGCACCCGACTTGCGGATGAGATCCTTGATCTCCTTGGCCGCATTCGCCGAACGCTGGGCAAGCTCGCGGACTTCCTGGGCGACGACCGCAAAACCCTTGCCGGCCTCCCCGGCGCGGGCTGCCTCGACGCCGGCGTTGAGCGCCAGAAGGTTGGTCTGGAAGGCGATCTCGTCGATCACGCCGATGATGTTGGAGATCTGGCTGGACGATTGTTCGATGCGCTGCATCGCGTCGACGGCGTTGGCGACGACGGCGCCCGACTGGGCGGCGCTGGAATTTGCCTGTAGGGCGATCGCCTTTGCCTCGTCCGCACGCTTGGAGGAGTTCGATACGTTGGCGGTGATCTCGTCGAGGGCGGCTGCGGTTTCTTCGAGCGAGGCGGCCTGCTGTTCGGTGCGCTTGGAAAGGTCGTCGGCGCTCTGGCTGACTTCGCGCGAACCACTGTCGATCGACTGAGCCGATCCGGCGACTTCCGAAAGGGCGGCGCCGAGACGGGACACGGCCGAGTTCAGGTCTTCGCGCAGCGCCTCGAAATCCGGAGCGAACGGCTCGTTGAGCTGGAAGGCGAGGTCGCCGGAAGCGAGGCGGCGCAGGCCGGCCGCGAGGCCGGAAGTCGCCTGCTGCAGACGGGCCCGGGCCGAGGCTTCCGCCTCCTGCTGCAGGCGGATCCGGTCGGCTTCGGCATGGGCGCGGGCCTTTTCGGCGTCTTCCTGAAGCTGCCGGTTGGAGATCGCCGCCTGGCGGAACACCTCGACGGCGCCGGCCATGGCGCCGACTTCGTCCTTGCGACCGGCGAAGGGAATCGCGGTCGCCGTGTCGCCAGCGGCAAGACCGCTCATCGAAAGGGTGATGCGCTGGATCGGACGGGCGATACCGGAGAGGACATAAACGGCTGCGCCGACGATCAGCAGGAAGACCACGCCGAGGATGATTTCCATCGTGGTGAGAGCGGTGGAATAGGTCGTCTTTGCCTTGGCGGTTTCGAGGGCCGCTTCATCCGTATTCGACTTGACCAGCTTCGTGACGGCCTCTATGACCGGCTGGATGGTGATGCGCATCTTTTCCATCTCGACGCGGGCGCGCGCATCCGAGGCCTTGCGCGAGAAGTCCAGCATTTTCTGGCCGTTCAGCACGTATTTGTCGATGCCGGCCTGGATCTGTTCGATGATCTGCTTTTCCTGCTCGCTCGAGATCAGCGGCCTGTAAGTGTCGAGAGCGGCCTTCAGCGCCGCCGACTGCTGGGCGATCAGCTTTTCCGCCGATTCCATGCCGAAGTCCGACGTCGTCGTCAGGTGGCCCATATAGGCGACCGTCATTCCGAGAATGGCCGTCTCGATATTCTTCGAGGCCTGGACGCTCGGCATCGAGTTTTCGGAAATCGTGTTGAGATTGCCGGCGACATTGGAGAGCGAGGAAATGGCCGCCCAGGCAAGAACGGCGACGAGCGCCGCAATCGCGCCGAAGACGGCGATAAGCGAGCTGCGAATGGAGAGACGGGACATGCGGTTCGGCTCCGGAATGGTGAAGCCTCGAATGAGGCGACGCGTTTTCATGCGCAGATCTGATATCTGGCAGTGTGGGAAGAGAACCGGTCTCATACCGGCTCCTGCGCTACACCGGATGGCGGTCGCGCGGTGGCCGGAGAGTAGGATCAAACTCTTTAACGACAGATTGCATTTTGATAGTGTAGAATTGCCTTTGATGACTTTTCGGGCGAAAAATCCGAAATCAGGCGTCCTTTATCCATTTATTTTATAATGATAATATGGGAATCAGGCGCGCTAATTAGCAGGATACCTGTCAATTGCGCATTGCTTGATTTTCCGTTCAAACAGGATACGAAATCTAGCCTATGCGACAGGCCGTCCCGATGCTGATCCGATGCCGGCAGCGGGCGTTATCTGCGGGTCCGGAGGCCGTCCATCAGCAGGCCGATCAGGCGATGCGACCGTTCCCGCCATTCGGGCGATTCCGGGATCGAATAGATGCTGGACAAGGCGTGCATCAGATCGGTCGTTTCGATATCGCGGCGGATATAGCCCTGTTCGCCGGCGGTCTTCAGCAGGCTCTCCAGCGCACCGCGGATCAGGCCCGAGCCCTCGGAAAAAAGCGCGGAGTTCGAGGTCATGAGGATGCGCAGGCTGTTGGCCATGCCGCGCTTGGTCGCGATATAGCCTACGAAGCGCCGCATCCATTCCTCGAGGGCCATGTCCGGCGAATGTTTGCCGGCAAGCTCGGTTGCCGCGGCAGCGAGGCTTTCGAGTTCGCGTCGATAGACGACCTCGACGAGATGTTCGCGGGTCGGGAAATGGCGGTAGAGCGTGCCGATGCCAACGCCCGCCTGACGTGCTATATCCTCCAGCGAGGTCTCGACGCCTTTTTCCGCAAAGGCGGCGGCCGCAACCTCGATCAGCCTGTCGCGGTTGCGGCGGGCGTCGGCGCGAAGCCGGGTCTGGGCGGGCGGTGCTGTCTTCGGCTCGGCCGAGGCCAAAATATTACTCCAATGGGATCCGGGGCTTGACGAAAATCCGCAAGCCATTAATTTAAACGGAGGCGCCTCCGTTTATGTGGAGTGCCTTCCACTTCTTAATCCAGAAGCTTGCAGGATGTCATGCCGAAATCTCATCGGGCCGAAATCTCATCGGGGCACCTGCCGGAGAAAAAACCATACAGCATCTGGTCGACCGTCGGCCAGAGCGTTCTACATTCCGAACTTCCCATTCTCGTGACGATGGCAGGAGCTTGATCCATGACACGAACCATCCATCTTTCGCTCGATATCAACGGGAGGCGGCACGATCTCGATATCGAGCCCCGTGTTACCCTGCTCGACGCGCTGCGCGAACATCTGGCGCTGACGGGCACCAAGAAGGGCTGCGATCAGGGCCAGTGCGGCGCCTGCACCTGTCATGTCGACGGCAGCCGCGTGCTCTCGTGCCTGACGCTCGCCGCCCAGGTCGAAGGCCGGCAGATCACCACGATCGAGGGGATCGCCGCCGAAAACGGCGAGCTGCATCCGGTCCAGGCCGCCTTCGTCGAGCATGACGCATTCCAGTGCGGCTATTGCACGCCGGGCCAGATCATGTCCGCCGTCGCCTGCATCCGCGAGGGCCATGCGGGATCCGACGAGGAGATCCGCGAATACATGTCCGGCAATCTCTGTCGCTGCGGAGCCTATAACAGCATCGTGGCGGCGGTGCGCGAAGCGGCGGAGATGGCGTGATGAGAGACTTTTCCTATCTCCGCGCCTCCTCGGCCGACGAAGCCCGCCAGGCGGCGACGCAGGCCGGCGTCATGCTGCTTGCCGGCGGCACGACGCTGCTCGATCTCGCCAAATGCGGCGTGATGGAACCGGAAACGGTCGTCGACATCACCCATCTCTCCGGTCTCGGCGGGATCGAGGTCGATGAAAACGGCGCCAGGATCGGCGCGCTGGCAAAGATGGGCCAGGTTGCCGATCACGCCGGCATCCGTGCTGCTTTCCCGGCGGTTTCGGAATCGCTGTCGCTGGCGGCTTCTGCCCAGCTTCGCAACATGGCGACGATCGGCGGCAACCTGCTGCAGCGGACGCGCTGTTCGTATTTCCGCGAACCGGACGTGTTTCCGGCCTGCCACAAGCGCAATCCCGGCTCCGGCTGTTCGGCGCTCGGCGGCGTCACCCGCAATCATGCCGTCCTCGGCACGAGCGATACCTGCATCGCCAGCTATCCCGGAGATCTGGCCATCGCCCTCGTTGCTTTTGATGCAAAGGTCGAACTCGGAGGCCGGACGGTCCCGGTGGATGACTTCTTTCTTCTGCCCGGCAACACGCCGGAGCGGGAAACCGTGCTGGAACGGGGCGAGATGATCACTGCCATCACCGTGCCGGCCTCCGCCGTTGCGAAAAACTCGACCTATCTGAAGGTCCGCGACCGGCAATCCTATGAATTCGCTGCCGCGAGTGCCGCAGTCGGCCTCGAATTCGAAGCGGACGGCAGGACGGTGCGCGATATCCGCGTCGCCCTCGGCGGCGTTGCTACCAAGCCGTGGCGGGCTCGTGGGGTCGAACAGGCCCTGATCGGCAAGGTGCTCAGTGCCGAAACTGTCGAAACGGCCAGCCGGCTTGCCATGGAGGGTGCCGTTTCGCATGGCGCCAATCACTACAAGATCGAACTTGCGCCGCGCGTCGTCGCCCGCGCCATCCTGAAAGTTGGAGGTCTGGCATGACCATCATGGAACCCCGAAAACACGGCGACGCTTCCGACGGGACGGTCGGCGGTCGTCAGACGCGTTTCGAAGGCAATCTAAAGGTCACCGGCGGTGCGACCTATGCGCTGGAATATCCGGTCGAAGGTCTCGCCTACGCCATTCTCGTGCAAAGCACCGTTGCGGCGGGGCGCGTCGTCAAGGTCGATACGGGAAAAGCGCTTGCGGCCCCGGGCGTGCTGATGGTGCTGACGCCGGATGACGATATGGGTCTCCTGGTTGCCTCCGACTGGGGCGGCAATCGCCCGGAAAACCAGCCTTATTATCCGCTGCCGAAGCAGGTGCAGTACAACGGCCAGTCGGTCGTGGCCGTCGTCGCGGAAAGCCGGGAACAGGCGGTCGAGGCCGCAAAGCTGATCTGCATCACCTATGAGCGGACGGCGCATGTGGCGAGCTTCGACGATCCGGCCGCCGGCGAAGGCAAGGTCATGGGCAACCTCACCTCCGGCTGGGGCGACGCGGAGGCCGCGCTTGCCGCCGCACCCGTCAGGATCGAAGGCGAATACCGTACGCCGCGCGAATATCACGTCGCCATGGAGCCGCATGGTCTTACCGTGAAGTGGGACGGCGACCAGATCACGGTCTGGGAACCGAGCCAGTGGTCTCACGGCATGGCGCGCAGCTATTCCGAGTGGTTCGGCATTCCTTATGAAAACGTCCGCCTGGTCTCGCCGTTCATCGGCGGCGGGTTCGGTTCGAAGGGGGCGGCTCTCGCCCATGGCGCGGTGGCCGCTTTCGCGGCAAGAAAGCTCGGCCGGCCGGTCAAGCTTGCGCTCACCAGGCCGCAGAATTTCATCAATTATGGCGGCCGGGCCGCCACCCGCCAGAAGATAACCCTCGGCGCGACGGAAGACGGCATCCTGCAGGCGATCGTTCATCGCGGCGCCAGCGAGACATCCACCTATATGGACTGGCCGGAGCAGACCGGGGCGGCGACGCCGATCCTCTACAAGGTCGAAAATTTCTCGTCGCAGCATCGGGTCGTGCCGGTCAACACCGTGACACCCGGCGCGTTGCGCGGCCCGGGCAAGAACCCCAGCGCCTTCGGCATCGAAAGCGCCATCGAGGAACTGGCCTACAAGCTCGGCATGGACCCGCTCGAACTGCGGCTCAAGAACTATGCCGACCGCGACTACCAGTCGGGGAAACCCTGGTCGACCCGCCGGCTGCGCGAGGCGCTGACCGAGGGGGCCGAAGCCTTCGGCTGGTCGAAGCGCAGCCACGAGCCACGCTCGATGCGCGACGGCAAGACCCTCGTCGGCTGGGGCATCGGCTGCGGCACCTTCCCGGTCATCCAGGCGCCGAGCGAGGCGATGATCCGCATCCTCGGCAATGGCCGGGTCGAGGTCGTCAGCGGTGCGATCGACATGGGGCAGGGGACCTATACGATCCTGGCCCAGACGGCGGCCGAAGTGTTCGGCATTCCCGTCGACCAGGTCGAGGTCCATCTCGGCGATTCCCGCCTGCCGGGTTCGGCGATCGCCGGCGGCTCGATGCTGGCGGGTTCGATCCTCGGCGCCGTGCACAAGGCAGCGACGGCTGCCCGCGACGAGCTGATCGGGCTCGCGCTCAGCGACGAGAAATCGCCGCTGCGCGAGACCGGCGCCAATACGCTGACCTTCGGCGGCGGCCGGATCGCAGTGCCCCGCGACCAGGGACCGTCGTTCACGCTGCCGGAACTGATGGCGGCGCTCGGCCGCGACGAGATCGAGGTCCGCAGGAATACGCTGCCGGACGGCGCAACTCCGCAGGAACATCATCAGGCCTGGACGACCATGGCAAAGGTCCAGGGGCCGACCATGGGCGAATATTCCATGCACAGCTGGTGCGCCCATTTCGCGGAAGTACGGGTGGACGAGGATTTCGGCACGGTGCGGGTGTCCCGCATCGTCTCGGCCTTCGATTGCGGTCGGCTCTACAATCCGCGGCTGGTCGAAAGCCAGTGGCGGGGCGGCATCATCATGGGCATTGGCCAGGCGCTGCTCGAAGAAGGTCTCGTCGACCTGCGCAACGGCCGGACCGTCAACAACAACATGGGCGACTACCTGGTCCCGACCAACGCCGACGTGCCGGACATCCAGGTGATCTCGGTCGGCGTTCCCGACTACGGCGCCTCGGCGCTGGGCGGCAAGGGCGTCGGCGAAGTCGGTATCGTCGGCGTTGCCCCGGCGATCGCCAACGCGGTCTTCCACGCGACCGGCAAACGGGTCCGCGATCTGCCGATCACGCTCGAAAAGCTGATCTGACCGCCCCGGCGCATCCGGTTTCGACCGGGTGCGCCTATTTCCGCTTCGGCAGGTTCGATGCGCCGAGGCTGCCCGCAAAACGTTCCGCCAGGCGCTCCCGGCGAAAATGCTCGACGACGAAGTCGACGAAGACGCGGGTCTTTGCCGGCAGCAGCGTCTTGCTGGCGTAGTAGATCGATATCGGCCCGATATCGGCATACCAGTCCGGCAGCAGCCGGATGAGTTCCCCGCGTTCGAAATAAGGCAGGCTATCGGGCATGGCGATCATCCCGACGCCAAGCCCAAGTGCTGCGGCGCGGGCGATGGCCGCAGGGTCGTTCATGACGATCTTTTCCACCGTCACCGCCGTCATCTCGTCCCCAACGGCATTTCGCATCACCCATTGGCGGATGCGGCCGGTATTGGAAGACCGCATGTGGATGCCGTCGAGGTTCGCAAGGTCTGCCGGATGGGTGGGGAGCGGCTTGTCCTTCATATAGGCCGGCGACGCGACCAGAATGATATGGGCCGGCGCCAGCACGCGGGCCACCGTGCCGGGTGTCAGCTCGAAGCCGCCGCCGATCGCGGCATCGTAGCCTTCCGCGATCAGATCGACCTGCCGGTTCTCGAACGTCCATTCCGGCCGGATGAGCGGGTAACGGGCGATGAATTCCGGCATCAGGGGCAGGATATAGTCCGTTCCGAAATGCGGGCTCATGCTGACCTTCAGCACGCCGGCCGGCTCCGCACCTTCCGATGAGACCCCTTCGATTGCCGCCTGCAACGCCTCCACATGACCCCGGATCTCCGACAGAAAGCGCTCTCCCGCCTCCGTCAGCGTCAGCCTTCGGGTACTGCGCTGGAAGAGACGGGTGCCGATATTCCGTTCCAGAATCGCGACATTGCGGCTGACGGCCGCCGGGGTCAGCGCCATCCGCCTTGCGGCCGCCGAAAAGCCCCCGAGCTCCGCACTGCGGACGAAGGACTCCAGGTTGGCGAGGCTTTCCATGATCGACCTGTCTTCAACGGATGCTTGAAAATGATCCGCATCATTGCCGGCTAATCAAGAGCCAGTCCAGAGGCGATATTCCTCCCATCGAAACACGAAGGAGTATCGTCCATGACCATCGGTATCATCGGCGCCGGCAATATCGGCGCGGCTTTCGCCCGCGCTCTTGCCCGCAGCGGCGTGCACGCCACCATCGCAAACAGCCGCGGCCCGGCATCGCTCGAAGAACTGACCACCGAGCTTTCGCCGTGGATCTCGGCCGGCACGATCGAGGAGGCCGCCAGCGCCGACATGGTGCTGATCGCGGTTCCGTGGACGAAGCTGCCGGCCGCCCTTGCCGGGCTACCGGATTGGAAAGGCCGGATCGTCATCGACGCCAACAACCCGATCGAGTCGCCCCTCTACAAGCCGGCCGAACTTAACGGCCGTCTCTCGAGCGAGATCGTGTCGGATCTTGTTCCCGGCGCCCGGGTTGTGAAGGCCTTCAATCACCTGTTCGCGAAACTGGTCGAGGCAGATCCCGCCTCCGAAGGCGGCAAGCGGGTGCTCTTCTATTCGGGCGACGATGCCGCCGCAAAGACGGAGGTCGCCGCCTTGATCGAGAAGCTCGGTTTCTTCGGCATCGACCTCGGGCCGCTATCGGTCGGGGCCAAGCTGGCGCAGTTCCCGGGCGGTCCGCTGCCGGGGCTCAATCTGGTGAACTTCGGCTGACGCTCAGTCTTCCGAATAGCGCTCCTCCGACCAGGGATCGCCGCGCATGTGGTAGCCGTTCTTCTCCCAGAAGCCGGCCTGGTCCCGGTCGAGGAATTCGATCCGGCTCAGCCATTTGGCGCTCTTCCAGAAATAGAGGTGCGGCACGACCAGCCGCACCGGCCCGCCATGCTCCTCGCTGAGCGGCCTGCCTTCCCATTCCGTGACGATGATCGCGTCCGGCGAGGCGAAATCCGAAAGCAGCAGGTTGGTGGTATAGCCGTCATAGCTCGTCAGCATGACGGCGACCGCCTCCTCCTGCGGATCGACAAAATCCAGGAAATCGTGGGTCGAGACGCCTTTCCAGTTGTTGTCGTAACGCGACCAGGTGGTCACGCAGTGGATGTCGGAGCGCATTTCGGTCTGCGGCAGGGCCTGGAAGGCCGCCCAGTCCAGCGTCCGGCGGTTGTTGACGAGGCCGCGCACGTCGAGCTTCCACCTTTCCGTCGAAACCTGCGGCTGCTGGCCGAGGTCGAGCACAGGCCAGTTCTTGACCAGATGCTGGCCGGGCGGCAGGCGGTCTGTTTCAGGCCGCGTCATCCTGCCGGTCAGGAACTTGCCCTGCTCGGCCCATTTCCGTTTGGTGATGGTGAGCTTCGAATCCTGGGGCTCAATCTCGTCGGCCATGTCCGGTTCTCCTTGCGTCGCCCGATAATCTGATAAACAAGGAAGGCAATCAATTGTCCCTACCGCAATTGATGCCGTTGAAAATCATGTTGTCGGAAAATCATGCCTGCCTTCAATCCACTTGTCGAAAAGCTCAGCCCGCCGCCCGTTCCCTCCGTTGCCGCCTGGGGGCGCGCCTATGACGGGGCAAAAGGACCGCTGATCGACCTATCGCAGGCCGTGCCCGGTTATCCCGCCCACCCGGACATGCTGCGGCTGCTTGGCGAGGCCGGTTCGTCCAAGGCCTTTACCGGTTACGGACCGATCGAGGGCGAGGCGGTCCTCAGGACGGCCTATGCGGCGCATGTCTGCGAGGTCTACGGCGCGAATATCGGGCCTTCGAACACCCACATCACGTCAGGCTGCAACCAGGCCTTCGTCTCGGCGGCGATGACAGTCGCCGGTCCCGGCAATACGGTGCTGATGACCGAGCCCTTCTATTTCAACCATGAAACGACGCTCGCCATGATGGGTGTCAGGACCGCGTTCGTCGCCTGCGAAGCGGCGAACGGCTTCCTGCCGGATCTCGTTGCGATCGAGGCGGCGATCACGCCCGACGTGCGGGCGCTGGCGCTCGTCTCGCCCAACAATCCGACCGGCGCGATCTATCCGCCATCGCTGCTCGAAGCGATCTTCAAGCTCTGCCGGAACAAGGGCATCTGGCTGATCCTCGACGAGACCTATCGCGACTTCCTGCCCGTAGCAGGCCAGGCGCCGCACGGGCTCTTCGGCCTCGACGGCTGGGAGGATACGCTGATCAGCCTCTACAGCTTCTCGAAATCCTTCTGCATTCCCGGCCATCGGCTCGGCGCGATCACGGCCGGAACGGCGGCGGTGGAGCAGATCGCCAAGATCATGGACAACCTGCAGATCTGCGCGCCTCGTGCGGCCCAGGCGGCGGTCGCCGAGGCGCTGCCGCTTCTCGCCGGCTGGCGCGAGGAGAACCGCCAGGAGATCGGCCGCCGCGCCGACGCCCTGAAGGCGGTGATGCGCTCCGTCAACGGCTGGAAGCTCGATGCGATCGGCGCCTATTTCGCCTTCGTGCGGCATCCCTTTCCCGGCAAGAGTTCGGCGGAAGTGGCGGAAAAGCTTGCGAGGCAGGCCGGTGTCATCTGCATTCCCGGCGCCTATTTCGGCGAGAGCCAGCAGGATTACCTGCGCTTCGCCTTCGCCAATGCGGACGTCGCGACGATCGGGCTGCTTGAGGAACGTTTGCAGAACTTTTCCCTATCGTGAGCCTGCCCGCCCGTATATAAGCGGGTGATGGTTCAAAGAGCAGGCAGCGCCGATCTTCCGCTTCACGGCGGCCGGGTTCCCCGGTGGCTCGGCGAGCGCATGACCAAGCTCGGGGCGATCATCACCGAAGCGATCGTCATCGAATACGGCCGCGACGAACTCTTGAGGCGGCTGGCGCATCCCTTCTGGTTCCAGTCCTTCGGCTGCGTCATGGGCATGGACTGGCATTCGTCCGGCATCACCACCAGCGTTCTCGGCGCGCTCAAACGCGGGCTGACGCCGATGGCGGGCGAGCTCGGCATCCATGTCTGCGGCGGCCGCGGAAAAAATTCGAGGCAGACGCCGGACGAACTGATCGCGATCGGCAACCGCGTCGGCATCGACGGCAGCGGCCTTGCGACGACCAGCCGGCTGGTCGCCAAGGTGGACAGCGCCGCGGTGCAGGACGGGTTCGATCTCTACCTGCACGGCTTCATCGTCACAGACGACGGCAAATGGGTGGTCGTGCAGCAGGGCATGAACGGCGACAAGAGGCAGGCGCGGCGTTATCACTGGATCTCCGAGGGGCTGAAGAGCTTCGTCGATTCGCCGCATGCGGCGATCGAAGGTCGGCAGCAGGGCGAGATCGTCAACCTCGCCGACCATCGCGCCGAGGCGTCGCGCAAGGGCCAACTCGATCTGCTGGCAACGCTCGGGCCGGACCGGATCGTCCGCGAGGTGATCGCCATCGAGCCGGCCCGCAAGGTGAAGGACGTGGCGCAGCCGATGCTGCCGCATCTGATCATGCCGGCGCATCACGACGTGCGCGAGGAAAACGTCAACATGAAGCGGCTGCACGGCACGCTGGCGGCGGCCGCCGACCGCGGGCCGGAGGATTTCGAAAACCTGCTGCTGATGCCGGGTGTCGGCGCGCGCACCGTGAAGGCGCTTGCGATGGTCGCGGAAGTGGTACATGGCGCGCCCTGCCGTTTTTCCGATCCGGCGCGCTTCTCGCTCGCCCATGGCGGCAAGGACCGGCATCCGTTCCCGGTGCCGCTCAAGGTCTATGACGAGACGATCAGGGTGATGAAGTCCGCCGTCGGCAAGGCCCGTCTCGGGCGGGAGGAGGAGCTGCAGGCGCTGAAACGGCTCGACGACCAGGCCCGCCAGATGGAGCGCTATGTGACCGGCCCGGACCTCAAGGAAATCGTCGCCGGCGAGTTCCGCCAGTCGCACGAATGGGGCGGCCGCAGCGTCTTCGGCTGGGAGCCGCCGCAGGAGGCCGACCGCCAGGTGCTGCCGTGATTTCTGACGGTAATTTCTTGGCGGTGATCTACGCGATCACTTGAAGGGATCGTAACCGGGCATCTTGTAGATGAGGTCCGGCTGGCCCTGGATGTCGGGCACATAGACCTTGTCCGTCCAGTCGTCCTTCGGGACATCCTGGATTGCGACGGAAATCGAGCTGTCCGCGGAACCGAGGGCGGTCATCAGCGCCTTCGTCACTTCCGCAGTCAGAGCCTGCTTCTGCTCCTCGGAGCGGCCCTCGATCATTTTGACGATAACGTGGGGCATCTGGCGCTCCTTGGATGTTAAATCAGCCGGAAACGAGCATAGCCCGTCCCGTTCCCGGATATCAATCGTGAATTCCCGGCAAATCCGCAGGGCCGGACCATCGCCTGCCGGGAAGGGGCGGCAGCCAGAACCCCTCACGCCATCGGGGTTGTGGCGCGGTGTTTGCCAGTGGATGCGATGCGGCCCGCGAGGCTGGCTACACGCTCCATGGCGATCGCGACGACATCCTCCGGCACGGTCAGCGAGATGCGCAGGAAGCCGGCGGCCTGGTCTCCGAAGGAGGTGCCGGGCATGACGGCGACCTTTTCCTCGCGCAGCAGTTCCCAGGCGAATTCCTCGCCGTTAAGGCCGGTGGCGGTCACGTCGAGCAGGATGAACATGCCTCCTTCCGGCGGCATGGGCTTGACGAGGTTGCTGCCGGCGAAAGCTTTCTCGACGATCGCGGCGCGGCGGCGATAGGCTTCCCGCATCACGTCGGCGGTGTCGAAATGCTGCGACAGCGCCATGGCGGTCATGTCGGAGATGAAGGGCTGGACGCCGAACAGCATGGTCTCGGACACGGGCAGCAGCCTTTCGCAGAACTCTTCCGGGCCTGCGGCCCAGCCGCTGCGGAAGCCGGGTGCGGCATGGGACTTCGAAATGGACGAGACGACGATGGTGCGTTCGGCAAGTGCCGGAATGTCGAAGGGGGAAGCGAAGGACGTGCCTTCGAAGATCAGCTGCTCGTAGACTTCGTCGCAGACGATCCAGAGATCGTGGCGGCGGCAGACCTCGCCGATCGCAGCGATCTCGGCCGCCGTGAGCACGGCGCCGGTCGGATTGTGCGGCGTGTTGAGGAGGAGCACGCGGGCCTCCGGCGTGATCGCCCGTTCGAGATCCTCGGCCTGCAGGTGGAATTTTTTCTCCGGGCGTAGCGGCACGGGGATCATGTGCGCACCGGTCGAGGCGATGACGCCTTCATAGGTGGCATAAAGGGGATCGCCGACCAGCACGCCGTCGCCGGCTTCCACGAGACCGGTCATCACGCCGTAAAGCGCCGTCTGGGTGCCGGGGAAACAGAGGAAGTTCTTCTCGGTGACGCCCGGCCGGCGCTTCGAATATTTTTCGACCAGCGCCGCCAGCACCGGCGGCTCGCCGCGGCCGTTGGAATAGCGGGTACGGCCGGCATACATGGCGCGTGCCGCCTCGTCGAGCAGGGCTTTGTCCGGCTTGACGTCCGGTTCGCCGATGGTGAGCTCGATGATGTCCTCTCCCGCAGCCTGCAGGCGGCGGGCTGTCAGGTGAAGTGCCCAGCGGCCAGAACCGAGATGGGCGAGGCGGTCGGTGATCGAGGCATAACGCATCGGTATTTCCTTATCTTATCGTTGTTCGGCCGAAAGCTCGCCGGGTTGCAGCCGCAGCAGCGCTTCCACGGAGATCAGGGCGTTTTCTGCGAGTTCATGTTCCGCGAACGTGTCGGCGGCAAGCGTTCCTTCGAGCCAGAGGCCGTCGACCAGCGCGTTGAGCCCGATCGCATAGGTGCGACATTGCGCCCGGCTCACCACCCGCTTCTCCTCGGCGAAGAAGGCGGTCAGCAAGGTTTCCAGCGCCTCCAGAAAGGAGAGATAGTTTTCGCGATGGATGGCGGCGAAGCTGGGGTCGATCTGGATGTGGCTGATGAAGGCGGCCCAGAGCGACAACGTGCGCGGATCGGTGACCGGCGGCGTGACATTGGCGACGATGAAGCGGCGCAGACGCGAGCGGGCCGTCTCGCCCTCGATCGCGGCGGTGATCGCCGCCTCGGTCATGCCGGCCATCACCTTGCGGTAGGCCGCATGCAACATCTGGTCCTTGCCTGCGAAATAGTGCCGGATCAGCCCGCCGGTGACCCCGGCGCGCATGGCGATCTGGCGGACCGTTGCCCCCTGGATTCCGAATTCGGCGATGCAATCCAGCGTCGCGGCGATCAGGTCCTCACGCCGCTCGGCCTCGCTTGCCCTATGGTAGGTCCGGCGGTTCAAGGGCATCTCCAGAGGATGTGACAATGTGCTTCTCGCGGCGCCAGAGCTTATTATACGCTTGAATAATTGGCGCAAGCGAATTTGTCGGATGCGGGCCGAATTGCCGTTCTTCGGCCTCCATGAAAATCCGTCGCAAATTGTAACTTTCTATCAGTTTTGAGGGGTTCCTATTAAGGGATCCTATACCTTAACCTTCACAATATGGACCCGATACACCCCAAGTCGGGTGGCGACCGCGGCGGATTGGGGGATCGAAATGTCGTCGGCTGAAGAAAAACGCGACCTGCAAGCGCGTCTGGATTTCATTGGCCTGGACCAGGAGGCCCGGGCGACATTGCGCCGTCTTGCGCCGGTGATCGATGCCGGCCTTCCGGCAGCACTCGGCAGGCTTTACGGGAAAATCCAGGCCACATCCGAGACAGCCAAATTCTTCTCCGATCAGGCTCACATGGAGGGTGCCAAGAAGCGCCAGATGAGCCATTGGAGCCTCGTTGGCGAAGCCAGATACGACGAGCGATATGTGAAAGGCGTGCAGGCCGTGGGTGCCGCGCATGCCCATGTGGGGCTCGATCCCAGCTGGTATATCGGCGGTTACGCGCTCGTCATGGAAAGCCTCATCCACAAGGTGATGGCCGAGAACTGGCCATCCCGCTTCGGCCGCGGCAAATCCGAGGAGCTTGCCAGGCAGGTCAGCACGCTGGTCAAGGCGGCGATGCTCGACATGGGCTATTCGATCTCCGTCTATCTGGATATCCAGGCCGAACAGCGTCGCCGCGCCGAGGAGGCAAAGCTTGCCGCCGAAGAGGAGCAGGAGATCGCGCTCGAGGCCTTGGACGACGTGCTGAAGGGGCTTTCGACGGGTGATCTGGAGACCCGGCTTTCGACCGACCTGCCCGCCAATTTCGTCCGCATGGCGCAAGATTATAACGATAGCGCCGAAAAGCTGCGCAGCACGCTGGCGACCGTGCGCAATGCCGGCGAAGGAATTCTCACCAGTACGAATGGTATTTCCCAGGCCTCGCAGGATCTGGCCCGGCGGACGGAGGAACAGGCCCAGGGACTGGAGGAGAGTTCCGCGACCCTGCACCAGCTCACCCAGAGCGTTTCCGGCACGGCCGAAGGCGCCAGCAAGGCGGCGGGCGCGGTCGACGTGGCGCTTTCGGAAGCGCGGGCCTCGGGGCCGGTGGTCAAGCAGGCGGTGGCGGCGATGGGCGAGATCGAGCGCTCTTCAGACGAGATTTCCAAGATCATCGGCGTCATCGACGAGATCGCTTTCCAGACCAATCTCCTGGCGCTGAATGCGGGCGTCGAGGCGGCGCGGGCAGGCGAGGCGGGCCGCGGTTTCGCCGTGGTCGCCCAGGAAGTGCGGGCGCTGGCGCAGCGCTGCGCCGATGCCGCCAAGGAGATCAAGGACCTGATTTCCGACAGTTCCAGGCAGGTGCAGGCGGGCGTCGATCTCGTCAACAATGCGGGCGCCGCGCTCAGCCAGATCACCACCCGCATCGACGACATCAACACGATCGTCAAGACGATCGCGAGCGAGGCGGCGCATCAGTCGATCGGCCTCAATGAGGTCAACGGCGCGCTGAGCCGGATGGATTCGCTGACCCAGGAAAATTCGGCCATGGTGCTTGAGACGTCGAAGCAGACGTCGGACCTGCGCGACGCGGTGGAACGGCTGGTGACGGCCCTGCGGGGCTTCAAGACCCGCAGCGCCGAACGGCTTGCCCGCGACCGCCAGAACCGGAACGAAACCCCCGGCCGTCGTCTCGTCGCCTGATCAGCGTCTGCCGCCGGCAAGCCGGGCGGCGTCCGGCCTGCCGCGAAGGACGAGCATGGAGGCGGCGCCGAAGATCGGCCCGACCGCCAGGAGCACGAACGTCCAGCGCCAGCCGCCCAGCAACTCGGCCAGATGCGGCATCAGCCAGATCATGAAAATGGTCAGCGCAAAACCCATGCCCATCTGCAGCGACAGGGCCGTGCCGATATAGTTGCGATCGGCAAGCTCGGTGACGGCGGCGGAGAATTGCGCTGAATCTCCGATGATCGAAATGCCCCAGACGATGACGACGAGCGACAGCAGCCAGAGGGGGCCGTCGAAGACGAAGCCGATCGTCAGCGCGCAGAGGCCGGAGACGATCATCATGCCGGCGGTCGTGGCGGTGCGGCCGAAGCGATCCGAAAGCACGCCGCCGGCGAAACAGCCGAAGACGCCCGAGGCGACGGCGATGAAGGTGAGGAGCGAAGCATCGCTGCTGATCCCGCTGCCGCCCTTGTCGAGGGCCGCGGTCAGGTAGGCGAGCAGCCAGGCCCACATGGCATAAAGTTCCCACATATGGCCAAGATAGCCGCCATTGACGAGCAGCAGGTTGCGGTCCTTCAGCACCCGGCCGATCTGGCGCGGGTCGAACAGTGCCTTGCCGAACGGGTAGGGGCCTTCGCGGGTGAAGAGGAGGAAAACGACGGCGCCGACCAGCGCCGCACCGCTCGACAGCAGCACGGCATGGTGCCAGTCGACAGCCGCCGTCATGCCACGGAAGAGGTGCGGCAGCGACGAGCCGGCGGTGATTGCGCCGATGACGCCGGCAAGAGCGAGGCCGCGACCGGTTATGAACCAGGTGGAGACGAGTTTCAGCGCCGGCGGGTAGACGCCGGCGAGCGCAAACCCGGTGACCATGCGGCAGAGGGTGGCGCCGGCCGGGCCGGGTTCCAGAGCCAGGGCGGCATTGGAGAGCGCGGCAAGCAGGGCGCAGGCCGCCATCAGCCGGTTCATGCGGATAAGGTCCGGCAGGTTGAACAGGCTTGCCGCCAGCGCGCCGATCACGAAGCCGATCTGTACGCCATTGGTCAGCCATGCGGCCGCGCTTTCCGACAGCGACCAGGCTCGCTTCAGCTCCGGCGCGATGGCGTTGGCGGAAAACCAGCAGGAGAAGGAGAGCACCACGGCAAGGCATAACAGCGCCAGCATCGACCAGCGGCCTGCGGCTGGGGTCTCCGGAGTTGTCGCCATGATCTCGTCCTGCTCGTTAGATATATTTCGTTTTATGCTTGTACTCTGCGGCACCCTTTGCACTGCCGGGCATCTCCTCCTCTAAGGGGGGAGATCGGCCAGCCGCTCTCATACCCACCGTCATCCTAAGGCCCGCCGTCATCCGCCGCCCCCTCGCCGTCATCCGCCGCCCTCTCGCCGTCATCCGCCGCCCTCTCGCCGTCATCCTCGGCCTTGAGCCGAGGATCCACCGCCGCATCTGCGGCGAAGGGACCCGTCCACGCGAAAGACTTCGCGTGGATGGATCCTCGGCTCAAGGCCGAGGATGACGGAGGATAGCGCCCGGGCATGACGGAGGTCGAGCCCGAGGATGACGGGAACTGAGTTTGGGGAGATGCCCGGCGGGGCAGAGGGGGGTGCCGCAGAAAGCAACCCTTCCCAAAACTCATCCTAGAACCCGATACCTCGCCCCAACATGCCGTCCCGGCAACCGCGCCGTCCCGAACAGCTTTTCCCGGAAGGTGCCCTCGCGATAACCCGTCTTGTAAAGCCCGCGTTCCTGCAGGATCGGGATCACCAGCTCGATGATATCGTCAAAACATTCCGGCACAACCGTGCGTGACAGGTTGAAACCGTCGACGCCCGCCTCGTCCATCCAGGCGACGAGCTTGTCGGCGATCTGTTCGGCTGATCCTACCATCGGCGCCTGGCGGCTGCCGAGCACCATCTGTTCGACGAGCTTGCGTTTCGTCCATTGCGGACCCGCCGTGCGGGTCATCGCCTCGACGTTGGAAACGATTGCCGAGCTCCTGCCGGTCTCGATCGGCTCGTCGAGATCGTATTTTGCGAAGTCTATGCCGAGCGAGCCGGCGGCATGCACCAATGCGCCTTCGGAACTCGCATAGGCGCGGTAATCCTCGAACTTTTCGCGCGCCTCCTTTTCGGTGCGGGCGGTGACGATGGTGGCGCCGACGAAGACTTTGACGTCCTCGGCACTGCGGCCGTATTCGACCGCGCGGGCCCTGATGTCGTCGACGATACCCTTGACCCCTTCGGTCTTCTGGCCGTTGACGAAAACGCATTCGGCATGGGTTGCGGCAAACTGCCGCCCGCGGGTCGAGGAACCGGCCTGGTAGAGAACCGGCGTGCGCTGCGGCGAGGGTTCGCAGAGATGGATCGCCTCGATCCCGTACTGCTTGCCGCGATGACCGATCTTGTGGACCTTGGACGGGTCGGCGTAAACGTGGTTCGCACGGTCGAAGACCACGGCGTCATCCTCCCAGCTTCCCTCCCACAGCCGGTACATGACTTCCATATATTCGTCGGCAAGGTCGTAACGGTCGTCATGGGCCGCGACCCCCTCCAGCCCGACCGCCCTGGCGGCGCTGTCGAGATAGCCGGTGACGATGTTCCAGCCGATGCGGCCGCCCGTCAGGTGGTCGAGGGTCGACATGCGGCGGGCGAAAACGAAGGGCGGCTCGTGGGTGAGGTTGGCGGTGACGCCGAAGGACAGGTGTTCGGTGACCGCCGCCATGGCCGGCACCAGCAGCAGCGGATCGTTGACCGGCACCTGTACCGCGCCTCTCAGAGCCGCCGCGTTGCTGTCGCCGAAGACGTCGTTGACGCCCAGCACATCCGCCAGGAAGATGCCGTCGAACAGGCCTGCCTCGAGCCTCCTCGCATAGTCCGTCCAGTAGCGGAGTTCAGCATAACGGTGCGACTGGTCGCGCGGATGCGCCCAGAGACCCTGCTGGATATGGCCGACGCAGTTCATGTCGAAGGCATTGAAACGGATTTCGCGCGGTCGGTTGTTCCCCATGACCTCTTCCCCTTATTGTCGTTGCGAAAGGGTATCGTCTCTTATAAGATTATTTTGTCCACTATAAAAGACGATCAGCGAAAGGCAAGCCGCTTGCAGCAGACGGAAAACGACCCGGTCCAGGCCATCGCCACGCGGCTGAAGATCGAACGGGAGGGGCGGGGCTGGTCGCTTGCCGAACTCGCCGAGCGTTCGGGCGTCTCCAAGGCGATGATCAGCAAGATCGAACGCAGCGAGGCAAGCCCGACCGCGACCGTGCTCGGGCGGCTCTCCGGCGCGTTCGGCCTGCCGCTCTCGGTGCTGCTGGCGCTTGCCGAGCGGGCGCCGGAGCGCGTGGTGCTGCAGGCGGAACAGCCGGTCTGGACCGATCCGGAGACCGGTTACACCCGCCGCGCCGTCTCGCCGGCGAATTCCCGTCTGGAACTTCTGGACGTCGCGCTGCCTGCGGGCGTGCGCGTTCCCTATCCGGCTTCCGCCTTTGCCTTCCAGCACCAGCAGATCTGGGTTCTCTCCGGGCGGCTCGATTTTCAGGAGGGGGGCGTGATGCATCACCTCGCGGAAGGGGATTGCCTCCTGCTCGGCCCGCCGGCGGATTGCAGCTTCTTCAATCCGGGCGAGGCGCCGGCGCGCTACGTGGTGGCGCTGACGCGGCGGTAGGCATTTCATCGTGAAGCAGGCGGATGCAGCCGCCTTGGACCGCCCCGGCGAAAAGAAAAGGCGCCTCCCGGTGAGGGGAGACGCCAGTCGGGGAGGGTATTTATGACGTCGCCGGTCGCGTGGAGGTCAAGCGCCCGACCCGCCATGAACACATGACCGCGAGTTTTGTTCCGCTTGCGCTCGCAATCGCGGGTCGAACCGGAACCTTCGGTGGCGGTCCCGGTTCGACGATGAGATACGGAAAGGAGAACCGACCATGAGCAAAGCCGTGGAAACCACCGATCACAAGGAAATCAGGGAATGGATCGAGCGACGCGGCGGCCATCCAGCGCGCGTCAGGGGTGCCAAGGAAGGCGGCGTGCTGCGGGTCGATTTCGGCAAACCGGAAGATTCCCTCGAAGGGATCGAATGGGACGATTTCTTCTCGATCTTCGACGACAACAAGCTCGCCTTCCTTTTCCAGGAAGAAACGGAAGCAGGCAAGACCAGCTGCTTCAACAAGTTCGTGTCCCGCACGAAGCATTGATGCGCGCCCGTGCGCGGCAATGCGGAGCCAGGTGGTCTCTTTTCGGGAAGACGGAACCCAAACCGCATCCTCCCGGTTGTCGGAGGTCCGGCCGGTGATATGATGCGGCCGGGCTGGCTAGAGAACCACGTGCGATGGCAGAGACCGTCGCACTGTCCCGGGAGGATGAAATGGCCGGTCTGAGCCCAACTTTTACCGATCGCGAGGATGCAGGACGGCAGCTGGCGGAAGCCCTGCAGGTGGCGTCGCTGCCCAACCCGATCGTCATGGCGCTGCCGCGCGGCGGCGTGCCCGTCGCCTTCGAGGTCGCCCAGCGGCTTGGGCTGCCGCTCGATCTCCTGATCGTTCGCAAGATCGGTGCCCCCGGTCATCCCGAATATGGCATCGGTGCAGTCGTCGACGGACGCGAGCCGCATGTGGTCGTCAATGAGGATGCTGCGCGCCGCTTCCATGTGCCGCCGGGATATCTTGCGACCGAGCGCGACCACCAGCTTGCCGAGATAGAGCGCCGGCACCGGATGTATTTCGGCGAGGACGAACCGAGCGAGCACGATCATACCGGCCGCGACGTCATTCTCGTGGATGACGGAATTGCCAACGGCGTCTCGATCCGCGCCGGCATTCATGCGCTGAGGGACATGGGCGTTGCGTCGATCTGCATTGCCGTGCCCGTCGCGCCGCGTCAGATGCTGGAATCCTTGCAGGAGGAGGTGGACGATATCGTCTGCCTGTCCGCCCCGGACCGCATGGAAGCGGTCAGCCTGCATTACGGCGACTTCGCCGAAACCACCGATCAGGACGTGGTGCGTCTTCTCAAGGAGGCGCGCCGGCTCAGCCGGACGCTCACCCATTGAGGCCTTAGAGTTCGACCGTCACCAGAAGCGGCAGATGGTCGGAAGCCTGACGGGAAAGCGGCGTCGATACGACCCGCGTTTCGACCGGCGTGATGTCGCTGGAGACGAAGACGTGGTCGATCCTCAGCAGCGGAAACCGCGACGGGAAGGTGGCTCCGGCCTTCATCCCGGTCAGGCGCGGTGCGTCACCCATCTGCCGGGCGACCGTCCTGTAGGTCGCGGTGAGGGGAATGGCGTTGAAATCGCCGATCAGGATGGTCGGCTTGCCCTGGCAGGCCGGCGCTGCGATCCAGGCAGGCCCCAGGATCTCGCCGATCTGGCGCATGCGGTCGCTGCCCAAAAGGCCGAGATGGGTGTTGAAGACCTGCAGTTTGTGCTCTCCG
This sequence comes from Neorhizobium sp. 2083, assembly GCF_031455615.1. Taxonomy (NCBI): domain Bacteria; kingdom Pseudomonadati; phylum Pseudomonadota; class Alphaproteobacteria; order Hyphomicrobiales; family Rhizobiaceae; genus Neorhizobium; species Neorhizobium sp. 2083. Next base: position 851,404 of record NZ_JAVDTC010000002.1, on the reverse strand, counting down.
ACGTCGATCTCCACCCATAGGGCGCCGCGCTGTTCGCCATGCGACGGCAGGCCGGCACCCTTGACCATTCTTGCCGGCAGCGCCGTCAGGATTGCGTCGCCGTAACGTTCTTCGGCGACATTGAGTGCGGCGTGGAAATGGAATTCCATCTGCAGGAGAGACGCGATCGCATGCGCCTGGTCTATTCCGCCGGTGCGGCTGCGGCCGACATCCAGTTCCTGCAATCCGATGACATCCGGTTCCACGGCGGCGATCACTTCCGCCACCCGGCCCGGATCAAGCCGGCGATCGGTGCCGATGCAGCTGTGGACGTTGTAGCTCAGGATTTTCAGGCGATGCCTTGCTGGGGAGGGGCGGGCCGTGGATTGCGCTGGTGGTGCTGTCTGATCCGTCATGGCGCTGGGAACACCTTGGGCCCGGTTTCGTTCCCATTCTTATACAGCCATTCACGTGAGGGACCATGATCGCCAGACGCCATCTGTTCAAGTTCCTGATCGGCGCCGCGATCTGCCTGGCAGCCTTCCTCGTCTATCGCAGCCTCGGCCGCTACACGATGGACGAGATCGAGGAATCCGTCCGTTCGATCGCCGGCTTCCGGCTGGCCGCGGCTTTCTTCTTCGTCATCCTCTCCTATCTCTGCCTTGGCGGGTTTGATGCGCTCGCCGTCCGTTATGCGGGCAAACCGCTCCTCCTGCGGCAAACGTCGCTTGCGTCTTTCACGGCGCTGTCGATCGGCCACAATGTCGGGCTGGCTGCGCTCAGCAGCGGCGCCGTCCGCTACCGGTTCTATACGCGCTGGGGCCTGACCGGCGAGCATGTCGCCAAGGTCATCGTGTTCTGCGGGGTTACCGTCGGTCTCGGCCTTGGAACTCTGGCCGGGCTTGCGCTTTTGCTCCAGCGGGGCGATGCGCCGGATCTGCTCGGCCTCGATCATAGGGCGCGCCTGATGGTCGGGCTTGTCTGCCTCGCCGGGCCGGTCGCCTATCTGCTGATCTGCGCCCTGGTGCGCCGCCCGCTCGTCGTTCGCAAATGGCGTTTCGAGCCACCGGCAATGCCGCTTGCGATCGGGCAGGTGGTCATCGGAACGCTGAATTTCGCCTGTGTCGCCGCCTCCATCCAGCAGCTTCTGGCAAGCTTTACCGAGGCCGACTACCTGGATGTCGCCGGAGCCTATGTCACCGCCAACATAGCCGCGCTGATCAGCCACGTGCCGGGGGGATTGGGCGTGCTCGAGGTCACCATGCTCGGCATCCTGCCGACATCCGCCTCTATCGGGGCGCTCGTGGCCTTCCGGGTGCTCTATTTTTTCGTGCCGCTCATCGCCGGGGTACCGACGCTGCTTGTCACCGAGGCCTATTATCGTCATCGGGGCGGCAAATTCCTAGAGCAGACGGTGATGTGAGAACCGGGCGAAAAGCCGCCTGAAGCCCGTCTTGATTTCAGGGATCGGCCAAAAAGGCTGTTTCGGATCGATGATCCCCGTGCCGACCAGCGAACCGGTTTCGCCTTTTTCGGCATCGACGTCGAAGCTCCGCAGACCGCGCGGGCCGACATTGAGTTGTTCGATGGCCGCCAGCATGGAGCCGGTTTCCGCGATGATCCGCGTGACCTCCGCCGGCTGGGCGCCGAGATGTTCGGCGATCAGGTCGTCGCGCAATGCTGTGATTGCCTGGCGGCCCGCCGGATCCGAGGTTTCGATCGCAAGGTCTGCTTCCGTGTCCAGTCCTTCAGAGCGGTTATTGAGATTGGAAGAGCCGACGCGCACGAACTGGTCGTCGACGATGATCAGTTTGGAATGGACGATGATTTCCTGTTCTCCGCCGTTGCCGTTCGGAACCGTGGCATAGAAAACCCGCAGCCGCCCGAAGCGATCGGCCCGCTTCAGGCGGCGGATCAGCCGGTTGCGGTTGTGGCCCATCATCAGCTTTTCCAGGAAGCCGTGGGATTCCCGGGTGACGATCACCACGATTTCCGGTCCGACGGTTTTCCTCAATCGTTTGGCGAGCGTGCGGGCGACGCCGAAGGAGGCGAGATACTGGGTTTCGATATAGAGATGGCGTTTGGCGGCCTTCAGCGCGTCGTGGGTCAACCGGATCGCCTCGCGGTGACCGCGTCGGCCTTTCCATTTCCACGCCTCCGTCAGCGCCAGACCGGTATTGCACTCGGTGAGCGCCGGCTCCAGGTCGTTTGGCCAGGGCGTCGAGCCCGGCGTCTCGACCGGTTGGAGGGCCTCCCGGGTCGCCTTCTTCCAGCGGCGGCGGGCGACATCGCCGATCAGCTTTGCCGTATCGCCTGTGACGATCGTCTGTATGTCGTGGACCGGGCCGTAGGCGTTGCCGTCCACGGACCGGCGAAGCGGGTTCACCGCCGCATGGCTGCGGTCGTCCCAGCGGCGCGCGGTCAGGTCGATGCCGCCGAGGAAGGCCGTCCGGTCGTCGATCGCAACGATTTTCTGATGATGGCTGGCGCGCAGCGGATGATCGAAGTCGAAATGCAGGAAGATGCGCGGATGGTCGTTCCAATCCATCCTGCCGAACATCCGGAGGCTCTTGCCGGAATAAACCGGGCCCATGCCCCAGACCAGGATGCGGATTTCAAGCGCGGGTTTTTCCTCGACCATCCTGCGCAGCAGCGCGCCGATCGTTTCACCCTCGGGATCGCGGGGACGAAGCAGAATATCGGGATTGAAATCCCAGCCGATGATGAAGACTGACCGTTCCGCCTGCCTCAGAACCTGATCCAGCCGGCGGTAATATTCTTCGCCGTCTATCAGGAAGGCAAGCTTGTCCGCCTTTGCACTGCGCCAGGCATTACGGCCCGGCCGGATGATGGGTTCGAAAGGAAATGCCGTTTCCCGGGTCGGAATTGATTGCGTCGTCACGTCCACCTGCGCCACCTCGTCATGGAATCGCGGAAGAACGCATGGATTTTGCCCTTTGTTCCAAAGGCTGCTTCCTGCACTGACCCGGGTGGGCGGTTCGAAGTCGAGGTATTACTCGACGATCGTTTGCGGCGGTGGACCGGGAGCGATGAAATCGTTGTCGCCATCGCCAAAGGCTTCCATAGCGGCGATAAGCCCGAAAAGGATGAGAACAGCGGCAGCTAGCAGCTTCCAGAGCCCCCCGGGTGCCGACCTGTGGCCAGTGTCGCCCTGTACTCCGCTGCGGTCCGTGTGCGTATGGCTATGGGTGTTCATGATGGATTCCCCGGCGCCCCAGCGCCGGTGCCTCTTCAATTCGATGCCAGGTTGCCGGGCGGCATGTAGACCGGTGGATTGTGGTTTTCGTCGGGATTGGGGAGCGGTGCCTCATCCGGCAGCCGGTCGGGCTCCGGCTCGTCGATCGGCGGCTCAGGCGTCCATACGGGCGCCGGCATAGGCGGCTGTTCACTTGGTTCGCGAGGGGTGGGTATCATGGAAAACTCCCTGTTACTCGGTTCACAACCGCCCCGCATGGCGATTGTTCCTCGCGAACCGGCCTTAAGGCTTCGTGGAGCCGGTATTTGTCGGGTCCGTGCCGGTGGCGGGTGCAGGCGCGGGCATCTGCGCCGTGTTCTTGGTCGCCGGCGGTGCGGGGGCCTGTGCCGCGTTATCTGACGGGCCGGTGAAATAATAGCCGCCCGCCAGCAGGAGGAGCACGACGACAATACCTCCGATGATCGAATTTGCCCTTGTCTCGCGTGACATGATCTTCGCCTTCATGGATCGTGAATTTACGACTGGACAATTCGCAAACGGAGGCAATGTTCCAAAGCATAAAGGCGAAGAGGAACTTCGGATGCTTTCAGGGGTTGAATCCGCTGCCTTGCCATCCGTCTTCCCGAGGTAGCCGATATGGGCAACCAGTTTGCGAGGAGAAGCGAATGACCCATGCCCGAGACAATTTTCTTGCCTGGCTTCGCGCTGCCCATGCCATGGAAGAGCAGGCGATCACCGCGCTTTCTGCCCAATCGCGGCGCATCGAGAGCTATCCGGATCTCAAGGCCCGTATCGTCAGCCATCTGCACGAGACTGAGCAACATGCTCAGGCGCTGAAGGAGCTTCTCGACCATTTCGCAGGAGCCGGCAGCGTGTCCGCGATCAAGGACATCGCCGCCAAACTGACGGCCAAGGCGCAGGGCGTCGGGGGCATGCTGACCAGTGACGAAGTCGTCAAGGGAGCGATGGCGGGCTATGCTTTCGAGCATATGGAGATCGCCAGCTACCGGGTTTTGATTGCGGCGGCCGATGAACTGGACGAAATCGGCGCCAAGGCCGTGTTCGAACGCATCCTCGCGGAGGAAGTCGCCATGGCGGACTGGCTGGGTGCCAATCTCGACACCCTCACCCGCATCTTCCTGATGCGGGACGAGCGCGACCTGATGGCGAAAAGATAAGGCGGGACCTCAGGTTTTCAAATGTGCGTCCGCGGCGAGGTGATCCTGCAGTTCCCGTGGGTCACGCACGCCCTGCTGGTAAAGCTGGATGATCTGAGCGGCAAGAGTGCTGGCAACGGGGCCTCCCGTCGGTAGGCCGCGCTCGGCGCAGATATCGTCAAAAAGACGTTGAAGGAAAGCCAGTTCACTCGGCTCGAAAGCGTGGGTCAGGACTGCCGCATTCATTTAAGCCTCCATAGGTGGTGGCGAAAACGCTTCCTGTCGCCGGAGCGTCGTTTTTACCGAGGTCGGCGATGTTGGAAAGACTACTCCTTCTATGCCTCTTTGCAAGGAAAGAAAGCCGCGTGGTGCCCGGAGGGACGGCTTTCAATCCGTTCTTGAGAGTGTACGGATATATTTGCTTTTTCAGTCGTTAAGATGATTGGCCTCGTGATCGTGGAACTGCTCCGTCTGTATCGTTTTGCTATCAAGCCCGCGTTCCCTCGAATGCTGCGCCTTGTCGCGATTGGATAGAACCTTGTTTTCGGGAAGGATTGCCTTGTCGATATCCGTCATGGCCCCGTTGCCGCTGTTTTTCCCTTGTGCTCCCGCGCCCATGCGTTTCGAACTGGCTTTGGCCATGATCTCTGGCTCCTCGTTTTTTCGGTTCCGGGATAGAACCGCGAGAGGGGGCTTTTGATCCGCGAAAATTGGGATAGGAGGTATCTGAACGATCTTTCTGCGCAGATCTTAAGATTTCAGCCCTAAGGGTTTCGGGTCATGAGGCACGAATTCAGCTCAGCCTTTCCAAAGGCTGCCGATACGATCAATCCTTCGGGGATGCGGGTTCTCCAGCTGGTCACCCATGACAAGATGGGCGGCGTACGCACCCTCGTGCAGATGGTCGAAACCGGCCTGCACGCCCGCGGTTTTGCCGTTGAGACCCTGCCTCTCGACACCGGTTCTGGAATGGTGCCCACGCTTCGCAATCTTTCGCGTCTTGGATGGGCCATCCTCTCGCGGAAATACGACGCGATATTCACCTACCAGGCGGCTGCGTCCGTCTTTGGCGGCTTCCTCGGCTTCCTGGGGCGGGTGCCCGTGCGCGCCGCCCATCATACCGCGGCGCCCGAGGGCATTCGCCGGCATTGGAAGGCACTCGACTGGCTGTTCGGCTCGATAGGGGTTTTTACCCATTTCGTATCGAATTCCGTATCGACCAGCGCCTCGTTCGGCAAATGGCCTGCCGCCTATCGGCGGCGTTTCATCCTGATCCCGCATGGGGTCGATCCCATTCCGCCGGCTCGCGCCGCGGTCGACTGGCGGCAGCGCCTGTCGATTTCGCAGGATGCCCTCGTACTGGTCGCGACCGGCCGGCTCGTCGACCAGAAGGATCACGCGGTATTGGTGGAGGCGCTCCCGATGCTGCCGGGGATGCATCTGATCGTCGCGGGCGACGGTCCCAACCGGGAGGCGCTGGAAGGCAAGGCACGGGCTCTTGATGTGGCGGAGCGTGTCCATCTCATCGGATCGATCGACCGGGATGAACTCGGCAATGTCCTGGCCGCCGGCAATATCTATGTGTTTCCGTCGATCTGGGAAACCTTCGGTCTGGCCGGAGTGGAGGCTTCGATGGCGGGGCTGCCGGTTGTCGCGTCGGATCTCCCGGTTCTGCGGGAGGTGCTTTGCATCGGAGACGACCGTGAAAACGCCGCCATGACGCGGTTCCATCCGCCTTGCGATGCGCTCGGCCTTGTCGAGGCGATCAAGGATGTGGCGGCCAACTATCCGGATCCCCAGCTTCGCAACGATTTTGCGCGATTGCATCGCGAGCATCACAGCCGGGAGCTGATGCTGGAGCGATATACGAACTTTCTGCGCTCCGAGGGCGGCGTCCGCTGATCTGGACACCACGCCCACAGGGATGAGCTATCGCCTGTGATAGAGCCGCAGAAGCAGCGAGCGGGCATCGAACAGGTTCCAGCGCAGCGCGATATAGGCGCTGGCGATGCCGATCAGGACGAAATTGATGGCACTCGCAATCGGCTCTCCCGCCAGGATCTCGGCCCCCTTGCCGATCGCGACCAGAGCTATTCCGAGTGCGAGCAGCAGGGCGCCCCGCGGCATGTCGAGCGGCATGCGCAGGTTTCCCGACGCGTAGACCAGGCAGATCAGCAGTGCCGCCGCCTGTCCGAGCGTGAAGGCGATGGCGGCGCCCATGGCGGCGTATGGCGGGATCAGCAGGTAGCTCAGCGTGCCGGTGACCGCCAGCATCACCACGGAAGCGACCAGTTCGAGGTTCGTCGTCCCGCTGAAATAGATCACCTGGCCGAAATAGTGGGAACGCATCACGAGAAAGGCGTTGGCGACCAAAAGGATCGGCATGATCTGCGTGACGACCGGCAGGTAGCTCGGGGCCAGCAGGACGGCAAAGACCACGTCCCCGAGCAGGATGAACGACACCGTGCCGAAAATGACGATATAGGATTGGGTAATGAAGGCGCGCTTGAGCGTATTGCGTGTTTCGGCCCGGTTTCCCTCCGTATGGAGGTTCTTGGCGCTTGAAATATATCCGGCGCTGATTGCCTCGGCCAGGACCAGGAAGGTCTGCTTCATGAGATCCAGCACCGTCCCGTAAGGGGCGACCGTGCTGGTGTTATAGAGACCCGCCAAGAGCAGACGGTCGATGTTCATGGCGGCTGCGGAGGCGCCGAAGGCGATCGCCAGCGGCCAGCCGTAACGCCACATCCGCCGCACGTCGCTGCCCCGTGGCCAGACAAAGCCGGAGGCCCATATGGTGCGCCTGAAATGCCGGAAAACCGGCACCGAGCCCAGGGCATAACCCAGGCCGACGCCCATCAGCAACGCGCCGGGCGTGTCGAATTCCAGCACGGCGATGAAGCCGAACAGCAGGGAAAAGACGCTGCGGGCGATGGTTGCTATCGCGACCAGCCGGACAAGAAGATGGGCGCGGCTGATCTCGACGGCAACGAAATACAGGGTGAAGCAGATCACCAGCAGGCTGCTGCTGACCGCAACCCCGGCAGGCAAAGTTCCCATGAGGTAGAAGAGGTAGATGGCGGCGACCGCCGGCAGCATGACGACCCCTGAGACCAGCAGCAGGGCGCCTGCGAGCCGATCGGCCTCCTTCGGGTCATACCGCCCGAAATGCGCGAATACGATCCACTGGACGCCGAGACTGTAGACCATCATGCATATGGAGAAGCCGACGATGTACTGGCCGTAGACCTCGGGGCTGGTCATGCGGGTGAAGATGGAAACCGATACGAGATTGATGATGGCCGAGGTCGCGCGGGAGGCCAAATACACCGAGGCATGTCTATCGCTCAATTTCGTCGCCCAATGATATGCATTTGGTCAGAATTAACCGCTAACCCTCTAGGGTAGCCGGATCGTTGCCGGAGGTGATGTAGGGCATTCCTTATCAGGAAAAAACGCAATAATCATAGGGCATGTGATGATTATGAATAGCTCTCGGATTGTTGATCCGGTCGGAGCGCGGATCTGCTTTCTCGTCCGCGGTTTCGACGGCGGAGGGGCGCAGCGCGACGCCATTCTCCTGGCAAACGAATTGCAGGCCCAGGGATTTCCGAGTGCCATCGTCACGCTCCAGAGTTCCGGCCCCCTGCGTTCCCTGATCCGCGCCGACGTGCCCGTCGTCGATCTCGGCCATGGCCGCAAGCTGCGCCTTGCCTTTGCTCCCGCCGCGCTGAGACGCCTGCTGGCGACCGGACGCCCCAAGGCGCTGGTGTCTTCGGAGGCGGCGGCGAATGTCCTTGTGGTGCTCGCCTCCCGGGGGCTGGCACGGGAAACGCGGCCGTCGATCGTCCTGCGCGAGGTTGCAAGCCCGCTTCAGGCGCAGACGGGAGATCCCTATTGGCAGAACCGGCTGGCCTACAGGCTGATCCGTTTTGCCTATCCGCGCGCCGATCTCGTCCTGACGCTGACGGCCGGCGCACGAAACGACCTCGTTTCCCGTTTCGGGGTCCCGGCGGAGAAGGTCGCCAATCTCGGAACCAATGCCGTCCTCACGCCGCAGATGCGGCAGAGGATCGGGCAGCTCGGCCATGCGCCGCAGCCCGGCCTCATCGTTTCGGTCGGCAGGCTTTCTCCGGAAAAGGGATATGCGACGCTGATCGAGGCGTTCGCGCAGCTCCGTCAGACGCGTCCTGCGCGGCTGACGATCGTCGGAGAAGGCGACGAGCGCGGCAACCTGGAGGCCTTGATCGAAGCCAAAGGCCTGTCGGGGGATGTCAGCCTGACCGGGCACAATCCCGACCCGCTGTCGGTCGTGTCGCAGGCTTCGCTTTTCGTGTCGTCATCCTCGCACGAGGGGCTGGGGAATGCGCTGATCGAAGCGATGGCCTGCGGCGTGCCCGTGGTTGCGACCGACGCGCCCTACGGCCCGCGCGAAATCCTTGAGGACGGCAGGCTGGGACGGCTGGTTACGGTCGGCGACGCGACCGCGTTGGCCGGGGCGATGGCCGCAACCCTCGACCAGCCAACCGACGGCGCCATCCTTCAGGCCCGCGCGGGCGAGTTCAGCGTGGAGAGATCGGCGGAGCGGTTCATCCAGCTTTTGCAGGCTGCCGGAATAGCGGGAAAAGCGGAGCCGTCGGAGCCGAGGGTTGAGACAACCGTAAGTATTTGACATTATGGTGCCGAAGTCTGGAAGTCTTGATCTGAGTGGGTGGGGGTAGATGGGGAAGACGAAGCTCTGGGAAATGTCCGGTTCCGAGATACTGGCGGGCGTGTCCCGCAAGATCGGCCGGCATGTCTATTTTCGCCCGCATCTGTTGAAGCTGGACGCGCCTGTCGTTGCTTTCACCTTCGATGATTTTCCTGTCTCGGTTTTCGAAAATGCTGCGCCTGCTCTTGAGGACGCGGGCATGCTTGGAACTTTCTATCTGGCGAGCGGGCTGATGAAGCGGGTCGAAAACGGCCAGCTGATCGTCGACGAGGAGATGGTCGCGGCACTTTCGGCAAAGGGCCACGAGATTGGGGGCCACACGCATGGCCATATCAACGTCCAGAAAACACCCCGTCCCGACCTGATGGCCGATGTCAGGCGCAACGACGAGGAAATCGCCCGGATCGTCGGTTTCCGGAAGCCGGTTTCCTTCGCCTATCCTTTCGGGATGATCTCGGTCCCGTCCAAGCTGGCGCTGATGAACCATTATCCGGGCCTGCGCGGCATCAAGGTCGGCACCAATTCCGGCCTTATCGATCTTGCCCATCTCAAGGCGCAGGAACTCTACGATTGCAGCAACACGTCCGCGTCGATCGACAGGATGCTCGACGATGCCGAGCGGCGGCGCGGCTGGCTGATCTTCTATACTCATGACGTGCGCAAGGATCCGACGAATATCGGCTGTTCGCCGGCATTCTTCTCGGAAGTGGTCGACAAGGTCCGCCGGCGCGGCATCAAGGTCGAGACGGTGATCGATACGCTGAAGCGGATCGGCGTCGCCTAAGAAACTTGTCGCCTAGCTGCGGTCGGACTTCAGGTCCTTGTAGACCGCCCAGAGGAAGGCCCAGGACGTGACGAAATAGCGCTTTGCCAGGCGGCGCGGTTCCGTCGCCACGCGCCAGAGGAATTCGAGGCCCGCCTTTCGCAGGAAGACCGGAGCCCGCGATTTGACGCCGGCATAGAAATCGAGCCCGGCGCCAAAACCGAAGCCGTAGCAATCGGGAAGCTCGGCCCGATGCCGGTCCATCCAGATCTCGGATTTCGGGGCGCCGATGCCGAAGAAAATATGGGTCGCGCGGTTTTCCCGAAGCCTGGACACCAGTTCCCGGCCAAATGCCTCGTTCTTCTCGAAAGCCGGCGGCGCCGTGACGATGATATGTTCGGAAAAGCCGAGTGCGCGCAGTTTTTCGTCGAGGACCGCGGCAGTGGTTTCGCTCGAGCACAAAAGCAGGGGCCGGTGAATGCCCGGCTTCAGGCGTCCGATGATTTCGGGAAACAGGTCTGCCCCGGTGATACGGCCGGGGACCGCAAGCCCGCGCAGCCACGCATAGAGGAGGACGGGGGCTCCATCGACGGTGGTCAGCCACGCCTTGTCATAGGCGGCCTTGAAGGCGGGGTTCCTGCTCAGCTGGACGATGTGATCGAGGTTGGCGGTCACCAGCAGCCGCAGGCCTTCTCCCGCCGGCACCGGTTCGGTGACGATCGCATCGACGATCCTGCCCGCATCCCAGGTGGAGAACTCGATGCCGAAGACGGAGGTTCGCCGCGGATTTGCGGGTGCTTGTTCGGACATGTCAGGCGTATGCTGGTCCATAGGCGGGCTCTGCCTTCCTGGAGGCTCGGATGCGGTAGCGTGCCTGGTAGCCAAGGCCGAACATGGCGACCATCATCGTGAACCAGATCGGTCCCGACCGTGCGAGGAAGATGCTTTCGAGGCAGGCAAGGAAGATCGAAAAAAGCCAGATCCTCAGGAAAAGCCTGGTGAGGGGGGTGAAATTCTCTGCGGCGTCGATTGCCGACAGGTTTTTAAGGGGAGTAGCCAAGACCCATATCACCATCAATATCAATCCCGGGATGCCGGCGTTCATGGCGGCATCGACATAGGCATTGTGGGCGTCCACCGCGCGCACGGCCCAGTTCAGGGTGCGCATGTCGCTGTTGACGAGGCTTTCCGCACCCCAGAAAGAGCCGAAGCCATAACCGGTGATCGGATGCTGCGCAATAGCGTCGAGCGCCAGCCGCCAGATATCGGCGCGCGCCGTATAGGTGGTGTCGATCCCGGTGGCGGCGACGATCTCCCGGAGCGGCGCAATGGTCGATACGCCGACCGTCGCCAGGTTGAGCAGGCCGACGCCGCCGAAGACGACGGGAATGCGGATCCAGCGCCAGCGCTCGAAGAAAATACTGAGGAGGAAGATGCCCGGCAGCATGGCGGTCGAGGTCTTGGCGCCGGTCCTCAGCAGAAAAAAGCAGCTTGCCAGGATCAGGAGCAGGCCGGCGACCCGCGACCAGGCGGACATCAGGTAGATGCCGACGAAGCAGGAAAGCGCCATGACGACGCCGGTTTCGTTCTTCTGGACGTAAATTCCCTTCCAGCGACCGGCATGCTGCGGCTCGAGAAAATCGGTGAGCTGATGCACGGCGAGCCTGGGGAGAAAGAGCACGCCGAAATAACATAGCCCGACGATCAGGATCACACCGCCGCCGGCCAGCCGCGCGAACTGGCTTTCGCCCTTCGGCAGCATCAGGAATGCGCTGGCACTGATGCAGACGGTCAGTGCAATCAATACGCGCCTGACGGCGCCGAGCGGATCGACGGAAAGCGCCGCAGTCAGAAACAGCCATCCGAACACGACCGCCAGCAGCAGACGGGGCTGGAAGATGACGCTGCGCACCCTCGGTGTGATCGCATAGACGACCACGATCAGGAACAGCATATAGGCAAGCAGCTGGCTCCAGAGAGCCGGTTTGGCCAGGGCCGGATTGACGCTCGTATCAACGAAGGGTGTCAGGGTGATCCAGTAAAAGCACCCGACGCAGCAAAACAGCAGCTTGGTGCCGAAATTCCCAGAAGACGCAACTTCGTCCGTGTCTCTCGTCATCCGCTCGCCGCCGCGTCCTTCTGCGGGCGAATCGTAACAGAAACCGCCGAATCCCGCCAGCATCCATATCCGCACAGCAGCCCGCTTCGACGGCGTCCAGGGCGGCTGCAGCCCGGTTCGGCAAACCGGTAAAGCGAAAGTGCGGTCGCGCGATATCCCGCGCGTTCATCATAACCGGATAAACTTCGGCGGTTTGCTTGACCTTTTCCCGCCGAACCGGATTTTTCCTTCCATGACGTTATCCTGCGGCGCGTTTCGGGCAGGAATGGAGAGTTTCGGATGCTGAGGATATTGGCGCTGCTTGCGGGATCTCTCATGCTGATGGCGTTGGCGATCGTAAGTGCGCGGGCGCAGAATTTCACGTTGAAACCGTTTTCGGAAACCCGTGCGCCCGAAATCGCCGGGCTGACGGCGGCGGACCAGGCCAGGGCGCTGGGGCGAGGGGTCAATTTCGGAGGGACGCTGGAAGCGCCGAGCGAAGGCGCCTGGGGAGGAAAGCTTTCCGCAGAACTGTTTGCGGCGGTCAGGGAGGGCGGATTTCAGACCATCCGGCTGCCGGTCCGTTTCAGCAGCCATGCGGCCCTCTCGGCGCCCTATACGCTTGACGCGGCCTTCATGAAGCGCGTCGATTTTGCAATCAACAACGCGCTCTCGCGCGGGCTCAACATCATCGTTGATTTTCATCACTACCACGAGATGGATGGCGATCCGCTCGAGGCTGAGGAGGTCGCGATCGGCGTGGAGAAGAGCCGTGAGCGTTTCCTGGCGATCTGGGAACAGCTCGCCCAGCGCTACCAGAGCCTTCCCAACGACAAGGTGCTGTTCGAGATCTACAACGAACCGCACGGCAAGACGGAGGACGTCTGGAACGAGCTGCTCGCCAAGGCGCTTGCGGTGATCCGCAAGACAAATCCCCACCGTTTCCTCATCGTCGATGCTGCGAACTGGGCGACGGCCTGGGGGCTCGAGAAGCTGGCGATCCCGCCCGGCGACCGCCGGCTGATCGTCACCATCCACAATTACGCACCCTTCAAGTTCACGATGCAGGGCGCCAGCTGGATCGAGGGATCCAAGCCCTGGCTCGGCACCTCGTGCTGCGAAACGGCGCAGATCGAGGAGATCAGGACGCCGCTCGACATGGCGGTCGAATGGGGAAAGAAGAACGACCGGCCGATCTTTGTCGGGGAATTCGGCTCCAACTCGCTCGCCTATTATCCCGACCGGGTGACCTATACCCGGATCATGCGGGAGGAAATCGAGAAACGCGGGCTGAGCTGGGCTTACTGGGATTTCGCGTCCCACGAGTTCGGCCCCTGGGACCCTGCCACCAAGTCATGGCTGCCGGAATTGCACGAGGCGCTGGTTCCGAAGAAATAGGGTCAGGCGAGTTCCCGGCCGGCTTCGCGCATATGGCCGAACAGCCCAAACGTCAGCGCCATCAGCACGCCGAAAATGGCGCCGGCAAAAGCGCCGCCGATCATCAGCAGCACCGAGCTTGGCGGCCAGCTTTTCGATTGCGGCGGCACCGGAGGCGAGATCACCCGGACATTGCTGGTATCGATCTGCTGCCGCTCGCTGATCTGGCGCGTGCGTGACAGATAGGTTTCATAGACCGCTGCCTTGGAGCGGGCATCGCGCTCCAGTTCGCGCAGGCGCACCTGCGCATCGTTTTCGGTAAACACCGTCGAGCGCGAGGCATCGGACTTGCGGCGCAGTTCCTGGAGCGCGCTGTTTGCCTGATCGACATCGGTCTTGGCGGACTGGAGAAGACGGGCGGCTTCCTCCGAGATCGCCCGGTCGACGGATGCCAGTTCCGACTGCAGCGCGACCAGCCGCGGGTGTCGGTTGCCGTAGACCAGCGTCATCGAACTGATCTGCTGCTGCAGGGCGCTGTAGCTGGCGCGCAGGGTGATCATGGTGGCGGAATCGAACACGGCCGAATTGGCAACCCGCCGGTCGGCATAGGCCGATTGCAGCTGCTTGTAGCGGGTATCGGCCTGGATCAGCCGCTGCTGGGCGTCGAGGACCTGGGTGTCGAGCGCGCCGGAAATGCGGGTGCTGGTGAGCTCGCCGGCGGTCGACTGCAGGTCGTTCTGGCGCTTGAACTGCTCGACCTTTTCCTCCGCCTCGGTCACCGATCGGCGCAGTTCGTCGAGCCGGCTGTTGAGGCCGACCGCAAGCTGGCCGGCGCTCTCCGACGAGGACTTGAACAGCTCGCCTTCGAAGGCCGAAACGATCGCGTTCGACAGCTTGATCGATTTGTCCGCGTCTCCGGTCCAGACGGAGAGGACGACGACGAACGAGCCGTCGTTGCGCGTCGCGGTGATCTGCTTTTCGAGCTGGCGCAGCACGCTCAGCTGCCTGTCCTCGGGGATGGACGGCGAGGAGAACAGGCGGCGCAGACCGTCGAGCCGTCCGGGGCGGTTGAATTCGGGGTCCTGCGTCAGGTTGAGATCGTTGATGACCTTGTTCAGCACGTTGCGCGACGTGAGGACCCGCAGCTTGCTCTCGACTTCCAGAAGCTGGGAATCGCGCTGCGGATTGGCGGAAAAGACGTCGTCGGAAACGAGGTTCAGGTTGGACGGATCGATGATGATCTCGGTGCTGACCGTATAGCGCGGCGAGGCAACGGCCGCGTAGAGCAGCGCCAGCACGGCACCGAGGATCGCGGCGGCTATGATCCGCAGAAAGCCCTTGCGCAGCCAGCGGATGATATCGGTGAAATGAATATCCGTCAGGCTGTGAAGCTGTGCCTCGAGCCGTTTTTCAAACGGAATGTCGTCATATCGCATCCGGTCGTCATCTTCCCGTTCATAGGCGGGCGGGCGACGATGATAGTCCGAACGGGACCGATAGTCAGGTAGCGAAGAAGGACGAGGATACTGGCGCACCGGGGGCCGTTCTTCCGGCTCCTGTTCGTCTTGGATCGGATGGTCGAGGAGGGAATTCTGGTATTCGCTGCGAGAGCGCAACGCCCGGGCCGATGCCGACCGCCGAGTATGTGGCTCCTTCGGCTCGTACATGGACTACCTCCGCCCTTCCGCCACAGCGAAAGAACCTACAATTGGACACACTCCGGCGATCATGCCGAATTGTCGTGAATTTTAGGTTAATTGAAGATTTTCAATGGCTAATACGCGACCTTGCGAATGGTCTGCGTGTTGTCTGCGGCGGATCGGGAAAAACCCTTCAGCCAGAGCTGGGTGGACAATATGCCGACGAAGGCCGCGTTGTCGCGGAACCCGGAGACGGGCTGCGTCCGGCATTTCTGATGCAGTTTCGCGACGGCCCTCGGATTGAAGAGGCCCGAGGCGGCGATTGCCTGTTCGCCCAGCATCTCGCCGACATAGGCCTGTTCGTTGTTGCCGGCGAACGAGCGGCTGTCCGGGGCGCGATAGGGTTGTTTCGGGCGCTTGCTGATGATGTCGGGCAGCAGATCGCTGGCGACCCGGCGCAGGATGTGCTTTTCCTCGAGGCCCTTGAGCTTCATGCCGGGAGTGAGCCGGCCGGCGAACTCGACCAGCCGGTGATCGAGGAACGGGAAACGGCCTTCGATCCCGTGGGCCATCGCCATGCGGTCGCCCTGGCTCGACAGGATGTAACCGGGCAACAGGAAGCGGCTTTCGAGATATTGCGCCTGGTGCAGCGGATGCCAGCGGCGGAAATTTTCCGGCAGGCGGGAGGCAAGTTCCTCGGCCGCGTCATAGCCGCCGAGCGTGGCGCGGAGATCGTCGGAGTAGAAGATCTTGGCCGCCGCGGTGGAGCGGAAGCGCGGGCGGTGGGAGAAGAGCGGATCGTCCGCCATATCGTTTCCGGCACCGAAGAAGGCTGCGAGATATTCGGAAGACTGCTGCTTCAACCCCGGCAGATAGGGATAGAGCTTGCGAAAAAGATGCGGCCGCATTTTCGATCCGGGCTGGCGGGCACAGAAACGGCGGACACGGGCCTCGCGAAAGATGTCGTAGCCGGCGAATATCTCGTCGGCGCCTTCCCCGGTCAGCACCACCTTCATGCCGGCATCGCGGACGAGGCCGGAGAGGCGGTAGAGCGGGGCAGGGGCGGTGCGCAGGACGGGCCGTTCCGTGAAGCGGATCACATCCGGAAAACTCGCGGCGATATCGGCGGAACCGCTCGCGACGGCGCGGTGACGGGTACCAAGCGCTTCCGCCACCTGTCGCTGGAAGGCGCTTTCGTCGTGTTCGGCATCGTCGAAGGTGACCGAGAACGTGTTGAGGCCGTTCGGCGCCATCGGTGCGGCAAGCGCTGATATCAGCGAGGAGTCGAGCCCGCCGGAAAGATAGGCGCCCACCGGCACGTCGGCGCGCATGCGCAGCCGCGTCGCATCGGTCAGCAGCGCCCGCAATTCCTCTTCCCTGACCGACTGATCGGCTATGGCATGATCGCCCGCATCCGGGAAATCGAGCACCCAATAGGGCCGGGTTTCGGTGCGGCCGTTCTGGGCGATCATCAGATGGCCGGGTTCGAGTTCGAAAACGCCCTTGAAGGCGGTGCGCGGCGGGATCGGCGCCCAGAGGGTAAAAATCTGGTCGAGCGCGACCGGATCGAGTTCGGCCTCGATGCCCGGCACTTGCAGAAGCGCCTTGATCTCGGAGGCGAAATAGAGCGAACCCTTGTTCTCGGCATAAAAGAGCGGCCTGACCCCCATCCGGTCGCGGGCGAGCATCAGCCGGCGCTCGCGGTGATCCCAGATCGCGAAGGCATAGTCGCCGTTGAGGCGAGACAGGCAGGCTTCGCCATAGGTCGCGTAGAGCTGCAGCAGGACTTCCGTATCGCTGCCGGTGCGAAAGACGATGCCGCGCGCCTTCAGTTCGTCGCGCAGTTCGACATAGTTGAAGATCTCGCCGTTGAAGACGATGGTGAAGCGGTTTTCGGCATCCGTCATCGGCTGCTGGCCGTCGGCGAGCCCTACGATCGACAGGCGGACATGCGCAAGACCCAGGCCGGGGGCGGCGAAAATGCCTTGTCCGTCCGGCCCGCGATGGGCGATCGCCTGTGCCATGGACGACAGCAGCGCCTCCGGATTTCCGGAGCCATATGCCTCACCGACGAAGCCCGCAAAACCGCACATCTGTTTCCATCATGAACAGGGACACTGATGCCGATCGTCATAGACGGAAATGCTTGCCGGCCCGCTTAGAGGATCGATAAAATTGTAATCGTGTCCAAAAGAGGCTCAGATCGGCCGCTTCCCGGTCAAACCGGCTTCATGCCAAGGACAACCGTCGGCCAGAACTCCGAGACCGTCGGATGGATCGGCACCGCCCAGCGCAGCGTATCGTAGGTGGCGCCGGCATTCATCATGTCGAGCACGCCGTGGATCGATTCATCGCCGCCGGTGCCGAGGATGGCGGCGCCGAGGATTTCGTGCGTGTCCGCATCGGCCACGAACTTCATCAGGCCCTGCGTTTCGCCCTTTTCGACGGCGCGCCCGACCCTTGCCATGGACTGACGGCCGACCAGGACCTTGCGGCCGGATTTAAGGGCCTCCGCCTCGGTCATGCCGATGCGGCCGAGCGGCGGGTCGATGTAGAGCGCATAACCGACCTTTCGGTCGGAGACCTTGCGGTTCTCGCCGTCGAAGAGGTTGGCGGCGATGATCTCGAAGTCGTTATAGGCGGTGTGGGTGAAGGCGCCCCGGCCATTGCAGTCGCCCATCGCCCAGATGCCGGCGACATTGGTGGAGAGGTCGTCGCCGACCTTGATGTAGCCACGCGCGTCCAGCTCGACGCCGGCCTTGTCGAGGCCGAGATCGTCGGTGTTCGGACGGCGGCCGACCGCGAGCAGCACGTCGGAGCCGATCACTTCCGGCGCGCCCTGCGTGCAGTCGACACCGACCGCGACACCGTCTTCATGCTTGCGGAAACGGATGCATTCGGCGCCGGTGCGGACATGGATGCCTTCGGCTTCGAGGATTTCGCGGATTGCCTGCGAGATTTCCTCGTCCTCGCGGCCGACAAGGCGCGGCCCTTTTTCGACGACGGTCACTTCGGCACCGAAACGGCGGTAGATCTGCGCGAATTCCAGGCCGATATAGCTGCCGCCGACGATGACCAGGTGTTTCGGCACCCGGTCGAGCAAAACGATATCGCTGTTGGTCATGTAGGGCACATCGTCGATGCCGGGGAAATCCGGGATCGCGGCGCGGCCGCCGACATTGAGGAAGATCTGCGGCGCGGTCAGGACTTCGTCGCCGACGCGGATGGTGTTCCTGTCTTCGAAGCGGGCATGGCCGCGGATCAGCGTGCAGTTCGGCATGCCTTCCAGCCAGCTCTCGTTGCCCTGGCGCGAGTCGAGCGTCACCTTGTGCGAACGGCGCATGACGGCCGGCATATCGATCTTCACCGGGCTGTCGAGAACGACACCGTAGTCCCCGCCACGGCGGGCGACATGAGCGGCATAGGCGCTGGCGACGAGCGTCTTGGTCGGTTTGCAGCCGGTGTTGACGCAGGTGCCGCCGACATGTTTGCGCTCGATGATCGCAACGGTCTTGCCGGCGTCGTTGAAGCGTCCGGCGAGCGAGGGGCCGGCCTGGCCGGCCCCGATGATGATCGCGTCGAAGGTTTTCATACCGCGCCTGCGACGGGTAGGGACGCAACGATCAGATAGGCGCCGATGATGGCGACAGCGTCCTCGATGAAGGCGGCCGGAGGATCCTTGCCGAAGCTGGCGGCCAGCTTGGCGCGGACGGCAGCGCCGCCATAGGTGCCGATTGCGGCGCCGATAATGCCGGCAATCAGGCCGACGATCCAGCCGCCATAGGGCGTGCCGATCGCGGCACCCGTGAGCGCACCCATGATCAGGCGGGCGCCGAACTGTTGCGGCACCTTGCGGCTCGGCGTGGAGGGAAGCTGGTCAGTGACGAGCTCGACGACGGCAAGGATGGTGAATATGCCGACGGCCCAGATCGTGCCCATGAAGGAGAGCCAGGAACCGGAGAGATTGAGCCAGCCGAGATAGGCGGCCCAGGCGATCGCGGCGGGTGCGGTCATGGCGCGAAGGCCGGCGACGATACCGATCAGCAATGCGAGCAGATAAACCATAAAACCCCCTTGCGCCGCCTTTGCGGCTTTCCCCGTTGTGCGCCTGTGATCGAAGCATGATCGGGTGCGAAGTCAAGCAGTAGGGGAGCATTATTACGAGAATACGAGGAATGATTGCAGAATCCAGCCCCCGCTTGCTTGTCTCCCGAAAGCCGAAAGGCGGCCAGGGCCCTGATTTGACAGGGCGGAAGGATTTTATGGAAATCGGCAGTGCAGCGGTTAGAATACGCTTTTGGCCGTCGCGGGAGGCGGTTAAGCCAAGTGGAGGAACCCGGGCCTGTTCAGATATCGCTTTCTTCTGCCCCTGGCCCTGCTTGCGGCGATCGGTGTGGCGCTGGTCTTCAAGGGCAGCGATATCGCCGCGCGCGGTTACATCGACGAGGCCGAGATCCAGGCGGGCACGACGCTGCGTCTGGCCGTGTCGGCGCTGGACGGCCATCTGAAGCGTTACGAGGCGCTGCCGGCCCTCATCGCCGACCAGGGCAATATCGAGGCCCTGATCCTCGATCCGAAGAACGAGACGCTGCGGGCGACGACCAACGCCTATCTCAAGGACATCAACGCGCTTCTGAAATCCTCCGACATCTATGTGATGACCATGGATGGCGAGACGATCGCCGCCAGCAATTACGACAGCCCGGTCAGCTTCGTCGGCGAGAACTTCATCTACCGACCTTATTTCCAGGATGCCGCAGAGGGCCGCCAGTCGCGCTTTTACGCGCTCGGCACCACGTCTTCGAAGCGCGGCTATTATTTCGGGTCGCCGATCGAGATCGGCGGCGCCATCCGCGGCGTGATCGTCTTCAAGGTGGATATCGACAGCCTCGAAGCCTCCTGGGGCGGCGGCGACGACCGGATTTTCGTGTCGGATCCCGAAGGCATCATCTTCATGACCGGCAGCCCGGAATGGCTTTACGCCAGTATCCTGCCGCTGACGCCCGACCGGATCGCCCGCACGGAGGCGTCGCGGCGTTATGCGGATGCAAAACTGCGGGAACTGCCGGTCAAGCGCGGCAGTTTCGCTGGCCGTGACGTCATGACCATCCGCGACGGCGGAGCCGAGAAGGAATATCTCGTCGTATCGCAACCGATGCCGGATGCCGGCTGGACCGTCAACGTGCTGATGGATACCGGTTCGGTCCATACCCAGGCAAAGACCGCGACGGTTGCGGCGCTGCTGACGCTCTGCCTTGCCGGCCTCGGGCTCGCCATCGTCCTCCAGCGCCGGGCGAGGCTCAACGAACGGCTGATGCTGCAGGCGGAGGCCCGCAACGAGCTGGAACACCGGGTTGCCGAGCGCACCGCCGACCTTGCCCGGGTCAACAGCCGCATCGAGGAGGAGATCGCCGAACGGCGGCTGACCGAACAGCGGCTGCGCCAGACCCAGGCCGATCTCATCCAGGCCGGCAAGCTCGCCGGCCTCGGCCAGATGTCGGCGGCCCTGTCGCACGAACTCAACCAGCCGCTCGCCGCCGCCAAGACCTATGCGGAAACGACCGGCGTGCTGATCGATCTCGGCCGTACCGACGATGCGCGCGACAATGTCCGGCGCATTTCGGCGCTGATCGACCGCATGGCCTCGATCAGCAAGCATCTGCGCAATTTCGCCCGCAAGCCGAACGAAAAGCTCGGCGCCGTTGCGCTGGACGATGTGGTGCGCGACACGCTGGAGATCGTCGCGGTGCGCCTGAAGACGGCGGATGCGGAGCTCGAGCTCGATCTCGATCCCGGCATTCCCCCGGTCAGGGCCGGCGCCGTGCGCCTCCAGCAGGTTCTGGTCAACATCATCACCAACGCGGCGGATGCGGTCGAAGGCCTCGATGACCGGCGCATTACCGTCTCCGCCAGCCAGGCGGACGGCAAGGTCCTGGTCTCGGTGCGCGACCGCGGGCCGGGCGTCGCGGCTGCCATCCACGAGCGCATCTTCGATCCGTTCTTCACCACCAAGGGGGTCGGCAAGGGCCTCGGCCTGGGATTGTCGATCTCCTACAATATCATCAAGGATTTCGGCGGCAGCCTGAGCGTCGCCGATCACCCGGAAGGCGGCGCGGTCTTCCTGATCGAACTGGACGTCGCCGACGGCAATGTCCTGGAGGCAGCCGAGTGAGCGAGCAACGGGTTCTGCTGGTCGACGACGAGGAGGAACTGCGCCGTTCGACGGCGCAGGCGTTGGAACTGTTCGGCCTGTCGGTCCAGACTTTTTCGAATGCCGACCACGTGCTGGAACTGACCGGCTTCGGCTTCGACGGTGTCGTGGTCAGCGATATCCGCATGCCGGGCACCGACGGGATGACGTTGCTGCAGAAGATCCGCGAGCTCGATGCGGAAATCCCGGTCATCCTGGTCACCGGTCATGGCGATGTGCAGCTTGCGGTCAAGGCCATGCGGGAAGGCGCTTACGACTTCCTCGAAAAGCCGTTCACGCCGCAGCATCTCGCCGGCATCATCCGCCGCGCGCTCGACCGGCGCAGCCTGGTGATGGAAAACCGTCGCCTCAGGGCCGTCGCCGGCAAGCGCGACGATGTCGAGGCCCGGCTTCCCGGCCGCACCCAGGTGATGGTCGATCTCCGTTACCGGATCCGGGCGATCGGCGCGGCCGACGCCGATACGCTGATCATCGGCGAAACCGGCGCCGGCAAGGAAGTGGTGGCGCGGGCGCTGCACGACATCAGCTCGCGCGCCAACCGGCCGTTCATCGCCATCAATTGCGCAGCGCTTCCCGAAAACCTGATCGAGAGCGAGCTGTTCGGCCACGAAGCCGGCGCCTTTCCCGGCGCGCTGCGGCCGCGCTACGGCAAGTTCGAACACGGCCGCGGCGGCACGATCCTGCTTGACGAGATCGGCTCGATGCCGGTCGACCTGCAGGCGAAATTTTTGCGCGTGCTGCAGGAGCGGGTCATCACCCGGCTCGGCTCCAACGAGACCGTGCCGCTCGACGTGCGTTTCATCGCCACCAGCAAGGTGGATCTGGAAGCGGAAGTGGCGGCTGGCCGGTTCCGCGCCGACCTTTTCTACCGGCTCAACGTCGCGACCATCCATGTGCCGTCGCTCATGCAGCGGCGGGCGGATATCCCGCTTCTGTTTCTCCAGCTGGTGCGGGAGGCGGCTGCCCGCTACGGCCGCGAAGACCTGGACGTGCCGGCCGAGGTAATCTCGGCGATCGCCCTGCGCGACTGGCCGGGCAATGTCCGCGAACTGCGAAACGCCGCCGACCGGCTGGTGCTCGGCCTCGACCCGAAACCCGGCGAAACGGGCGGGGTGGTGAAGGACGGGGTCAGGGACGGGCAGGGGAGGCTCGCCGACAAGGTGGCGGCCTTCGAACGCAATCTCATCGCCGGCGAGATCGCCGCGCATGGCGGAGCGCTCAGGCCGGTCTACGAATCCCTTGGGATTTCCCGCAAGACGCTCTACGAGAAGATGCAGAAATACGGGCTCGACAAGAAGCTGCTCGGGCCTGAGCATATGCTGCAGGACGACAGGGACGGCTGATTGCGGCGGCATGTGTGGATATCCACCCATCCTTTTTGTCGATTGTTCCCGAATCCACCCATATTGCGGCGCGATATCTCCGGAAATGGTGTTTTAGGGCTTTAGCAACGATTGCGCGTGTTCCGCGTCTTGCCGCAAATGGTCCCCAGGTTGGCGTCGGAGGAAATTTGCGCGCCGGCTGAACAAAGTTTCATCCTGGAGGAGCCCCGATGAAAATCCTGAACGCCGTTCTCGGCGCAACCGCTCTTGCGGCGCTTTCCCTTTTCTCCGCTTCCGCCAACGCCGCCGGTTATCCCGAGCGCCAGATCACCATGATCGTGCCGTTTGCGGCCGGCGGCCCGACCGACACGGTCGCGCGTCTCGTCGCCGAATCCATGTCGAAGGATCTCGGCCAGCAGGTCATCGTCGAAAACGTCGGCGGTGCCGGCGGTACGCTCGGCGCTGCCCGCGTCGCGAATGCCGAAGCCGACGGCTACACCGTTCTCCTGCACCATATCGGCATGGCGACCAGCGCCTCGCTCTACCGCAAGCTGCCCTATGACACGCTCAACGCCTTCGACTATGTCGGCCTCGTCACCGACGTTCCGATGACGCTTCTCGCCCGCAAGGACATGCCGGCCACCGATCTCAAGGGCCTCATCGAATACGCCAAGGCCAACAAGGACAAGGTGACGGTCGCCAATGCCGGCATCGGCGCGGCCTCGCATCTGTGCGGCATGCTGTTCATGAGCTCGATCCAGACCTCGCTCGTCACCGTTCCCTACAAGGGCACCGGTCCGGCGATGACCGATCTTCTCGGCGGCCAGGTCGATATCATGTGCGACCAGACCACCAATACCACCAAGCAGATCCAGGGCGGCACCGTGAAGGCCTATGCCGTCACCTCGCCGGCACGCCTCAACGTCCTCAAGGACATCCCGACCGTCAAGGAAGCGGGCCTGCCGCAGATGGAAGTCGGTATCTGGCACGGTCTTTACACGCCGAAGGGTGCCCCGAAGGATGCGATCGAAAAGCTCAACAAGGCCCTCAAGTCTGCCCTGAAGAGCCCGAGCGTCGCTGCCCGCTTCGCCGAACTCGGCACCGAGCCGTCGCCGGACAACGACGTCACGCCCGCGGCGCTGAAAGCCAAGCTCGAAAGCGAAATCGCCCGCTGGAAGCCGGTCATCCAGGCTGCCGGCCAGTACGCGGATTGAGCTTCGCTGACGCAACGTACGCCTTCTGCCCTCTGATCGAGGCTGCCCCTCACCCTAACCCTCTCCCCGCTCGCGGGGAGAGGGGACCTGCCAAGCCCATCTTCTGCGATCCGGGAAGTCGGTGCGGCATATCCCTTCTCCCTGCGAGTGGGGAGAAGGTGCCGGCAGGCGGATGAGGGGCAAGCCCCCCAAGCATCTCCACCGTTCACGGAGACACCATGAATTCCCTGAAATTCGACACCGTCAATCTGATCTGCGGGCTGCTGCTGATCGCGACAGGCCTGTTTTTCGCCTACCAGTCGATCGAACTCGAACTCGGCACGGCGCTCAGGATGGGGCCTGGTTATTTCCCGTTCATCCTCGCCTGTGCGCTCATCCTGTTCGGCGCGATCATCCTCGTCCAGTCGATGCGGCTGGAGGGAGCGCCGGTCGGAGCGCTTGCCTGGCGCGGCATGTTCTTCATCCTGCCGGCGCCGGTCTTCTTCGGGCTCACGGTGCGCGGTCTCGGCTTCGTGCCGGCAATCTTCATCACCGCTCTGATCGCCGCTTTTGCCTCCAGCCGGATGAAACCGCTGCCCGCGCTTATCCTGTCGGCAGTACTGACGGTCTTCTCGGTCGCGGTCTTCAGCTATGGCCTCGGCCTTCCGTTCCGCCGTTTCGGGCCCTGGCTCGGTTATTGAGGATTAATCGATGGATCTGTTCAATAACCTCGCGCTCGGCTTCGCGACTGCCTCGTCTCTGGAAAACCTGTTCTTCTGCCTCATCGGCGTGTTGCTCGGCACCCTGATCGGCGTGCTGCCCGGCATCGGCGCCACGGCGACCATCGCCATGCTTTTGCCGATCACCTTCCAGCTCGAGCCGGTCTCCTCGCTGATCATGCTCGCCGGCATCTATTACGGGGCGCAATACGGCGGTTCGACCACGGCGATCCTGATCAACATGCCGGGCGAATCCTCCTCCGCCGTCACCGCCATCGACGGTTACCAGATGGCGCGCAAGGGCAAGGCGGGCGCGGCGCTGGCGATCGCCGCGATCGGCTCCTTCTTCGCCGGCACGGTCTCGACCTTCCTCGTGGCGATCTTCGCGCCGCCGCTCACCAAGATCGCGCTGCAGTTCGGCGCCGCCGAATATTTCTCGCTGATGGTGGTCGGCCTCGTCTCCTCGATCGCGCTCGCCCACGGCTCGATCATCAAGGCGCTTGCCATGGTGGCGCTCGGCCTGCTGCTCGGCCTCGTCGGCACCGACATCTACACCGGCACGCCGCGCTTCACGCTCGGCATCCGCGAATATGCGGACGGGCTGAATTTCGTGGCGGTCGCGGTCGGCGTGTTCGGCATCGCGGAAATCCTGCGCAATCTCGAAAGCGAAAAGACCCGTTCGGTGCTGATGGCCAAGGTCAGCGGCCTGATGCCGAGCCGGGAAGACTTCAAGGCAATGATCGGGCCGGTCATCCGCGGCACGGTCGTCGGCTCGATCCTCGGCATCCTGCCGGGCGGCGGCGCCATCCTTGCGGCCTTTGCGTCCTACACGATCGAAAAGAAGGTCTCCAAACATCCGGAAGAATTCGGCCATGGGGCCGTCGCCGGCGTCGCCGGGCCGGAATCGGCCAACAATGCCGGTGCGCAGACCTCGTTCATCCCGCTGCTGACCCTCGGCATTCCGGCCAATCCGGTCATGGCGCTGATGGTGGGGGCGATGATCATCCAGGGCATCGTACCCGGCCCGAACGTCGCGACCGAGCAGCCGGCGCTGTTCTGGGGCATCATCGCCTCGATGTGGATCGGCAACCTGATGCTCGTCGTGCTCAACCTGCCGCTGATCGGGCTGTGGGTGAAGCTGCTGACCATTCCCTATTACGTGCTGTTTCCGATCATCATGGCCTTCTGCGCCATCGGGGTCTACAGCGTCAACTCGAACGTCTACGATCTCTATGCGGTCGCCTTCTTCGGCCTCATCGGCTACGCGCTGGTGAAGCTGCGCTGCGAGCCTGCGCCGCTCCTGCTCGGCTTCGTGCTCGGCCCGCTTCTCGAAGAAAACCTGCGGCGGGCGATGATCCTGTCGCGCGGTGATCCCATGACCTTCGTCCAACGTCCCATCAGCGCGGCCCTTCTCTTCCTCGCGGCCCTCGTCCTCGTCATCGTCTTTCTGCCGAGCGTCAAGGCAAAGCGTGAGGTCGTCTTCCAGGAAGAGGATTGAGAAGCTGCGGACAGCGCCGCGCGAGGAGACGCGCGGCGCTGAAACCCTTCCGCATGGCTTCCTGACGGGCCGTGCGGGCGGCGCTCCGGGTGGTCAGACCGTCTGGAGCGCCTGCAATTCATGGATGGGGGCAGGGCCGCCGATCCGCTTCAGGAGCAGCTTGCCCATGAGGAAGCCCGCTTCGGTCAGGTCCTCGTAGATCGTCTCGACGCGGGGACGGATCTGGTCGAACAGGCCCGAGGTCTGTTTCGCCACCAGCCTGATATCCTTGCCCAGTTCCAGGCTATGATCATAGGCGGATGCCATGACGGCGAGTGCCGAGACCTCGCCGCCGCAGATATAGCCGTCCGGGCGCTCCGGCTCGCCCATGCGGCGGAAAACGTAATCGCGGATGTCGTCCGATTTGCTGTCGAGCGTCACGCCCTTGGCGATCTCGAAGCCGACACCTTCTTCGCGTACCGCCGTCATGAACCCGTGCTTCAGATGGTGGGCGAAGGTGAAGCGCTCCGGCGGCAGGATGATCGAGAGCTTGCTTGCGCCGGCGGCGATCAGTTTTTTCGCGGCCTGATAGGCGAAGCTGTAATTGTCGTAGTCGACGTAAGGATGGGCCGTCGCAAGCTCGGTCCGGCCGTGACAGATGAACGGAAAGTTGTTCTCCATCAAAAGTTTGACGCGCTCGTCCCCCGGTTCGGTGCGGGTGAAGACGATGCCGTCGGCCATGCGGTTGCGCATGATGTGGCGCACCGGTTCGATCTGCGGCGTATCGGAAAAATGCGGTGTGATGACGAGGTGATAGGCGGTGCCGCGCAGGGCTTCCGTAAGGCCGTTGATCATCGAGGTGGCATAGCCGAGGATTTCCTCATGCGGGTCGAGGACGAGGCTGATGACATTGGTGCGGCCGGTGCGCAGCCGCTGCGCCGCCCGGTCCGGCAGATAGCCGATGTCGGCTGCGACCTGCCGCACGCGCTGGCGGGTTTCGAGCGCGATCTGCGGCGCATCGGCAAGCGCGCGCGATACGGTTGTGACGGCAAGGCCGGTCAGTTCGGCAACGGTCTTCAGGGTAGGCTTCGCATCCGCGCCGGATCTGGCGACCAACCGCTCCGACTTCGCCCGCCGACCTTTTTCCTTCAGGTCATCCAGCGACATATCCTCGTCTCCTCCGCTCCCGCCCCAAAATCGGAGCGAGCCTCATCTATATCGTTACAAATTTTCCGTCCGCCGCCAGGAATTTTTCTCGATTCCTGAGGAAAATTTTGCCAACTCCTAAATTTGCAAGTTTTTTCATCATGTTAGATGCTTCGCGGATGACGCAAAAAACTCCTCCGGCCGGGTTGACACCGACCGTAATTATATCGTTATAAATCGCAATATCCGGAGAGGAGCCCGGATGCAAAGGGAGATTCTCAATGAATATTCGAATGATTGCCAAACTCGCCGCTAGTGCGGCGCTTATCGCCATGACTGCCGGTGTTGCCAAGGCCGCAGAACAGGTCGAAGTCCTGCACTGGTGGACTTCGGGCGGCGAAGCTGCAGCACTCAACGTGCTGAAGGAAAACCTGCAGAAGGAAGGCGTTGCCTGGAAGGACATGCCGGTTGCCGGCGGTGCAGGTTCCGCGGCGATGACCGCGCTGCGCGCCCGCGTCACGGCCGGCGACCCGCCGACCGCCGTCCAGCTGCTCGGCTTCGACCTGAAGGACTGGGCTGAAATGGGCGTCGCCGCAAACCTCGACGACCTCGCCCAGAAGGAAGGCTGGGACAAGGTCATTCCGGCTGCCCTGCAGAACTTCTCGAAGTACAACGGCCACTGGATTGCCGCTCCGGTGAACATCCACTCCACCAACTGGCTGTGGATCAACAAGGCGGCGCTCGACAAGGCCGGCGGCAAGGTTCCGACCAATATCGCCGAGCTCATCACCCTGCTGGACGCCTTCAAGGGCCAGGGCCTCACCGCTCTCGCCCACGGCGGCGTTCCGTGGCAGGACGGCACGCTCTGGGAAGCCGTCGTGCTTTCGACCGGCGGTCCGGACTTCTACAAGAAAGCCGTTCTCGACCTCGATCCGGCCGCTCTTTCCGGCGACACGATGAAGAAGGTCTTCGACACGATGTCGAAGCTGCGCACCTATTTCGACCCGAACTTCTCGGGCCGCGAATGGAACCTGTCGACCGCCCTCGTCATCGAAGGCAAGGCCGGCGCCCAGGAAATGGGCGACTGGTCCAAGGGCGAATGGCTGCGCGCCAACAAGAAGCCAGGCACCGACTTCGTCTGCATCCGCTTCCCCGGCACACAGGGCTCGGTTCTCTTCAACGCCGACCAGTTCATGATGTTCGACGTGGGCAAGGGTCAGCGCGACGCACAGCTCAAGATGGCATCCGCCGTCGAGAACCCGGGCTTCCAGATTGCCTTCAACACGGTCAAGGGTTCGGTCCCGGCCCGTACCGACGTCGCCAACGACAAGTTCGACGATTGCGGCAAGAAGGGCATGGCGGACCTCGCCGAAGCCTCTTCCAAGGGCACGCTGATGGGCTCGCTCGCCCATGGTTACGCTCAGCCGGCCGCCATCAAGGAAGCCATGCTGGACGTCATCACCCAGCACCTCAACGGCCAGCTGACCACCGAAGCAGCGCTGAAGCGCCTGCCGGAAGCGGTCAAGGCTGCCAAGTGATCGACTGATCGCACAATTCTGACATGCGGGTGGCCGGGGACAACCCCGGCCACTTTTCAAATTCCGGCTTGCCGGTATCTTTTAGTTCTGGTGTCTGCCGGAGGTCATGATGACGACAATCGAACCGGTTTCGGTCGTGGAACCGCAAAGACAGCGAAGCACATTCGCCGACGGATTGCGTAACGCGCTGCCGAAGATCGTGCTGGCGCCCTCGTTCGCGGTGATCCTCGTCTTCGTCTATGGCTTCATCCTCTGGACGGTCTACCTTTCCTTCACGACCTCGCGCATCCTGCCGGTCTACAAATGGGGCGGGTTCGATGCCTATTATCGCCTCTGGTCGCAGCCGAACTGGTATGTGGCGATGCAGAACCTGGCGATCTTCGGGGTTCTCTATATCGGCATCTGCATCGCGCTCGGGCTTGGCATCGCCATCCTGATGGACCAGCGCATCCGCGCCGAAGGCGTGCTGCGGCCGATCTTCCTCTATCCGATGGCGCTCTCCTTCGTCGTCACCGGCACCGCCTGGAAATGGTTCCTCAACCCCGGCCTCGGGCTCGAGAACACCATGCACAATCTCGGCTGGACGAGCTTCAAGTTCGACTGGCTGGTCAACCCCAATATGGCGATCTACACCGTCGTCATCGCCGGGGTCTGGCAGGCATCCGGTTTCGTCATGGCGATGTTCCTGGCCGGTCTTCGCGGCATCGACGGGGAGATCATCAAGGCCGCCCAGATCGACGGCGCATCGAGTGTGTCGATCTACCGCCGGATCATCATCCCGCTCCTGCGTCCCGTCTTCCTGTCCGCCTTCATCGTGCTCGCGCACATGGCGATCAAGTCCTATGACCTGGTCATCGCGCTGACCGGCGGCGGACCGGGCAATGCGACCGAGCTGCCTTCCACCTTCATGTATTCCTACACGTTCACGCGCAACCAGATGGCCGTCGGTTCGGCGAGCGCGGTGATGATGCTGATGGGGATCACCGCGATCATCGTGCCCTATCTCTATTCCGAGCTTCGGGAGAAGCAGTCATGAGCGCCGCCAACGAAACCGCCAACGGGACGGTAAGCGCCGGCGGCGCCCGCACCGCCCGCTATTTCATCTATGCCGCGCTCGTCATCCTGGCGCTGGTCTATCTTCTGCCGCTCTATGTGATGCTGTCGACATCGCTGAAATCGCTGGACGAAATCCGCGGCGGCGACATGCTGGCGCTGCCGCGCGATCCGTCGGTGGCCGCCTGGGTGCGCGCCTGGGGCGAGGCTTGCATCGGCGTCTCCTGCGTCGGCATCAAGGGCTATTTCTGGAACTCCATCAAGATGGTGGTTCCGGCGGTCGCCATCTCGACCCTGCTCGGCGCGCTCAACGGCTATGTGCTGACCAAGTGGCGTTTTCCGGGCCACAAGCTGGTGTTCGGCATGATGCTGTTTGCCTGCTTCATTCCGTTCCAGGCGGTGCTGATTCCGATGGCGCGCCTGCTCGGCACGTTCGGCCTTTCGAACTCCACCGCCGGCCTCGTGCTCGTGCACGTGATCTACGGCCTCGGCTTCACCACGCTGTTCTTCCGCAACTATTACGAAGCCTTCCCGGACGAGCTGGTGAAGGCCGCGATGATCGACGGCGCGGGTTTCTTCCGGATCTTCTGGCGCATCCTGCTGCCGAGTTCGGGGCCGATCATCGTGGTGACGGTCATCTACCAGTTCACCAATATCTGGAACGACTTCCTGTTCGGCGTGTCCTTCTCGTCCGGCACGTCCTCGCCGATGACGGTGGCGCTCAACAACCTCGTTGCCTCCTCCACCGGCGTCAAGGAGTACAATGTCGATATGGCGGCTGCCGTGTTCGCAGCGCTTCCGACGCTGTTCGTTTATGTCGTCGCCGGACGCTATTTCGTGCGTGGCCTGATGGCCGGCGCAGTCAAGGGATAACCGCACATGAGCTTTCTTGAAATCAAGGATATTCGCAAGAAGATCGGCAATAACGAGATCCTGAAGGGCATCAATATCGAGCTCGAAAAGGGCGGATTCCTGGTTCTCGTGGGCCCATCCGGCTGCGGCAAGTCGACCCTGCTCAATGCGATCGCCGGTCTCCTGCCGCCGTCGTCGGGCGACATCGTCATCGACGGGCAGGTGGTCAACGACCTGCATCCGTCGAAGCGCGACATCGCCATGGTCTTCCAGTCCTATGCGCTCTATCCGAATATGACGGTGGAGGAAAACATCGCGTTTGCGCTGGAAATGCGCGGCGTGGACAAGGCGCAGCGCGAGGCGGCGGTCAAGCAGGTCGCCAAGACGCTGCAGATCGAGCATCTCCTGACCCGCCGGCCGAGCCAGCTTTCCGGCGGCCAGCGCCAGCGCGTCGCCATGGGCCGGGCGCTGGTGCGCCAGCCGCGCGTCTTCCTGTTCGACGAGCCGCTGTCCAATCTCGACGCCAAGCTGCGTGTCGAGGTGCGGGCCGAAATCAAGGCGCTGCACCAGAATACCCATGCCACGATCGTCTACGTCACCCATGACCAGATCGAGGCGATGACGCTCGCCACCAAGATCGTCGTGCTGAAAGAGGGCATGGTGCAGCAGGTCGGGACGCCCGCCGAAATCTACGGCCGCCCGGCCAACCTCTTCGTCGCCGACTTCATGGGTTCGCCGGCGATGAACATGCTGAAGGGCAAGGTCGTTTCTTCGGGCGGCGCCCGGAGCATCGCGTTGTTCGGCAATGAAGGCGTCACCGTCGCCATGCCGCCATCCGTGACCACCACGCTCGCCGATGGCAAGGATGTCATTCTCGGCCTTCGCCCCGAAACGATCACCGATGCCGGGCTCGTCGATCCGCAGGCACGCGCCACCGCCCATATCGAGGCGGAGGTGACGATGATCGAGCCGACCGGGTCCGACACCTTCGTCACCGGCAGGCTGGACGGCGCGACCTTCACCGCCCGCACTCGCTCCGACGCGCATGTCGAACTCGGGCAGAAGTTCCCCTTCTCCTTCAATCTGGACAAGGCCGTGGTCTTCGATCCGCAGACGACCAGCCGAATCGACTGAACGGGCGGCTAATCTCGCCTGCAGTCGACCGCCTTATTTTAATATAGCGATTACAATATGTTAGGCGCGTGTGGGGAACCTTTCCCCGCGGACCTGTATTTCCTTGGGACGTTTGCAGCCGAGGAGATATCATGTCGCTGACGCGAGATTTCACGCCGTTCGATTCGCGAAACGAGGGTTTTGACCTCCCGTCCCGCCGTGCATTTCCCAAGTCCTGGGGAGCGGAATATCTCGGTGACGGCGAGGTGCTTTTCCGGATCTGGGCGCCGGACCTGGAGCGCGTGCGGCTGCAGATCGCCGGCCGCAACCGGGAAATGCTGCCGGCCGGCGAGGGCTGGTTCACCTTGACGACAGACGGTCTGGCGGAGGGTACGCCCTATCAGTTTTTGATGCCGGACGGCGTGCTTGTGGCGGATCCCGCTTCGCGCGCCCAGGATGGCGGCGTTCATGGGCCTTCGCTCGTCATCGATCCCACCTCCTACCGATGGGAACGGCCGGACTGGAAGGGCCATGCCTGGGAGGAGGCCGTTCTCTATGAGATCCATATCGGCGCCTTTACCGAGGAGGGCACTTTTCGCGCCGCCGCCGAGCGGTTGCGGGAGATCGCTTCGCTTGGCGTGACGATGCTGCAGATCATGCCCGTCAACCAGTTTGCCGGCAGCCGTGGCTGGGGTTACGACAGCGTACTCCCTTATGCGCCGCATCACGCCTATGGCGAACCGGACGACATGAAGGCCTTCGTCGATGCCGCGCATCGACACGGCCTCTCGGTCATGCTCGATGTGGTTTATGACCGTTTAGGCCCGGGCGGCAGCGTGTTCGAGCCCTATTTGCCGTCCTTTTTCAACCTCGGGCGTACCACGCCCCGCGGGCCGGCAATCGATTTCAGCCAGGGCCCGGTGCGACGGTTCTTCATCGAAAATGCGCTTTATTGGCTGGAGGAATTCAATCTCGACGGCCTGCGGCTCCATGCGGTCGACCAGGTCCACGACGATGCCTCGCAGATGCACGTGCTTTGGGAACTGGCAAAGCGGGTTCAGCGGGAGGTGACCGGCCGGCGGCGTCATCTCACGATCGAGGATAACCGCAACATCACCCACTATCTGGAGCGCAGTCGGTCCGGCAAAGCCATGCTTTACGATGCGGTCGTGAACCATGGCATCCCTCAGGCGGCGAACGAGATTGCGACAGCCGAGAGGGTCGGTCATGCCGGCTCTGGCGGGGAAGATCCGGTGGGCAAGCTTGCCAGGGGGCTGGCGGAAGGTTTTATCACCCGGGGCGGAACCGGGCAGGATGGCGGCGCGGGCAGTGAGCCGAGCGGCCACCTGCCGCCCACGGCCTTCATCAACGCTCTGCAGAACCACCAAGAGGCGGGCAATCGCGCCCGTGGCGAGCGGCTGATCTCGCTCGCGGATCCGCGGATGCTGAGGGTGATGACAGCGGTCCTGATCCTGTCGCCGCAGGTCCCGCAACTCTTCATGGGCGAGGACTACGGCGAGAGCCGGGAATTCCGTTTCTTCGGCGATTATGATGACGGGCCCGGCAGGGCGGCCGAGGGCAACATCTCCGGCGAAACCAGGGGCCTCGACGGGGCGCCGGACGGTTTCGCGCAACGGGATGACGTCGCCGATCCGCATGCGGCGGAGGACTTCCGGCTCTCCAAGCTGCGCTGGAACCGGGCACGGGAGCCGCAGGGGCAGGCGCATCGCGACCGCATGCGCACGCTGATCGCCAGGCGCCGCGAACATGTGGTGTCCGGCCTTCATGCGGTTGCGCCGTATTCGGGCACGGTGCTCGATGCCGCCGATGGCGTGATTGCCGTCGACTGGCGGCTGGGGGACCGGTTGCTGCAGCTTCGGGCCAATCTTTCGAAAGAGGAGAGGCGGGTCCCGCCCGTTTCCGGTGTCGTCATCCATAGCGAACCGGCGGACGTGGCCGTGGGCGACATTCTTCCGGGCCTCTCCATGACCGTGGCGGTATCGGCCAATTGAGCTTCGGCAGTCCCCGCAAAAAGCGGAACAATCCCGGGAAGGCGGGGTTGGATCAGCGTCCCGTATGGAACGGGACCAAACCAGACCGAGGAGACAGACAATGGCCAGTGGAAATCATTCCCAATCGGGCGGGTATCGAAACGACCGGATGCGCGACGAGCGTGATTACGCCCGCGAATCCTCCAGCGATTATCGCCCGGGCGATACCGGTTATGTGCGTGGTTTCAGCGACGATCTGCGGAGCGGCGATCCAAATCGGGAGGACGGCGATCGTTCGCGTTTCTCCCGCTACGGCCGCAGCGAACAGTGGGCCTCCGACGACGGCGGGTTCGAGGCGGGCTACGGCGATTCCGAACGCTCGCAGGCCTGGGCTCGCGATTCCTATCGCGGCAGGCCTTCCTCGTTCAGCTACGAACCGGGCCGCAACCGCGTCAATCAGGCCTATGGCGACCGTTACGGTTCGGACTACCGTTTTGGCGACGAAAACCGTCAGCGCTCGGACAATCGCTTCCGCGGATCGGAAGATCATGGCGGCGGCCGGCGCGGCTTCATGGAACGGGCGGGCGATGAAGTGGCGTCGTGGTTTGGCGACGAGGATGCGGAACGTCGCCGGATGATGGACGAGCATCGCGGAAAAGGGCCGAAAGGCTACCAGCGCTCCGACGCCCGCATCGAGGAAGACGTCAATGACCGGCTGAGCGACGACCCGGTACTCGACGCATCCAATATCACCGTGACGGTGCAGGGTTCGGAGGTGACGCTCGACGGTTTCGTATCCAGCCGCTGGGACAAACGCCGCGCCGAGGACCTGGTGGATGACGTTTCCGGCGTCCGGCACGTGCAGAACAACCTGCGGATCAACAACAATCCGACCGATACGCTGACCGGTTCGACCACGATCTGACCCGGCCCGGATTCACGCGTCAGGCCGCTGACGGTGGCCTGACTTTCATGCGGCAAGGAGACATCATGACCAAAACCGACGATACCGCCCGGATCCGCAAGGATGCCGAAGGACAATATGCGAAATCCCAGGCCGATCCCAAATCCAACGGCGTAGCGAGTGCCAAGCCGACGGTAATAACCGGTTCGGACGACGCGACCGAGCATCGCGATCCGCCGGGCAAAAAGAGTTCGAAGCCGGATTGGGACGTCAATTTCGACGTGGGGGAGCGGCCTCGGCACACGTGACCGGTGGCGTTCCGCTCAAACATATCGCCGGCAATCAATCCTTGGCCCGGCGTCCAAAACCGGCTAGAAAAGCCCCGCTAGAATATTAGCAGATGGCGGGACACGGAAATGGGCAATGCCGGCAGGTGGTACAGGCACCTGCAGCCTCTTCTATAGGGTAAATGCGCGGGATGTTTAGAATTTCGCGGTTTTTCCCAACGGCGCCGATCGGTGCCTATCTGGTTGCTCTCGCGGCTGGGGTGGCATTGCCGTTGCTGGTTTTCGTCGGCTATCTGATGATGGAGCTGGAGGCAAACGAACGGGAGATTCTGGCGGGCGAGACCGCCGAGGACGCGCAGCTCATCGCCCGCTCGATCGACCGCGAACTGCAGGACATGGCGACCACGTTGAGGCTGCTGGTCACCTCGCCGGAACTCGAAGCGGGCGACCTGCGCGCCTTCCACAACCGGACCCAGAACAGCCTTCGTTCCAATTCCCTCTATATTCTTGTCGTCAATGCGGATGGCCAGCAAAGGCTCAACACCCGTGTGCCGTTCGACGCGCCGCTCGGCAAGGTCTCCAACATGCCTGCGCTGCAGTCCGCGCTGAACAGCGGCGTCACCGAGGTCTCCAACGTCTTTTTCGGGGCCACCAGCGGCAAGCACGTCTTCAACATCACCATGCCCCTGCCCAGGGAGATTTCCTATTCGGGCGCTGCGATGATCATGACGCAGAATGCCGAGGATCTGCAGAAGCTGATCTCGACGGAAGGTCTTCCTGCCGGCTGGTCGGTTGCGGTGATCGATGGGGCAGGGCAGGTGGTAACCTCGCTCGGCGCCCATGGGCTCACGTCCGGCACGGCGTTTCCTTCCGACACGCTCAAGCTGATGACGGGCTTCAAGGGCACGATCGAGGACATGGACGGACGTCGGCGGCAGATGTACGGCTATGCCCAGATCACCGGCTGGACCTGGAAAGCGGTCGTCTGGGGGCCTATCGATGCGGCGCAGGCGAGCATTCTTACGACCTGGCGGCAGTTGATCGCCGGTGGAGCGATCTTCCTTGCCGTCGCGATGCTGATTGCATGGCTCGTCGGTCGCCAGCTTCGGATACCGATCCGGCAGATCGCCCAAATGGCGGAGCGGATCGGCAAGGGCGAGATCGTCTCGCCGGTGGAAACCAAGATCCGCGAGGCGAACCAGGTGGCCATAGCGCTCTCGAACGCCTCGTTCGATCGCAGCGAGGCGGAGGACCGCATCCACCTCATCCTGCATGAGCTGGTGCACCGAACCAAGAACATCCTCACGCTGATCCAGGCGATGATGCGCCAGCTGGCGCGTCAGGACACGACGATGGAAGAGTTCCAGAAGGCGATCAGCACCCGCCTCCAGGGTCTCGGCAAATCGATCGAGGCGCTGGCCAAGGAACAATGGGCCGGGGTCTCGATCCGTCGGGTCGTCGAAATCCACATGAGCACGTTTGCGGACGTGGCGGACCGCGTCGAGCTGCAGGGGACGGATTTTGTCCTGAAGGCCGAAGCGGTGCAGAATCTCGGGCTGATCCTGCATGAGCTTGCTACCAATTCGGTGAAATATGGGGCGCTGTCCGTGCCGCAGGGCAAGGTGCGCATCAGCTGGAAAGACCTGATCGGCGAGGACGACGGCGAAGGCAGGCTCGAGCTTGTCTGGGAGGAGAGAAACGGCCCGGCGGTGCGTGCGCCTTCGCGCACCGGTTTCGGCACGACGATCATCAAGCGCCATGCGGCGGCGGCTTTTGCAGGCCATGTCGAGGTCGACTTCCGAGACGAGGGGCTTTGCTGGACGCTGAACGCGCCGCGCTCCGCCTTTGAACGCGGCGAGGGCGCCGAAAGCCTCAAGGATATCGCCATCTAGCCGTTTTGCCGGTCTGCCTCGGAACGAAGGCAGGGGCGTCGCCGTTTGATGCGCCATGGACGCCATGCTCACCGCGATCGACATCGATCAGGATTCCCTGAAAACCATCGGCCTTACCTACGTCAGCGACACGGAACCCGGCATCCGCAGGCTCAAGCGCGGCAAGGGCTTTACCTACCGCCTGCCGGACGGCACGCTGCTGGCCGATCCGGAGCACCGCCTGCGGATCTCGTCGCTCGGCCTGCCGCCTGCCTATGATAATGTCTGGATCTGCCTCGATCCGCGTGGACATTTGCAGGCGACGGGCTACGATTCCCGCGGCCGCAAGCAGTATCGCTATCACGTCGATTGGCAGAATTTCCGTAGCGAGCGCAAGTTCGACCAGCTTGTGCGGTTCGGCGAGGCCCTGCCGCGCATCCGCCGCAAGGCGAAACGCGATCTACAGCTCGGGCTCGACAGATCCGATGCGGTGATCGCGGCGCTGGTGGTCCTGATGGATGCGACGCATCTCAGGGTCGGCAATCGGCTTTATGCCAAGCAAAACAAGACCTATGGCGCGACCACGCTGCTGAAGCGCCACATGACGCTGTCAGGCGAGGCGATCATGCTGCGCTTCGTGGCCAAGGGCGGGCAGCGCGTCCAGCACACGCTGAAACATCCCCGCCTTCAGCGCATTCTGGAAGAGATCGCCGATCTGCCGGGCCGGCAGCTGTTTTCATGGCCGGACGAACAGGGCGTGCCGCATCCGATCGATTCAGGCCGGCTGAACGCTTATCTTGCCAAGGCCGCCGGCTTTGCCGTCTCCGCCAAGACGTTCCGCACCTGGGGCGGCAGTCTCGCCGCGCTGATGGCGGCCTGGGAGGTGGTGGAAGAGGAGGGCAGGCGACCCAAGATCAAGGCGATGTGCAAGGCTGCGTCGCAAGCGCTCCACAACACGCCGGCGGTCTGCCGCTCGAGCTATATCCACCCGAGCATTCTGGCGCTTTCGGAGGACATCTCGCCGCTGGAAACGGTGATGAGGGACAAGGCGGTGCTGAACGGGCCCAAGGAGTTGCGTGCCAACGAACGGCGGCTTCTGGCTTTCCTGAAGCAAGTTTCAGCCACTTGCGCGACGACCGCCCGCGAGGAGGTTGCGGGCGGCCGGGGCCGGGTTTGCGTCTAAGTTACGCTGCCCGGCGATTGTGGCGTCCTTCCTGGACTTCCTCGACGATCTTGGCCACGAATTGCGGCAGATCTTCGGGCGAGCGCGAGGTGATGATGCCGTTGTCGACCACGACGGCCTCATCCTTCCACGAGGCGCCGGCATTGCGGATATCGGTGCGGATCGAACGATAGGACGTCGCCTTGCGGCCGCGAAGCGCATCGGCTTCCACCAGCAGCCAGGGGCCATGGCAGATCGCCGCGACCGGCTTGCCGCTCTTGACGAAGTCGCGCACGACCTTCATCGCATCCTCGTCGTTGCGCAGGATGTCGGGGTTGATCTGGCCGCCCGGCAGCACGAGGGCATCGAATTCCTCGGCCTTGACGTTTTTGGCCTCCAGATCGACCGGGACGGTGTCGCCCCAGTCCTTCTTGTCCCAGCTCTTGATCTCGCCCGCCTTGATGGAAGCGATCTTGACGTCGGCCCCGCGTTTTCTCAGTTCCTCCATGGGGACGCGCAGCTCCGACCGTTCGTAGCCGTCGGCTGCGAGGATCAGGATGTTGGCGGACTCGATGGTGGTCATTCTGGTCTCCTTTTGTTGAACGGTCTTGTCATTCACGATCTTGGCCGGGTCGAATGTCTCAAAGCCGGCCGGTCGAGAGGTCCCGGCCGTTGATGGAGGCGGGGACGCTGATTTCTTCGCGAGGCGATTTCGGCAAGGGAAGGACTACCGCGTCCGGTACGACGACCTGCAGTTCCTCCGGATGGGCCACCGCAAACGTCTTCTTCTGCTGCGTGCCGGTGAGCCTGTTTCTGAGCATTTTTAGAAAGTGTCTCATGATTTTCTCCCGTCGCGAAAGCCGGGCACTTGCCCGTCACAACGGGGCAAACCCATCGCAAAAGGATTCGTTCCATCTTTTTCACAGCCGGTTACACAAAGTTATCCGGCGTCTGGAACAAAATTCAGGGTACTGCGTTCGGGCCCGAATGTTTTGCGGCCTCTCTGCCGCGGCCTCTCTGCCGGGTACATGTCGAATGAACGATGACCGCTTGACCGGCTCATGCCGGCCAATCCGATCAAGAAGCCGTATCGGGCGGCAGGGCGTTCCGGGCTGCCAACGGCGGAGAGCTCGACCGGTCTTCTTCATCCCGGCTCTCTTGCCCCTTATTTCCGCCTGCTCCGGTATCCAGTCGGCGCTCGATCCGGCGGGGCGCGAGGCGGCGGATGTCGCTACCCTGTTTTTTGCGATGCTGGTCGGCGGTGTGGTCATCTGGGCCGGCACGGTCGGCATGCTGTTCTATGCCGCGCGCAAGAGGCGGGTTCATTCGGAAAAGGCGGCGGGCCGGGTCATCCTCTGGTGCGGCGCGGTCCTGCCGACCGTCATTCTCGCGTCGCTGCTCTCCTATGCGGTCTGGCTGATGCCGAATATCCGTCCCTGGTTCGGGGGCACGGACGGCGGCATGCGCCGCATCGAGGTGACCGGCGAGCAGTTCTGGTGGCGGGTGCGGTATCTTGAAGACGGCGGTCAACCTGCGTTCGAGACGGCCAACGAGGTGCGCATACCGGTCGGCGAACGTGTCGTCTTTTCGCTGAGATCGCCCGATGTCATCCACTCCTTCTGGATCCCGGTGCTCGGCGGCAAGATGGACATGATCCCCGGCCGCGAGAACCGGCTGACGCTGCTTGCCGAAAAGCCCGGTACCTATCGCGGCGTCTGCGCCGAATTCTGCGGGACGTCGCATGCGCTGATGGCCTTCACCGTGCTCGCCATGGAGAAACAGGCCTTCGAGGACTGGTTGGCTGCACGTCGGAACTCGTCCGGAGGGCGGGATGCCGAAGGGCTGGCGTCCTTTCTCCGCCACGGCTGTTCCGCCTGCCACGCGATTTCCGGCACGCAAGCGCAGGGCACGATCGGGCCGGATCTCACCGCCTTCGGCGAGCGCGGGACGGTCGGGGCGGGTACGCGGCCCAATCTCGAGGAGCACGTCGCAAGCTTCATCCGCGATCCGGGGAAGATCAAGCCCGAGGCTCGCATGCCGCATTTTTCCATGCTGCCGGATGCCGAAATCGAGCGGATCGCTGCCTATCTGAAAGGGCTCAGATGACCGTGGAACTCGGCAATTTTTCGCCGGAAGAGCGTGCGGCCCAGGAGGAGCGGCTCCGCAAGACCTGGGAAACGCCGAAGGGCATCCGCTACTGGACTTCGGTCAACAACAGCGAGATCGGCCTCTGGTATGGCGTCACCGCCTTCGCCTTCATGCTGTTTGCCGGCCTGCTCGGGCTTTTGATGCGGCTGCAGCTGGCGGTGCCGGAGAACGATTTCATCTCGGCCGAGCTGTTCAACCAGGCCTTCACGCTGCATGGCACGGTGATGATGTTCCTGTTCGCGGTGCCGATTTTCGAGGCGGTGGCGATCTTCCTTCTGCCGTCCATGCTCGGCGCCCGGGAGCTTCCGTTCCCGCGGCTCTCCGCCTTCGGCTTCTGGAGCTTTCTTCTCGGCGGCGTCTTCGTCTGTGGCTCGATCTTCTTCAATGCCGCTCCCAACGCCGGCTGGTTCATGTATCCGCCGCTTGCGACCGACGACGAATATGCCGGCATCGGCGCGGACATCTGGCTGCTCGGCCTGTCCTTCATCGAGGTGGCGTCGATCGCCGCCGCCGTCGAGATCATCGTCGGCATCATGAAATGCCGGGCGCCCGGAATGCGCATCAACCTGATGCCGATGTTTGCCTGGTATCTCCTGATCGTCGCGGGCATGATCCTGTTCGCCTTTCCGCCGCT
The DNA here is from genome assembly GCF_031455615.1 of Neorhizobium sp. 2083. Taxonomy (NCBI): domain Bacteria; kingdom Pseudomonadati; phylum Pseudomonadota; class Alphaproteobacteria; order Hyphomicrobiales; family Rhizobiaceae; genus Neorhizobium; species Neorhizobium sp. 2083. Next base: position 810,841 of record NZ_JAVDTC010000002.1, on the reverse strand, counting down.
GATCGCCGGCGACATCCTGTTCGAGATGGAACGGATGTTCGACTGGCCGTTCTTCGATGCGACGCGCGGCGGCGATCCGCTTTTATGGCAGCACCTGTTCTGGATCTTCGGGCATCCGGAGGTCTATATCATCTTCCTGCCGGCGATCGCGCTGATGGCGATGATCGTGCCGACCTTCTCGCAGCGGCCGATCGTCGGATATTCGTGGATCGTGCTCGCCGCCGTCGGCACCGGGTTCCTGAGCTTCGGGCTCTGGGTACACCATATGTTCGCGACCGGCCTGCCGCAGATCTCGCTCGCCTTCTTCTCGGCGGCGTCGGAGGCGGTCGCCATCCCGACCGGGGTGCAGATCTTCGTGTTCATCGCCACCATGCTCGCCGGCCGGGTCATCTTCTCGGTGCCGATGCTGTTCGGGGCAGGGGGACTGATCATCTTCGTGATCGGCGGGCTGACGGGCGTCATGGTGGCGCTCGTGCCATTCGACTGGCAGGCGCACGACACCTATTTCGTCGTCGCCCACCTGCATTACGTGCTGATTGGCGGCATGCTGTTTCCGGTCGTCGCCGGCATCTATTATTATTTCCCCTTCGTGACGGGAAAGAAGCTCAGCGACGCCTGGGGCAAAACCGCCTTCTGGCTGATGTTTGCGGGTTTCAACATCGCTTTCTTCCCGATGCATCTTTCCGGGCTGCGCGGCATGCCGCGACGGGTTTTCACCTATCCGCAAGACATCGGCTGGGACTGGTTCAACCTCATCTCCACCATCGGCGCCTTCATCTTCGCCGCGGGCGTCGCGACCTTCGTGATCGATATCTTCCGCCCCAAACCGGGACCCGGAGAGCGTAACCTCAATCCGTGGAATTCCGGCACGCTGGAATGGACGAACGATCCGTCCGAAAGCTGGGGCATGCGATCGGTACCGATCATCACCAGCCGCTATCCGCTCTGGGACCAGCCGAACCTGCAGGCTGATATCGAGGCGGGGCGCTTCTATCTGCCGGATGCGAAATCCGGCAAGCGCGAGACGCTGGTGACCTCGGTTCTGGATGCCGAGCCGATCCAGTGCCTGCGGGTCGGCGGGGTCTCCTATGTGACGATCATCGCGGCATTGGCGCTCGGAGGCGTGTTCATCGCGCTGACGTTCAAGCTGTGGATCACCACGATCGTTTTTGCGATCGTCACCTTCGTCGCCATCATCCATTGGCTCTGGAACGGAACCGCGCCGATACCGGAAGCGCCGGACGTCGATGTCGGGCTCGGGCTCAAATTGCCGGTCTACGTTTCGGGGCCGGCCTCGGTCGGCTGGTGGGCGATGTTCATTACCATGGTCGGCGACGGCACGGCCTTCGCAAGCCTCGTCTTCGGTTATTTCTTCTATTGGACCATCCACAGCGACTTCACCACGACCGCGCAAGGACCGGGCGTCCTGTGGCCGATGGTGGCACTGGTGCTCTATGTCGCCGCCTGGGGGCTGACGCTGCTGGCGCGCGAACTCAACGAAAGGGGGCCGGCCGGCGCGCGGGCCGCACTCGGTGCCGCGTTCGTTTTCACGATCGCGGCCTCGCTGGCAGGTCTTGCCGGTCCCTACGTTCACGCGATGGACCCGACCTCGCATGTCTATCCGGCGATCGTCTGGATCGTTACGATCTGGACGGTCACGCATGGCGTGGTCGGCGCGGTGATGCAGGCCTATTGCCTGGCGCGCAGCCTCGCCGGCAGGATGACTGACGAATACGACCAGGATATCCGCAACGTAACGCTCTACTGGCATTTCACGGCGTTTACCGCCGTCGTCACCTTCGCGGTCCTTGGCCTGTTTCCACTGGTGAGCACATGAAGAGTTTCATTCCGCGCGAAGTCGAAACCCTCTGGACCCTGTTCACCGCCCCGGTCGTCTGGGCGCTGCATTTTGTCGTCTGCTACGGGGTGGTCGCGGTCTTCTGCGCCAAGGGCCTCGCCTCCGAGGTCTCGTTCGATACGGTGCGGATCGCACTCGGCGTCATAACCGTGCTGGCGCTGGCGATGATCGTGCTGTCGGCCTGGCTCGCCTGGCGGCAATGGGGTTTCGGCGCCGACGATCCGCCCCATGACGAGGCGACCCGCAACGCCCGCACGCTGTTCCAGGGGTTTGCGACGCTGTTGCTGTCGGGCTTGAGCTTCGTCGCCGTTCTCTACATGGCGATCCCGATGATCTTCATCGCGGAGTGCCAGCCATGAAGAAGGCGGCGCTGGTCGGCGGAATGGTCATGGTGTTCGTGCTCTGGGGGATCCTGCTTCCCTTTGCTGATCGGTCGTCCTTCTCGGTGCACATGATCGCCCATATGGGGGTCGTGGCGGGTGCCGCGCCGCTGATCGCCATCGGCCTTTCGGGGACGCGTTTCGACTTTTCTGCAAATCGCCCATGGCTGACTCCGCTCACCGCGTCGCTTGTCGAACTCTTCGCCGTCTGGATGTGGCATATTCCCGTCCTGCGGGCTCTGTCGGAATCGTCGCCGCTCATCGCGGCCTTGGAGCAGGCGGTTTTCCTCGCCGCGGGTCTTTCCCTCTGGCTCTCCTGCCTCGGTGGAGCGGCGACGGGGCGGGAGGAGCGGCGGCTCGCCGGCACGTTCGGCCTGCTCTTCACCTCCATGCACATGACGCTTCTCGGTGCGCTGCTGGCGCTTTCGCCGCGTCCGCTTTACGGTGAGGGCGAAGTGAGCTGCCTCGGCATAATGCTTTCGGCGGACGTGGACCAGCAGGCCGGCGGGGTTATCATGCTGCTGGTCGGGGCAGTGGTCTATCTTGCCGGCGGTGTGGCGCTTCTCGCCCGCACCCTCAATGACCAGGTGCCGGAGCCTTCGGGGAGGAATGGCCGATGACGATCCGCTGGAAGCATATCATCATTCTCGTGATCCTGGCGCCGCTGCTGGGGCTGGGATTTGCCTGGTCCGGGTTGATGGGCGTCCAGGCGAGCACCGGCCATTGGGCGGTGACCGACTGGTTCCTTCATTGGGTGATGCGCAATTCGATCCGCACCGCCGCTCTTTCCGTCGAGGTGCCGCCGCTCGACAATCCGGCGCTCGTGCCGCCGGCCGCCGGCCATTTCGAGACGGGTTGCGCCATCTGTCACGGCTCCCCGGCGCAGGGGCGCTCCGGCGCCGTGCTTGCCATGCTGCCGCCGCCGCCGGACCTCAAGACCGTGGTGCCAGGCTGGAGTGACGCCCAGCTCTTCGAGATCGTCAAGCACGGCGTTCGCTTTACCGGCATGCCGGCCTGGCCGGCGCAGGCGCGCGATGACGAGGTCTGGGACATGGTGGCGTTTCTGCGCAAATTGCCGGGCATGGACAGCGGCGCCTATCTGCAGGCGTCCGGCCTGCACGGCATCGGGACGGCGGGCGAAGTCTCGCCGCTGCCGATCACCTGCGAGAGCTGTCATGCGGAAAAGCGGCTCGACGGCAACAGCATCATTCCCCGGCTCACCGGCCAGTCGGAGGCCTATCTCCTGAACAGCCTGCGCGCCTATGCCCACGGCGAGCGGGCGAGCGGGATCATGAAGGTGGCAGTCGGTACCCTGTCGGAGGAGAGCCTGCCGGAGCTTGCGCGCTATTATGCCAAGCAGGCAAGGCCGCAAAGGCCTGCTGTACCGGTGGACGCACAACTGCTGGAGAAAGGCCGCGAGATTGCGGAAAGGGGAAGAGCGGCAGACAAAATTCCCGCCTGCCTCAGTTGCCACGAAAAGCCCGGCGGCAATCCCGCCTATCCGCGCATTTCGGGTCAGAACGCCCCTTATCTGGAGCGTCAGCTCCGCCTCTTCCACGCGGGTGTCCGGGGCGGATCCTCGTTCAGCCACCTGATGACCGAGACGGCACAAAAGCTGAAGGATGACGATTTTGCCGCTCTCGCGGCCTTTTTCGCCAGCCGCGAGAGCAGTGGGCCTTGAGATCAAGGCCGCTCTCCTCCCCAGGAGCTTCGAAAACTCAGACCGGGATGACCATCATGTAACAGGCGGCGATCACCAGAACGAAACCTGCTGCTTCTACCCATTCTCTGACCATCGTCGCCTCCATCGCTTCGGTCGTAAGTGAACGAGAAAGTCCCATTGTAGTTCCACGAAATGGCCATAAACGTGGCGAGATCGCCTTAAATGTGAAATCGCTTGGTTAACAGGGGCTTACTGTTTGTCCGCCTGTGCCCTGGCGCGGGCGGCGTCCAGGATCGAGCGGACCTCGCGGGCGGCGGAATTTTCGATCGCGAAGGCTCCGTCCGGCAACAGGCCCGGATCCTCCTCGTTGTCCTTGAACGTCGCGTCGTCGCGCAATCGCCTGAGGAACGAGGTGATGGTGATTTCGCCGCCGATCATGGCCGACAGGAGTTCGATCATCAGTTCGCGATGTGCATTCAATCGGCCTTCCAGTTCCTGGGGTGTCAGCGTCGACATGGTTTCCTCCCTGTCCAGGTTTCGCATTCTCAAGGAGATAGCGGAGGCGCCGGCAGAGGGAACAATCGCGGCGACGGAAAGTTGATCCTCCAGCAGACACATGGAGGAAGACCATGGCAGAGTTCGCCAGACCGGGCGGCAGCCCCGATGAACGCGATGCGCGCGACCGGCTGATCCTCGCCCTCTACGCCCAGCTGAAAGCCGAACGGCAGACCCGCGAGGCGCTGGAATATGTCATCCGCAACGGCGCGTTGGCGCCTGAAGTGCTGGAAGCCATCGCCGCGGATCCGATTCCGGCCGCGAGCGCCGAAGATGTCGCGGCGGTCGAGAAGGTGATCGCGCTCGATGCGCATCGCCGGCAGGCCGCCTTTCGCAAGTTCAATGGAGAAGACCAGACATGAAGCGTCTCATCGGCGCTCTTTCGGCCGCGGCTCTCCTCAGTGCCTGCAGCGACAGCGGCGAGAAACAGAAGGATCCGATCAATAACACGCCGCCGTCGCAGTCCAACAACACGGCCCCCACGGATCGCAGCCCGTCGCCGCAAACCGGGACCGGCGGCCAGAGCCCGGCGACATCGCCGACCGGAACCGCAAACACCACACCCGGAAACCCGCCTCCGCCCGCATCGGGCAACCCGTAGGCTCGGGCGGCCCGCAGTTTATATGACTGTCCAGGGAACGAAATGCTGTGCCGCACCATTATGACGGCAGTCTTTCAACTGGGTGCCGCATGGATACGAAATCAACTCACTTTGTCATCGAGCCCGGCTCCTGGCTTCAGCTTGGAGCCAATTTTGACGGCGAGGGCGTCAATTTCGCGATTTTTTCGGCGCATGCGGAGCGCGTCGAGCTTTGTCTCTACGATCCGACCGGCAAGGTGGAGATCGCCAGGCTCGAACTTCCCGAATATACCCATGAGATCTGGCATGGCTATGTGCCGGGATTGAAGCCCGGCGCGCTCTACGGCTTCCGGGTGCATGGGCCCTACGACCCGGAAAACGGCCATCGTTTCAATCCGAACAAGCTGCTGATCGACCCCTATGCACGCGCATTCGCCGGCGATGTGGACTGGAACGAGGCGCATTTCGCCTACGACCTTCTGCACGAAGACAAGGACCTCACCTTCGACGAGCGCGACAGCGCGCCGTTCATGCCGAAATGCCGGGTGATCGATCCGAACGAGTTCGACTGGCAGGACCAGAACCGGCCTAATATCGCCTGGCCGGCGACGATCGTCTACGAGACACATGTGAAGGGTTTTACCCAGCTCAATCCAGGTATTCCCAAAGACCTGCGCGGCACGTTCGAGGGCATGGGGCACAAGGCCTCGGTCGAGTATATCAAGAGCCTCGGCATCACGTCCGTCGAGCTGATGCCGGTTCATTATTTTCCCGACGACCAGCACCTGCTCGACAAGGGCCTGCATAATTTCTGGGGCTACAACACGCTCGGCTTTTTCGCGCCCGCTTCCCGCTATTACGGCCCCAGAGGCATCCAGGGCTTTCGCGACATGGTGCGGTCGTTCCACGATGCCGGCATCGAGGTCATCCTCGACGTGGTCTACAACCACACGGCCGAGGGCAACGAGCTCGGGCCGACGCTCTCCTTCAAGGGCATCGACAATTTCTCCTACTATCGGACCATGCCGGACCAGCATCGCTACTATATCAACGACACCGGCACCGGGAACACGGTCAACACATCGCATCCGCGGGTGCTGCAGCTCGTCTTGGATTCGCTGCGCTACTGGACCGAGAGCATGCATGTCGACGGGTTCCGGTTCGACCTCGGCACGATCCTCGGACGCGAGCCGGAAGGTTTCGACCAGCGCGGCGGTTTCTTCGACGCGATCACCCAGGATCCGGTGCTTTCCCGGGTGAAGCTGATCGGCGAACCCTGGGATATCGGCCCCGGCGGTTACCAGGTCGGTGGTTTCCCGCCCGGCTGGGCCGAGTGGAACGACAAATACCGCGATACGGTGCGCGAATACTGGAAGGGCACCAATGTCTCGACGGATTTCGCCGCCCGCCTGCTCGGTTCCGGCGATCTCTACGACCAGCGCGGCCGCCGACCGTGGGCGAGCGTCAACTTCATCGCCGCCCATGACGGTTTTACGCTGAACGACCTCGTCTCCTATAACGAGAAGCACAACGAGGCGAATGGCGAGGACAATAACGACGGCCACAACGACAACCGCAGCTACAATTACGGCGCCGAGGGGCCGACCGAGGACGAGGGCATCAATGCGGTGCGTGATCGCCAGAAGCGCAATTTCCTCGCCACCCTGTTCTTCTCGCATGGCACGCCGATGCTGCTGGCCGGCGACGAGTTCGGCCGCAGCCAGATGGGCAACAACAACGGTTATTGCCAGGACAGCGAAATCTCCTGGGTGCATTGGGAAAACCTGCCGGAGAGCTGCGAGGAGCTTCGCGCGTTCACCCGCCAGATCATCAAGCTGCGCCAGGAACAGCCGCTGCTGCGCCGTGAGAACTGGCGCGACGGCCTGGACATCAAGTGGTTCAATGCCGGCGGCGGCTTCCAGACGCCCGAACAGTGGGACGAGGGGTCGACGCTCGGCCTCTATATCGGCCGGCCCGATCTCAAGGAGGAGGAGGGCATCTGGCACGACGTGCTGCTGCTTTTCAATCCTTTCGAGGGCAATGTCCCGTTCCGCATCCCGCAGTTCGGCGAGGGCGGGTGGGTGCTGGAACTCACCACCTCCGACCTTTCCAAGCGCGGTCTGGTGATCACCAAGGAAAAGGATTTCGAGCTCGAGGGCCGCAGCCTCGCATTGTTCCGGAGGCCGTGAGGCGGCCTCCTATTATCCCTCCCGTCACCATTAAAAAACCGGCCTTCGGGGCCGGTTTCTTTTCGTGCGCGTGGCGGGAGAAACTCAGAGCGTCGCGCGCCGGATGTCGGAGTTCGCCGAGGCGACATGGCCGGACTTGAGCGCCAGATTGGCATAGACGGCGGCATATTGCTGGGCGCTGCGCTCCCAGGAGAATTTCGCCTTCATGCCCTGGTTCTGCAGGCGTGCCCACATCTTCGGATCGGCATAGGCGTGCAATGCACGGCGAAGCGCCAGGCGCAGCCCGTCTGTCGTCACCGGATGGAACTGGAAACCGGTAGCGACGCGGGCGGACATGGCCGCGTCGTTTGCATCGATAATGGTCTCGGAGAGCCCGCCGGTGCGGGAAACGACCGGGACGCAGCCATAACGGAGCGCATAAAGCTGGGTCAGGCCGCAGGGTTCGAAACGCGACGGCTGCACGATCGCATCCGAGCCGCCATGGACCAGATGTGCGGTCGGCTCGTCATAGCCGAAATTGACGGCCATGCTGCCGGGAAACCGCGCTGCGGTTTCGGCCAGCGCCCGCTCGATCTCCCGATCGCCCTGACCGAAGACGATCACCTTGCCGCCGTGGCGAATGATCTCGTCCGCGGTGTCGGCGAACATGTCGAAGCCCTTCTGCCAGGTGAGCCGGCTGACGGCGGAAAACACGGGACCTTCCTGCGCCGGGTCCAGCCCGAATTTCCGGAGCAGGACGGCGCGGTTCTCGCGCTTGCGGCGCAACGTGCCGACGTCGTAGTTGCGCGGCAGGTGCGGGTCCGTCGACGGATCCCAGATATCGAGGTCGATGCCGTTGACGATGCCGCGCAGGACGGAGACGCGGGCGTTGAGGACCCCGTCCATGCCCATGCCGAAACGCGGCGTGAGGATCTCGCGCGCATAGGTCGGGCTGACGGTGGTGATCGCATCGACCGTCTGCAATCCACCTTTCAGGAAACTGATATCGCCGAAATATTCCATGCGGTTCATGGAATAGGCTTCGGGGGGCAGGCCGATACCCATCAGGACGCCGGCGGGATACTGGCCCTGGAAGGCGAGGTTGTGGATGGTCAGCACGACCGGCGTCATGCAGCCGCGTTCGCGCATGTAGACCGAGGTCAGTGCGGACTGCCAGTCGTGGGTGTGAACGAGGTCCGGGACCCAGCCGGGAAGCAGTCCATCGGCAATTTCGGCGGCGGCGAGGGAAAGTGCCGCGAACCGTTTCCAGTTATCGGCATGGTCTATGCCGTCTTCATCGACATAAGGGCCGCCCGGCCGATCGTAGAGAGCGGGTGCATCGAGGATGAAAAGGCTGAGGCCTTCGACCCGGGTATGGAGGAGCGCGGCCTTTTCGCCGAGCAGGCTGTCAAAGGTGACCAGCGGCATGGCGCTCTTCAGCTGCTGCATGACCTGCGGGTAGCCGGGGATCAGGGAGGTCGTTTCGATGCCGAGGGGGCTCAGCGCCTTGGGCAGGGAGCCCGTCACGTCTGCAAGGCCACCCGTCTTCACCAGGGGGAAGATTTCGGAGGTGACCGAAAGTATTCTCATTCCAGGAAGCCCCCGCATTCCATAGCCGGCATTAATCCCCTGTTTCGGCGCGCTCCGCTCATCTCGACGAAGGCCGTCGATCGGGACGTAAGCGTTCATCATGCGTGCCTCCGCCATCTGCCAATCTCACCCTCCAGAACGTTTCCGCCCTCGCCAACGTTCCCCCTCCGGGCAGAACCCTGGCCAAGTCCAGACGCAAAAGCCATTTCGATTTTTCCAGGACAAACAGACCCGCGGCCGCGACGAGGTCAGTCGCCGAGACCCATAACGACAATGATGAAGTTGGGTGGCCGGGCGGCGTCAAGCGCCAGCCGGAACCTTCTTGGAACGCTTCTTGGCCGGTTCCGCCGCTTCGGTCACGGCAGCGGCCGGTGCCTTGGAAGTTGTCTTTGCCTGGGAAGTCTTGGCCGCGGCCGCCTTCGGTGCCGGTTTGGCAGACGCAGCCTTCGCCGCCGGCTTGGCCGCTGTTGCCTTCGGAGGCTTCACCGCAGTCGCAGACTTGCCGCGCGACCCCGCCGCGGGCTTCTTCGAAGCGGTCGGCCCAAGCGTCGCATATTCAAGCTTGGCCTGTTCCCAATGCTCCCTGTCCTTGCCTGAGGGATAGCCTTCTTCTTCCCACAGGGCATAGGCCCGCTTTTTGATCCAGATTTCTTCGGATTCCGCCATTATTGTCTCCATTCGCCCAAGCGCCCAAACGTGCGCGGCGCAGAAAAGTTCCCTGGTAAAAACGAAAAATCGCAACTGGCTACGACGCAGCCATCACTCGAAAAAAACTTCCCCGGAGGCGGAACTTTTGCCTGTCGAATGTACTTATGGCCGCCGGGAAGGAGACACATCCAATGGGAAAATACTGCGATATCGTCCCACACGCAACAGGTTGGGTCTATGTCATAGACGGCCTTCAGTCTGCGTCTTATTACCACACCTACGAACTTGCCATGGAAGCCGCCAAGGCTCATGTGGCGCGTGAGCGTAGCGGACGGGTCGAGATTTTCCGCCGACAGGCGCTGAACGGCGAAATGTTGCCCGTTCCACCGCTCGGAGGAACGTCAGACACCTCGATTTTGAGACGATCTTTCCCGGCTTGAGGAGGCCGGGAAAGGGAGGAAAAGCCCGGCTTCGGCCGGGCTTTTTCGTATCGATTTCCGTACCGCGGGGGCAAAGAAAGGGCGCGACCGAAGCCGCACCCTTGCCGATGTTCGATGTCAGGCGGCCTTCTGGGCGGCCGTGTTGACGGCTGTCTTGGCAAGACCCGTCAGCGCCTCGTCGGTCTTGCTTTCCTCGGCGAGCGTCTGTTCGAGGAGGGTTACCGCCTCCCGGTGGCCAAGCTGCTGGGCCCAGGCGCGCAGGGTGCCGTAGCGGCTGATCTCGTAGTGTTCGACGGCCTGGGCCGCGGCGAGCAGGCCCGCATCGAGGGCCGGAGTCCCCTTGAATTCGTCCAGGATTTCCTCGCCTTCTTCGATGATGCCGTCGATCGCGGGGCAGGTCTTGCCCTGGGCCCGCTTGCCGATGATCTCGAAAACCTGCTTCAGGCGATCGATCTGGCCTTCGGTTTCTTCCTTGTGCTTCTCGAATGCTGCCTTGAGCTTCGGATCCTGTGCGCCGCGCGCCATCTTCGGCAGCGCCTTCACGATCTGGCGTTCGGCGTAATAGATGTCCTTGAGGGTTTCATGAAAAAGGTCATCGAGGGTCTTGCTGGCCATTTGTCTCTCTCCTTGTTGATGGTGTTATGGCAAGGGATTGCGAGGCACCTAACGAGCAGGCGCCTCGCAGGTTCCACGGGCATCAGTGCCTTTCGGGCGCGATCCGAAGATTGTTGCGGCAAGCGGTGACACCTTCGATGTCGAGGACGGTTTCCTCGGCCCGGGTCTTGTCGGCGAAGTGCGCCACGTAACCTTCCAGGGTCACCTCGCCGTTCTCCACCACGACCGACATGTTGGTCGGGTCGAGAAAGGCGTCCTGCATCAGTTGCTCATTGACATCCTGTGCGATCAGGTCGTCGGGACGGTTGTAACCGTCCGGTCCCTTGCCGATCTGCTTTTCCTGCTCCGGTCCCTCGGCGAAGATATCGGCTTCACCCTGAAGATAACCGCTCGGGCGGCTTTCCGCCGGGCCCTCCCACCGAGGCCATTGCGAGGTCTCGCCGGGACGGCCAGCTTTCGGCTGCTCATTCTTCATCGGCTTTCTCCTTCTCAGGGGGCATGATCGCCCGCAGCGGAGAAACCCATGGTTGCCGGAAAAGTTCCGCGCAATTTGATGGAACCGGAACGCGCGAGCCACGTTTAGCTCTCCAACTAGAAAAGTGCTTACGACGGGAGAGAGACATGCAGGACAGGCTGAAGATCTATCGGCTGGTGCCGACAGCCGCGCCGAACGATCCGAACTGGCAGAATTCGCCCGCGCATGGCGAAGTGGTGGTCAGGGCAAAGACCGCCGGCGATGCGCGGCTGGTGGCGAGCCAGGCGGAACTGGATTTCACGGAAATCGACGCCGCGCCCTCGGAGGGCAACTCGACCGAGATGGCAAGCGCCTTCCGCAGCGACAAGCTCTATACGGTGATCGAGGACAGCAGCGGCAGGTTTGCGCCGAATGGGCCGCGGGGCGTGATCGGGGGGCGCGTGCGCACCGACAACCTGATTTCAACCCAGCTCTGACAGGCGCGCCGCGTCAGCCCGTATGGCGGTCGTCGATCTTTTCGTTCAGCGCCTTTTGCAGGTCACGCGCCAGTTGGAGCAGACGATCAGGAACGTCTTCCTTTTCAATTTCGGTCAGAAGAACCGAGACCTGACGGCTGACCCGCCGCCCCATCCTGATGTCCTCTTCCGCAACCGGAGTGTTCTGTTTCGCCATCCCGACCTCTGACACGTCCACATCGGAATACCCGATGTCGCAACCATATCCGCCCACGACAACCCTATATCAGCTCCCAATACATCAACAGGGTCGATCTCGGATATCCCGAAAAAGTCACAGAGGAAAAATGAAATAAGGCGACTTCCTATCCGGAAGCCGCCCTTTTTGTTCCAGCGATTTTAAAAAATGTTAATGCCGGGGCGGTTTGGGCGTACCGGAGGGAATGGACGTCACGGTGCTCGACACCGGATCGCTTGCCGGAAACGTGTCTTCCAGGCCTTCGTTGAGCTGTTCATCCAATTCCTTCTTTTCGCCGCGCTCGCGAGCCGAGAGCTCGGCCTTCTTGTTCAAGTCTTTCTGCGCAGAGTTCGAGATATTGTTGACGCTCATCTGATTGGCTCCTGGCTTGTCTGATCCGGAAAACGGTTTGGATCGCGCGTTTGTTCCGGAACCAAGCGAAGGGAGCGCGGGTTATCGCCAAACGAAGGAGTTGCCCGTGGCGCCGCGCGTATTCTGGAAAGGTTATCTGAAGCTCTCGCTCGTCACCTGCCGGGTGACGATGACCCCTGCCGTTTCCGAAGGCGCAAAGGTTCGCTTCCACAACATCAACCGCAAGACCAACAATCGCGTCCTCAGCCATTATGTGGATGCGCAGACAGGCGAGGCGGTCGAGGACGAGGATCAGGTCAAGGGTTATCCGAAGGGCGAGGACGATTACGTGCTCCTCGAAGACGAGGAAATCGAGGATGTCGGGCTCGAAAGCACCCGCACCATCGATATCGAGACCTTCGTGCCGTCAGGGTCGATCGGCTGGGTCTGGTATGACCGGCCGCATTATCTGGCGCCTGACGACGAGGTGAGCGCGGAAGCCTTTGCCGTCATCCGCGAGGCGATGGAAAAGACCAATACCGGTGGCATCGCCCGGCTTGTCATGTATCGCCGCGAGCGGGCCGTTCTCCTCCTGCCGAAGGACAAGGGAATTGTCGTCTGGACGCTGCGTTATGGCGACGAAGTGCGCGACGCGGCGGAATACGCCGGCGACAGGCCCGGGGAGAAGATCGACGCCAAACATCTGGCGATGATGAAGAAGATCATCGACGAGCGCACCCGGGCCTGGAAGCCTTCCATGGCGGACGACCCGGTCCAGGACCGGCTTCTCGAAATCATCGCCGAGCGCAAGAAGAGCCGCAAGACGAAGAAGAGGGTCGAGGAAAAGGCGCCGGAGCGCAGCAGCAACGTGATCGACATCACCGCCGCGCTGAAGAAGAGCCTGGAAGCCGAGCGGAAGGGGCGGACGTGATTACCCTCCGCTGGGAGAATTTTATGGCCGGGAGACGGCGATGCAGCAGACTCCCCATGCCCGCTGAGGCAGGGTAATTCGCATATGAGAGGTGAGGCGGCGCGGCATTCTTAACCCTCCCCCTTGTGGGGAGGGTGGCCGGCAGGCGGGAGGGGTTTTTATACTGGATCAAGACCCCTCCCCAACCCCTCCCCACAAGGGGGAGGGGCTCCACGCACCGTCGCGAGTCCCATATGCCATAGCCCTTTCCCGCAATTGGGGAGGGTTAAGAATGCCGCCCCGCCCGCATCCCATATCGGCATGCCGCGCGGTCTCGCCTCAGCCGCTACCGTTTCTTCTTCACCTTGAACTCGATCACCGCTTCCGCCTTGCGAAAATCTCCCCAGGGATCCTTCGTCTGCTGGGCGATGCGGGCCGGGGCGTTGATGACGGTGAAATAATTGGGCCCGATCGCGCCGCCGAGTTCGTCCCATTCGACCGGCATGGAGACCGGCGCGCCGGGACGGGCGCGGGTGGAATAAGGGGCGACCGCCGTGTTGCCGCGGCCGTTGCGCAGGTAGTCGATGAGGATCTTGCCCTTGCGTTTCGACTTGGTGATAGTCGAGATGTATCTGTCGGGGTCGTCGCCGGCCATACCGTCGGCGAGCGCCTTCATGGCCGCCTTCACCTCCGGCCATTCCGCCTTGGGTTTGACGGGGGCGACGACATGCAGGCCCTTGCCGCCGGAAGTCTTGACGAAGGCGACAAGGCCCATGTCCTCGAAGCGGCGCTTCACCTCATGGGCGGCTGCGATGATATCGGTCCATGACACGCCTTCGCCGGGGTCGAGGTCGATATTGACCATGTCCGGCTTTTCCCAGTCGTCCAGGGTGGAGCCCCAGGGGTGGATTTCGAGCGTCGCGCCCTGAACGAGGCCGAGCAGCCCGTCGAGGTCGCGGATGGTGATGTCCTCTTCCGCCGGATCGGCGGGGTCCTTCACCAGCACGGCACTCTTGGTCATGCCCTTCCAGCCGTGTTTCTGGAAAAAGAGCTGGCTGCCGATGCCGTCGGGCCCGCGCAGAAGCGCCAGCGGGCGGTTGACGACGAAGGGCGCCATCAGCCGCCAGACTTCGGTGTAATAATCCGCAAGCCCGGCCTTGGTCACCCCTGCATCCGGCCAGTAGACCCGGTCGGGATGGGTCAGATTGACTGTCCGTTTCGGCGGCTTCGGTTGTTCCGTTGCGTTCACAGGTCCGCCCTCCCGGACGATCTCCTTCGGGTCCTTGTCTTCGCGCAGGCCACGGAAGGCGGCATGGCGGATATGCGCATCCGCCGTCCAGCCGCGGAACTCCACTTCCGCGACCAGTTCGGGCCTTACGAAAACGACGTCCTTCTTTTCCACCCCGGCGAGCTTTTCGTCAAACGGGCTTTCGTCGGCGCTCATCCCGCTGAGGCGTTTGAAGAGCGATTGCGCCACGACGTTCGAATAACCGGTGCCGACACGGCCGGCGTGGCGCAGCTTTCCCTTGTCGTAATATCCCATGACCAGCGAACCGATCGCCGTCCTGGAAACGGAGGAGGGGACAAAACCCGCGATCACGAATTCCTGTCGTGCCGAACATTTCGACTTCACCCAGTCGCGGCCGCGACCGGGGCGATAGGGCGCGTCCGATATCTTGGAGATGATGCCTTCGAGGCTGAGCCGGCAGGCATGTTTCAGCACAAGCCCGCCCTCGTCGCTGAAATGCGTGCTGTAGCGCAAGGCCGGGCCGCTGCCGGCCAGCAGCCTTTCGAGCGCCTCCTTGCGCTTCAACAGCGTTGCACCGGTCAGGTCGTAGCCGTCGAGATGCAGCAGGTCGAAGGCGTAGAAGGTGAACCGGTCGTCCCGGCCGTCGCTGAGATCCTGCTGCAGAAGGGAAAAATCGGTGGCGCCGGAACCCGCCTCGACCGCCACTTCGCCATCGATGATCGCGCCTGAAACCGAAAGCTTTTCGAATTCCGCGACGATCTCCTCGCCGAACTTGTGCGTCCAGTCGAGGCCGGTCCGGGTCAGCAGCTTCACCTTGCCGCCTTCGACATTCGCCTGCAGGCGATAACCGTCAAGCTTGATCTCGTGGACCCAGCGCTTGCCGGACGGCGCGCCCTTTACCAGCGTCGCAAGCTGCGGCTCGACGAAATCCGGAAGCTCGGCTTTTTTCGCGCCCTTGATCTTCGCAGGCGAAAGGCCGCTCCCTTCGGGCTCCGGCGGCCTTGCCTTGGCGTCCGACTTGCGTTTGGGCGCGGACGGATTGCGGCCCCAGATTTCGTCCAGCGTCTTGCCTGATTTCACCGAGAGCGGCATTTCGTCGAGAATGTCCGTGTCGCCCTCGGCGCGGGCGAATTCGTCGTCGCCCTTGACCAGCAGCCAGTTTTCGCGCTTCTCGCCTTGCTTCTGGCCCATGCGGATCAGGTGCCAGCGGCCTTCCAGCTTCTCGCCCTTCAGCTCGAATTCCATATGGCCCTTCTTATAGGCCTTGTGGGGATCGCCGATCGGTTCCCAGGTGCCGCGATCCCAGAGCATGACCGCACCGGCGCCGTAGTTGCCCTCCGGGATCATGCCTTCGAAACCGCCGTAATCCAGCGGGTGGTCTTCCACATGCACCGCCAGCCGCTTTTCGCCGGGCACGAAACTCGGGCCGCGGGTGACGGCCCAGCTTTTCAGGACGCCATCCATCTCCAGCCGGAAATCGTAATGAAGGCGGGTCGCATCGTGTTTCTGGATCACGAAGCTGTTGCCGCTCGCCTTGGCCTTGCGGCCGCGGGGCTCGGGAGAGGCCTTGAAGTTCCGTTTCTGGTTGTAGGTTTCGAGCGCCATGGTCAGCTCGCCTTTCTCTGCGGGGCGGCAGTCTTACGAGATACGGTTTTCCCGGCGGGCTTTTTCGGCGCGGCCTTCTTGCCGCCGCCGGCGCTCTGACGCAGCGCCTCGATGAGGCTCGAAACCTTCTTCGGTTCCGGCTTCGGTTTCTTCCTGAGCTTGCGGCCCTCGATCTTCGCCTTGACCAGTTCGGCGAGCGCCGCCTCGTAGCGGTCGTCGAACTCGGAGGGGTCGAACTTGCCGCGCTTGGTATCGATGATGTGCTCGGCGAGCTCGAGCATCTCGCCTTCGATCTTGAAGCTCTTGATGTCGGAGAAGATCTCCTTCGCCGGCCGGACCTCGTATTCGTAGTTCAGCGTGCTGGCGATCAGGCCGGTCTCGCTCGGGCGGATCAGCAGCGTCCGCAGGCGCCGGAACAGCACGGTGCGGGCAAGTGCCGCGACGTTCTTCTCGGTCAGTCCCTTTCGGATCAGCTCGAACACTTCGGCGGCCGGTTTGTCGGCCGGAGCAAGGTAATAGGGACGATCGATAAAGATGGTGTCGACGCCATCGCAGGGGATGAAGGTTTCGAGCTCGAGGGTCTTGTCGCTTTCAGGGACCGCTGCCTTCACTTCGTTCGGCTCCAGAAAGACGTATTGACCGCTCGAAACCTCGTAACCCTTGACGATGTCCTCGCTTTCGACCGGCCGGCCGGTATCGGCATCGACCATCTGGCGATGCACCCGGTTGCCCGTCTCCCGATTGATGATGTGAAAGCTGACGCGGTCGGACGTCGAGGCGGCCGTATAGAGCGCCACCGGGCAGCTCAGTTCTCCGACCTTCAGATAGCCTTTCCAGTTTGCGCGCGGCGCCATATCCGAACTCCCGGCAGAACTCCCGTGAAAGTGCTATCAACAGGCCTGCCGGTCTGTTTGTTCCGCAAGCGGCAGGGGTTTCCGCCACGAAGATGAACAGGGCATTCATCTTGGCGGAACCAAATGCATAAGGCGTGCGTTTGCCCCCGTCATTCCAGCCATGAAGACTTCGGAGAGGTAGGCAACGGTGTCTGAATCACAGTTGAATGGTGATCCTGCACGTGCAGACATAGTAAGGCTTATTCCGGCTCTCCGCGCATTTGCCCGTACTTTCTGCCGCAATCCCAGCGATGCGGACGACCTGGTGCAGGAGACGCTGATGAAGGCGCTTGCCAATCTCGACAAGTTCGAGCCGGGCACGAAGCTGAAAAGCTGGCTTTTCACCATCATGCGCAACACGTTCTACACACGTGCCAAGGTATTGGGACGCGAGGCGCCGGGGATAGAGGAGAACGTTTCCGGCGATACGCCGGTTGCAGCCAGCCAGGAGATGGCGGCGAGAGCCCGCGAGGTCCAGCGGGCGCTCGAAAAACTCCCCCCGCACTACCGTGAAGTGCTGACGCTGGTCGCCATTCTCGGGGAAAGTTACGAGGCGACGGCGGAGATCTGCGATTGCGCGGTCGGCACGGTGAAAAGCCGCCTCAACCGAGCGCGGCATCAAATTCTGCAGGAATTGGGAGAAGAAACGAACTGAGCTGCCGTAATAACCACGACAGCTCTCGTTCCATTGGAGGTCGTCATGAAATTCACTTTGGTCGCGGCGGTGATCGTCCTGGTGACGATCGCCCCGGTTTTCGCGTTCATCTAGCCGGTCAGGCCGGCTCCTGGTCCAGATCCGGGTAATGCCGGAATATGCCCGACTCGTTGAAGGCGAGCCGGCGCTTCGACTTGAGATAGGCTTCGATATTCTTGCGTTTGGCGACCGCGTCGCGGAGCCTGGCGACGCCCGGGTAATCCTTGTCGAAATTTTTCATCGCGCGCGGGAAGGCATAGGCGAGGCCTTCGGCGAGCTGAAAGAGCGACAGGTCGACATAGGTCAGGCCATCGCCGACCGCGTGGCCGCTTTTCGCCGGATTGGCCGCGATGATGCGTTCGAAATAACCGATGAACTTCGGCACCCGATGTTTCAGGAAGGCTTTCGAGCGGGCCCTGGCTTCCTGCTTCTGATCTTCGTAATAGTCTCCGGTGCTGATCGGGTGATGCGTGTCGTGCACTTCGGTGATGAAATCGGTGATCGTCAATTGCAGTCCATGGGCGAAGATGCGGGATTTTTCGTCCTTCGGCACCAGGCCCAGCTTCGGCCCGAGATAGTTGAGGATATTGGCGACATGCGAGACGATCAGCTCGCCATCCTTGAGAAAGGGCGGTGCAAACGGCATCTCGTAGCCGTGCTTGCCGTGAATATAGTCCATCATACTGGGCGTACCGCGCTCGCCGCGGGCAACATCCACGTAATCGGCTCCCGCTTCTTCCAGCGCCAGCCGCACGAATTCTCCGCGGCCCTGGAGGCCGTCCCAATAATAAAGCTCGTAGGTCATCTTCACTCCAGAAATTCTGCGATCTTTCTCAGGTCATCGACGAAGCGGGCCCGTTTGCGCTCCGCGTCCGGCCGATCCAGCGTCCTCAGCAACGCCGAAGGGTGGATGGTCACCAGCACCGGCGGGCCGTCGGGCGAGGGCATCACGGTGCCGCGGTCGCGGGTCACCTTTGCCTGCCGGCCAAGCAATGCATAAAGCGCGGTTGCGCCGAGCGCCACCGCGAGTTTCGGTTTGACGAGACGCAGCTCCGCCGCCAGCCACCAGGCGCAGGCCTGGACCTCGCCGGCATTGGGTTTGGCATGGATGCGCCGCTTGCCGCGTGGCGTGAACTTGAAATGCTTCACCGCATTGGTGACGTAGCAGATGTCCCGCTCGATGCCGGCTTCTTCCAGGCAGCGGTCGAGAAGCTTTCCCGCCGGACCGATGAAAGGTCTGCCGGCCAGATCCTCCTTGTCGCCCGGCTGCTCGCCCACGAACAGCACTTTCACCCTCGCAGGGCCTTCGCCGAACACGAGATGCGTTGCGTTCCTATAGAGGTCGCAGCGCGTGCAGCTTTTCGCGTCCCGCATCACATCCGGCAGTCTGTCGCCTTCCGCGCCGGGTGTTTCGAAGGCTGGGCCTTTGCGCGATGTCAGCATTCTTGCGACTCCTCGTGGAAAGTCCAGAACCAGCGTGGTCGTGTGACGGTTCCGTTAAATCTGCATCGCAGGAACACAAGCCGGAACTTTTGCATCGAGGGTGTGTTGAAGGCTCGGGGTGCCGGGAGGTTTCGCGTACGGGATTTTCAGGTCGGACAGGATTTTGAACATGGCTATCAGGATTACCGCGATCCTTTTCACGTTGATCGGGGTGGCGCTGGCCATCGGCGGCGGGCAGCTGCTGCTGCTCGGAGGCAGCGCCTATTACATCATATGCGGTCTCGGCTTCGTGCTGACCGCCATCCTGCTTTTCCTCAGGAATGCGATGGCGCTCAGGGTCTATGCGGTGATCGTATTGGCGTCGCTCGCCTGGGCGATCTGGGAAGTGGGGCTCGACTGGTGGCAGCTCGGCCCGCGCGGCGGGCTGATCATCCTCCTCGGCCTCTGGCTCCTGACGCCCCGGATCCGCACCCCCCTCGGCTTCGCGAGCCCGACCGGCATGCGCTACGGAGCCAGTGCCCTGCCGCTTAGCATTTCGCTGATGATCGCGATCGTGGTTGCCATCGTGTCGATGTTCCTCGATCCGCTCGACCGGAGCGGCGAACTTCCGACACAGTCCGTCGCCGCCGCTCCGCCGATGGGCGGCAACGTGCCGCCGGGCGAATGGCACCAGTACGGCCGCACGCCCTACGGTCAGCGTTATTCGCCGCTCGACCAGATCAAGGTCGATAACGTCGCCAGGCTCACCGAAGTCTGGCGTTACCAGACCGGCGACGTGAAGCGGCCGGACGATGTCGGGGAGACCACCTATCAGGTGACGCCGCTGAAGGTCGGCAATTCGCTCTATCTCTGCACGCCGCACAATCTCGCCATCGCGCTCGATGCGACGACCGGCAAGCAGAAGTGGAAATACGACCCGCATTCCGGCATGAACCCGGACCGCCAGCACCAGACCTGCCGCGGCGTCAGTTACTATAAGGATCAAGCGGCCGCCGCCGGCAGCCCTTGCGCGGAACGCGTTTACCTTCCGACCTCGGATGCGCGGCTGATCGCGCTCGATGCCGCGAACGGACAGGTCTGCACCTCCTTCGCCGACAACGGAACCCTGCAGCTCACCAGCGGCATGCAGTACAATCCGGCCGGTTATTATTATTCGACCTCGCCGCCGGCGATCGCCGGCAACAAGATCATCATCGGCGGGGCGGTCAACGACAACTATTCCACCCAGTCGCAATCCGGCGTCATCCGCGCCTTTGACGTCAACACGGGAAAACTGATCTGGAACTGGGATTCCGGCAATCCGAGCCAGACCCAGCCGCTGCCGCCGGGCCAGACCTACACGACCAATTCGCCGAACAGCTGGTCGGTATTCAGCGTCGACGAGGAACTCGGGCTTGTCTATATCCCGCTCGGCAACCAGGTACCCGACCAGCTCGGCATGGGCCGCAGCGACAATGTCGAGAAATATTCCTCGTCGATCGTCGCGCTCGACCTCAATACCGGCGCCGACCGTTGGGTTCGCCAGACGGTGCATCACGATCTCTGGGACATGGATGTCCCGGCCCAACCGGTCCTCCTCAACATCACCAGACCGGACAACACGGTGGTGCCGGCGCTGGTCGGCCCGACCAAGCAGGGCGATATCTACGTGCTCGACCGGCGCACCGGCGAGCCGATCATTCCGGTGACCGAGGAGCCCGCACCGGCGGGAGCTATCCCGGAAGACCGCACGGCGCCGACGCAGCCCACCTCGGCTCTGACATTCAAGCCGAGGCCGCTCGAAGAACGGGACATGTGGGGCATTACCATGTTCGACCAGATGGTCTGCCGCATCCGGTATCACGAATACAATTATCTCGGCCGCTACACGCCGCCGTCGCTCAAGGGCACGATCGTCTATCCGGGCAATTTCGGCACGTTCAACTGGGGCAGCGTCGCGGTGGATCCGGAACGGCAGGTGATGTTCGGCATGCCGACCTATCTCGCTTTCACCTCCAGGCTGGTGCCGCGCACGGACATTCCGCCGAAGAGCCAGGACCAGAAGGGCAGCGAACAGGGCCTCAACCGCAATGAAGGCGCGCCCTACGGCGTCTATATGGGGCCATTCCTCGGGCCGCTGCAGATCCCGTGCCAGGCACCGCCATGGGGTTATGTCTCGGGCGTCGACCTGAGGACAGGCCAGACCGCCTACAAGCACCGCAACGGTACCGTCTACGACATGACGCCGCTGCCGCTGCCCTTCAAGGTCGGGGTGCCCGGCATCGGCGGACCGATGATCACCAAGGGCGGTCTCGCGTTCCTCGGTGCCGCGGTCGACAACTATCTTCGTGCGTACGACCTTACCAATGGCAAGGAGCTGTGGAAGGCGCGGCTCCCGGCCGGCGGCCAGGCGACGCCGATGACCTACGCGGTCGATGACGGCCGCCAGTTCGTGGTGATGGTGGCCGGCGGCCACGGCTCGGTCGGCACCAAGCCCGGCGATTACGTGATCGCCTATGCGCTGCCGCGATAGGCATAGCTCAACGGAAAAGGTCCGGGCGTTGTGCGTCCGGACCTTCTTGCATCGGGCTTCGGCTGGGTCAGGCGATGCCGTTGAAGCTGATTTCGTTGCGAACGTTGGTGACGCCTGCGACGCTCCGCGCCACTTCCTCGGCCCGCACTACTTCGGTCTCCAATTGGACGGTTCCGCTCAGAGTGATCTCCGATCCGCTGGCGGTGACGGTGACGTCGCTTGCATCGACACCGCCGGCCGAAGCCAGTGCATCGGAGACCGCTCCTTCAAGCGTCGCGCTCGGGGGGAACTCCGCCTCGACCTCAGGGGGCGTCTCGTGAAAATGCTGATGCTTGAAGACCATTGCCGTTCTCCGTTCTGACACGGCACGACAACGCGCGGCGAGGCCGATTGGTTCAGCGCCCGCCGGCAAGAACCGTGGCGATGGTCTCCTCAAGCTGGTTCTGCGAGAAAGGCTTGGGCAATCGCGGCAGCCGGTTGTCGCCTCCGGTCGGCAATTCCGCATAACCGGTCGCCAGCACCACCGGCAGGCCCGGCCTTTCCTCGCGGATGACGGCGGCCAGTTCCGAACCGGTCATGCGCGGCATGGAATGGTCGGTGATGACAATGTCGATGTCATGTGCGCCGCTTCTCAGCTCCTTCAGGGCATCGGCGCCGCTATAGGCTTCGATCACCGTGTGGCCGAGATCCTCAAGCATCAGCGTCGTATTCATCAGGACCAGTGCGTCGTCATCGACGGCGAGAATGGTGAGACGTCCTCTGGGAGTGGCGGCGGGCGAAGGCATGGTTTTCTCCGAAGACTGCGGACAGTCGTTTACATCTGCCGCGGGCAGATAGAGCGAAACCGTCGTGCCCTTGCCCTTGCGGCTTTCTATCTCGAGTTTTCCGCCCGACTGTTCGGTCAGGCCCTGTACCATGGACAGTCCGAGCCCGGTTCCCTTGCCGACGCCCTTGGTGGTGAAGAAGGGCGTCGTGGCGCGGATAAGCGTTTCCTCGTCCATGCCTTCGCCGCTGTCGGTGACGGCCAGCCGCACGTAAAGGCCGGGCTTCAGCCGCTCCGTTTTCTCGTCGGCGAGATATTCCTCGGCGGTGATGACGATCGCGCCGCCCCCCGCCATGGCATCCCGGGCGTTGACCACCAGGTTGAGAATGGCGGTTTCGAGCTGAACCGGGTCGCTGGTGACAGGCGGCAGGTTTTCGGCAAAACGGGTCTCGACGGAGGCGGCGGCACTGAGGGAACGCTGAACGAAATCCATCATGCCGTTGACGAGCGCCGGCACGTCGATTGCCTGCATGTTCAATTCCTGGCGGCGCGAGAAGGCGAGCATGCGCTGGGTAAGCGCCGCGCCCCGTTCGGCGCCCTGGATGGCATTGTCCAGTAACGGCATCAGCGCCGGATCGTCGGGCAGCCGTTTCTTGAGAATTTCCAGGCTCCCCAGCACGGCCATCAGCAGATTGTTGAAATCATGGGCGACACCGCCGGTCAGCTGGCCGATCGCCTCCATCTTCTGGGACTGGAAAAGTTCCTCGCGCGCCTGGGTGAGGGCCTTCTGCGCCTCGACCTTTTCGGTGATATCGCGGGTGATCTTGGCGAAGCCGAGAAGTTCGCCTTCCTCGTTGCGGATCGCGTCGACGACCACATGTGCCCAGAAACGTGTGCCATCCTTGCGTTGCCGCCAGCCTTCCCTCTCGAAACGGCCCTCCCGGAGCGCGGTCTCCAGGCTGCGCTTCGGTTCGCCGCGTTCGCGGTCTTCGGGCGTATAGAACTGCGAAAAATGCTTGCCGACGATTTCCTCCGCCGTATAGCCCTTGATGCGCATCGCGCCGGAGTTCCAGTTGCTCACGTAACCATCCGGATCGAGCATGTAGAGGGCGTAGTCGGTGACGCCCTGGACGAGGAGCTGGAACTTCTCCTCGCTTGCCCTGAGTTCCGTCTCGGCCTTCTTCCGTTCGGTCAGATCGCGGGTCACCTTGGCGAAGCCGAGAAGTTCGCCGGAACGGCTCCGGATCGGATCGATGACGACATGGGCCCAGAAGCGGGTGCCGTCCTTGCGGACCCGCCAGCCCTCTTTTTCGAAGCGGCCTTCGGCTGCGGCGGTGCGCAGCGCATGTTCGGGTGCGCGCGCCAACCTGTCTTCGGGCGTATAGAAGCGGGAAAAGTGTTCGCCGAGGATTTCCCAGGCCTCGTACCCCTTGAAGCGCTGCGCGCCAGGGTTCCAGCTGACGATCTTGCCGTTCGGGTCGATCATGTAGATCGCGTAGTCGGTGATGGAATCGACGAGCAGGCGATAACGTTCCTCATCAAGCAACGAAACGTCGTAACTTTGCGGTACGCTCATCAATCGTCCCCGACCCACCAAATTCGCCGTGCAACGCGATGTAACGGCGAAACGTCGTCACTCTGCAACAGGATCACTTTCTCCTGGTCCACAAACCTTGCGGTTAACACGCCATAATGTCCCGCGTCCCATTTTGGTTCCCTGGATCGGAAATTTTTTATCTTGCACCGCAGCGATCAGCCCCGGGAGTTGACGAATGACGGGTTTTCGTTTACGACTGACGAAAGATGAAAATCGTCACACGTAAAATGGAAGCCAGCAGCGGTATGGATACCAACGAAAATACCCTGGAAACGTCGCGACAGGACAACGTCACCCGCATCCTCGATGCGGCTGAGCGGCTGTTCAAGCACTACGGCTATACCAAGACCAACGTCGCCGACATCGCTCGTGATCTCGGCATGTCGCCTGCCAATATCTACCGCTTTTTCTCGTCGAAGGCGGACATCCACAAGGCGCTCGCGCATCGGATGATGGAAGCCGGCCGTGCCGTAGCGCGTGCCAATGCAGCCCGTCCGGTGAGTGCGACGGAGCGGCTGCGCGACCATTTCCTGCAGCAGCATCAGATCACCGTGGAAACCTTTCTGCACGAAAACAAGGTCCACGAGATGGTGGTCATTGCCATTGAAGAGCAGTGGTCCGTTGTCGAGGATCACATCAAGCAGTTGCAGGCGATCGTCGCCGACGTCATCCGCGAGGGTATCGTTGCCGGCGAATTTCGTGAGCAGGATGCCGTTCTGGCATCGGAGTGCATGTGTGCCACCGCCGTCACGCTCTGCCATCCGCAGATCGTCGCGGAATGCCTGATCGAGGACCGGCGCATGACGCCGGCCGATCTCGTCGAATTCGCCCTCAGGGCTCTCAAGTAAACACCGGCGCCCACTCCCACCGTTTATGGGGGCGTCTCGATCGAAAACCCGCCATCAGGAGTGCGGATCCATGTTTTTCGTAAACACCAGACGTGATGTCTCGTTTCTCTTCAAGGGCCTTTTGGTCGCGACCGCCCTCGGTGCGCTGACGGCCTGCTCGCAGGAGAAGAAAGCCGAAGCCCCGGAAATCGTCCGCCCGGTCAAGGTGACCGAGGTCGCTGCCGCCGATCACGGCCGCAAGATGGATTATTCCGGCTCCGTCAAGGCGCGCACCGAGATGAACCTCGGCTTCCGCGTCGCCGGCAAGATCACCGAACGGCTCGTCGATGTCGGCCAGCGGGTTCGCCCCGGCGACGTGCTGGCAAGGCTCGACTCCGTCGATTACCAGCTCGCCGTGCGCCGCGCCGAGGCCGATCTCGCATCCGCCCAGAAGCAGGTGGAAATCTCAGGGCTTGCCCGCCGCCGCGCCGAGACGCTTGTCGAGAAGAGCATCTCCTCCCAGTCGCAGCTCGAACAGGCGCAACTCGCCAATGACCAGGCCGTTTCGCAGAAGGAATCGGCCCAGTCGGCGCTCGATCAGGCCCGCAACCAGGTCGCCTATACCGAACTGAAGTCCGACCAGAACGGCATCGTCACCGCCGTCAGCGCCGACATCGGCCAGGTGGTCGCGTCCGGCACGCCGGTTCTCTCGGTTGCCGTCGAGGGCAGCAAGGAAGTGCAGATCGCCGTTCCCGAAATGGATGTCGCCCAGTTCGCACCGGGCAAGACGGTGAAGGCCAGCTTCTGGTCCGCTACCGGTCTGGCGCTCGACGGCAAGGTTCGCGAAGTCGCTGGCAGCGCCGATGCGCAGTCGCGCACCTTTGCGGTCCGCGTCAGCCTGCCCGAGGACGGCCGTGTCCTGCTCGGCATGACCGCGACGATCGAGGCGGCCGAAAGCAATTCCGTCGCCACTTACGCCATTCCGCTTGCGGCACTTTCCAAGAAGGACGGCCAGTCGGTCGTCTGGATCGTCGACCGCAGCAAGGGCACCGTCAATTCGCGCGCCGTCAAGGTCGCCGATTTCTCTGATGACGGCGTTCGCGTCGCCGAAGGGCTTGCCAAGGGCGATCTCGTCGTCTCGGCCGGCACGCAGTTCATGAAGGAAGATATGAAGGTCAAGCTGCCGGAAACCGTCGCCTCGCGCTTCGGCAGCGTCAGCGGCCTTACCACCGCATCGCTCGCGCCCTGATCGCCGGCTTCAAAGGACCCAAGACCATGAGCTCCTCTCATCAGGCCAATCCCCCGGAAAAGGCCCGGTTCAACCTGTCCCGCTGGGCGATCGCCCATCCGAGCATCGCCCGCTTCCTGTTCGGCCTCATCATCGTCATGGGCGCGCTCGGCGTCATGAACATGGGCCAGAAGGAAGACCCCGACTTCACCTTCCGCGTCATGGTCGTGCAGACCGTCTGGCCCGGCGCCTCCATTCAGGAGATGCAGGACCAGGTGGTCAACAAGATCGAGCGCAAGCTGCAGGAAACCCCGCATCTCGACTGGGTCAAGTCCTATACCCGCGCCGGTGTGGCGATCACCACGGTGCAGATCAAGGGCGATACCAATACCGCCCAGGTCAAGGACGCCTTCTACCAGGTGCGCAAGAAGATCGGCGATATCAATCAGGATCTGCCGGCCGGCCTGCTCGGTCCCTATTTCAACGACGAGTTCGGTGACACCTACATCACCCTCAACTCGATCAGCGGCGAGGGCTACAGCTATCCGGAGCTCAAGCAGTTCGCGATCCAGGCCCGCGACATGCTGCTCGCCACGCCCGGCGTCGAAAAGGCCGTCATCCTCGGCGACCAGCCGCAGAAGATCTTCATCGACGTCTCGTCGAAGGCGCTCGCGGAACGGGGCCTCACCGCCCTCAGCATCCGCGATGCCTTGTCCGGCCAGAACAATATCGATCCCGCCGGCAGCGTCCAGACCGCCGATCGCTCGGTGCGCATCTCGGTCGAAGGCGGCGTCACGACCCCCGAAGACATCCGCGAACTCCGCCTCAAGGCCGGCAACCAGGTGATCCGGCTCGGCGATATCGCCACCGTCACCGCCGGCCTCGAAAACCCCTATCAGCGGAAGTTCCGCTTCAACGGCCACGACAGCGTCCAGGTCGGCGTCGTCATGGCGCCAGGCTTCAAGGTCACCGATGTTGGCCATGAGGTCGAAGCCACCTACAAGCGGTTCGAAGAGACGCTGCCGGTCGGCGTGTCCGTCGAGCAGGTCTCCAACCAGCCGGAAGTCGTCACCGAAGCGGTCGGCGAGTTCACCCAGGCACTTTTGGAAGCGCTGGTCATCGTCCTCATCGTCTCGCTGATCTCGATCGGCTGGCGTTCGGGCATCGTTATCGCCATCACCATCCCGCTGGTGCTGGCTGCGACGTTTGCGATCATGTTCTACATGGGCATCGAGCTGCAGCGCATCTCGCTCGGCGCGCTGATCATTGCGCTCGGCCTGCTCGTCGACGACGCGATGATCGTCGTCGAGATGATGGAACGCAAGCTGGAGGAGGGGCTCGCACGCCTCGATGCCGCGAGCTTCGCCTATTCGTCCACCGCCTTCCCGATGCTGACCGGCACGCTGATCACCACCGCCGGCTTCATTCCGGTCGGGTTCGCCGATTCCACCGCCGGCGAATACGTGCGCTCGCTGTTCTACGTGGTGGGCATCGCGCTCGTCACGTCCTGGTTCGTGGCCGTCTATTTCACCCCCTGGCTCGGCCACATGATCCTCAAGCAGCGGGCGCACGCAGGCACCCATCACGATGCCTATGACACGCGCATGTACCGGGGCGTCAGGCATGCCGTCGCCTGGTCGGTGCGGCACAAGGCGATCGTGCTCGTCCTGACCTTCGGTGCCTTCTTCGGCAGCCTCTGGTCGTTCCAGTTCATCCCGCAGAGCTTCTTCCCGCAGTCGTCGCGGCCGGAAATCCTGGTCGACCTGTGGCTGCCGGAAGGTACGGCGATCGAGGAAGTCGAACGCCAGGCGAAGGCTCTCGAGGAAAAGATCCTGCCCGATCAGGACAAGACCTTCGTGGCCACCTATATCGGCGAGGGCGCGCCGCGCTTCTTCCTGCCGCTCGACCAGCAGCTCCGCAACCCGAACTATGCGCAGCTCCTGATCATGTCCAAGAATGTCGAGGCCCGCGAACGGCTGATCATCAAGCTCAGGGATATCCTGGCCAAGGATTTCCCGACCGTGCGCGGCAAGGTCGATCGCCTGTTCCTCGGTCCGCCGGTCGGCTGGCCGGTCCAGATCCGCGTCACCGGCCCGGACGCTTCGGAAGTGCGCCGCATCGCCGACCAGGTCAAGGAACGTTACCAGCAGCAGCCGCTGTTCGGCGCGATCCATGACGACTGGATGGAACCGGTCACCGGCATGAAGCTGGTCATCGACCAGGACCGCGCCCGGGCGCTGGGCGTCACCTCGCAGCGTATCCGCCAGATGCTGCAGGCCGCGACCGCCGGTGCTCCGATCAGCGACTTCCGCGACGGCGAAGAAACCGTCTCGATCGTCGTCCGCGAACCGGATGCCACCCGCACCCTGCTTTCGGCGGTCCAGTCGGTCTATGTGCCGACGGATTTCGGCGGCTTCGTGCCGGTCTCGCAGGTTGCCAAGGTCGTGCCGGTTCTCGAACAGGGCATCGAATGGCGCCGCGACCGCCTGCCGACGATCACCGTCAAGGCAACGCTGCCGGATGGCGTCGAACCGACCCAGGTGTCGCTCAACCTCTACAACAGCATGGCGGACCTGCGCGCAAGCCTGCCGGCCGGCTACAAGGTCGAGATCCAGGGCGGTGCGGAGGACGCGGCGGAAAGCCAGAACTCGATCGCCGCCAAGGCACCGATCATGCTCCTGGTCATCCTCGTGCTGCTGATGGTTCAGCTGCAGCATTTCGGCAAGGCGATGCTGGTGCTGGCCACCGGTCCGCTCGGCATCATCGGCGCCGCCATGGCGCTGCTTCTGACCGGCGCGCCGTTCGGCTTCGTGGCGATCCTCGGCGTCATCGCGCTGCTCGGCATCATCATGCGCAACTCGATCATCCTTGTCGACCAGATCGACCAGGATATCGCGGCGGGCATGGAGCGGATGGAGGCGATCGTCGGTGCTGCCGTGCGTCGTTTCCGGCCGATCATGCTGACGGCGCTCACCGCCGTGCTGGCGCTGATCCCGATCTCGCGCGGCGTGTTCTGGGGTCCGATGGCCTATGCGATGATGGGCGGCATCCTGGTCGCGACGGTACTGACCGTTCTCGTCCTGCCGGCTGCCTATGCCCTGTTCTTCGGCCGCGAGCCCAAGAAGAAGAACGACAAGGACGACCGGACGCCCGCCAATCAGGGCGACCTTTTCGACAGCCGTGACGACCTGCCGATGGCGGCGGAGTGACGGCGAGCGCCTTCCTCGGGAGCCTGGTAACTCTTGAGGAAGGCGTCCTGATTGGCCCTGACGGACTGGAAGATGTAGTCCCTCACCATTCTGACACGGGGGATCTGGCTCAGGTCCCTATGGCAAACCAGCCAGTAGCTGCGTCTGAGTTCCACCTCGTCGGGCAGCACGATTTCGAGATCGGGCTGCTTGCGGGTGATGAAATGCGGCAGCACGCAGAGGCCGAGCCCATCCAGCGTCGCGGTCAATTGCGCGAAGATGCTGGAGCTCTGGAAGCGCGCGCGGATGCCCGGATGAACGTCGCCGAGATAATCGAGCCCGGGCGCGAAAATCATGTCCTCGATATAACCGATGAACGGGTGCGACAGCAGATCCTGCCGATTGCGGATCGGGCCTGCCTTCGCCAGGTATGACTTCGTGCCGTAGACGTTGAGACTGTAGTCGGTCAGTTTTTCCGTGAGATAGGGCCCGTCCTTGGGCGGATCGAGCGACACGGCGATATCCGCCTCCTTGCGCGACAGGGACATGATCTGCTGGATCGTCACCAGCTCCAGCGAGATGTTGGGATGGCCGTCGCAGAAGCTGCGGATCTTGTCGGCGAAGAAGAAGTTCGCGAACCCTTCCGGGGTGCTCAGCCGCACCACGCCGCGCTGCGCGGTGGTGCCCGAGGCGACATCCGCCTGCAGCCGGTCCGCCTCGACCTCGATCCGCTCCGCCGTCTCGATGAAGCGCTGGCCCATGCCGGTGAGGACGTAACCGCGCGGATTGCGCTCGAAGAGCTTGACCTTGAGCGCGAATTCCAGCCGGTCGATGCGCCGGGAGACGGTCGCGTGGCTGGTGCGCAACTGGCGGGCGGCGGTGGACAATTGTCCGCTGCGGGCCACAGCCAGGAAATACTGCAGGTCGTCCCAGGTGAAGTTCTGGTTGTTGCTCAATGTGTTCCCGTCTGTTCAAAAATGCACAGATGCTGTTTGCAATTAATTACAGCGGCCTGCTTGCGTCAACGGCGGTTTTCCTGAACCATGCAATCCGGAGCTGCCGCTTTGAGGAGAGCGGCTCACCAATTTTGAACAGACCTTTCAAATTTTCTGGGCACATTCTCTGGGAGGAGAAATCATGCACAAGACAATTCTGGCATCCTTGGCCGTCCTTCTCGCGAGCAGCGCGGCATTCGCGCAGAGCGCGCCGGGAGGTGCATCCGACAACAAGGTGAAAATCGGCATCCTGAACGACCAGTCGGGCGTCTATGCCGATTTCGGCGGCAAGTCGTCGGTCGAGGCGGCCAAGATGGCGGTCGAGGATTTCGGCGGCAAGGTTCTGGGGCAGCCGATCGAGATCGTCGATGCCGACCACCAGAACAAGCCGGACATCGCCTCCAATATCGCCCGCCAGTGGTACGATACCCAGCAGGTCGACGCGATCATGGAACTGACGACCTCGTCGGTGGCGCTCGCGGTGCAGGCAATCGGCAAGGAAAAGAAGAAGATCGACATCGTCACCGGTGCGGCGACCACCGATCTGACCGGCAAGGCCTGCAGCCCCTACGGCTTCCACTGGGCCTATGACACCCATGCGCTCGCGGTCGGCACCGGCGGCGCGCTCGTCAAGCAGGGCGGCGACAGCTGGTTCTTCCTCACCGCCGACTATGCTTTCGGTTATTCGCTCGAGCAGCAGACCGGCGATTTCGTGAAGTCCTCGGGCGGCAAGATCGTCGGCGCGGTCCGCCATCCGCTGGCGACCACCGACTTCTCGTCCTTCCTGCTGCAGGCCCAGTCTTCCGGCGCCAAGGTGATCGGCCTCGCCAATGCCGGCCTCGACACGTCCAACGCCATCAAGCAGGCGGCGGAATTCGGCATCACCGCCGGCGGCCAGCGGCTGGCGGCGCTGCTCTTCACGCTTGCCGAAGTGCATGGCCTCGGCCTGCAGGCGGCGCAGGGCCTGACCCTGACGGAAGGTTACTACTGGAACCTCGACGACAAGAGCCGCGAGTTCGCGAAAAAGTTCTTCGCCCGCACCAAGAAGATGCCGAACATGATCCACAGCGGCACCTATTCGGCGGTCACGCAATATCTGAAGGCGGTCCAGAAGGCCGGCACGGACGATGCGGACGCCGTCTCCAAGGCGCTGCATGAAATGCCGGTCGACGATTTCTTCGCGCGCGGCGGTACCGTCGCCAAGAACGGCCGGATGATCCACGACATGTACCTGCTGCAGGTCAAGAAGCCGGCCGAAAGCAAGGAGCCCTGGGATTATTTCAACGTGCTCGCCACCATTCCCGGCAAGGACGCCTACATGGATCCCGCCAAGAGCGGCTGCGATCTGGTGAAGTAATGGCGTTCACTGCCACAGCAAAACAGGAAGAGCCGCGGGTGGTATTGTCCGCCCGCGGCCTCTCGAAAAGCTTCGGCGCCTTCATGGCGGTGAAGAATGTGGATCTCGACGTCCGCCACGCGCGCGTCCACGCGCTGATCGGCCCGAACGGGGCCGGCAAGACGACCGTCTTCAACCTGCTGACAAAGTTCCTGCAGCCGACGGCGGGTTCGATCACGCTTCTGGGCACGGACATCACCAAGACGCCGCCCGACAGGGTCGCGCGGATGGGGCTCGTCCGGTCCTTCCAGATTTCGGCGGTCTTCCCGCATCTGACGGTGCTCGACAACGTGCGCGTCGCGCTGCAGCGGCCGAGCGGTCTGTCGACGCAGTTCTGGCTGCCGGTGTCCTCGCTCGACCGGCTGAATGCCCGCGCCGACGAGCTGATCGAATCGGTCGGCCTGAAGCGCGAACGCAATGCGCTCGCCGCCGATCTCTCCTATGGCCGCAAGCGCGTGCTGGAGATCGCCACGACGCTGGCGCTCGATCCCAAGGTTCTGCTGCTCGACGAGCCGATGGCCGGCATGGGGCAGGAGGATATCGGCACCGTTTCCAACATCATCCGCGAGGTGGCGAAGACCCGGGCGGTGCTGATGGTCGAGCACAATCTTTCGGTCGTCGCCGACATCTGCCACCACGTGACGGTCCTGCAGCGCGGCGAAATCCTTGCCGAGGGCGATTATGCCGAGGTCAGCCAGGATCCGCGCGTCCGCACGGCCTATATGGGCACGGAGGAGGCTTGATGGCACCGCTCCTGCAGGTTTCCAATCTCAATGCCTGGTATGGCGAAAGCCACGTCCTGCACGGCGTCGACATGACGGTGGGCGAGGGCGAGACGATCACCATTCTCGGCCGCAACGGCGTCGGCAAGACGACGACGCTCAGAACCATCGTCGGCATCATCCGCGAGCGCAAGGGCGAGATCCGCTTTGCCGGCAAGGACATGGCCAGCGTGCCGCTGCATCGCACGGCGCATGCCGGCATCGGTTTCGTACCGGAAGAGCGCGGCATCTTCTCGACCTTGACCGTCGAGGAAAACCTGATGCTGCCGCCGGTCGTGGCCGAAGGCGGCATGTCGCTCGACGAGATCTACGAGCTCTTCCCGAACCTTCTGGAGCGTCGCTCCAGCCCCGGCACCAAGCTTTCCGGCGGCGAGCAGCAGATGCTGGCGATCGCCCGCATCCTGCGCACCGGCGTCAAGCTTTTGATATTGGACGAACCGACCGAGGGCCTCGCGCCGGTCATCGTGCAGCGCATCGGCGAGGTCCTGAAGACGCTCAAGGAACGCGGCATGACGGTGCTTTTGGTCGAGCAGAATTTTCGTTTCGCCAGCCGCGTCGCCGACCGGTTCTACCTGATGGATCACGGCCGGATGGTCGCGGATTTCCCGGTCGGGGAACTGCCGGGCAGGATGGACATGCTGCATAAGGTTCTGGGGGTGTAGGGATGGACGCGATCTTGAAAAGCCAGACCCCTCCCCAACCCCTCCCCACAAGGGGGAGGGGCTTAACCTGCCGCACAGCTGGCGTTCGATATGGCGGACAGGGTGCAGCGGGTTTTCTCCCCCCTTGTGGGGGAGATGGCCGGCAGGCCAGAAGGGGTCTTTCTTACTTACTTGCCCTGTCCAGGAGCCTCGCCCCATGACGATGATCTTCGGCATTCCACTCCAGGCCTTTCTCGGGCAGCTGCTGATCGGCCTGATCAACGGGTCCTTCTACGCGCTCTTGAGCCTCGGGCTTGCGGTCATCTTCGGCCTGCTGCGCGTCATCAACTTCGCCCACGGCGCGCAATACATGCTCGGCGCCTTCGCCGCGATGCTGATGCTGCAGTATTTCGGCATCAATTACTGGTTCGCGCTGATCCTCGGGCCAATCGTCGTCGGCCTGTTCGGGGCCGTCATCGAACGGACGATGCTGTCGCGGCTCTACAATCTCGATCCGCTCTACGGCCTGCTCTTCACCTTCGGCCTGGCGCTGACCATCGAGGGCACGTTCCGCTATCTCTACGGTGCGGCCGGCCAGCCCTATTCGGTGCCGGCGCAGCTTGCAGGCGGGACCAATCTCGGCTTCATGTTCTTACCCATCTATCGCGGCTGGGTGGTGGTCGTTTCGCTGGTTGCCTGCATCGGCACATGGCTGCTGATCGAAAAGACCAAGCTCGGCGCCTATCTGCGGGCCGCCACCGAGAACCCGGTTCTGGTCCAGGCGTTCGGCGTCAACGTGCCGGTGCTTCTGACGCTGACCTATGGGCTCGGGGCAGCGCTCGCCGCCTTTGCCGGCGTGCTTGCCGCGCCGATCTACCAGGTTTCGCCGCTGATGGGGTCGAACATCATCATCGTCGTCTTCGCGGTGGTCGTGGTCGGCGGCATGGGCTCGATCATGGGGGCGATCCTCACCGGCTACATGCTCGGTATTGCAGAAGGTCTCACCAAGGTGTTCTATCCGGAAGCATCCAATATCGTGATCTTCGTGATCATGGCGATCGTGCTTCTGCTTCGGCCTGCCGGCCTCTTCGGACGGGATGCGTGAGATGAGCGAGATGACACAAACCGCTGCCAAGCCGCGTATCGAACGGTCGGCCACCGCCTCCAGGACCTATGCGATCTTCCTGATCATCGGTCTCGTGGCGCTGATCATAGCTCCGATGTTCTTCTACCCGATCTTCCTGATGAAGCTGCTCTGCTTCGCGCTGTTCGCCTGCGCCTTCAACCTGCTGCTCGGCTATACCGGGCTCTTGTCCTTCGGTCATGCCACCTTCTTCGGGGGAGCGGCCTATTTCACCGCGCATGTGGTGAAGGAATGGGGCTTTCCGCCGGAGCTCGGCATCCTGACCGGCGTCGTCGGCGCGGCGTTTCTCGGACTGGTCATGGGCTTCTTCGCGATCCGCCGGCAGGGCATCTATTTCGCGATGATCACGCTCGCCCTGTCGCAGATGTTCTTCTTCTTCTGCCTGCAGGCGAAGTTCACGCAAGGGGAGGACGGCATCCAGTCGGTGCCGCGCGGGCATCTGTTCGGCTTCATCGACCTGAACGGCTCGACCAACATGTATTATTTCGTGCTGGGCGTGTTCCTGATCGGCATGGTGATCATCTGGCGGTTCATCAATTCGCCCTTCGGGATGATCTTGAAGTCGATCCGCGAGAACGAGCCGCGCGCCATCTCGCTTGGTTATTCCGTTGCCCGCTACAAGCTCGGCGCCTTCGTGATGTCTGCGGCACTGGCAGGCCTTGCCGGCGGGTTGAAGGCTCTGGTCTTCCAGTTCGCGACGCTCACGGATGTCGCCTGGCAGATGTCCGGCGAAGTGATCCTGATGACGCTGCTCGGCGGCATCGGCACGCTGATCGGGCCGATCTTCGGGGCGGGCCTGGTGGTCACGCTGCAGAACTATCTGGCGACCTCGGATTTCCCGGTGACGATCATCACCGGCGTGGTCTTCATGGTCTGTGTCCTCGTCTTCCGGCGGGGCATTATCGGAGAATTCTACGCCTCCCGCCTCGGCCGGAAGCTCGGCTTCGAGCATAGACGATAAGATCCGGCACGACGCGCGGGCGGCGCGTCACATGGACATGGACGGGGGAGGCGGCTTGCGGACATGGCCCGCGGGGTGCCTTTCCATGGAGACTGAGCATGGAAAACTACGACTACATCGTCATCGGCGCGGGCAGTGCCGGCTGTGTCCTGGCCAATCGGCTATCGAAGGATCCGGGCAACCGGGTACTGATCCTCGAAGCGGGCGGCAACGACAATTATCACTGGGTGCATATTCCGGTCGGCTACCTCTACTGCATCAACAACCCGCGTACCGACTGGTGTTTCACGACCGAGAAGGAGGAGGGGCTGAACGGCCGTTCGCTCTCCTATCCGCGCGGAAAAATCCTCGGCGGCTGCTCGTCGATCAACGGCATGATCTACATGCGCGGCCAGGCCTACGATTACGACATGTGGCGGCAGATGGGCTGCACCGGCTGGGGCTGGGACGACGTGCTGCCGATCTTCAAGAAAAGCCAGGATTTCTACAAGGGCGCCGACGACATGCACGGCGCCGGCGGCGAATGGCGCATCGAAAAGCAGCGTCTGCGCTGGGCGGTGCTCGACAGTTTCCAGAAGGCGGCGCAAGAGGCCGGCATCCCGATCGTCGACGATTTCAATCGCGGCAGCAACGAGGGTTCGAGCTATTTCGACGTCAACCAGCGCTCCGGCATCCGCTGGAACACCTCGAAGGCGTTTTTGCGTCCTGCAATGAAGCGGCCGAACCTGACCGTGCTCACCAAGGCGCATGTGCGCCGGCTGATCATCGAGAACGGCGAGATAAAGGGGATCGAATTCCAGCACGACGGCGTGGCGAAGAAGGCCTATGCGAAACGCGAAACCGTGCTCAGCGCCGGCGCCATCGGCACGCCGCATATCCTCGAACTCTCCGGCATCGGCCGCGGCGACGTGCTTGCCGATGCCGGTATCGAAGTGGTCAAGGAGGTCAAGGGGGTGGGCGAAAACCTGCAGGACCATCTGCAGCTTCGCCTCGTCTACAAGGTAACCGGGGTTCCGACGCTCAACGAAAAGGCGTCGAGCCTGATCGGCAAGGCCTCGATCGGGCTCGAATATGCGCTGAAGCGGTCCGGGCCGATGTCGATGGCGCCAAGCCAGCTCGGTATCTTCACCAGGTCCGGGCCGGACAAGGAGACGCCGGATCTCGAATACCACGTCCAGCCCGTATCGCTCGACAAGT
The DNA here is from genome assembly GCF_031455615.1 of Neorhizobium sp. 2083. Taxonomy (NCBI): domain Bacteria; kingdom Pseudomonadati; phylum Pseudomonadota; class Alphaproteobacteria; order Hyphomicrobiales; family Rhizobiaceae; genus Neorhizobium; species Neorhizobium sp. 2083. The sequence continues at coordinate 774,800 of NZ_JAVDTC010000002.1, read as the reverse complement.
TCGGCGAGCCGGTCCATTCCTTCCCGGCGATGACGGCGAGCGTCTGCAACCTGCGTCCCGAAAGCCGCGGCTCGGTGCATCTGAAAAGCCCGGATTTCGCCGCGGCGCCGGGCATCCATCCGAATTATCTGTCGACCGCCGCCGACCGGGATGTCGCCGTCAGGTCGATCCGGCTCACCCGCGAGATTGTCAGGAAACCGGCGTTCGCGCGCTATCACCCGGAGGAATACAGGCCCGGTCCCTCCTACGAGACCGACGCGGATCTCGAAAGAGCGGCGGGCGATATCGGCACGACGATCTTCCATCCGGTCGGCACCGCCCGCATGGGCTCCGACCCGGACAGCGTCGTCGATCCGCGCCTGAAAATGCGCGCAGTCGGAAGGCTGCGTATCGCCGATGCCTCGATCATGCCTAATATAACCTCCGGCAACACCAATTCGCCGACCATCATGATCGCCGAGAAAGCGGCCGAGATGATTTTGGCGGATAACAGGTAACGAAACGGTCGCAGAAAGTGCCCCTCACCCTAACCCTCTCCCCGCAAGCGGGGAGAGGGGACGTGCCATACGCCACGCCGCAGTTTGAGGCAGCGGTGCGGCATATGTCCTTCTCCCCGCGTGCGGGGAGAAGGTGGCGGCAGCCGGATGAGGGGCAGACGTGGCGGCAAAACGTTTATTGTAAAAGGAAACAACATGGCGGACGGAACGATCAAGACCGACGAAGTCCTCATCGATTACATCGGCTCGGCGGCCGTCATCCGGCTCAACCGGCCGAAGGCGCTGAACAGCCTGAGCCTTGCCATGGTGAGGGCGATGAAGGCGGCGCTGGAGCGGTTCGCCGGCGACCCGGAGATTTCCTGCGTCATCCTGACGGGCGAAGGAGAACGCGGTCTCTGCGCCGGTGGCGATATCCGCGTCATCTACGAGAGCGGCAAATCGGACGATCCCGAGGTCACGCGGTTCTGGCGGGAGGAGTTTCCCGTCAACTACATGATCTCCCGCTACGAAAAACCCTATGTGGCGCTGATGGACGGCATCGTCATGGGCGGCGGCGTCGGGATCGCCTCGCATGGCGCGCATCGGGTCGTCACGGAGCGCACCCGGCTCGCCATGCCGGAAACCGGCATCGGTTACGTGCCGGATGTCGGCGCCACCTGGCTGCTGCCCCGCGCGCCGGGCGAAACCGGCACCTGGACGGGGTTGACCGGCGAGGTGATCGGCGCGGCGGATGCCATCTATGCCGGTCTCGCCGATGTCACCGTGCCCTCGGAACGGCTCGGCGCGCTGGTCGAGGCGCTGGGGGAGCTGAAGGGCGGCGCGTCCGACGAGCAGGTGAGGGCGGTGATCGACCGCTTCGCCGTCGTGCCCGGCCAAAGTCGGCTCGAAGCTCATCGCGAACTGATCGACCGGAATTTTTGCTTCGATACGATCGAGGAGATTGTGGAAGCGCTGAATAGGGAGGATGATGCATTCTCCATCGCAGCGCGCGAGACCATCGCCAAGCGTTCGCCGACCAGCCTCAAGCTGGCGCTGCGGCTGCTTCGTCGCGGCCGCGAAAGCTCGAGCCTGGTCGAGTGCCTGGAGCGGGAATTCACCGCCGGCGCGGAAATCCTGCGCAACCACGATTTCTACGAGGGCGTGCGCGCCGCGATCATCGACAAGGACCGCAATCCGAAATGGTCTCCGGCAACGCTGGAGGAAGTCGCGGACGCCGATCTCGACCGCTATTTCGCCGCGCGCCATCCGGTGCTGTTTCCGGATCACAGGCTTTAGGACAGATAAGACGGGAGGAAGACAATGACCAGGATCGCTTTCGTGGGGCTCGGCAATATGGGCGGGCCGATGGCTGCCAATCTGGTAAAGGCCGGTCACGACGTGCGCGGCTTCGATCTCTCGGAAGCCTCGGTGAAGGCGGCCATCGAGACGGGCGTCAAGGGGACCGTGGCGCTTGCCGAAGCCGTTTCGGATGCGGATTGCGTCATCACCATGCTCCCCAAGGGCCAGCATGTGATCGCGGTCTGGACCGATCTCGCCACCCTCATTCCGGAAGGTACCCTGGTCATCGACTGCTCCACCGTCGACGTGGAAAGCGCCCGCAAGGCGCATGAGCTGGCGGATGTGATGAACTGCATCTCGCTGGACGCCCCGGTCTCCGGCGGCACCGGCGGTGCCGCGGCCGGCACGCTCACCTTCATGGTCGGCGGTTCGGAAAAGGCGTTCGCGCTCGGGCTGCCGATCCTTCAGGCGATGGGCAAGAAGATCGTACATTGCGGCGGCGCCGGGGCGGGCCAGGCGGCAAAGATCTGCAACAACATGATATTGGGCATTTCGATGATCGGCGTCTGCGAGGCATTCGGCCTGGCGGAAAAGCTCGGACTTTCGCACCAGGCGCTGTTCGATGTCGCCTCCACCTCGTCCGGCCAGTGCTGGTCGCTCACCACCTATTGCCCTGTTCCGGGCCCGGTGCCGACTTCGCCGGCCAACCACGATTACAGACCGGGCTTTGCCGCGGCGCTGATGCTGAAGGATCTGGTGCTGTCGCAGGAGGCTGCAAGCCAGTCCGGCGCCGCGACGCCGCTCGGTGCCCACGCGGCGGAGCTTTATGCCGCCTTCGAGAAGGCAGGCCATGGCGGCGACGATTTTTCCGCGATCATCCACATGCTGCGCGAGAAGGCGGGTTCCTGAACCGGTGCCGGCGGTAACGCGTCCGGCCACGCCGGCGATACCGGCATGGTTGGGAATGGGGCAGGCAGTGGGTGATGTGGGTATAGGTAGATCTGGTCTGCCTGCCCCGGCCGCTTAGATGATCTTTCCGAGGATTGCCAGGCCCTCGTCCATTCACCTTGTCGACCATCATCGGAACCGAGCCGAAAACCCGTGAGGAAGGCCGGTTCGCGAACCCGGTTCCCATCCGATGACATGTGGATTGTCGCGCCGGTTCCGGAGGCGGGGACGAAGTCGAGCCGCTGGAGCGGCCAAGCCGTTGATCGCAGGCGGAGATATTTTCCGGGAGGGTGAATTCATCCCCGCGAACGAACGATTGGCCCGCGAACGAACGATTGGCTTCAATCTTTTGGGTCGTTTGTCTGTGATCGACGAAGGGAGTAAAATCGCTGCTCCTGACCGATCGGGTCAGGGTTTGCGATGGAGGCAGACATGGGACGCCAATACATCGATTGCCGCGAATTTCCGAGCGAGATGAAATGCACCGTTGCCATCTCGGCGGACAATACCGATGAACTCGTCAATGCAGCCGTGCAGCATGCGATGACCGTGCACGGTCATCAGGACACGCCGGAATTCCGCTCCGAGATCAGAAAAGCCATCCACGAGATGGAAGCTCCCCGCAGCGTCGCCTGACGGGGTCGTGCCGGAGTTCCGGTCATGCCGGGACGCCGCCTCTCTTCACGAGGGCGGCGTTTCTCGATCGGTCCCTCGGGCGCGGACAAGGCTTGCGAGCGCCCCGAGGGAAAAGCTCCGCCGAATGTGGCTGAAAATGGACAAAATTTCTAAGGTGCCCGCCATGCGGGGTGCCCGGTTCCTCGCGATCCGATGCGTCTCCCGGTAGTTTGCAGTCACAATCCAACACCGGAGACTTGCATGAACCGCCTCCCGATCCTTGGGCTTGCCCTTAGCGCGTCCTTGGCTGCGCTTTTCGTTAACCCGGCGCTGGCCCAGTCGCCGACGAAACTGCTCAACGCGTCCTACGACGTGTCGCGCGAACTGTTCGTCGCCGAGAACGAGGCCTTCATCAAGAGCCATCCGGGCGTCACCATCGACCAGTCGCATGCCGGCACGTCCAAGCAGGCCCGCTCGATCCTCGAAGGCCTGGAAGCGGACGTGGTGACCTTCAACCAGTCGACGGATATCGATTTCCTCGCAAAGAACGGCTTCGTTTCGAAGGATTGGACCAAGGCTTATCCCAACAACGCCTCGCCCTTCTACTCCTTCCCGTCCTTCCTGGTGCGCGCCGGCAATCCGAAAAACATCAAGGACTGGGGTGATCTCGCCCGCGCCGACGTGCATGCCGTCTTCCCGAACCCGAAGACCTCGGGCAATGCGCGCTACACCTATCTGGCGGCCTATGCCTGGGCGAAGGAAACCTACAAGGGCGACGCCGAGAAGATCGACGCCTACATCACCAAGATCTTCGACAACGTCCCGGTCTTCGATACCGGCGGCCGCGCCTCCACCACCACTTTCGTCGAGCGCGAAACCGGCGACGTGCTGATCACCTTCGAGGCCGAGACCCGCGGCATCGCCAAGCAGTATGGCGCGTCCAAGGTCGAAAGCGTCATCCCGTCGGTCAGCCTGCTCGCCGAATTCCCGGTCGCGGTGGTCGACAAGGTCGCCAAGAAGCATGGCACCGAAGCGCTTTCCAAGGCCTATCTCGATTTCCTCTATACCGAGGAAGGCCAGCGGATCGCCGCCCAGTTCGGCCATCGCGTCAACAACGAGAAGGTCGCCGGCGAGTTCAAGGATCAGTTCCCGGCGATCCGCCTCGTCAAGGTCGACGACGTCTTCGGCGGCTGGGACCAGATCCAGAAGGAGCACTTCGCTTCCGGCGGTACTCTCGACAAGCTCTACGGCAGCCGTTAAGCGGTCTTCGGTAACTGATCGGCGGCGCGAGCGCTCCTCCGTCATGCTCGGGCTTGTCCCGAGCATCTGCCGAGGCTAGATCGTGAGCACAGCAGATCCTCGGCACAAGGCCGAGGAGGACGTCGAGGAGAAGCAACGTCTGTCATCCCTTCCTCCCGGTGGATCTCATCCGCCGGGTTTTGCTGTGAAAAGGAAACGACCGCTTGAGACGCAATGTCCTGCCCGGATTACGCCTGTCGCTGGGTGTGACGCTGCTTTATGTCGGGCTGATCGTCGTCCTGCCGCTGGTGGCGCTCGTCTTCAAGGCGGCGAGCCTCGGTCCGGAGGACTACTGGCGGATCGTTTCCTCCACCCGGGCGCTCGCCAGCTACCGCGTCACCGTTCTCAGCGCGCTGGGCGCCACGATCTTCAACCTGTTCTTCGGCTTAGCACTTGCCTGGGTGCTGACGCGCTACCGCTTTCCGGGTTGGCGCATCGTCGATGCCATGGTCGATCTGCCGTTCGCATTGCCGACGGCGGTTGCCGGCATTTCGCTGACGGCGCTGTTCACCGCCAACGGCTGGTTCGGCTCCATCCTCGCCGATCTCGGCGTCAAGGTCGCCTATACGCCGCTCGGCATCATGATCGCCATGTGCTTCACCTCGCTGCCCTTCATCGTGCGGACCGTGCAGCCGGTGCTGGAGGATCTCGATCCGGCGCTGGAAGAGGCAGCGCAGTCGCTCGGCGGCTCGGACTGGACGATCTTCCGCAAGGTCATCCTGCCGCTCCTGACCCCGGCGCTGCTGGCCGGCGTGTCGCTTTCCTTCGCCCGCTCGCTCGGTGAATTCGGCGCGATCATCTTCATCGCCGGCAACCAGCCGATGTCGACGGAGATCACCGCGTTGCTCGTCTTCATCCGGCTGGAGGAATACGACTATCAGGCGGCTGCGGCGATTGCCTCGGTGCTGCTGCTCACCGCCTTCGTCATGCTCGCGCTCACCAACTGGATGCAGTCGCGGGCGCTTCGCTACACGGTGAGGAACTGACCATGAGCGCCACACCCAGAGGCCGCAAACCGCCGCGCGTCGGCGACGGGCCGCTCTTCCGCCGTCTGCTGATCGGCATCGTGCTGATCGTCGGCGCGTTCCTGATCCTTGCGCCGCTTCTGATCATCGGCGTGGAAGCCTTTTCCAAAGGCTGGCAGGTCTATCGGGACACCATCGCGCATCCCGATACGCTGCATGCGATCGGGCTTACCGTTTTGACGGCGCTGGTCGCGGTGCCTGTCAACACCGCTTTCGGGGTGGCGGCCGCGTGGTCGATCACCAAGTTCGATTTCCGGGGCAAGCGTTTCCTGCTGGTCGTGATCGAGATCCCGTTCTCGGTGTCGCCGATCGTCGCCGGCGTCGCCTATCTGTTCGTCTACGGCCTGCAGGGCATTTTTGGCCCGACGCTCGATGATTACGGCGTCAAGATCCTGTTCGCGATACCCGGCATCATCCTCGCCTCGATGTTCGTGACCGCCCCCTTCGTCGCCCGCGAGCTGATCCCGCTGATGCAGGCGCAGGGGCGCGATCTCGAAGAGGCGGCAACCTCGCTTGGCGCTTCCGGCTGGCGCACCTTCTTCTCGGTGACGCTGCCGAACATCAAATGGGCGCTGCTTTACGGCGTCGTGCTGTGCAACGCCCGCGTCATGGGCGAGTTCGGCGCGGTCTCGGTCGTTTCGGGCAATATCCGCGGCCAGACCAATACGCTGCCGCTGCATATCGAACTGCTCTACCACGACTACCAGGCGGCCGGCGCCTTTGCCGCCTCCTCCATCCTGGCGCTCATCGCCGTCTTCACCATCATCGCCAAGGTGGCGCTGGAACGGCAAGGCGCCGGCCGGGTCCGTCGCCCCGCCACCCGGCCTGCTCTCGTTGCCAGTCCCGCGGAGAAAACCTCATGAAAATCCGCCTCGACCACGTGGTCAAAACCTTCGAGACTTTTCGCGCCGTGCGGGATGTCTCACTGGAGATCGAAAGCGGCGAGCTCGTCGCGCTGCTCGGCCCTTCCGGTTCGGGCAAGACGACCATCCTGCGCATGGTCGCAGGCCTCGAATATGCCGATGGCGGCCACATCTATTTCGGCGACCAGGACGCGACCGACATTCCCGTGCGCGACCGCGGCGTCGGCTTCGTTTTCCAGCACTACGCGCTTTTCCCGCATATGACGGTGGCGGAAAACATCGCCTTCGGCATGAAGGTTTCCCGGGTAAAGCGCGAGAAGGCAGCGATCGAAGCCCGCGTCGCCGAGTTGCTACGGCTCGTGCGCCTCGAAGGTCTCGGCGACCGGTTCCCGGCGCAGATCTCCGGTGGCCAGCGGCAGCGGGTGGCGCTCGCCCGGGCGCTGTCGGTCGATCCCAAGGTTCTGCTGCTCGACGAGCCGTTCGGCGCGCTCGACGCCAATGTGCGCCACGACCTGCGCCGCTGGCTGCGTGAGATCCACCGCGAGCTCGGCATCACCACGATCTTCGTGACCCACGACCAGGAAGAGGCGCTGGATCTTGCCGACCGCGTCGTCATCCTGAAGGACGGCCATATCATCCAGCAGGGCACGGCGGAGGAAGTCTGCCGCAACCCGCAATCGGCGTTCGTGATGAAATTCCTCGGCGACGCCAATGTGCTTGCCGCCGAAGTGCGCGACGGCCGGGCCTATGCCAGCGGCGCGGCGATCGATGTCTCCGGCATGGCGGACGGCAAGGCCGAACTTTACGCGCGTCCGGCCGATCTCGACTGGTCCGCCCAGGGACCGGGCATTCCGGCCAGCATCACCCGCGTCCTCGACCGCCCGGACGGACGGCGGGTGCTGGCGACCGCCGAGACGGGTGAGCAGCTGGAATTCGACGTCGAGCCGGAACGCGCGCTGCAGGCCGGCGACGGTGGGTTCGTGACATTGCGGCGCGCGAAGGTGTTTGCGCTGGGGTGAGCGGGTTTCGGGGGCGGGAGATGCCCCTCATCCGCCTGCCGGCACCTTCTCCCCGCCTGCGGGGAGAAGGACACGTGCCGCGCCGTCTCCGTTCCCCCCCTCGCCCCGCGAGCGGGGAGAGGGTGCGCCGAGCGAAGCGGAGGCGGGGTGAAGGGCCGCTCGGTCGATTCGGTTGAAGATTCTACGCCAGAAGCTCGAACACGCCCTCGGCCAGCACCTCGCCATTGACGATCAGCTCGACCGCATGCCGTCCGGCATAATGAACGCGGGTGGTGAAGTCGCGAATGGCGCGGCTGATCGCGAGTTCCAAGGTCCGGCCCGGATCAAGGGTGACCTCCTTCCACTTGAAGACCTTCTTCGAGGTTCCGCCCGCCTTCTTCACGTAGTGGACCGCATAGTCGATGACGAGCTTCTGCGGCGACGATGCGGTCGAGACGAGCCTTGCCGATATCTTCACCGCCCCGCCGAGTTTCAGGGATGACGGTGTCACGGAAAAACTCTCGACCGTCACCTCCGCCTTATGCCCGGCGCCGAAGAAGTGCAGCGCCCGGGTGTCGCCCTTCTTGATCAGCGTGCGCAGCGCCTGTTTCATGATCCAGGCCGTGCACGGGTCGTCCTTCGGCCAGTCGGCGATCCGGTGGAAGACCCAGGCCGGGTGATCCTTGGTGATGTCGTTCAGATGGTTGGCGACGGACTTGCGGACATAAAGGCTCGGATCGCTCCGCAGGTTTTCGAGGATCGGGGCGACGGGCGACGGGTCGGCAATCAGCTCTTTCAACTGGAAGGACCAGGGCAGGCGTGGCCGGCAGCCTTCGCTCGACAACCGGCGCACATGCTCGTTGTCGTCCCGCGACCAGCGTTCCATCACCTTCAGCGTCCGGGCGAGGTCCTTCGCCAGGAAATGCCGGACGGCGAATTCGGACGAGCCGAAGCGGGTAAAGAAGGCGAGCGCATCCATCGACAGGTCGAAATGGTCCTGGCCGTAGAGCGCCACATATTCCGGCAGGACCATCGAGGCGAAGCCGTGGTTGACGCGCGGCGCGAGCGCCCGGAGGATTTCGAGATTGGTCGCAAAACCGCCGGGCAGAATGTCGTGGTAGACGACCGCGATCTGCCGCAGCCGCTGCATGATGCTGAGATCGTCGAGGCCGATGGAGGCGAGCGTCAGGAAACGTGCGCCGTCGAAACCCGGATGCACGGCGACCGTCTCGCGGGCGAAATGCTCCAGGCGCTCGCGGTTGAAGATTTCCTTCAGGAGCGGTGCTGCTTCGGTCTCAGTCTCGGCCATGGCGCTTCATCCGGTGTTCACTGTTTGTTTTCGTATTCGACTCGGACGCAAGCGGCAAGCGCAAAAGAAAACGCCGGCCGATGCGTCAGCACCGACCGGCGTTGAGAACTTAGGTCGAAAAACCGTCGGATCAGCTCATCTGGCTGACGAAACGGGTTTCGAGATAGGCTTCGGTGGCTTCCGAGCCGCCTTCCGTGCCGTAGCCCGAGTCCTTGATGCCGCCGAACGGCACTTCCGGAAGCGCAAGGCCGTTGTGGTTGATGGTCAGCATGCCGGCTTCCACCTGGCGGCTCAGCGCATGGGCGGTCCTGACCGAGCCGGTAAAGGCATAGGAGGCGAGGCCGAAGGGCAGGCGGTTGGCTTCCGCGATCGCATCGTCGTAATGCGAGAAGCGGTTGATGATCGCCACCGGGCCGAAGGGTTCGTCGTTCATGATATTGGCCGAGGTCGGGACTTCGGCGAGAACGGTCGGCTCGAAGAAGTGGCCCTTGTTGCCGATGCGGTGGCCACCGGTCTTCAGTTCGCCGCCATGGCTGATGGCGTCCTGGATCAGCGCTTCCATGGCCGGGATGCGGCGCTCGTTGGCGAGCGGGCCCATGCCGACACCCTCTTCCAGGCCGTTGCCGACCTTGATCGCCTGCGCCGCCTTGACGAAGCCGGCGGTGAACTTGTCGGCGATGCCGTCCTGCACGAGGAAGCGGGTCGGCGCGACGCAGACCTGGCCGGCATTGCGGAACTTCGACATGGCGGTCACTTCGATCGCCTTTTCGAGATCGGCATCGTCGAAGATCATCACCGGCGCATGGCCGCCGAGTTCCATCGTGGCGCGCTTCATGTGCTTGCCGGCCAGCGCCGCCAGATGCTTGCCGACCGGGGTCGAGCCGGTGAACGAGATCTTGCGGATGACCGGATGCGCGATCAGGTATTCGGAAATCTCGGCCGGAATGCCGTAGACGAGGTTGACGACACCCGCGGGCACGCCGGCATCGACGAAGGCGCGGATCAGTTCGGCAGGCGATGCCGGGGTTTCCTCAGGCGCCTTGACGATGATCGAGCAACCGGTGGCAACGGCTGCGGAGAGCTTGCGGACCACCTGGTTGAGCGGGAAATTCCAGGGCGTGAAGGCTGCGACCGGGCCGACCGGCACCTTGATCGCAAGCTGCGAGACGCCCGTGAAACGGGCCGGGATGACCTGACCGTAGGTGCGGCGGGCTTCTTCGGCGAACCAGTCGATGGTGTCGGCGGCGCCCATCACCTCCATTTTCGACTGGGCGAGCGGCTTGCCCTGTTCGCGGGTCATGTAATAGGCGACCTGGTCGACGCGCTGACGCAGCAGGTCGGCAGCCTTGCGCATCACCTTGGAACGGTCGAAAGGCGAGGTGTCGCGCCAGATCCTGAAGCCCTTGTCCGCTGCTTCCAACGCCAGATCCAGATCCGCCTTGCGGGCATGGGCTATTCTGCCGATCACTTCTTCGGTCGCGGGATCGGAAACCTCGAGGGTTTCGCCGCCGATGGCATCGCGCCATTCGCCGTTGATGAAAAGCTTGACGTTCGGATAGCTGTGCATGGTGTCCACTTTCGGTTTGAAACATTGCGGGCGGGACGGGCTGAAGACGCGGGAGGCCTTCCGGAGCCGCCGGCGGATGCGCGGGGGGAATCCGGTGCCTGAGTTAAGATATCTGCGCCCGGTAATCAACGGTGTGCGCGGCTTTAAAGCGAATTTTTTGCGTTAAAGCCGCGGCTGGATGAGGGGCAGAATTCGCCGATGGCGAACGGATGTCGGAGGCGATGGAGGATTTTCAGTTTTTTTCGAATGGATGTCGGATCGCCGAAAGTACCTGCGTCTTTAAGGCATGGTCGTGACCAACGGCCGAGTAGCCAGATTTCAAAAGGGAGAAATGAAATGGCAAAGAACACGATCTGCCTGTGGTTCGACAAGGACGCAGAAGAGGCTGCCCGCTTTTACGCCAAGACCTTTCCGGATAGCGCGGTCGGCGCGATCACCCACGCGCCCGGCGATTATCCGGACGGCAAACAGGGAGACGTGCTTGTGGTGGAGTTCACCGTTGCAGGCGTCGCCTGCATTGGCCTGAACGGCGGCCCCATCTTCAAGCACAACGAAGCCTTTTCCTTCCAGATTTCGACCGAGAACCAGGAGGAAACCGACCGCTACTGGAACGCCATCGTCGGTAATGGCGGTCAGGAAAGCGAATGCGGCTGGTGCAAGGACAAGTGGGGCATTTCCTGGCAGATCACGCCACGCGTCCTCCTGGAGGCCATGGCAGCCGGTGGCGCCGAGGCAAAGCGCGCATTCGACGCGATGATGAAAATGCAGAAAATCGACGTTGCGGCGATCGAGGCTGCCCGGCGGGGTTAAGGAGGCATCCCCCAACGATGGTCCATTGCCGGCTGGCCATGCCAGCCGGTGGAAGGCGGCCTGGATCGATCAGGCCAAGAGATCAAGAAGCCGCGCTTCGACGTGCTGAAAGAAGCCGTCGATGCTTTGAAACGGAAGGAGAAAATCGATGGGTACGAATGTGAGTGACGGCCATACCGCGGTCGAGCGGAGGTCCGAACGCGAACTCGTGGTGACGCGCAGTTTCAACGGCCCGGTCCGCCTCGTATTCGACGCGTGGACCAAGCCCGAATTGTTCAAGCAGTGGTGGGCGCCGAAATCCAGCGGCGTCCCGCTTCTTTCCTGCGAGATGGATGTCCGCACCGGAGGCGGCTACAGCGTCACGTTCGGACATGATGCCGATAGCTCGATGACCTTCTTCGGCAAATATCTCGAAGTGTCGCCGCCCTCGCGCCTCGTCTGGACCAATGACGAAAGCGAAAACGGCTCCGTGACCACGGTCACCTTCGAAGAACGGTATGGCAAGACGCTGCTGGTGCTGAGCGAACTCTATCCTTCCAAAGAAGCCTGCGACGAGTCCTGTGCCGGCATGGAAGGGGCGATGCCCGAACAGTTCAGGCAGCTTGATGAACTTCTCGCCACCCTTCGCGCGAGCGCCTAAACAGACGATCGCTGCTTGGCCGAAAATGCGGGCATAAGAAGGCCCGGCGCGCTGGAAAGCGGCCGGGCCGGTTTGTCAAAGCGGTATAGTTTCCGCTCAGAAGAACGCCTGAATGCCCGTCTGGGCGCGGCCCAAAATCAGGGCGTGGACGTCGTGCGTGCCCTCGTAGGTGTTGACCGTTTCGAGGTTCTGCGAATGGCGCATCACGTGGTATTCGATCTGGATGCCGTTGCCGCCATGCATGTCGCGAGCCTGGCGGGCAATGTCGAGCGCCTTGCCGCAATTGTTGCGCTTGACGATCGAGATCATTTCCGGGGCCATCTTGTGCTGGTCCATCAGCTGGCCGACGCGCAGCGAAGCCTGCAGGCCAAGCGTGATTTCGGTCTGCATGTCGGCGAGCTTCTTCTGGTAGAGCTGCATGCCGGCGAGCGGCTTGCCGAACTGCTTTCTGTCGAGGCCGTATTGGCGGGCGCGGAACCAGCAGTCTTCGGCAGCGCCCATGACACCCCAGGAAATGCCGTAGCGGGCGCGGTTGAGGCAGCCGAAGGGACCCTTGAGGCCCGAAACGTTCGGCAGGATCGCATCCTCGCCGACTTCGACGCTGTCGAGCACGATCTCGCCGGTGATCGAGGCGCGCAGCGACAGCTTGCCGCCGATCTTCGGAGCGGAGAGGCCCTTCATGCCCTTTTCGAGCACAAAACCGCGGATCTCGTTGTTATGGGCTTCCGACTTCGCCCAGACGACGAAGACGTCGGCGATCGGCGCGTTGGAAATCCACATTTTCGAGCCGCGCAGGCGATAGCCGCCCTCGATCTTTTCGGCGCGGGTCTTCATGCCGCCCGGGTCGGAGCCGGCATCCGGCTCGGTCAGGCCGAAACAGCCGATCAGTTCGCCGGAGACGAGGCCGGGGAGGTATTTCTTCTTCTGTTCGTCGGAGCCATAGGCATAGATCGGGTAGATGACCAGCGACGACTGCACGCTCATCATCGAGCGGTAGCCGCTGTCGATGCGTTCGATCTCGCGGGCGACGAGGCCGTAGGCGACGTAGGAGGCGTTAGCGGCGCCGTATTCCTCCGGCAGGGTGACGCCGAGCAGGCCGGTCTGGCCCATCAGCCTGAACAGGCCCTTGTCGGTGGTTTCATCGAGATAGGCTTCGTTGACGCGCGGCGCGAGTTCGGACTTGGCGAAGGCGGCCGCCGCATCGCGGATCATCCGCTCCTCTTCGGTCAGCTGTTCTTCGAGAAGAAAAGGGTCGTTCCAGGAAAAAGCCACGGGTCTCGCCTCCGGTTTCGATTTTGGCAATTTGAAGTTTGAAGAATTATCGCCAGCCGGTGCCGGAGAGCAAGCACCGTTTACTCATCCTGCCATGATCTATAGTAATAGGGCATGGTCAGCCTCTCGCGAAAACTGCTTCCCTCCACCTCGGCGCTCGCCGCCTTCGATTCCGTCGCGCGGCTCGGCAGCTTTTCGGGGGCTGCGGAAGAGCTGTCGCTGACGCAAGGTGCGATCAGCCGGCAGGTTTCGGGGCTGGAAGAGCAGCTTGGCATCCAGCTGTTCGACCGCACCAGCCGCGGCGTGGCGCTGACGGCCGCCGGCGCTGATTATGCCAAGGCGGTCGCCAACGCACTGTCGCAGATCCGCTCGGCCTCGCTGGCCGTCATGACCAAACGGCATAGCGACCAGTTGAACCTTGCCATCCTGCCGACGTTCGGCACCCGCTGGCTGATGCCGCGCATCCCGCAATTCGTCGCCCGGCACCCGGAGATCACCCTCAATTTCGCCACCCGGATCGGCATTTTCGATTTCGACCGCGACGGCATCGACATGGCGATCCATATTGGGCCCATGGGTGAAAAGGGGCCGGACTGGCCAGGGGCGGAGTGCACCTTCCTGATGGAGGAAATGGTGGCGCCGGTCTCATCGCCGGCGTTCCTTGCCGCGCATCCGATCAAAAAGGGCGAGGACCTCATGCGCCTGCCGCTGCTGCACATGGCCTCGCGGCCGGGCGCCTGGAACCACTGGTTCGAAAGCCTCGGCGTTACCGGCACGCCGGCGCAGGGCATGCGGTTCGAGCAGTTCGGCAATGTCGCGCAGGCCTGTATCGCCGGGCTCGGCGTCGCGCTGATGCCGCTTTTCCTGATCGACTCGGAGCTGGCGAGCGGCCAGCTCGTCGAGGCCTTTCCGCATCAGGTAACGAGCCCCAGCGCCTATTATGCGGTGGCGCCGATGAGCAAGACGGGTTTCCGGCCGGTGGTGGCTTTCCGGGCGTGGCTGCTGGAGGAGGTGGGAAGGTATCGGGAGAATGTGGATGTGGTGGGGTGGTAGGCGCTGAGGTGGTCTTAACCCTCCCACAAGGGCAGAGGCTTAACCGGTTGAACCAAAAGGGCTGAGAGGGCAAAACGGTGCGGCATGTCGATCTCCCCCCTTGAGGGGGAGATGCCCGGCAGGGCAGAGGGGGGTATCGCGGCATACTCCCTCTTCTATTGAGTTCGCGGCTGCACCCCCCTCTGTCACTTTCGTGACATCTCCCCCTCAAGGGGGGAGATTAGAGGGAGTCCGTTGGGCCCTCGCGGCTAAAGCGTCGGCCTCCTACCCAGCCAGTCCGTCGCCTCCTCATAAGCCAGCGCGATCTCCAGCACCGCCTTGTCGGCGCGCGGGCGGCCGATGATCTGGATGCCGGCGGGCAGGCCGTTGTCGCCGAAACCGGCGGGCATGGCGGCGACCGGCAGGCCGGCCATCGAGGCGGGGATGACGACTTCCATCCAGCGGTGATAGGTGTCCATGGTCCGCCCCGCGATCTCCTTCGGCCAGTGGGTTTCCGCATCGAAGGGGAAGACCTGGGCGGCGGGCAGGATCAGGTAGTCGTAACTGTCGAACACCGTCAGCAGATATTGATACCAGGCGCTGCGGCGCTTGGAGGCGAAATGGATTTCGCGGGCGCTCATGTCGAGCCCGCGTTCGATTTCCCAGATGATCTCCGGCTTCATCCTGGCGCGCTTGGCGGGATCGTCGTAATTGTCGCGCATGCCGCTGGCGGTCAGCCAACTTCTCAGTGTCGTCCAGGAGCGCCAGACGTCGGCCATGTCGAAATCCGGCACGAGATTTTCGACGGTGCAGCCGATCTTTTCGAAGACCGGCAGCGTCGCCCGGCAGAGGTCGAGCACGCCGGGTTCGAAGGGCAGGTAACCGCATAGATCGCCGAGCCAGGCGATGCGGGCGCCGGAAAAATCGCGGCCTTCCCGCGGCGTCAGGTCCTCGGTCGGCAGGGACAGCGGATCGCGCGGATCGTAGCCGGCCTGGGTCGAAAGCAGGGCGGCGACATCGCGCACGGTGCGGCCCATCGGCCCGAGCACGGAAAGCTGGCCGAGGAAGCTTTCGGGCTTCAGGGAGGAGGGGACGCGGCCGAAGCTTGGGCGGAAACCGACGACATTGTTGAAGGCGGCGGGGTTGCGTAGCGAGCCCATCTGGTCGCCGCCATCGGCGACCGGCAGGAGATGCGCCGAAAGGGCCGCCGCCGCGCCGCCGCTCGATCCGCCGACGGTTTTGGTCAGGTCGTAAGGATTTCTCGTGACACCGTGCACCGGGTTGTAGCTCTGCGAGCCGAGCCCCTGTTCCGGCGTATTGGTCTTGCCGATGATGATCGCGCCGGACGCGCGGATGCGCTCGACCATTACCTCGTCCTTGTCGGGCACGAAGTCGGCAAAGATCGGCGAGCCGTAGGTGCAGCGGATGCCCTTCACCTCGCAGAGATCCTTGATGGCGATCGGCATTCCATGCATCCAGCCGCGCGATTTTCCGGAAACAAGCTCGGCATCGCATTCGGCCGTCTCGGCCAGAAGCGCGTCCCGGCCGCGCAGGCTGACGATCGCGTTGATTGCCGGATTGAGCCTGTCGATCCGGTCGAGATAGGCGGTCATTACCCGAACGCAGGAGGTCCGACCGTCGTGGATCGCTTCCGAAAGGGCTGTCGCCGAAAGTCCGGTGATCTCGTCGTCCCGCATCGCTCTTCCCTCGTGAATACCTTGAGGATTTCCACTGGTCGAAGCCAAAGAGTCAAGGCAGGATGTGGGGATATTGGTCGGCCGGTAGTTACAAACGACTCGACAAAGCCTTTTCATCAAAGTATGCGTGCTTAAACGTTTAATCAGAGACTATCATGGCTTCACCCCGTCCCGGCTCCAACATGAGCGCAATCGCCGCCGCGCTTGGCGTGTCGGCTGCGACCGTGTCGAATGCGCTTTCGGGCAAGGGGCGGGTCTCTCCGGAGCTCATCGAGAAGGTGCGCGCCAAGGCAATCGAACTCGGTTACGTGCCGAGCCTCACCGCGCGGGCGCTGCGCACCGGCCGTACCGGCGTGCTCGGCCTCGTGCTACCCGACATTGCCAATCCGCTCTTTCCGCAGATCGCCCAGGCGATCGAGAACGCCGCCTCGAATGCCGGCTACGGCGTTTTGATCGCCGACTCCCGCGGCGACATCGCCACCCAGACGGAAGCGATCGGCCGGCTTCTGGAACGCGGCGTCGATGGCATGGTCATCGTTCCCCGGCGCGGCACGCGGATCGCCGATATCGGCTGCCCGGTCGCCGTCATCGACACGCCCTCCACCCCCGGCAACACGGTTTCTGCCGACCACTGGGAAGGCGGTGCGCAGATGGGCCGGCATCTTGCCGAGCTGGGCCACGCCAAGGTCCTGCTGATCGGCACCAGCATATCCTCGAACGTGCAGAACGACCGGATCGGCGGGCTGAAGGCCGGTCTCGGCCCGGACGCCGAATGCGAGACGATGTGGATCGAAAGGGTCGAGGCTGTCTCCGGCGAAGGCTGCCCGCTCGGTCTCGCAGACAAGGCGGCGGCGGGGTTCACGGCTTTTGCGGCGGTCTCCGACCTTTCGGCGCTTCGGGCGCTGACCGAGCTGCAGCGCGCCGGCATCGGCGTGCCGGAAATGGTCAGCGTCACCGGTTTCGACGACCTCATCTGGTCGCCGGTGGTGACCCCAGCACTCACCACCGTGCGGATGGATATGGCTGCCATCGCCGATCTCGCGATCGCGGCGCTCATGCGGGCCATCGAATCCGAGGGCGAGCCGGGGGGCGATGAGAACGAGGTTGTTGCCGGCAGGGTGACCTCCGAGACCGACCGGGTCCCGATGCAGCTCGTCGTACGCCAGTCGACGGGCACTGCCAATTTACATGCCAGTTCAGACGCCAGAACCCCAAACAAGCCGACAGCAGGAGAACTCAAATCATGAACAAGGTCATTCTCGCATCCGGCGCCGCCCTGATGCTTACCATCGGCGCCGCACAAACCCCGGCGCTCGCCCAGCAGAAGACGCTGACGATTTCCGTCTATGCGCTCGCCCAGGACGAATACAAGCAGATCGTCTACGAACCCTTCGAGAAGATCTGCGGCTGCAAGCTGGTCGTCGAGACCGGCAACAGCGTCGAACGCATTGCCAAGATGGAAGCCAACAAGGCCAACCCGGTCGTCGACATGGCCGTCGTGTCGATGGCGGATGCGCTCGCCGCCTCCCGCGCCGGCCTGATCGACAAGATCGACACGTCGAAGCTCGCCAATTTCGGCAAGCTCTATGACGTCGCCAAGGACCCGAACAAGGACGGCATGAGCGTCGGTTATACGTTCTACGCCACCTCGATCGCCTATCGTTCCGACAAGATGAAGATCGAAAGCTGGGCGGATCTCCTGAAGCCGGAATATGCAAGCCATGTCGCATGGCCTAATGTCACCACCAACCAGGGCCCGCCGGCGCTCTACATGCTGGGCCAGGCTCTCGGCAAGGACACGCCGGACCTCAAGGCTCCGATCGAAGCCGTCGGCGCCAAGAAGGGCGAGCTCGTCACCTTCTATGAAAAATCCTCGCAGCTCGTGCAGCTGATGCAGCAGGAGGAAATCTGGGCAGCGCCGATCGGCCGCTTCACCTGGGCTCCGTTCACCAAGCTCGGCTTCCCGATCGCCTGGGCCATGCCGAAGGAAGGCCAGACGGGCGGCATGAACGTCATGATCCTCACCAAGGGCGCCAAGAACCAGGAGCTCGCCCTGCAGTTCATGGATTACTGGTTGTCCACCGATGTTCAGACCAAGCTCGCCGAAAAGCTGATCGACAGCCCGGCCAACAAGGACGTCAAGCTTTCCGACGCGATCGCCAACAACCTCACCTATGGCGAGGAAACGGCAAAGAGCCTGAAGCTGATCCCGTCCGCCGTCGCCCTCGACAACCGTGCCGGCTGGCTCAAGACCTGGAACGAGAAGGTGGGGCAGTAAGCCTTTCCATCTGCGGCGTGCCCCTCATCCGGCTGCCGCCACCTTCTCCCCGCTCGCGGGGAGAAGGGATATGCCGCCCCGTTTCGGCCCATTCCTTCGCCGGAGGGAAGACGGGCTCGAAGAGTCCGCCGCTCGTGTCCTTCTCCCCGTCCCGACGGGGAGAAGGTGCCCGGCAGGGCGGATGAGGGGCACGCACTAGATCAAGATCAAAGCCGTCCGGACCGGACGGCGCAGGAGAAAGACGACCAATGTTCCAGAACAGGACTGAAGCGCTGGCGCTTGCGCTGCCGGCCGCGATCTTCGCGGCGGCGGTGTTTCTCGTGCCCGTGGTGATCCTGCTGTCGGATGGATTTCGCGCGCCCGCCGGCGGCTGGACGATTTCCGCCTATACGGATTTCTTCTCCAATCCGCTGAACCAGGCCGTCTTTCTGCGCACGCTCAGGCTCGGCGCTCTCGTCACCATCGCCTCGGCGGTGATCGGTTATGCAGCGGCGTTCGCGATCGTCAGCCTGGAGCCCGGCGCCAAGGGCAAGGTCACCGGCCTCGTCGTGCTGCCGCTGATGATCTCGCCGGTCGCCCGCACCTATGCCTGGATCGTCATCCTCGGCCGGACCGGCATCGTCAACCAGGCTTTCCAGGCGCTCGGCATCACCGAAGCGCCGCTGCGCATCCTGTTTTCGGAGACGGCGATCTTCATCGGCCTGTTGCAGCTCTTCCTGCCGCTGATGATCATCTCGCTGATCTCGGCGCTCGAGAACATGCCGAAGGACGCGATACCGGCGGCCCGGGTGCTCGGCGCCAACTGGTTCCAGGTGTTCTGGAAGGTGGTGCTGCCGCTGACCAAGGAGGGCCTCGTGATCGGCGGCACGCTGGTCTTCACCGGCTCGCTGACCGCCTATATCACGCCTGCCATCCTCGGCGGCTCCAAGGTGCTGATGCTGGAAACGCTGCTTTACCAGCAGGTTTCGGTTTCCAACAATTTCGTCGCCGCAAGCGTCATCGCCTTCATCCTGATCGTCATGAGCTTTGCCGCCAACATTCTCCTGAAGCGCGTCGCCACGGCGCGCAACAAGCAGAGGAGCCCGCAATGACGGCGCGCAGCCTCTTCATCCCGATCACGCTCTTGCTGGTGATCGCCTTCCTGATCGGGCCATTCCTGATCATCGTCGCGGCCTCGTTTTCGGCCGGCGAGACGCTCGCCTTCCCGCCGCAGGGCTTTTCGCTGCGCTGGATCGCCAAGGTGTTCACGGTCGAGAGTTTCCGCGCCTCGTTCGGCATGTCGCTGTTCCTGGCGATCGGCGGCACGGCGGCGGCACTGGTTCTGGGCATCCCGGCCTCCTATGCGCTGTCGCGCTACAAGCTGCCGGGTGCGGAAATCGTGCGCACCGTCGTTTCCGCGCCGATCATCGTGCCGGGCATCATCGTCGGGCTGGCGCTGCTGCGCTATATCGTCGTGCCCTTCCAGGTCGGCATCACGCCGGCGCTGTTCCTCGCCCATACGGCGCTGGTTCTGCCCTATGCGGTGCGGGTCGTGTCGGCCAGCCTCGACAACCTGCGCTCCGATATCGAGGAAGCGGCGGTGCTGCTCGGCTCGTCGCGGCTGGGCGCCTTCTTCCGGGTGGTGATGCCGAATATCCGCGGCGGCATCATGTCGGCCTTCATCCTCGGCTTCGTCACCAGTTTCAACCAGGTGCCGGTCTCGCTGTTCCTGTCGGGGCCGGGCGTGCGCACCCTGCCGGTCGACATGATCGCCTATATGGAAATCGTCTTCGATCCGTCCGTCGCGGCGCTTTCCTCGCTGCTCGCCTTCCTTTCCATCGGCATCGTCTTCATTGCCGAACGTTTCCTGGGGTTCTCCCGCTATGTCTGATGCGTCCTATCTCTCTCTCGAAAAGCTGACGCTCGCCTATGGCGATTCCGTCGCTGTCGCGAACCTCGATCTCAACATCGGCAAGGGCGAGCTGATCGCGCTGCTCGGCCCCTCCGGCTGCGGCAAGACGACGACGATGCGGGCGATCGCCGGCCTGCTGGCGGTGAAAAGCGGCCACGTGCGCCTGGATGGCGCCGATATCACCCGCGTGCCCGCCAACAAACGCGCCGTCGGTCTGATGTTCCAGTCCTATGCGCTCTTCCCGCATCTGTCCGTCTACGAGAACGTCGCCTTCGGGCTGAAACTCAAGGGCATGCGCGGGCCTGAGCTCGATGCCAAGGTCCAGTCCGGCCTCAAGTCTGTCGGCCTTTCGACCTTCGCCAACCGCAAGCCGGCCGAGCTTTCCGGCGGCCAGCAGCAGCGCGTGGCGCTTGCCCGGTCGATGGTGATGGAGCCGAAGGTTCTGCTGCTCGACGAGCCGCTCTCCAATCTCGACGCCCGACTGCGTCTGGACATGCGCACCGAGTTGCAGCGCGTCCAGAAGGAGACCGGCGTGACGATGATCTTCGTCACCCACGACCAGGCCGAAGCTTTGGCGCTCGCCGACCGCATTGTGGTCATGAAGAGCGGTAAGATAGAGCAGATCGGTTCGCCGGAAGACATCTACAACCGCCCGACATCGTCCTTCGTTGCGGACTTTGTCGGGTTCGAAAACATTTTCCCGCTCGAAAACGGAAAGATGAAGACCAGCGCAGGTCTGGTCGATCTCTCGGGCAAGACCCCTTCAGCGGCGGGTCTTGCCTGGCGGCCGCGTATGGTGACCCTGGGGACAGGTCCTTTCCAGGGCACCGTGCGCGGTACATCCTTTGCCGGCGACAGCAGGGAGTATCTGCTGGATAGCCCGCTCGGCCCGATCAAGGCCGAGGTGGAGGCGAGCCAGCCGGCGCATGCGCTGGGCGCCGGGCTGTCCTTCGATCTGCCGGCCGAAAAGGCCGCGCCGCTGTCGCGGTTCGTGTAAGGAGCGGCTGACATGGGCATCTGGATCGACACCGACATGGGCTTCGACGACGTCGCCGCGATCATGGTCGCGGCGCATGCCGGGCTCGGCATTGACGGCGTTTCGCTGGTCTTCGGCAATGCGCCGCTGGAACATGTCCGGCGCAACGCGGCCGGCGCCGCATCGGCCTTCGTCTGGCCGTTTCCGGTGCATGCCGGTCGCGCCGCACCGGTGCTGGCGAGGCTGGAGACCGCAACCGGCATTCTCGGCGAGAGCGGCATCCCGACTGCGGGCCAGGCCCTGCCGGAAGCCCCCGACACGTTCCATACCGACGCATTCGAAGCGCTCTGCGCCTGGCTCGAAAAGGGCAGGGAGGATGGCGAAGAAGAAGAGGGCGAGCGCCGCATCATGGCGCTTGGTCCGCTCACCAATATCGCGGCGGTGGCGCTGGCCCGGCCGGATCTCGCGGCAAGGATCACCGACCTCACCTGGATGGGCGGCGGCGTCACCACCGGCAATCACACGGCATCCGCCGAGTTCAACGCCTTTGCCGATCCGGAAGCGCTGGCGATCGTGCTCGCCCACAAGATCCCGTTGCGGATGATCGATCTCGATCTCTGTCGCAAGGTGCTCTGCGGACCGCAAGACGTTGCGCCGATCCGGGCTGCCGGCGGGCGCAATGCGGAACTGGTCGCCGATCTGCTCGCCGGTTTCGTGGCGATCGCCACCAGCCGCGGCCGTCCGGCCATGGCGCTCTACGATGCGGTGGCGGCCGTCGCCTTCGCCTTTCCCGAACACGTTACCTGGCGCGAGGCACGGCTCGACATCGAACTTTCCGGCACGCTGACGCGGGGCCGCACCGTGATCGAGACACGCGCCGGGCGGGGCGAATTCAATGCGGCCTACGGCGTCGAGATTGACGTCGAGAAGGCGAAGGCGATCATTCTCGAGACATTGCATGCGGAGGCGAGCTGGTGAAGAACATCATCTCAAGCGTACAGGAATTCACCGAACCGGGCTTGCGTGATCGCGCCGTCACCGCGGCACGCGGCGATGCGCCGTTCGACATCCTGATATCGGGCGGCACGCTGGTCGATATGGTGACGGGCGAGCTGCGCCCCGCCGATATCGGCCTTGTCGGGCCGGTGATCGCCAGCGTCCACGAGGCGGGCACGCGCTCGGATGCCATGGAGATCGTCGATGCGACGGGCATGTTCATCTCGCCCGGCCTGATCGACACGCATATGCATATCGAAAGTTCGATGGTGACGCCGGCGACCTATGCCGGCGCCGTGCTGCCGCGCGGGGTGACGACCATCGTCTGGGATCCGCATGAATTCGGAAACGTGCATGGGACCGAAGGTGTCGCCTGGGCGCTGGAGGCGGTGAAGCCGCTGCCGTTGCGCGCCGTCGTTCTGGCGCCGTCCTGCGTGCCGTCCGCGCCCGGCCTGGAAATGGCCGGCGCCGATTTCGACGCCGCCACCATCGAGGAAATGTTGTTCTGGCCGAAGATCGGCGGGCTTGCCGAAGTCATGAACATGCGCGGCGTCATCGACCGCGACCCGCGCATGAGCGCCATCGTGCAGGCGGCGCTGGTGTCCGAAAAGCTCGTCTGCGGCCATGCCCGCAGCCTGGCCGGCCCGGATCTGGCGGCCTTCATGGCGTCGGGCATCACCTCCGACCACGAGCTGGTCTCCGGCGCCGACCTGATGGCGAAGCTGCGCGCCGGCCTGACCATCGAGATGCGCGGTTCCCACGATCACCTTCTGCCGGAATTCGTCGAGGCGCTCAATACGCTCGGCCACCTGCCGCAGACGGTGACGCTCTGTACCGACGACGTGTTTCCTGACGATCTGGTTCAGGGCGGTGGCCTCGACGACGTGGTGCGCCGGCTGGTGCGCTACGGGATGAAACCGGAATGGGCGCTGCAGGCGGCGACGCTCAATGCGTCGGTTCGCATCGGTCGTCCCGACCTCGGCCTGATCGCCGCCGGCCGCCGGGCCGATATCGTCCTCTTCGACGACCTCAAGGATTTTCGCGCCCGGCACGTCTTCGCCAGCGGCATGCGGATCGCGCGGGACGGGGTCATGACGGTCGGGCTTCATGCGACCGATCCCTCTCTCCTGCAGGGCTCGGTGAAGCTCCAGCCGCTCCGGGCGGAGGATTTCAAGCTGCCTGCCGAGGGCCGCAAAGTCAGGCTTGCGACGATCGATCGTCCGCGCTTCACGAACTGGGGGCAGACGGATGCGGATGTCGTCGATGGTTACGTGGTACCCCCGGAGGGCGCGACGCTGATCGCCGTGACCCACCGCCACGGCCGTGCCGACAGCCGCACCCGTCTTGGGTTCCTGACCGGCTGGGGCGTCTGGAAGGGCGCATTCGCCACCACGCTCGCCCATGACAGCCACAACCTCACCGTCTTCGGATCCGATCCGGCCGACATGGCCGCGGCCGCCAACGCGGTGATCGAAGCCGGCGGCGGAATGGCGGTCGCAACCGGCGGCAAGGTGGAAGTACTGTTGCCGCTGCCGCTCTCCGGCCTCGTCTCCGAAGCGCCGATGGCGGAGGTTGCCGAAGGTTTTCGAAACATCCGTGCCGTCATGGACCGTCTCGTCGACTGGCAGCCGCCCTATCTCGTGTTCAAGGCCTGTTTCGGCGCGACGCTTGCCTGCAATCCCGGCCCGCACCAGACCGATCGCGGCATTGCCGATGTCGCCACCGGCACGCTATTGGAATCGCCGATCCTCGAAATTCTCGAATAGGAAAAGCGAATGCAGCCGCATGATTTCTGGCAGGACGTCCATCCGGCGGGTTCGTTCGATCGGGCAGGGCCGTTTTCCGGCTTCTTCCCGGCGACGCTCGAGGACGGCCGACAGATCCGGCTGCCGATCCGGCCGCTTGCCGACGGAGAGCATGCGCTCGCCTCGCTGATCATCAACCAGGCGAGTTTCGACGTTCAGGACGCGCTTGCCGCCGATCTCGCGCCGAAGCTCGCGGCGTTTCGCCCGGAAGTGATCGTCGGCCTGCCGACGCTCGGCCTGACGCTTGCCGCTGCCGTCGCCCGGGCCCTGGGTTATGCGCGCTATGTACCGCTCGGGACCTCGCGAAAATTCTGGTACGACGAGAGCCTCTCCGTGCCGCTCTCCTCGATTACGACACCGGAACAGCAGAAGCGCCTCTATGTCGATCCGCGCATGCTGCCGCTGATAAAGGGCAAGCGCGTCGCGCTGGTCGACGACGTGATCTCCAGCGGCACCTCGATCGTCTCCGGCCTGACCCTGATGGCCTCGCTCGGCATCGAACCGGTCGTCATCGGCGCCGCCATGCTGCAATCGGAGCGCTGGCACGACAAGCTCGATGCCTTCGGCGCAGAGTGGCGACCGCGCGTCGCCGGTGTTTTCAGAACCCCGATGCTGAAAAAGGCGGGTGAGGGGAGCTGGGCGGCCTGACGCGTTTTCCGGCTTGCGAAAGAGGAGGGGCTGGCTAGGATCGGCGCATTGCTCACCTTGGAACTTTCACAAGAAAATCGGGAATAGACTTCATGGAACTGGTGTTCGACGGCCATAACGACGTGCTCCTGCGGCTCTGGCGGAACATGAAGGCCGGCGGCGATCCGATTGCCGAATTTGTCAACGGCACCCCGAGCGGCCATATCGACGGGCCGCGGGCCAAGGCCGGGGGCCTGGCCGGCGGTCTCTGCGCCATCTATATCCCGTCGGGCGAGCTGGTGCTGAAAGAGCCGGATCAGAACGGCCATTACGTCACGCCGCTCTCCACCCCGCTCGATTATCTTCCCTCGCTGACGATCGCGCTCGAAAAGGCATCGATCGCGCTGCGCCTCGACCGCGCCGGCGCCTGGCGGCTGTGCCGTTCGACCGCCGAGATCCGCAAGGCTATGGAAGAGGGCATTTTCGCAGCCGTCATGCATATGGAAGGCTGCGAGGCGATCGATCCGGACCTCGACAATCTCGAAGTCTTCCATGCCGCCGGCCTGGGGTCGCTTGGCCCCGTCTGGAGCCGCCACAACATCTTCGGCCATGGCGTGCCGTTTGCCTTTCCGATGTCGCCCGACACCGGCCCCGGCCTCACCGACCACGGCTTCGAACTGGTCAGGGCCTGCAATACGCTCGGCATCCTGATCGATCTCGCCCATATCACCGAGAAGGGGTTCTGGGATGTCGCCAAGACCTCCGACCAGCCGCTGATCGCCAGCCATTCGAACGCGCATGCGCTGACGCCGGTCGCCCGCAACCTCACCGACCGGCAGCTCGATGCGGTCAAGGAAAGCGGCGGTCTCGTCGGCCTCAACTATGCCGTGACGATGCTGCGCCCCGACGGCCGCGACAATGTCGCGACGCCGATCTCCGACATGGTGCGCCATGTCGACCATATGGTGAAGCGCATGGGCATCGATCACGTGGCGCTCGGATCGGACTTCGACGGCGCGTCGATTCCGCAGGAAATACATGACGCTGCGGGCAATCAAAATCTGGTTGCGGCGCTCAAGGGAGCGGGCTACGCTGACGCAGAGCTAAAAAAGCTGTGCCGGGAAAACTGGCTGAGAGTTTTGGGGAAGGCCTGGCACGAATAGGGCCGTTTTCCCCAGAGGTCCAACAAATAAAACCAGGGGAATATAGAACCATGATCCATTCGCTCAACAAGAGCCTTCGAGTACTGTCCACCAGCGCGGCACTCGGGCTGCTGCTGTCTGCGGCACCCCAGGCCTTTGCCGCGACGCCGGCCGATACGCTCGTGGAAGGCTTTGCGATCGACGACATCATCACGATCGATCCGGGCGAAGCGTTCGAATTGTCCACCGCCGAGATCACGGCCAATTGCTACAGCAAGCTCGTCATGCTGGATCCGGCCGATACATCCAAGGTGATCGGCGACCTGGCCGAGAGCTGGACGACGTCCGCCGACGGCCTCACCTACACGTTCAAGCTGAAATCCGGCCTGAAATTCGCATCGGGCAATCCGATCACTGCCGCCGATGTTGCCTATTCCTTCGAACGCGCGGTCAAGCTCGACAAGTCGCCGGCCTTCCTGCTCACCCAGTTCGGCCTGACGGGCGACAATGTCGCAGACAAGGCCAAGGCCGCCGACGACGCGACCTTCGTATTCACTGTCGACAAGCCCTATGCTCCGACCTTCGTGCTGAACGTGCTGACCGCCACGGTCGCTTCCGTCGTCGACAAGAAGGTCGTGATGGAACATGCAAAGAAGGTGACGCCGAATGCCGACTACAAATACGACACGGACTTCGGCAATGAATGGATGAAGACCGGCTATGCCGGCTCCGGCCCGTACAAAACGATGGCCTGGCGCGCAAACGAAGCCGTCATCATGGAAGCCAACCCCAACTATTACGGCGAAAAGCCGAAGCTGAAGCGGGTCATTTACCGTCACATGAAGGAAAGCTCGGGCCAGCGCCTGGCCCTTGAAAACGGCGATATCGACGTTGCCCGCAACCTGGAGCCGGGCGATCTCGATGCGGTTCAGAAGAAGAACGGCATCCAGCTCACGTCCGCGCCCAAGGGCACGGTCTATTACTTCAGCCTCAACCAGAAGAACAAGAACCTGGCCAAGCCGGAAGTGGCCGAAGCCTTTAAGTATCTCGTCGATTACGAGGCGATCGGCGCGACGCTGATCAAGGGCATCGGCGAGATCCACCAGACTTTCCTTCCCAAGGGCCAGCTCGGCGCGCTCAACGACAATCCCTACAAGCTGGACGTGGCGAAGGCCAAGGAGCTGCTGGCAAAGGCAGGTCTTAAGGACGGTTTCACGGTGACCATGGACGTGCGGAATAATCAGCCGGTGACCGGCATTGCCGAAAGCGTGCAGCAGACGCTGGCGCAAGCCGGCATCAAGCTTGAGATCATCCCAGGCGACGGCAAGCAGACGCTGACCAAGTTCCGTGCCCGCACCCATGACATCTACATCGGCCAGTGGGGCTCGGATTATTTCGATCCGAACTCCAACGCCGAGACCTTCACGATCAACCCCAACAATTCGGACGAAGGCAAGACCAAGACGCTCGCCTGGCGCAATGCCTGGGACGTTCCAAAGGATCTCTCGGACGCGGCCAAGGGTGCGCTGCTCGAAAAGGATGCGGGCAAGCGCGCCGCCATCTATGAAGACCTGCAGCGGAAGGTTCTGGCGCAAAGCCCGTTCGTGCTCATCTTCCAGCAGACTGAAGTTGCCGGCTATTCGGCCAAGCTCAAGAACTTCAAGCTTGGCCCGAGCTTCGATACGAACTTCGTTTATACGGTGTCGAAGGAATAGCCTGAAAGGCCGCTTCCTTGACCTTGATCGATACGACATCCGCGACACGGCGCAGACGGCGCCGTGCATCGTCTACAACAATGGTATTGCTGCGGTTCATCGTGACCGCGGCCACCACATTTCTCGGCCTCCTGGCCGTCACCTTCTTTATCGGCCGCGTCGTGCCGATCGATCCGGCACTCGCTATCGTCGGCGACCGGGCGCCGGCGCATGTGGTGGAGAGGGTGCGGGAAGAGCTCGGCCTCAACCTGCCGCTCTACCAGCAGTTCTGGGTCTATCTCAAACAGGCCGTGACGGGCGATTTCGGTACCTCGGTGCTGACGACCAATCCTGTGATGGCCGATATCGCGCGGGTGTTTCCGGCAACGGTCGAGCTTGCCACGATCGGCACGATCATCGGGGCGCTCATCGGCGTGCCGCTCGGGGTGCTGGCGGCGGTCAAGCGGGGAAGCATCGCCGACCAGATCGTTCGCGTGATCGGCCTGATCGGCTATTCCGTGCCGATCTTCTGGCTGGGCCTGCTGTCGCTGGTACTCTTTTATGCGCGCCTCAACTGGGTTGCCTATCCGGGCCGCATCGACATCGTCTACGAATACACGTTCACGCCGATAACCGGCTTCTACCTTCTGGATGCCATCTGGCAGGGTCAATGGGACGTAGCCTGGGATCTGTTCCGTCACATCATCCTGCCGGGCTCGCTGCTCGGTTATTTCTCGCTCGCCTATATCAGCCGCATGACCCGTTCCTTCATGCTGAACGAACTGGCGCAGGAATATGTGGTGGCGGCGCGGGCAAAGGGATTATCGGAGACGCGGATCATCTGGTTCCACGCATTGCGCAATGCTGCGGTGCCGCTGGTGACGGTCATCGCGCTGTCCTATGCGGGTCTGCTCGAGGGCTCGGTGCTGACGGAAACGATCTTTTCCTGGCCGGGGCTCGGCCTCTACATCACCAACTCGCTGCAGAATGCCGATATGAATGCGGTGCTCGGCGGTACGATTGCCATCGGCGTCGTTTTCGTCAGCATCAATCTCTTCTCCGACCTTCTGTATCGGACGCTTGACCCCAGGACGCGAAACCGATGAGCCGGCCCTCAATCACCCTGGGCGAGACCCCGAAGCCCTATAGCCGCGAATGGCTGCTTTCCGACCGGCCGGCCTCCCGCCACCAGGCGCGCTTAGGTCGCGCCTATGTGATCTGGCGGCGGTTCGCCGAAAACCGGCTGGCGCTCGTCGGGCTCGCCATCCTCGTCCTCCTGCTGTTCGTCGCGGCCTTCGCCGACCTGCTGGCACCCTACAATCCTGTGCAGGGGGATTTGCGCAATGCCCGGCTTTTGCCGCCCGGCACCGCCGGTTACCTGCTCGGCACCGACGACCAGGGCCGCGACATTCTCTCGCGCCTGATCTACGGCTCGCGGCTGACGCTGCTGGTCGTCGTGCTGGTGGCGATCATCGCCGCGCCAATCGGCCTGATCGTCGGCACGGTCTCCGGTTACGCCGGCGGCTGGGTCGATGCGGTGCTGATGCGGATCACCGACATTTTCCTCGCCTTCCCGAAGCTCGTCCTGGCTCTGGCGCTGGTGGCGGCGCTCGGCCCCGGCATCGAGAACGCCATTCTGGCGATCGCCGTCACCTCCTGGCCGCCCTATGCGCGTATCGCCCGCGCCGAGACGCTGACCTTCCGCAATTCGGAATTCATCGCGGCGGTGAAGCTGATGGGTGCCTCGCCCTTCCGCATCGTGCTGCGCCACGTCATGCCGCTCTGCGTCTCGTCGCTGATTGTGCGTGTCACGCTCGACATGGCGGGCATCATCCTGACGGCGGCCGGCCTCGGTTTCCTCGGCCTCGGTGCCCAGCCGCCGCTTCCCGAATGGGGCGCGATGATCGCATCCGGCCGCCGCTTCATTCTCGACCAGTGGTGGGTCGCCGCCATGCCGGGTGTCGCGATCCTGATCGTCAGCCTCGGCTTCAACCTGCTCGGCGACGGCCTGCGCGATGCGCTCGACCCGAAGGAGGCCGGCCAATGACAATGTTGGGGAAACCGCTTCTGACGGTCGAGGATCTGCGCGTCACCTTTCCGACCCGCACCGGCGACGTGCAGGCGGTGCGCGGCGTTTCCTTCGCGCTCGGCCGCGAGAGGCTCGGCATCGTCGGCGAGTCCGGCTCCGGCAAGTCGCAGACCGGCCGTGCGATCATGGGCCTGACGCCCGGCCACGCGAAGATCAGCGCGCGAAAGCTCGCTTTCGGCGACCGCGATCTCCTGAGGATGCGGGCGAGCGAGCGGCGCCATCTGCGCGGCAAGAAGGTCGCGATGATCCTGCAGGATCCGAAATATTCGCTGAACCCGGTGATGACCATCGGCCGGCAGATCGTCGAGACGCTGAAGACGCATGAGCGGATTTCGACCTCCGCGGCCAAGGCCCGGGCGCTCGCCATGCTGGAGGCGGTGCAGATCAACGACCCGGAACGGGTCTTCTCGCTCTATCCGCACGAAGTGTCCGGCGGCATGGGCCAGCGGGCGATGATCGCGATGATGCTGGTCTGCGGCCCGGAACTTCTGATCGCCGACGAGCCGACCTCGGCGCTCGATGTCACCGTGCAGCTC
Source organism: Neorhizobium sp. 2083 (assembly GCF_031455615.1). Classification (NCBI taxonomy): domain Bacteria; kingdom Pseudomonadati; phylum Pseudomonadota; class Alphaproteobacteria; order Hyphomicrobiales; family Rhizobiaceae; genus Neorhizobium; species Neorhizobium sp. 2083. Next base: position 744,916 of record NZ_JAVDTC010000002.1, on the reverse strand, counting down.
GAAGTGCTGGATATCCTCGACAAGCTGGTGGCCGACCGCGGCATGGGGCTGATCTTCATCTCCCATGATCTCCGCCTCGTCTCCTCCTTCTGCGACCGCGTCATCGTCATGTATGCCGGCCGGATCGTCGAGGAACTGCCGGCTGCCAATCTGGCCGACGCGCAGCATCCTTACACGCGCGGGCTGCTCAACTGCCTGCCGACCATCGGTTCCGACCGGCACCCGCTGCCCGTCCTCGACCGCAAGCCGGAGTGGGCGCTATGACATCGGCTCTTTCGATCCGCGACATGGTCGTCACCTATGATGAATTCACCGCGCTCGACCATGTCAGCTTCGATATCGGCGCCGGCGAATCCTTCGGCATCGTCGGCGAATCCGGTTCCGGCAAATCCACGCTGCTGCGGGCGGTCTCCGGCCTTGCCTCGTTCGATCAGGGCACGCTTACGGTGAACGGCCACTCCTATTCCGGTCGCAAGCGGGACAAGGAATTCTACCGCACCGTCCAGATGGTGTTCCAGGATCCCTATGGTTCGCTGCATCCGCGCCAGACGGTCGACCGTCTGCTGCTAGAGCCGCTGCTCATCCACGGGTTCACCGATATCGAGACACGCATCAACCGCGCGCTGGACGAGGTGGGTCTCGGTTCGGGCTTCCGCTTCCGTTATTCGCACCAGCTTTCCGGCGGCCAGCGGCAGCGCATCGCGATCGCGCGGGCGCTGATCCTGGAACCGAAAATCCTGCTGCTCGACGAGCCGACCTCGGCGCTCGATGCCTCGATCCAGGCCGAGATTTTGAACCTGCTCGAGCAGGCGCGCCGCGACCGCAACCTCACTTTCGTGATGGTCAGCCACGATCTCGGCGTTATCAGCCATATGTGCGAACGGCTGGCGGTGATGAAAAACGGCAAGGTGGTCGAGACCGTGCCGCGGAAAGCACTGGAAAACCGCGAGTTTTCCGCCGACTATACCCGCCAGCTGCTCGTCGCCAGCGAAGGTTTCCGCCGCGGCTGACGGGCGCCCTGATTTTATGTATGTCACTATTCCGAAACCGGTCGCCGTGTTCTGGTGACATATTTTAGCCGGCAGGATCGCATGCAGCTTCGGGCGCTTATGTATTTCGACGAACTGGTCCGTACCAATTCCATGCGGGCGGCGGCCGAAAACCTCAACGTGGCGGCGACCGCCGTGTCCCGGCAGATCGAGAACCTCGAGCATTATTTCGGAACGCCGCTTGTCGAGCGCAGCAATCGCGGCATCAAGCTGACGGCGGCGGGCGAGCTTCTGGCGGCGCGGGCAGGGAAGACGCTGCGCGAACTTGAACACGTCCACCAGCTGATCGACGACCTGCAGGGCCTGCAGCGCGGCAAGGTGGTGATCTATGCCAACGGCGCTACCGTCGCCAACCTGATCGCCCCGGTGCTGGCGGAATTCAGCCTGCGTTATCCCAAGCTTCGGTTCGAGGTGGCGATCACCAGCGCGCGCGAAGCGGTCGAGGCGCTGGCCGCCGCCGAGGCCGATCTGGTGGTGACGCTGTTTGCGCCAAAAATCTCCGGCGTAAAGGTGCGGCTGCGCTCCGAGATCACCTATGACGTCATCATGGCCGCGGACCATCCGTCTGCCGGCGCCAGGGAACTGACGCTGCGCGACCTCGTCCACATGCCGCTCGCGCTCCCCGACAAGAATTTTGGCGCCCGGCAGGCCTTTGAGGAGCTGTTCGCCAAGGATGGGCTGGAGCTTGATCCCGTCTTCGTCACCGGCTCGCTGGAAATGCTGAAGGAACTGGTTTTGCGCCGAGCGGCGGTCACGCTGCTGCCGGCACTTGCGGTGCAGCGGGAAATCGACGCGGGGCAGCTTGCCGCCGTGCCGATCGCGGCCGGCAAGGGAGTGCGCACCCCGATCGATCTCTGCGTCGCACCCGACCGCCAGCTTTCGTTTGCCGCAGGCAAGCTCGTCGACTTCATCGAGCGCTTCATGCGCGGCGCCGATACCCGAAAATCCGCGCCCAGGAAAGCGTCAGCTTAAATGTGTTTGTGTAGCGTTTTCGGCTACACAGAGCACACAAAATTCTGCATTGTGTGTGCACCTGCGAAATGACACACTTTTGGCAATCGACGATCCCGCAGGTGCCGATCAGGCGGGTCTCGTTCCAAAAAAGGGGATGACGGATGGGCAGAATGACGCTCTTGGGCTCTGCTACCATATGGAAGAATGCGGCCTTTGGCCTGGCTATGAGCACGGGTCTGCTTCTGGGCCAGACGGGCGCAGAGGCCGCGGCGAAGACCGCGATCACGATCGGCATGGCGATCGAGCCGGCCGGGCTCGACCCGACGATCGCCGCACCGGTCGCGATCGGCCAGGTGACCTGGCAGAACATTTTCGAAGGCCTGACGACGATCGACAAGGCCGGCAAGATCCAGCCGCAGCTTGCCGAAAGCTGGCAGATCTCGCCCGATGGCCTGACCTACACGTTCAAGCTTCGCCAGGGCGTCAAGTTCCACAATGGCGTTGCGTTCGACAGCTCGGTCGCCAAGTTTTCGATCGACCGCGCCCGCGGCGCCGACAGCGTCAATCCGCAGAAGCGCTATTTCGCCTCGATCGATACGATCGAGACGCCGGATGCCGCGACGCTTGTCCTGAAGCTCAAGCAGCCGGCCGGCAGCCTGCTCTACTGGCTCGGCTGGCCGTCCTCGACGATCGTCGAGCCGAAATCCGCCGCCGACAACAAGACGACCCCGGTCGGTACCGGCCCGTTCAAGTTCGTCAGCTGGTCGAAAGGCTCCAAGGTCGATCTTGCCAAAAATGCCGACTACTGGAACAAGGCCGTATCGCTGAAGCTCGATACCGCCGCCTTCCGCTTCATCAGCGACCCGCAGGCCCAGGCCGCGGCGCTGAAGGCCGGCGACGTCGATGCCTTCCCGGAATTCGGCGCGCCGGAACTGATCAAGTCCTTCGAGGGCGACAAGCGGCTGGCGACCGTCATCGGCAATACCGAGCTCAAGGTCGTCGCTGGCATGAACAACACCCGCAAGCCGTTCAGCGACAAGCGCGTCCGCCAGGCGCTGATGATGGCCGTCGACCGCGCCACCGTCGTCGAGGGCGCATGGTCGGGCTTCGGCACGCCGATCGGCAGCCACTACACGCCGAACGACCGCGGCTACAAGGACCTGACCGGCGTCTATCCCTATGACGCCGCCAAGGCGAAGGCGCTGCTCGCCGAAGCGGGCTTCCCGAACGGCTTCACCTTCACCATCAAGGCGCCGCAGATGGCCTATGCGCAGCGTACCTCGCAGGTGCTGCAGGCGATGTTTGCGGAAATCGGCGTGACGATGAACATCGAGACCACCGAATTCCCGGCGAAATGGGTGGCGGACGTGCTGAAGGCCGCCGATTACGACATGACCATCGTCGCCCATGCGGAACCGATGGACATCGACATCTATTCCCGCGATCCCTACTATTTCAACTACAAGAACCCGGCCTTCAACGAGGTGCTGAAAAAGGTCGAGATGACCTCGAGCGCCGCCGAGCAGGAAAAGCTCTATGGCGAGGCGCAGACCATCCTCGCCAACGACGTGCCATCGCTCTTCCTGTTCGTGATGCCGAAGCTCGGCGTGTGGGACGGCAAGGTGAAGGGATTGTGGGAAAACGAGCCGATCCCGTCGAACGTGCTCACGGATGTGCATTGGGAAGAGTGATGCATCTGCCCCTCACCCTAACCCTCTCCCCGCTTGCGGGGAGAGGGGACCTGGCTCGCGAAGCGTCCGGTGGGGGCGAAATCGGGGCGGCATACCGATCTCCCCCCTTGAGGGGGAGATGCCCGGCAGGGCAGAGGGGGGTGACCTCTCCACATATTCTCCTGCCACTGCATCTGCCGCACCGTCGCCACCCCCCTCTGTCACCTTCGGTGACATCTCCCCCTCAAGGGGGGAGATCATTGGGAGACTGCCGCGCCGGCATGGTGGCCTGCCCATGATCTCCATCCTCATCCGCCGCGTCCTCAGCCTCGCCATCACGCTGCTCGTCGTCTCGCTGCTGATCTTCACCGTCATGGACCTGCTTCCCGGCGATCCGGCCTCGATCATGCTGGGCACGTCTGCGAGCCCTGAAACGCTGGCAGCGCTCCAGAAACAGCTCGGCCTCGACCAGCCGCTGCCAGTTCGCTACCTCGCCTGGCTCGCCGGTGTCTTCCGGGGCGATCTCGGGCAGTCCTATACCTATGGCGTGCCGGTTGCAGGGCTGATTGCCGAGCGCCTCGCGGTCACGTTGCCGCTGGCGCTGATCGCCATCGTCCTTTCGGTCGCGATCGCCATTCCGCTCGGGGTGCAGGCGGCGCGCAAACATAACGGCGTGTTCGATTTTGCGGCCGGCCTGTTCTCCTATATCAGCATCGCGGTGCCGGCCTTCTGGGTCGGGCTGCTTTTGATCATCCTGTTCTCGACCATGCTCGGCTGGATGCCGGCCGGCGGGTTTCCGGGCTGGGATGCCGGGCCGTTCGCCGGCCTCAAGGCGCTCCTCCTGCCGGCCGTGGCGCTCGCCCTGCCGCAGGCCGGCGTGCTGACGCGCGTGGCGCGGGCCGCGGTGCTGGAGGTGATGAACGAGGATTTCGTGCGCACCGCCCGCGCCAAGGGGCTCAGCGAAGGCACGGCGCTCTGGCGGCATGCGGTGCCCAATGCGCTGGTGCCGGTGTTCACCATGCTCGGGCTGCAATTCACCTTCCTGATCGCCGGCGCGGTTCTGGTCGAAAACGTCTTCAACCTGCCGGGCCTCGGTCGGCTTGCCTATCAGGCGCTCTCCCAGCGCGACATCATCGTCATGCAGGATGTCGTGCTGTTCTTCTCAGGCCTGGTGATCCTGATGAATTTCCTGGTCGATCTCGCCTATCTGGCGGTCGATCCGCGCCTGAGGGCCAATGCGCAATGAGGCGGGCCCAATGACAAGAGCCCTCCGCCGCCCCGTCCTCCTCATCGGGCTCGCCATCACGCTGGCGCTGTTTGCCGTGGCGCTCCTCTCTCTCGTCTGGACGCCGTTTGCGCCGACCAAGATGAACATCGTCCACAAGCTGAAAGCCCCGCTGGATTTCGGCCTTCTCGGCACCGACCAGTTCGGCCGCGACGTCGCCTCGATGCTGATGGTCGGGGCGTGGAATTCGCTGTCGACCTCCATTCTCGCCGTACTTCTCGGTGCGAGCATCGGCACGGCGACCGGGGTCGTCGTCGCCATGCGGCGCGGCTGGCTGGAACTCGTCGTGATGCGCGGCTGCGACATCGTCTTCGCGGTGCCGCCGATCCTGTCGGCGATGATGCTCGGCGCCTTTATCGGTTCGGGCCGGTTCACCGCGATCATCGCCATCGGCACCTTCATGGTGCCGGTCTTTGCGCGGCTCGCCCTTGGTGCTGCGCTGCAGATCTGGACGCGGGATTATGTCACCGCCGCCGTCAGCATGGGCCGGCCGAAAGCCAGGATCACGCTCGTGCATGTCTTGCCGAACATTTCCAACCAGATCATCGTACAGGTGACGATCCAGCTGGGTCTCGCCATCCTCACCGAGGCAGGCCTGTCCTTCCTCGGCCTCGGCATGCCACCGCCGACGCCGACCTGGGGACGGATGCTGGCGGATGCGCAGACCTTTCTCGGCCAGGCACCCTGGCTGGCGCTGATGCCGGGCCTGGCGATCGCGCTTGCCGTGCTTGGCCTCAACATGCTCGGCGACGGCCTGCGCGATCTTCTCGATCCCCGCGACAATTCCTGATTTCGAAATGAAGATATTGCCATGAATGACCTGCTCAAACTGACGATCCGTGAATTGCTCGCCCTTTATTCAGCCCGGAAACTCTCCCCCTCGGAATACTGGCTGGCGGTGGAAGACCGCGTCGCCGCCTTCGAGCCGCATGTGCAGGCGCTCTACCTCTACGATCCCGAGAGCGCGCGGTCGCAGGCCGCGGCCTCCACCGACCGCTGGATGAAGGGCGAGACGCTGGGCTTGCTCGACGGCATACCGGTGACGCTGAAGGAGCTGATCGCCACCAAGGGTCAGCCGGTGCCGCTCGGTACGGCGGCTGTCCAACTGGTGCCCGCCGCCGAGGACGCGCCGATCGCGGCCCGATTGCGCGAAGACGGCGCGGTGATCTTCACCAAGACCACTTGCCCGGATTACGGCATGCTTTCTTCCGGCCTGTCGAGTTTCCACCAGCTCAGCCGCAACCCCTGGGACCTGACCCAGAATCCCGGTGGTTCCAGCGCTGGGGCATCGGCTGCCGGTGCGGCTGGTTTCGGGCCCCTGCATATCGGTACGGATATTGGCGGCTCGGTGCGGCTGCCGGCCGGCTGGACCGGGCTGTTCGGCTTCAAGCCGAGCCAGGGCCGCATTCCGGTCGATCCCTATTATGTCGGGCGCTGCGCCGGGCCGATGACCCGCACGGTGGAGGACGCTGCCTATTCCATGGCGACGCTGTCGCGCCCCGACTGGCGCGACGGTACCTCGCTGCCGCCGAACGATTTCGACTGGCTGGATTTCGATATCGACGTGAAGGGGTTGAAGATCGGCCTGATGCTCGACGCCGGCATCGGCCTTGCCGTCGACGAAGAGGTCCGCAATGCGGTGGTGGCCGCGGCGAAGCGCTTCGAGGAAGCGGGCGCGATCGTCGTTCCGGTGGAGCCTGTGATGACCCGCGTCATGCTCGATGGGCTGGACAATTTCTGGCGCTCGCGGTTCTGGGGCGATATCGAGACGATGCCGCAGGAGCGCCGGGCGCTGATCCTGCCCTATATCTACCAATGGGCGGAAGGCGGCACCTCTATTTCGGGCGTCGAGGCGGTGCGCGGCTTCAACCAGACGATCGAGATGCGCAAGGCATGCGGTCGCCTGTTCACCGCCGTCGATGCGGTGATTTCGCCGACCAACCCGATCGTTTCCTATCCGGCGGAATGGGCCTCGCCAACCAACGATCCGGCTTTGCCCTTCGAGCATATCGGCTTCACCGTGCCGTGGAACATGTCGGAACAGCCGGCATCCTCGATCAATTGCGGCTTTTCGAAATCCGGCATGCCGATCGGCCTGCAGATCGTGGGACCGCGCTACGACGACCTCATGGTGCTGAAACTCTCCCGGGCCTTCGAGCAATGGACCGGCGGCGTCACCGCCTGGCCCGAACCGCCGGCAGCCTGAGGCCGCCAGCCCCCGGATATTTCCGGCCCGGCACATTCATGCCGGGAACAATCACGCTTTTGCCGCGTTCACCGCCGGCGACAAGAACCGTGAAGCGAGCTGCGGGTGCCGGTTGCACGGCATTCGCCTGGGAAACCGATCCCGATCCACGTTTCTGACGCCGTTTGATTCCGCGCAAAGCCATTTCCGGCGCGCATCCTCTAAGGTCCTCAAAACAGGAGATCGATATGCCCGCAGCCAACTCCACCACCGACTTCGCCCGCAATGGCACCGGCCCGAATTCGGCAGCCAGCAAGGATGTCGAAGCCCAGATCCAGCAGCTCCGCGAGGACATCGCAGCGCTCGCCCGCAGCGTTGCCGCAGTCGGCAACGACAAGGCCAGCGAATACAAGGGCAAGGCCCGCCGGGTTGCGAGCGACGCCGCCGACGCATCGATGCAGATGGTGGAAGCCGCGCGCGATCAGGCCCTGTCGATGGAAAAGGACCTGGAGCGCCAGATCCGCACCAACCCTATCCAGGCCGTCGCCATCGCCGCCGGCGTTGGCTTCCTGTTCGCGCTTCTGACGCGTCGCTGATGATGACAGGACTTGGTCCGCTTTTGGCTTCGCTCGCCGCGATGGATATCGCGGCGCTGATGGGCAGGCTGAAAAGAAACGCAATCCTCTACGCCTTCGCGCTGCTGTTCGTGCTGACGGCCTACGGGTTGGCGGTTGCGGCGCTCGCGGTCTATCTGGCCGGCATATGGGGGGCGCCGCTGGCGCTGCTTGCCGTCGCCGGAGGCTCTCTCGTCCTGGCGCTGATCATGTATCTGTGCGTGGTGATCGCCAATCGCGCCGAACAGCGCCGCAAGCGGGAAGCCGCCGCATCCAACAGCTCCAAGGCGCTGATGATGACGGCAGCCCTGACGGCATTGCCGCTGCTCGCCAAATCGCGTCCGCTGCTGCTTGTCGCGATCGTTGGCGGTCTCGGTTTCCTTGCCACGAAGACCATGGGGGCTTCGAGCCGCCGATATTCCGAGCCGGCCGAATAGGGGGCCGGTGAAATCGTCTAGATGAACGGCCGCCGGCCTTCCGCCGGCGGCCGCCATTCTGCGGCCTGATAAAGCCCCTCGCGGTTCAGCACCTCGCAACCGCGATCGAGCCAGCGGACCAAGCCCTGATCGACGAGCTTGCGCAACGTCTTGTTGGTGTGCACGAGCGACAGGCCCAGCGTGTCGGCCACATGCTGCTGCGTCAGCGGCAGGGGCGCAGGCTTGTCCGCCGGGGCCGCACCCGCCGCCCTGGCGCGCGCATCGAGGAATGCCAGCAGATAGGCTGCACGTTCGCGTGCCGTGCGTCGTCCGATACTGAGGATATGCTCGTCGAGCATGGACTCCTCCCGCGCCGCGAGCCAGGTGATGTCGTAGGCGAGCGACGGGTGGTTCTGGAACAGGGTGGAAAGCCGGTCGCGCTCGAACATGCAGAGCGTCATCTTCGTCAGCGCCTCGACGGAATGCTGCATCTCGACCATGATATTACCCTGCAGGCCGACTAGGTCGCCGGGCAGCACGTAGTTGAGGATCTGCCGCCGTCCGTCCTCCAGGATCTTGTAGCGAAAACCCCAGCCGGACAGTACCGTATAGAGTTGCGGGTTGCGTTCGCCTTCGACCATGATCGACATGCCCGGATCGGCCAGCAATTCGCCGATCTTGAAGCTCGACACGAAGGCCAGCTCCTCGGGTGCGAAGTCACGGAAACTGGGGCGCCGGCGCAGCGGACACTGCTCGCAGGGTATGCGGGTGGGAAGGACAGGTCTGGAATTGGCCATGGGACTCAAGAAAAGGTGGGACCCGCGGACATTAGAGGGCTGTATGGATGTCGTCTGTGTCTTTTTTAAATGACCACACTTTCTTTCGGTGATCTAGCCGAATTTCGTTGTCGAAATTCAGGCGGACATTTTATTGAAAATCCTCGTTGTCGATCGGGAGTTTCTGGTAGCCATGGAAGTGGAGACCGTGCTCACCGAGGCCTTTCCCTGCGAGGTCAAGATCGCCACGCCGCGCAGCTATGCGATGGAGCTGGAACGCGGGTGGTTCGATGTGATCGTCATCGATTCGGCGCTGGTCGGCACGGGGAGCGGGGACGAAGCGCTCCGGGCGAGAGCCGCGGGAACAGGTCTGGTCTTCACCACGCTCAGCGTCGAGGACATGGACGGGGTAGAAGGTTGGGAAGGGATAGCGGTGGTTTCCAAACCGTTCGACGACCATCACCTCGTGGATGCCGTCAAAAACGCCGCCGGCATGTGAGCGGCGTTTTTTCGGGTTTCAGGATCAGCTGCCGAAGGCGCGGGAAGTGATGGCCGCGTCGCCCGCGTCCGGGCCGTAATCGCCCTCGCCGGAAACGCCGAGCAGTTCCTGCAGGCGCGCACGGGCACGCGAAACGCGGCTCTTGATCGTGCCGACGGCGCAGCCGCAGATCGCAGCCGCCTCCTCGTAAGCGAACCCGGCGGCGCCGACGAGGATGATCGCTTCGCGCTGATCGTCGGGCAGCTTGTCCAGCGCCTTGCGGAAATCCTGCAGGTCGAGCCGGCCGTACTGTTCCGGATGGACCGAGAACCGCTCGCTGAACAGCCCGTCGCTGTCCTGCACTTCGCGGCCGCGCTTGCGCATCTGGCTGTAGAATTCGTTGCGCAGGATGGTGAACAGCCACGCCCGCATGTTGGTGCCGGCGGTAAAGCTCGTCTGGTTGGCCCAGGCCTTCATGATCGTGTCTTGTACAAGGTCGTCTGCCTTGTCATGTCGGCCGGTCAGGGATACAGCAAAGGCGCGCAGGTTGGGCAGCGACGCGAGGAGGTCGCGCTTGAAACCGCGATCGTCGATCTCGTCTTCTTTACTCATTTTACGTTCACCGACTTGGCGTTCTTCTCCGCCTGCTCCAGGCGTTCAAGAAGATCGAGAAAGCGATCCGGAATTCCTTCTTCCTGTACCGCATCGTAAAAGTCCCGCAGCTTGCGGGATATGGATGCATTCGGCTGCACCGCTCCGGGTCTGACTTCAGGGGGTTGGATTGCTGTCATCTCTTGTTTTTTTCTGTTGTCGTCACTCATCACGCCGGCAGCCTGTTGCGATATCGTCGGGCAAAGAAATTCCCGGCGGCAAAAAAAGTTCCACTCTTGCGGAACTTTTTTTGCAGGCCCACGTTCATTGCAGGTCAATTGCCCACTGGGCACCGAGGGAGATTATGTATGTCACTCACCACACGCGTTGCGTCTCACCTTCCATATCTGCGTCGGTATGCTCGCGCCGTCACCGGATCACAGACTTCGGGAGACGCTTATGTTGCCGCGGTCCTGGAAGCGTTGATCGCAGACGTTTCGATATTCCCCGAAACGTCCAAGGACCGTGTCTCGCTTTATAAACTCTTTGTCGCAATTTTTGGTTCCACGAACATCGAGATCCGCCCCATCGAATCTCCGTTCGCCTGGGAACAGCGCGCTGCGGCCAATCTCTCGATGCTTCCCTCTCAGTCCCGGCATGCCTTTCTGCTGGTCTCGGTCGAGGGTTTCACCATCGACGAAGCCGCTGAAGTCCTCGATGTCAGCGCTGCCGATGTGAACCGCCTGCTCGACGACGCCACCCGCGAAATCTCGCGGCAGGTCGCAACCGACATCATGATCATCGAGGACGAGCCGCTGATCGCGCTCGATATCGAGCAGATGGTGCAGGATCTCGGCCACCGCGTCACGGGCATCGCCCGCACCCACAAGGAAGCGGTGTCGCTCTTCCAGTCCTCGCATCCGAAGATGGTGCTGGCCGACATTCAGCTCGCCGACGGCAGCTCGGGCATCGACGCGGTCAACGAGATTCTGAAGTCCTCCAGCGTGCCGGTGATCTTCATCACCGCCTTCCCGGAGCGGCTTCTGACCGGCGAGCGGCCGGAACCGGCCTTCCTGGTCACCAAGCCGTTCAATCCGGACATGGTCAAGGCGTTGATCAGCCAGGCGCTGTTCTTCAACGAGGCTGTCAAGGCAGCCGCTTGATCCCACGGACGGCAGTCGGACAGGGCAGGCCGGAACAAAATGCAACAGGTGGCGTTCTGGCGCATCCGAAGAGGAAAAACCATGTTGTATTATGCTCTTGTCTGCCTGCTCGTCGCGCTGTTCACCGGCGCACTCGGCTTCAGCGGTATTGCAGGAACGGCGACCGGTCTCGCGCAACTCCTGTTTTTCCTATTTCTCGCGCTGCTGCTGATATCGCTGGTCGTCGGGTTGTTCAGGCGCGTTTGACGTCCTATAAAAGGTGGATAATCATACTCAAAAATCCGGGGGTATATGTGTGCAGCAGGCGCCCGGTTTCCCCAGCAAGCCCGCAGACGGAGTGAGAAATTTGGTGCATCCCCTGACATGGCAGCAGGCTGGTCAGAGTGATGACAAGTTACGCGAATTTTTCATGCCGGCGCTGGTGGATCTCGGCGCCAGCATCATGATCCAGGACGCGGGCCGCAACTATCTCTTCGTTACCCATCTTCCCGAGGTCTGGGCGGTCGAGCATGTCAGGACCCCCACCGATGTCGGCCTGTTCGGGGAGGAGGTCGGGGCAAAACTCGCGGTCCTCAAGGACGGCATGACGGAACCCGGCCGCAAGGGCCATATCGAGATTACTATCGGCACCGAGCAGATCTACGAGTTCCGCGTCCAGACCGTCGAATTCGCCAGGGGCGGGCTGCATTTCGTCACCACGATCATCGACCGTTCCGAAGAGCGCCACCGCGAGCGGCTGCTGCGGGCGCTGCTGCGCGAAGTCAGCCACCGCTCCAAGAACCTGCTCGCCATCATCCAGAGCATCGCGCTGCAGACGGCCCGCTATTCCGGCTCGCTGGAACTGTTTCTGCACAAGTTCCGGGGGCGGCTTTATTCGCTCTCGCAGAGCCAGGACCTGATCACCGATTCCAGCTGGCGCGGCGCCTATTTCTTCGAACTGGTGCAGCAGCAGACTGAAAAATACCTGCCGGAAAACAAGCATCTGGTGCGGGTGCACGGCGACAATATCCTGTTGACGCCGAACGCCTCACTGCATATCGGCCTGGCGCTGCACGAACTGATCGTCAACGCCGTCAGCCACGGTTCTCTGTTGCGCAGCGGCCGGGTGATCAACGTCACCTGCACCCGCATGCATCTCAACGGCCACGACTCGCTCGAAATGATCTGGGACGAGGTGCTGGATGCAAGCCGGAGCGCCGAGGATACCGAGGATTCGCTCAAGGCGCATTTCGGCAGTACCGTACTGGAACGCGTGGTGCCGGCCTCCGTCAACGGCAAGGCGCAATACGTCATTTCGAACGACCGTATCAGTTACCGGCTGGTATTCCCGCTGGAGAGCGGCGGGGAGTGAGGGATAGTCTGTGGTGATTAGTCGTTAGTGAGTAGTTTTCGAGGTCACCCGCGACGTCTTGCAACGAAAGCATTTGCCAAAATCCAGCTCCGTCGTAGCTGTCCACTACCCACAAAACTGAGCTGGCTCGGTTCCGGTTGACGGAGCCGAGCCAGTTCGTCTCTTCGAGGGGGATTGAAGAGTATGTCCGAAGGCTTTGTAGGGCGGGGGACGGGGGGTCGCCTTCGAACACTGACATAACGAGCGTCCCGGAAATAGGTTCCGGCGGTTCCGAACTTTTTTGAAAGTTTTTTCAACGCTCCATTTTCGCAGGGGGCCGAACGAAAAATGGCGGCTTTGCAGCCGCCATTCGGGTCAGGTCCTTTGCAGGATCAATGTTTGAGGGCTCTCGGATCGAGCGCATCGCGGATCGCATCACCCATGTAGTTGACGCTGAGGACGGTCAGCGAGATCGCCAGGCCCGGCCACAGCACGCGCGAGGGCGTCAGCTGCAGGAAGTTGGCACCGTCGAAGAGCAACCGTCCCCAGGTCGGGAAATCCGAGGGAAAGCCGAGGCCCAGGAAGCTCAGCGCCGATTCCGTGATGATCGCCGAGGCGATGCCCAATGTCGCGGAGACCATGATCGAACTCAGCACGTTCGGCAGGATGTGCCTGAGGATGATCCGGTATTCCCGCATGCCGCTCGCCTTGGCCGCCAGGATGAATTCCTGGCTTTTGACCGCCAGCACGTCGCCGCGCACGATGCGGGCGGTGTGCATCCAGCTGGTGATCCCGATCACGAAGACGATCAGGATGAAGATGCCGGTTTCAGGCCCGAAGGCCGCCCTCAGCGTATCGCGGAAGAGCATCAGGATGACCAGCAGCAGCGGCAGGAGCGGCAATGCCAGGAACAGGTCGGTGATGCGCATCAGCGGGCCGTCCAGCCTGCGGATGTAACCCGAGAGTACGCCGACCAGCGTTCCGAGGAAGAGCGCCAGGAGCATCGCCGTGATGCCGACGGCGAGCGAAATGCGGCCGCCGGCGAGCACCTGGGCGAGCATGTCCTTGCCGAGGTTGTCGGTGCCGAACGGATGGGCGAGCGACGGCCACTGGTTCTTGTCGCGGATGTTGATGGCATTCGGCGCGACGCGGTGGATATAGGGGCCGACAAAAACCGCCAGCACGATGAATGTGAAGACGATCAGCCCTGCCACCCCGCCCTTGTGGGAGCGGAACTGGCGCCACATGTCGGCAAAGGCGGACCTTGTCGGGGTTGCCGCCTTGGCGGGCGGCGTCGCTGTCATGGTCGCATCAGTCATAACGGATCCTCGGGTCAAGAATGCCGTAAAGCACGTCGGCGATGAGGTTGAAGAGCACGATCAGCACCGCGAAGATGAAGGTCAGGGTCTGGACGAGCGGGATATCGGCCCCCTGAACCGCGATGATGAGAAGTTGGCCGAGGCCGTTCACGCGGAAGATCTGCTCGGTGATGATGGCGCCCGAGAAGATTGTCGGCACGCCGAGCGCGATCACGGTGACGACCGGGATCAGGCTGTTGCGCAGCACGTGGATGAGCAGAACCGACTTCTCCTTGACGCCCTTGGCGCGCGCCGTGCGCACATAGTCCTGATGCAGGTTGTCCAGCATCGAGGCCCGCACGAAACGGGTGATCTGAGAGGCGTTGAACAGCGACAGAACCGTGACCGGCAGAGCCATCTGCTTGACCTGCTGCAGGAAGCTCGAGAAATCGTTGACCACCAGATTGGTGTCATAGACTGACGGGAACCATTGCAGGTAGGAGGAGAAGATGACGACCAGCAGCACGCCGGTGAAGAAGGTCGGCACCGAATAACCGACCATCGACACGAATGTGCCGATCTGGTCGAAGATCGAATACTGCTTGTATGCGGAGATGACGCCGATCGGAACGGCGATCAGGACGCCGAACAGATAGGCGAGGCCGACGACCCACAGCGTCTGGGGCAGGCGCTGGACGATCAGGTCGACGACCGGGCTTCGGGTCGCCCAGGACAGAACCCGCATGCGGGATCCATCGCCGAACTGCCATCCGGTCAGGCGTTCGAGAATGTTGAGCGGTTCGTTGATGAAGAACTGCTGCAGCCAGTAGAGATAACGGAAGAAGAAGGGCTGATCGAGGCCGAGCGATGCGCGGATCTGTTCGCGGACCTCCGGCGGGATCGTCAACGGCAGGTCGCCGGTTGGATCGTTGGGTGCAAGATCGAGCAGCGCGAAAATGACGAAGCTGATGATCAGCAGCGTCGGGATTGCAAACAGCAATCGCCGCAGAGTGTAGGTGAACATCAATAAGTCTCCAGACTAGCGCGGAGAAGACGATGCGGCCGCCGGACCTGCCGTGAGGCAGGCCCGGCGATCGGCATCACTTCGAGCGCGACCAGTCGGCGACGTTCCACAGTTCGCTGTCCCAGGCATTCATCCTCACGCCGGCAAGCTTGAGGGAGTGCGAGGAGACGCTGCCGCGGTGGACGAGCGGAATATGCGCGCCTTCCTCGGTCAGCATGTCGTTGAGCTGCTTGGCAAGCGCGGCGCGCTTGTCGAGCTCGGCGGTCTTGGAGAGCTCGCCGACCAGCTTGTCATAGGCCGGGTTGCAGTAACGCGGGATGTTCTGGCCCTGCCAGCCGTTCGCGGGGCCGGGAACCTTGTCGCACAGCCATTCCGCCAGATATTTTTCCGGGTCGGTGCCGTCGAAGTTGTTGGTGTACATTTCGACGTCGGCATAGAATTTCTGGAAGGTGTCGGGGCTTGCCGGATCGCCGCCGAAGAAGACGGAGGCGCTGGCGTTGCGCAGTTCGGCGGCGACGCCGATCTGGGACCACATGTCCTTCACCAGTTCCTGGGTCGCCTGGCGGACCGAGTTGGTGGAGGTCGCGTAGAGGAAGGAGAGCTTGACGCCGTTCTTGGCGCGGATGCCATCCGGGCCTTTCTTCCAGCCGGCATCGTCGAGCAGCTTGTTGGCCGCCGCAACATCCTGCTTCAGGCACCAGCTGTCGTTCTTGGTGGAGGCGACGGCGGCCGGGGCGGGCACGATGTTGCAGGTCGCCTTGCCGGCAGCGCCGTAACCGGCTTCGACGATGATGCTGCGGTCGATGGCGAGCGACAGGGCGCGGCGGACGGCCGGGTCGGAGAGCGACGGATGCGGACCGGCTTCCTTGGTGGAGCGCTTGGCGCCCAGCGACGGATCGGCATTGTAGTGGTTGAGGTTGATACGCTCGACCTGGGTGCCGAAGGCGGTTTCGAGCTTGCCCTTGCCGGCGGCGACCATCTTGGCAAGGATTTCCGGCTCTACCTGCATGTTCCAGGCATAATCGTATTCGCCGGTCTCGAGAACGGCGCGCGCGGCAGATGCTGCGTCACCGCCGCCCTTGAGCGTGACGGTCGCGAAGGCGGGCTTGGCCGCATCGCGGTAGTTGGTGTTGGCAGTCAGCGTGATGACGTCGTTCGGCTTGAATTCCTTGACGACGAACGGGCCGGTGCCGATCGGGCCGAAATTGGCCGAAGTGCAGCCCGGAGCCTTGGCGCCGACGCAGTTCTCGAACTGCTTCTTCTGGATGACCGGCGACTGGGCGCCGACGAAGGCGCTGTAGGGATAGGGCTTCGGTTCGGTGAAGGTGATCTTGACCGTCTGCGGATCCGGAGCCTCGACGCTCTTGACACCTTCATACTGGGCGGCCTGGGCGCAGCCGCCATCCGGCGCGATGCAGTATTTCCAGGTGAAGATGACGTCGTCGGCCGTGAAAGGCGTGCCGTCCGACCATTTGACGCCCGGCTTGATCTTCCAGGTCATGCTCATGAGGTCCTTGGCGACCCCGCCGTTCTCGACGGTCGGGATCTCGGACACCAGCATCGGCACGAGGGCGCCCTTCTCGTCGTAGCGGGCGAGCGGCTCGATGACCATGGAGGATGCGTAGACTTCCTTGGTGCCGCCGGAGAGGTAGGGGTTCATCGTCGAAACGGCCTGCCAGAACAGGATCTTCAGATCCCCGTCCGTGCCCCGTTCGGCATGCGCGGCAGAGCCGGCCAGGCCAAGGGCGGCAACCGTGCCGGCCAGAAGAAGTTTGAGGTTTTTCATGCTGCTATTCCCCTTATCGTTCTCTTATGAGTTGTGGTTGGGCATGCCGGTCGAGCCGGCTTTTTATGCCTCGGGACTGCGAAGTCACCTTCCTCAACTTATTGACTTCGCAGCGTGATCTTCTTCTTTTCCTCCGTGGAAACTACATTAAGGACGAGTTAAATCCTGCCGCCTTTGGCGAGCATGATCAAATTTTGAGCCATCTAAGCATAGGCCTATTTTCCGTTCAAGTCGGAAAATTGAAGCTTGCAAAGTCGTCTCTCCACGTCGCAATATCTGGGCGACATCCGCTCTTTGGCCAGGGTGGAAACAGCAAAAAAACAACGAGGTCTTCGTAATGCCAGTGATCAATCGCGTCGCCGAAATGCAGGATCAGGTCGCCGAATGGAGGCGCCATCTGCACGAGAATCCGGAGCTGCTTTACGACGTCCACGAGACATCGAAATTCGTCGCCGAAAAGCTCAGGGCCTTCGGCTGCGACACCGTCGAGACCGGTATCGGCAGGACCGGCGTCGTCGCCGTCATCAAGGGCAGCCAGGGGGACGGCCCGGTCATCGGCTTCCGCGCCGACATGGACGCGCTGCCGATCCTCGAGACCTCCGGAAAGCCGTGGGCTTCCAAGATCCCCGGCAAGGCGCATTCCTGCGGCCATGACGGCCACACCGCCATGCTGCTCGGCGCCGCGCAATACCTCGCCGAAACCCGCAATTTCAAGGGCTCGGTCGCGGTGATCTTCCAGCCTGCGGAAGAGGGCGGCGGCGGCGCGCTTGCGATGATCAACGACGGCATGATGGAGAAGTTCGGGATCCGGCAGGTCTACGGCATGCACAACGAGCCGCGGCTTCCGGTCGGCAATTTCGCCACCCGCAAGGGCGGCATCATGGCAGCGGCCGACACGTTCGAGATCACCATCCACGGCCGCGGCAGCCACGCCGCCCAGCCGCACAATTCGATCGATCCGATCCTGGTATCTTCGCATATCGTGCTGGCTCTGCAGTCGATCGTCTCCCGCGAGACGGATCCGCTGAAGTCGCTGGTCGTGACCGTCGCCTCGATCCATGGCGGCGAGGCGAGCAACGTCATCCCGGCGCATGTGACGATGACCGGCACGGTGCGCACGCTTTTGCCGGAAACCCGCGATTTCGCCGAGAAGCGGCTGAGCGAGGTGGCACAGTCGACCGCCATCGCCCATGGCGCAACCGCCGAGGTGGTGTATCGCCGAGGCTACCCCGTCACCTTCAACCATGACCACGAGACCGATTTTGCGGTCGAGATCGCCGGCAAGGTGGCTGGGCCGAAGGCGGTGCAGACAGGCATGGCGCCGCATATGGGCGCGGAAGATTTTTCCTACATGCTGGAAAAGCGCCCCGGCGCGTTCATCTTCATCGGCAATGGCGATACCGCGAGCCTCCACAACGCAGCTTACGACTTCAATGACGAAGCCATCCCCTTCGGCGTCAGCTATTGGGTCACGCTCGCCGAAACCGCGCTCGCCGCCTGATCGACCGAACCCAGGAGACCCTCCATGCTGCTTTCCGGAAATTCCATGGAACAGGGCGGCGGTTCGGTGACCCCCGTCCTGTCGGTCCGCAACCTGTCGACCTCTTTCCGCGTCAACGATGAATGGCGCACGGTCGTGCGCAACATCTCCTTCGACGTGGCGCCGCGCGAAACGGTGGCAATCGTCGGTGAATCGGGCTCGGGCAAGAGCGTCACCTCGCTGTCGATCATGCGGCTGCTGCCCAAAAATTCGAGCAGGATCGAGGGCCAGGTTTTCCTCAACGGCCGCGAACTCCTGTCGCTGCCGGAAGAGCAGATGCGCCGTGTGCGCGGCAACGACATCTCGATGATCTTCCAGGAGCCGATGACTTCGCTCAACCCGATTTTCCCGATCGGCAAGCAGATCGCAGAAGCGCTGACCGTCCATACCGACATCAGCAAGGCGGATGCGAAGGCGGAAGTGATCCGCCTGCTCGAAAAGGTGCGCATCCCCAATGCCGCCTCGCGGTTCGATGAATATCCGCATCAGTTTTCCGGCGGCATGCGCCAGCGCGTGATGATCGCCATGGCGCTCGCCTCCAAGCCGAAGCTGCTGATCGCGGACGAGCCGACCACGGCGCTCGACGTCACCATCCAGGGCCAGATCCTCGACCTCATCAAGCTGCTGCAGGAAGAGGAGGGCATGTCGGTTCTCTTCATCACGCACGACATGGGCGTGGTGGCCGAAGTCGCCGACCGCACCATCGTCATGTATCGCGGCGATGCGGTCGAGACGGGGCCTACCGGGGATATTTTCCACCGTGGGCAGCATCCCTATACGCGGGCGCTTCTTTCCGCGGTGCCGAAGCTCGGCTCGATGGGCGAGCGCAGGCTCCCGCTTCGCTTCCCGATCGTCGATATCAAGACCGGCGAGCAGATGCCGCTTGCCGACGTTACCGACACGGTCGCCAAGGGCAAGACGCCGATCTTGGACGTCAAGGACCTGACCACACGGTTCGACATCCACTCCGGCCTGTTCGGGCGCAAATCCGGCGCCGTGCATGCGGTCGAAAAAGTCTCCTTCAACCTCTTCGAGGGCGAGACCCTGTCGCTTGTCGGCGAATCCGGTTGCGGCAAGTCGACCACCGGCCGTTCCGTGACGCGCCTGATCACGCCGACCAGCGGCGAAGTCACCCTTGACGGCTACGAGGTGATGAAGCTCGACCAGCCGACGTTGCGCCAGATGCGCCGGTCGATCCAGATGGTCTTCCAGGACCCGTTCGCCTCGCTCAATCCGCGCATGAGCGTTGGTTCGGCGGTCATGGAACCCTATATCGAGCACGGGCTCGGCACCAAGCAACAGGCCCGGGACAAGGCGGCTGGCCTGATGGAGAAGGTCGGCCTTTCCGCCGACATGATGAAACGGTTTCCGCACGAATTCTCCGGTGGCCAGCGCCAGCGCATCGCGATCGCCCGCGCGCTGATGCTCGACCCGAAGGTGATCGTCGCGGACGAGGCGGTTTCCGCGCTCGACGTGTCAATCAAGGCGCAGGTCTGCAACCTGCTGCTTGACCTGCAGCAGAGCCTGAACCTCGCCTTCCTGTTCATCAGCCATGACATGGCGGTGGTCGAACGCGTCAGCCACCGCGTCGCGGTGATGTATCTCGGCGAGATCGTCGAGATCGGCCCGCGCGCGGCGGTGTTCGAAAACCCGCAGCATCCCTATACGAGGAAGCTGATGTCGGCGGTGCCGGTGCCGGATCCGTCGCGCCGGCGGATCAGGCGCAACATGTCGACCGACGAGATCAAGAGCCCGATCCGCCCGGTCAACTACGTGCCGCCGAAGCGCGAATACCGCGAGGTTTCCGCGGGGCATGTGGTGCAGGTGGCGTAGCTTCTTGCATGCTCGAATTTGCCGCTCGCCCGGATTTCTGGTATCTTGGGGATGCCTGCAATCCGGGCGCTTTGCCAATTCAGGCATCGAGGAAACGGTCTTTCATGAGCGACAAGGACACGATCCGGCAGCGCACCCTCGAGGCGACGCATCTTCAGGCGATCGAGGGCAATCCTCTCGATGCGGAACAGTTGGCGATGTTTGAGATGTTTGATCGCGAGGGATGGTCGCCTGAGCGCCAAAGAGCGTATATCCTTGAGCGCGCCCGCTCCGCCGCCGCACAGCAAGCGGCGGAATGAGCGACGATCCTTACGTCTATCCAGGCACCGGTGTTCTGTGAAACAAGCTTGGTTTAACCGATGCCGGCAAGTTCAACTATTACGAACGCGAAATCGTTACGATGCGGGCGCGCGAAGATATCCCGCAAGGCGACTTTGATCTCAAGCACCTGAAGGCGATCCATCGCCATCTTTTCCAGGATATCTTCGAATGGGCGGGGCAGGTGCGCACCGTCGAGATTTCCAAGGGCGAGAGCCAGTTCCAGTTCCGGCAATATATCGAAACGGGAATGGCAGATGTTTACCGTCGCGTCGTGAAGTCCGATTTTCTGCGAGGTCTGGAGCGATCGGCATTCGCGGCCGAAGCTGCCCGAATCATGGGGGACGTGAACTACGTCCATCCCTTCCGCGAAGGAAACGCGCCGCACCCAGCTGCAATATCTGAAGCAGCTTTCCAAGCGGGCGGGTCATCCGCTCGACCTGACGAAGATCGATCCCGCCGGATGGCTGGAGGGATCGAAAGAGGCCCACCGTGCCCGATACGATCTCATGGGACGGGTGATAGGCGATGCGTTGCGCCTGACGTGAGGGCGTCGATCGTCGGGAGGTTTACGAAGGTTGCAGCATAAAGCCTGCCTCGCTTCTCCTGCGTCGTTCCACCGTTTGACAGACGATCCGAAACCATGGCAGCAACAGGCGGAGGAGAATTTTCTGCCATGGCAAAACGGTCTGATACGCAAGGGCGGCTCGACGATGCGGCAAGGGCCGGCTGGCTCTATTATGTCGCGGGGCGCACCCAGGACGAGATCGCGGCGGCCATGAGCATTTCGCGGCAGTCGGCGCAGCGGCTGGTGTCGCTGGCGGTCGCCGAGCGGCTGATCAAGGTGCGGCTCGACCATCCGATCGCCGCCTGCCTGGAACTTGCCGAAGGCCTGCGCAGGAAATACGACCTGAAACATGTCGAAGTGGTGCCGAGCGATCCGGCCGGGGTTTCCAGCACCGTGGGGATCGCCGAAGCAGGAGCAGCCGAGATCGAGCGCTGGCTGAAGCGGCCGGATCCGATCGTGATTGCGGTCGGCACGGGCCGCACGCTGAAGGCCGCCGTCGACCAGTTGCCGCCGATGGAGTGTCCGCAGCACCGCATCGTGTCGCTCACCGGCAATATCGGGCCGGACGGATCGGCCGCCTTCTACAACGTCATCTTCTCGATGGCCGACGCGATCAAGGCGCGGCATTTCCCTATGCCGCTGCCGGTTCTCTGTTCGTCGGCGGAGGAACGCGAGACCCTGCACGACCAGGCGCTGGTACGATCGACCTTGGCGCTCGGCGCGCAGGCCGACGTCACCTTCGTCGGCATCGGCGAACTCGGGCCCGACGGGCCGCTCTGCGTCGATGGCTTCCTCGGCAAGGAGGAGATGCTGAAGCTCGTCCAGGACGGTGCGGCCGGCGAGATCTGCGGCTGGGTCTATGACAGCCAGGGTCGGCTTCTTGCCAATTCCATCAACGAACGCGTCGCCAGCGTGCCCATCCCGTCGCGGGAGACCTCCGCCGTCATCGGGATCGCCCAGGGGCGGAAAAAAGTGCGGGCCATTTCCGCCGCGCTCGAGGGCGGTATCATCAACGGCGTGATCACCGACGAAGCGACGGCGGAGCAATTGCTCGCCCGCTGAGCAAAATTATCTCTAGGTAAATCAACGACCTGACCCTTCTGCGCTGCAATGCAGCGACGAATGGCGATTGACATTTCGCGCCAATAAGTGAGTAATTGCCCATGAGCAAAGCGAATGCTCGTTACCCATCTTCTGGGAGGAAGATATGACATTGAAGACGATTTTGCTGGGCGCCTGCTCGGCGCTGGCGCTTGCCGGCCTTTTCTCCACCGCGGCCTCGGCTGAAACCCTCACCATCGCGACGGTCAACAACGGCGACATGGTCCGCATGCAGGGCCTAACTTCCGAGTTCACCAAGGCCAATCCGGACATTCAGATCAACTGGGTCACGCTCGAAGAAAACGTTCTTCGCGAACGCGTCACCACCGACATCGCCACCAAGGGTGGCCAGTACGACATCCTGACGATCGGCAATTACGAAGTTCCGATCTGGGCCAAGCAGGGCTGGCTGCTCGAGCTCAACAAGCTCGGCGACAAATACGACACCAACGACATCCTGCCGGCGATCAAGGGCGGTCTGACGGTCAACGGCAAGCTTTATGCCGCACCGTTCTACGGCGAGTCGGCGATGATCATGTATCGCAAGGACCTGTTCGAGAAGGCCGGCCTGAAGATGCCGGAAAACCCGACCTGGGAATTCATCGGCGATGCGGCCCGCAAGATCACCGACCGGAAGGGCGACGTGAACGGCATCTGCCTGCGCGGCAAGGCCGGCTGGGGTGAGAACATGGCCTTCATCACCGCGCTCACCAACTCGTTTGGCGGCCGCTGGTTCGACGAGAAGTGGAACCCGCAGTTCGACCAGCCGGAATGGAAGGCCGCCCTGCAGTTCTATGTCGACCTGATGAAGGATGCCGGTCCGGCCGGCGCCTCCTCGAACGGCTTCAACGAAAACCTGACGCTGTTCCAGCAGGGCAAGTGCGGCATGTGGATGGACGCCACGGTTGCTGCGTCCTTCGTATCCAACCCGAAGGATTCCAAGGTTGCCGACAAGGTGGGTTACGCGCTCTTCCCGGTGAAGGGCGAGATGAAAAACCATGGCAACTGGCTGTGGTCCTGGAACCTGGCCGTTCCGAACTCCTCCAAGAAGGCGGACTCGGCACAGAAGTTCATTTCCTGGGCGACCAGCAAGGAATATACCCAGCTCGTCGCCTCCAAGGAAGGCTGGGCCAACGTTCCTCCGGGCACCCGCACCTCGCTTTATAACAACGAGGATTACAAGAAGGCTGCCGCCTTCGCGGTCCCGACCCTTGCTGCGATGAACGCTGCCGACATTACCAAGCCGACCGTCAAGCCGGTGCCCTACACCGGCGGCCAGTTCGTGGCGATCCCGGAATTCCAGGCGATCGGCACCAATGTCGGCCAGCTGTTCTCGGCGGTCGTCGCCGGCCAGTCCACGGTCGCCGACGCGCTTGCCCAAGCCCAGACGGCAACCGCGCGCGAAATGAAGCGCGCCGGTTATCCGAAGTAAGCCTCCCGAGGTTGCGCCGGCAGATGGTGAGTGCCCCTCATCCGCCTGCCGGCCCCTTCTCCCCGTTTTGACGGGGAGAAGGGGCGCCGAGCAAAGCGGAGGCGAGGTGAGGGGCTTACGGTTCCGCGGTCTCATGGCATATCCAATAGCGTAAGAGCCGCATCAAGGCGGCCAAAGGGAGGGCGTCGATATGGCAACGCAAAACACCAAGACTTTGGCGCGCCTGATGATGGCGCCCTCCGTTCTGCTTCTTCTGGTCTGGATGATCGTACCGCTGGCGATGACGCTGTGGTTCTCGTTCCAGAACTATAATCTGCTCGATCCGTCGAATGTCAGCTTCACGGGCCTGTTCAACTACCAGTTCTTCTATACCGATCCCGCCTTCTTCCAGTCGATCTGGAACACGCTGGTCATCGTCGTCGGCGTGCTCCTGATCACCGTCATCGGCGGCATCGCCATTGCGCTGCTGCTCGACCAGCCGATCTTCGGGCAGGGGATCGTGCGCATCCTGGTCATCTCGCCGTTCTTCGTGATGCCGCCGGTCGCGGCGCTGATCTGGAAGAACATGATCATGCATCCGGGTTACGGTGTGCTGGCGGACATCAACAAGTTCTTCGGGCTGCAGCCGGTCGACTGGTTCGCGCGTTATCCGCTCTTTTCGATCGTCGTCATCGTCGCCTGGCAGTGGCTGCCGTTCGCGACGCTCATCCTGCTCACCGCGCTCCAGTCGCTCGACGGCGAGCAGAAGGAAGCGGCCGAGATGGACGGCGCCAACTTCCTCAGCCGTTTCATCTACCTGGTGCTGCCGCATCTGGCCCGGGCGATCACGGTCGTCATCCTCATCCAGACGATCTTCCTGCTCGGCGTCTATGCGGAAATCCTGGTCACCACCAATGGCGGCCCCGGTTACGCTTCCACCAACCTCGCCTTCCTGATCTACCGCACGGCGCTCCTCGGCTACGACGTCGGCGGTGCCTCGGCAGGCGGCATCATCGCGGTCGTGCTCGCCAATATCGTCGCCTTCTTCCTGATGCGCGCCGTCGGCAAGAACCTGGACCGGTAGGAGAAGATCATGGCCCGTTCCGTCACCACAAGACACAAGGTCACCGCCACTGCCGCCGCCTGGGTCGTCGCGCTGATCATCTTCTTCCCGATCCTCTACACGCTGATCACCAGCATCAAGACGGAGCCGGAGGCGATCGCCGGCTTCAACCTGTGGCCGTCCGGGACGTTCGAGAACTACATCACCGTCCAGACCCAGCGCGACTATTTCAAGCCGTTCATGAACTCGGTGATCCTGTCGGTCGGATCGACGATCCTGGCGCTGATCATCGCCATCCCGTCCGCCTGGGCGATGGCGTTTTCGCCGACCAAACGGACCAAGGACATCCTGATGTGGATGCTCTCCACCAAGATGATGCCGGCGGTCGCGGTACTGGTGCCGATCTACCTGATGTTCCGCGATTTCGGCCTGCTCGACAGCCGCATCGGTCTCACCGTCATGCTGACGCTGATCAACCTGCCGATCGTGGTCTGGATGCTCTACACCTATTTCCGCGAAATTCCCGGCGAGATCCTGGAAGCGTCGCGGATGGACGGGGCGGGCCTCTGGCAGGAGATCGTCTACGTGCTGACGCCGATGGCGGTGCCGGGTATCGCCTCGACCCTGCTCCTCAACATCATCCTCGCCTGGAACGAGTCCTTCTGGACGATCCGGCTGTCCACCACCAATGCGGCGCCGCTGACGGCCTTCATCGCCTCCTTCTCCAGTCCGCAAGGTCTGTTCTGGGCAAAGCTCTCGGCAGCCTCGACCATGGCCATCGCGCCGATCCTCATCCTCGGCTGGTTCTCACAGAAACAACTCGTTCGCGGCCTCACGTTTGGCGCGGTTAAGTAAGGAAAACGGACATGGGCAGCATCACGCTCCAAAAAGTCTCGAAAGTGTTCGGCGAGGCGAAGGTCATTCCTTCCATCGATCTTGAAATCAACAACGGCGAATTCGTCGTCTTCGTCGGCCCGTCCGGCTGCGGCAAGTCCACGCTGCTGCGGCTGATCGCCGGGCTGGAGGACGTGTCCGGGGGGCATATCCTGATCGACGGCAAGGACGTGACCGACGCGGCACCCGCGGCACGTGGGCTTGCCATGGTCTTCCAGTCCTACGCGCTCTATCCGCATATGAGCGTTCGGAAGAACATCGCCTTCCCGCTGAAGATGGCGAAGATGGAGCAGTCGGCGATCGACAAGAAGGTTGAAGCCGCCGCCCGGGTGCTGAACCTCACCGACTATCTGGAGCGCCGCCCCTCGCAGCTTTCCGGCGGTCAGCGCCAGCGCGTCGCGATCGGCCGCGCAATCGTGCGGGAGCCCTCGGCCTTCCTGTTCGACGAGCCGCTTTCCAACCTCGATGCCGCGCTGCGCGGCACGATGCGGCTGGAGATCAGCGACCTGCATCATCAGCTGAAGACGACAATGATCTACGTCACCCACGACCAGGTCGAGGCGATGACCATGGCCGACAAGATCGTCGTCCTGAACCGCGGTAACATCGAGCAGGTCGGTTCGCCGCTCGAACTCTACAAGACGCCGCGCAACCTGTTCGTCGCCGGCTTCATCGGCTCACCGCACATGAACTTCGTCACCGGCACCTATGCGCAATCGAAGAGCGCCAAGACCGCCGGTATCCGGCCGGAGCATCTGATCCTTTCGAAGGACAGCGGGTTGTGGACCGGCACGGTGAAGGTCGCCGAACATCTCGGCGCCGATACGTTCCTGCATCTCGATGTCGATGGCATCGGCCAGGTCACCGCCCGTGCAGGCGGCGAGTTCGGCGCCCAATACGGCGACCGGGTTTACCTCACGCCCGACGAAGCCAAGCTGCATCGGTTCGATGACAAGGGCCTGGCCCTTCGCGCCTGAGCGCGAGACTGGAGTAAAGACAATGACTGTGAAGCTTTCGCTGGCGCGCTTGAACGACGCTGCGGCCACCGCCGCCGTGCCGGCCTATGATCCCAAGGGCCTGACCGCCGGTATCCTGCATTTCGGCGTCGGCAACTTCCATCGCGCCCACCAGGCGATCTATCTCGATGACCTGTTCAACACCGGCAAGGCGCATGACTGGGCGATCATCGGCGCCGGCGTGATGCCGTCCGACGCGGCCATGCGCGACAAGCTGAAGGCCCAGGATTATCTCACCACCGTCGTCGAGCAGGACAACAACAGGACGGCCGCGCGCATCACCGCGCCGATGATCGACATCATCGCGCCCGGCGACGTCGCGACGCTCGTCAATACGCTGGCCGACCCGAAGATCCGCATCGTCTCGATGACGATCACCGAGGGCGGCTATTTCATCGATGCGGCGGGTGCGTTCAATCCGGCCCATCCGGCAATCGTCGAGGATGGCCGCAATCCGGCGAACCCGAAGACGGTATTCGGCCTCATCCTGGCCGGCCTCAAGGAACGCAAGGCGCGGGGCATCGTCCCGTTCACCATCATGTCCTGCGACAACATTCCCGGAAACGGCGAGGTGACCGAGCATGCGGTCATCGGGCTCGCGCGGCTTTCCGACCCGGATTTCGCCGACTGGATCCACGAGAACGTCGCCTTCCCGAATTCGATGGTCGATCGCATCACGCCGGCCACAGGCCAACGCGAGATCGATATCCTCCGACAGGATTTCGGCATCGACGACAACTGGCCGGTGTTCTGCGAGGAATTCAAGCAGTGGGTGATGGAGGACAAATTCCCCTCGGGCCGGCCAAGGCTGGAAGAGGTGGGCGTCCAGTTCGTGGCCGATGTGGCGCCCTACGAGCTGATGAAGATCCGCATCCTCAACGGCGGGCATGCGGCGATCGCCTATCCGGCGGCACTTCTCGACATTCATTTCGTGCATGAGGCCATGGAGCACACGCTGATCCGTGCCTTCCTCGAAAAGCTGGAGAAGGACGAGATCATCCCGGTCATCCCCCCGGTGCCGGATACCAATCTCATCGACTATTACAAGCTGATCGAGCGGCGCTTCTCCAACCCGAAGATCGGCGACACGATCCCGCGCCTGGCGCAGGACGGCTCCAACCGCCAGCCGAAATTCATCCTGCCCTCGACCGCGGATCGGCTCGCCAGGGGCCAGGATATCGTCGGCCTGTCGCTGGTCTCGGCGCTGTGGTGCCGTTACTTCGCCGGCACGTCGGACAGCGGCAAGGAGATCGTCTTCAACGACGCCAGTGCCGACCGCCTGAACGCCGCGGCGCTGAAAGCCAGGGATAACCCGGACGCCTTTCTTGCGCTTGGCGATATTTTTGGGGACGTTGCGAAATCCGAGCTGTTCCGCACCCGCTTCGCGCATGCGCTGAAGACGCTTTGGGCCGAGGGGACGGCAAGGACGCTGGAGCTTTATCTGGGCGGCAAGCTGGTCAAATAGCGGGTGCCAAGGGAGGATGCGCATCGTGCAACAGTCGGCGGGACCGCTGGTGATCTTCGATTGCGACGGGGTCCTCGTCGACAGCGAGCCGGTATCCGTGCGCGTCCTCGTCGATGCGCTGCGCCGCAAGGGTGTCGAGATGGATGCGGCGGAGGCCTATCGCCGCTTCCTCGGCCGCAGCCTCGGTACGGTCACCAAGGCGATGCGCGAGGAGTTCGGGGTCGAGGCTGACGACGCGTTCCTGGAGGGCATGCGCCGCGATCTCTATGCCCGTTTCCGCGCCGAGCTGCAGCCGATGCCGGGCATTGGCGAGACCCTGGATGCCCTGGGTTTCCGCCGTTGCGTTGCGTCCTCCAGCCAGCCGGAGCGCATCCGCCTGTCGCTTTCGCTGACCGGTCTCATCGACAGGCTGGAGCCGAACATCTTTTCCGCGACGATGGTGGAAAAGGGCAAGCCGGCGCCGGACCTCTTCCTGCATGCGGCGAGCGAAATGGGCGCCGATCCCGCAAGCTGTATCGTCATCGAGGACAGTCCCGCCGGCATAGAGGCGGGTCACAGCGCCGGCATGGCGGTGTTTGCCTTCGTCGGCGGCTCGCATGCCTCGGTTCCCGGCTACCGGGAGCGGATCGATGCGCTTTCACCGGAAGTCGTGTTTGACGCGATGCCGGATTTGATCCACCTTGTCCGGAAACATATAGAGGGTCGCAACGGCCCCGTTCCGCAGACGGCGCCCTAGGTGAAGTCTGGGGAATTCGTGAGCGGACACAAGGGACAGGAAACAGAACCGGATGCGTGATCACCTCGTTGCGGTCGATATCGGCACGGGCAGCGCCCGCGCCGGCATCTTTGATCGCGACGGGCGCCTGCTCGCCAAGGCGAAACACCCGATCCTGATGTTCCGCCCGAAGCAGAATCACGCCGAACACGATTCCGAGGACATCTGGGCCGCCACCTGCCGTGCGGTCAGGGAGGCGATGGCCGAAGCCGGCATAACCGCCGCCCATATCGCCGCGATCGGCTTCGACGCCACCTGTTCGCTCGTCGCGCGCGACCGGGAGGGGAGGCCGCTGACGGTCTCGACGACCGGCAGGGCCAATCAGGACACGATCGTCTGGCTCGACCACCGGGCGATCAAACAGGCCGACCAGCTTTCGGCCAGCGGCCACAAGGTGCTCGAGTTTTCCGGCGGCTCGCTCTCGCCCGAAATGGAAATGCCGAAGCTGATGTGGCTGAAACAGCAGCTGCCGCAGAGCTGGGAGAGGGCGGGCTATCTCTTCGATCTTGCCGATTTCCTCACCTGGAAGGCGACCGGCTCGCTCGCCCGTTCGCGCTGCACGCTGACTGCCAAGTGGAACTATCTCGCCCACGAGAACCCCGGCTGGAGCGCCGATTACCTGGCGCTGGCCGGCCTTGAAGACCTGCTCGGAAAGGGCGGCCTGCCGGACGAGACGGTGGGCATCGGCACGAGCATGGGCAGCCTCAGCCGTCGGGCGGCCGAGGAGCTCGGCCTCGACACGGGAGTGCAGGTGGCACCCGGCATGATCGACGCCTATGCGGGCGCTTTCGGCGTGCTCGGAGGAGTTTCCGGCGGCGCCTCCGAAGGCGCTAAACTCGAAACCAGCGTGGCGCTGATCGGCGGCACGTCGAGCTGCATCGTTGCCTTCACCAGGGATTCCAAACCGGGGCGCAGCCTCTGGGGCCCCTATTACGAGGCGATCCTGCCCGGCCGCTGGCTGGTCGAAGGCGGGCAGTCGGCTGCGGGCGCGCTGCTCGACCATATCGTGCTGATGCACGCGGCCGGCGGCGAGCCGACGGCGGAGCTGCATGGCCGCATCATCGCCCGCGTCGGCGAGCTGCGGAACGAGATAGGGGGCGATATCGCCGCCGACATCGCGCCCGGTCTTCACGTCCTGCCGGATTTCCATGGCAACCGCTCGCCGCTTGCCGACCCGCACGCGACCGGCGTGATTAGCGGGCTGACGCTCGACACCTCCTTCGACGGCCTCTGCCGGCTCTACTGGAGAACCTGCGTGGCGATCGCGCTCGGCATAAGGCACATTCTCGATGCGCTCTCCGAGTACGGCTACCGGTTCGAAACCCTCCACGTCACCGGCGGCCACGTCAACAACCCTCTTCTGATCGAACTCTATGCCGACGTCACCGGCCGCAAGGTGGTGATCCCCGAGAACCGCGACGCGGTGCTGCTCGGCACGGCGATGGCGGCGGCGGTTGCCGGCGGGGTGCATGGTTCGCTGTCCGAAGCGGGCCAGGCGATGGACGGCGGCGGGACCGAGCGCCTGCCCGATCCGGCGCGGGCCGAGCACTACGGGCGGGATTACCGCCTGTTCCTGGCGATGGTCAGGCACCGGGAGGAATTGCGGGGAATGGAATAGGCACCTTGCCCGCCCTCGCAGGACCGGGGCTTGCGCGGCCACTCCGGCGCAGTCGTGCTGTCCCAGCCGGCTTAAGGCACTCTGCGGTCTAATAGTTCTCCAGCAGGCGTGGCGCGTCCGGAGGCCCGAAACGGGGCTGCACGCCGAGCAGGGGCGCCGATCGGCCGATGATCTCCTTGATCATCGGGGCGGCGGTGGAGGCCGCCGTCCGTCCTCCGTGTTCGCCCGTCTGCGGAGCGTCGATGATCGAAAGCACGATGTATTTCGGCTTGTCCATCGGGAAGGCGGCGACGAAGGCGTTGAAATTGATGTCCTTGGCGTAACGTCCGTTGATCACCTTGTCGGCGGTGCCCGTCTTGCCGCCGACGTGGAAGCCTTCGACCTGCGCGCCGCGCCCCGAGCCCTTCACGCCGTTCCAGGTGAACAGATAGCGCATGTCGGCGCCGGTACTGGGCTTTATCACCCGGCGGGACATCCGTGTGGCCTCCTCCGCAGAGCGGGGAAGGAAGGTCGGAGGAATGAGGGTTCCGCCGTTGATCAGAGCGGCGGCGGCAACCGCGGTCTGCAGCGGGGTGGTCGCGACCCCGTGGCCGAACGAGATGGTGACCGAGTTGATCTTCTTCCACGTCCTTGGCTGGGTCGGCGTCGCCACGCCCGGCATCTCGGTTTCCATCCGGGACAGAAGGCCGAGCTTGGTGAGGAACTGCTGATGGCCTTCCACCCCAACCCGGTCCGCGACCGCGGCGGTGCCGATATTGGATGAATACTGAAAGACTTCGGGAATGGAGAGCGGCCGGTTCTTGCCGCGAAAATCCTTGATGGTGAAGCCGCCCATGCGGATCGGCCGGGACGCATCAACGACGGAATTCAAGTTGATCTTGCCCTCGTCCAGCCCCATCGCCAGCGTGAAGCTCTTGAAGGTCGAGCCCATCTCGAACGTGGCGTTGCTCATCCGGTTGAACCAGCCCTTTTCATAGTCCTTGTCGACGCTGCCGTCCGGCAGCGTTCGGGAAGGTTCATTGAGGTCGTAGTCGGGCACCGACGCCATCGCCAGCACCTCGCCGGTATCGACATCGAGAATGACGGCGCCGGCGGCCTCGGCCTTATAGGCCGTCATCGCGTTGGCAACGACCTGGCGGACGATGTTCTGGACGCGAAGATCGATGGATAGCCGGACGGGCTCGAGCGGGGCGCCGCCGGTCAGTCCGGCGCGGCGAAGATCGCCGAGGCCCTGCTGGTCCAGATACCGTTCCATTCCGGCAAGGCCCTGATTGTCGACATTCACATGGCCGACGACGTGAGAGGCGGTCGGGCCGCCCGGATAGAACCGACGTTTTTCCGGTCTGAAGCCGATGCCCGGAATGCCGAGCGCCAGGATATCGGATTGCTGTTTCGGGGTGAGCTGCCGCTTCAGCCATTGGAAGGCGGTTCCCGATCGCAGCTTCTTGTGCGTCTCGCTCCAGTCGAGGCTGGGGATGACCATGGCGAGCTTCTCGACGACTTCGTTCGCATCGACGATCCTGCGCGGGTCGGCGTAGAGCGAGATCATGTTGAGGTCGGTTGCCAGCAGCGCCCCGTTGCGATCGACGATGTCCGGCCTAGAGGTGACCGGGCTGCTGCCGATCATTCCCG
Source organism: Neorhizobium sp. 2083 (assembly GCF_031455615.1). Classification (NCBI taxonomy): domain Bacteria; kingdom Pseudomonadati; phylum Pseudomonadota; class Alphaproteobacteria; order Hyphomicrobiales; family Rhizobiaceae; genus Neorhizobium; species Neorhizobium sp. 2083. Next base: position 713,063 of record NZ_JAVDTC010000002.1, on the reverse strand, counting down.
TCACCGCCGGTTCGGCAAGGCCGTATTGGACCAGGCGGGCGCCGATGATGAAATAGACGGCAAGAAACCCGGCGATCAGGATTGCGAGCCGTTGCCTTGCCTCCTTTCTGCGGCTTGCCCGCGCGCCGAGAAAGGTCGCATTCGCGCCGCCGAGATTGCTCTTCACGATGAAATGTGCACGGCTTCTGAGCCGGATGACAAATGAGATCATTCCGAAAAATCCACAAAATATGTCAGCCGAAGCGAAAGTCGGCGGTGCGTCAGCCGCCGGGTTGCAACCTGCACGTTGCCGGGCCGGAAGCCAATCGTTGAGGTCCCGGGCGGATCGAGATGTTTAAAGTGGCATTAATATACAATTAAAGTTGTATTCGATCCGGTGGGAGAAAGTTAACCGGGGCCTGTCGGCTGCAGACGCGCCCTTGCCGTCTCCTTGCGGGGCCGAGGAGCTAAACCGAGGATCGTAGCATCTGCTGTCGTGCCGGCTCTCCCGGTCGGGAGCAGGCTTCCCCCGCTATCCGCGCTCCTTGCTCCTCCGCCTGCGCCAACCTACATGTCTTTCGCCAACCTGGAGACGCCGATGATTTTCGACGCCGCGAGACTTTCGCTCCTCAACCTCTTTGCGCCCGAGACCCGTTCCGTGTTCTGGAAGACATTGGGCCTCACCGCGCTTGTATTGATCGGCATCTGGTTCGCACTGCGCGAAATCTTCATCCTCTACGCCTGGCCATGGTTTGCGGCCTTCTTCCCCGACCTGCCGGATTGGGCGGGGTGGCTCACCTTGCTTGCGGCGATCGCCGCCGGTATCGGGCTGGCGTTGGCGCTCGCCCTGCTGATCGCGCCGATCACGGCCCTCATCGCCGGTCTCTTCCTCGACGACGTCGCGGACGTGGTCGAGAAACGCGACTATCCGGGCGACCCGCCCGGCCAGGCGATGCCGCTCGGCCAGGCGATCATCGGCTCGGTCCAGTTCCTCGGCGTCGTCATCATCGGCAATATCGTCGCGCTCTTCCTGCTATTCATCCCCGGCATCAACCTGATCGCCTTCTTCCTGGTGAACGGTTACCTGCTCGGTCGGGAATTCTTCGAGTTCGCCGCGATGCGGTTCAGGACGCCGGCGGAGGCGCGGGCGTTCCGCGCGAAACATTCCTCGACGGTGTTCATGGCCGGCCTGCTGATCGCCTGTTTCCTGGCGATCCCGATCGTCAACCTTCTGACGCCGCTGTTTGCCGCGGGTCTGATGGTGCATCTGCACAAGGCGGTCTCGAAGCGCGACCCTGGTTTCAGGCTGTAGGCGGGTGGCGCCGGGGCGATCGCGGCTTTACTCGACGGCCTCGCCGATGAGCTGCTGCGGCAGTTCGACAAGCGGCGCCGGCACGTCGACGGTCTTTTCCGGCGAGCGGCAGAGATCGGCGATGACGCAGCGCTCGCATTCCGGTTTTCGCGCCTTGCAGCAGTAACGGCCGTGCAGGATCAGCCAGTGGTGGGCGTGGAAGAGATACTGGTCAGGGATCACCTTGAGCAGGTTTTCCTCTACCTCGTCAGGCGTCTTGCCCGGTGCCATCAGCAGCCGGTTGGCGATGCGGAAGACATGCGTGTCGACCGCCAGCGTCGGCACGCCGAAAGCCATGGACATCACCACATTCGCCGTCTTGCGGCCGACGCCCGGCAGGCGGATCAGCTCTTCGCGGGTCTTCGGCACTTCCGAGCCGAATTCGTCGATCAGCATCCGACAGAGCGCGATGACGTTTTTCGCCTTGTTGCGGTAGAGCCCGATCGTCTTGATATATTGGGTGACGCCTTCTTCGCCGAGATCGAGCATCTTTTCCGGCGTGTCGGCTATTCTGAACAGCGCCCGCGTCGCCTTGTTGACGCCGGCATCGGTCGCCTGGGCCGAGAGCGCCACCGCCACGACCAGCGTGAACGGGTTCACGTGCTCCAGCTCGCCCTTGGGCTCCGGCCGCTGCACCGAGAAACGGCGAAAGATCTCCTCCATCTCCGCTTTCGAATAGGCGGATTTGAAGCGCTTCGCCTTGCCCGCACCCTTGCCCGCGCCGTTGGCCGCCCGCTTGACTGCGTCCTGGCGCTCGGGGGCGTGATTTGACTTTTGCGGGGTGCTGGTTTTGGATTTGATCTTTGGAGTCGCCATATGCCTGTATAGGCATCCCGCAGGAGGGAAATCAACGTGGACGTTTCCGAGGATCAGCCTGTTTTCGCAGCCGAACTGACGCCTTACCGGTCGCTGGGCAAGACGGGTTTTCACGTCGTGCTGGTGCTGACGGGCGGGGTCTGCCTTCTCTATGGCGGCTTTTTCCTGATCACCGGCGCCTATCCGATCGGCTTCTTCTTCGGGCTGGATTTCCTCGGTCTCTATATCGCGCTGAAAATGAGCTACCGCGCCGGCCGGGCGCGCGAGGAAGTCACCGTTTCGCGCAGCAACCTGTCGATCCGAAAGTTCTCGCCGGCGGGACGCATGGTGGAGCATCGCTTCAACCCGTTCTGGGCGCGCTTCAACGTCAGCCGCCACGAGGAGTTCGGCATCACGTCGATGTCGGTGACGGGCGAGGGACGCGGCACCGATATCGGCTCCTTCCTCAATCCGGACGATCGGGAGAGTTTCGCCAAAGCCTTCAGGCGCGCGCTCGCAACCGTCAGGCAAAGGATCTGAAACGGCCGGAAAAACCTGCGATCGGGCAAGAAACGGGTGGTTTCGGCAAAGCCGAAGAGGCATTTAAGCAGCATATCAGTTGCACAGCGATTGCTGCGCGCCCAAGGTCCGGGTTGATCGGCGTGCGGCGCTGCAGAGGAGACAAGCCATGAATGCTCTCGCCCAGATCAATTCGCCGCCCATCGACGTGACGCCTGATGGCTCCGATTACGAAACCGTCCGTCGCGTCATCGAGATGATCACGCTCGACTATCGCGACCAGCCGTCGCTGGAGGCGATCGCGTCCGAACTCGGGCAGTCGCCGACCCAGCTCCAGAAGGTGTTCACCCGCTGGGCCGGCCTTTCCCCGAAGGCCTTCCTGCAGGCGGTCACCCTCGATCACGCCAAGCGGCTGCTCGGCAAGGAGGAGCTGCCGCTGCTCGAAGCATCCTACGAACTCGGACTTTCCGGTCCCGGCCGCCTTCACGACCTGTTCGTCACCCATGAGGCGATGTCGCCCGGCGAATGGAAGGCACGCGGCGGCGGCCTGACGATCCGCTACGGCTTTCACCCGTCGCCTTTCGGCCAGGCGCTGGTCATGGCGACCGACCGCGGACTTTCGGGCCTCGCCTTTGCCGATCTCGGCTGCGAGCAGCCGGCGCTCGACGACATGATGCGCCGCTGGCCGAATGCCGAGTACGTTCCCGACCAGGAGATGACGTCGCCCTATGTCCACCGCGTCTTCGACCGTTCGAACTGGTCCTGCGACCAGCCGTTGAAGGTCGTGCTGATCGGCACCGACTTCCAGGTGCGCGTCTGGCAGAGCCTGCTCAAGATCCCGTTCGGCAAGGCCGTCACCTATTCCGACGTCGCCAGGGACATCGGCCAGCCGACCGCAAGCCGCGCCGTGGGGGCGGCGGTCGGTGCGAACCCGATCTCGTTCGTGGTGCCGTGTCACCGCGCGCTCGGCAAGAGCGGGGCGCTGACGGGGTATCACTGGGGGCTGACGCGCAAGCGGGCGATTTTGGGGTGGGAAGCCGGGAATGCTTGAGGTGTTTGTTTGGGTGCGGCTTGCCCCTCATCCGGCTGCCGCCACCTTCTCCCCGTTCTGACGGGGAGAAGGGATATGCCGCGCCGGCTTCGTTCTTCTCAAGCGGTGAGCGGCCTAGTTTATTTTGGGCAAGTGGGCGCGGCGCGGGTCCTTCTCCCCGCATGCGGGGAGAAGGTGGCGGCAGCCGGATGAGGGGCGAGCCACTCCCGTCTACGCCTCCTCCGCCAGCCGCAACAACTCCTTTGCCGCCGTCTCATCCGTGATCAGCGTATTGCAGCCGACCCGGCGGATCGTCGCCCGGATCGCCACCGCCCGGTGCGCGCCGCCCGACGACAGCACGATGTGTTTCGCCTTCCTGAGCGTATCGAGATCCACCGACATCACCCGCTCATTCAGCTTGTGATCCACCGAGCGGCCCTGCTCGTCGAGAAAGTTGAACATGGTGTCGCAGACGCAGCCGGCGGCGATCAGCCGGTCGAGTTCCGCCTTGGAGATGAAGCCTTCCGACAGCGAGGTGGAATGGGGGCCGATATCGCCGCAGCTCACCACCGCGAGATCGAGGTTTTCGGCAAGGTCATAAATGGTGTTGAGCCCGCATTGCTCGATCAGCGCGCGCTTGGTTTTCACAGAATCGACCAGGAGCGGCGCCAGGAACATGTAACATTCGGCGCCGAGCTGGCCGGCGAAGCGCCAGGTATAGTCGATCGGATTGGTCTGGTGCACCGCGACGATGCCGCCGAGCAGCGACACGACCTTGCAGTTTTCCCGCCTGGGCGGGCGAAAGCTGCCGAGCGAGGCGGTCATGGTGCGGCCCCAGCCGACGCCGATCGTCATGTCGTCCTGCACCACTTCGGAGAGGAACTGCCCGAGCGCCAGGCCGACCGAGCTGGCAAGCGCCGTGGCGCTTCCATCGCGCGGCGCCGGTACGACCAGTGCCTCGTCGAGCCCATAGGCCTTTTCCAGCCGGATCGCCAGCTCGACGCAGGTGTCGATGCCTTCGCTGATCCAGATCTGCACCTCGGAACGCTTCATAGCCTCGTCGAGCAGGCGGATCACGGTCGAGCGGCTCAGGCCCAGCCGTTCCGCGACATCTTTTTGCGTCAATCCCTGGTTATAATAAAGCCATGCCGCGCGCAGCCGCATGGACGCGGCTTCGGAATAGGCGGTGTGGGTCTCGCGTCTGAGCCTGGCCAACGGTCCTCCCGGGCAAGATGGTGGAAAAGTGCATTGATATTTGTTCCGGCTGACACATATGTCAATTCCAAAGGACAAATGTCTTGACTTTTTAACCATCGACGGAGGATAGTCTCTCCAACGCGCCGGAGGAGCCAATCGCGCGACAGGCGTTTAGTTCTCCATTTTGAGGAATATTCGGATGACGTCTAAACTAGAGCAGCTTCGTTCCATGACCACGGTCGTTGCCGATACCGGCGACATCGAGGCGGTTGCCCGCCTGAAGCCCGTGGATTGCACCACCAACCCGACCATCGTTCTGAAGGCGCTCGGCACGCCGATCTTCGCCGACAAGGTGAAGGAAGCGATCGCCTGGGGCCGGAAGCAGTCCGGTACGCCGGATGCCGTCGTATCCGCCGTGGCCGACCGTCTGGCGATTACCGTCGGCGCCGCCCTGTCCGAACTTGTTCCGGGGCGCGTTTCGACCGAAGTCGATGCCGATCTTTCCTTCGACACCGAGGCGTCTATCGCCAAGGCGCGCCAGATCATCGCCGCCTACAAGGAGCGCGGCATCGAGCGCGACCGCATCCTGATCAAGCTCGCCTCCACCTGGGAAGGCATCCGCGCCGCCGAAGTGCTGCAGACGGAAGGCATCGACTGCAACCTGACGCTTCTCTTCAGCCAGGCCCAGGCGATCGCCTGCGCCGAAGCCAAGGTGTTCCTGATCTCGCCCTTCGTCGGCCGCATTCTCGACTGGTACAAGAAGTCGACCGGCCAGGATTACACGGCCGAGACCGATCCGGGCGTCGTTTCCGTCCGCGCCATCTACAATTACTACAAGGCGAACGGCATCAAGACGATCGTCATGGGCGCCTCCTTCCGCAATGCCGGCGAAATCGAAGCGCTGGCCGGTTGCGACCGGCTGACGATCAGCCCGGCGCTGCTCGACGAACTCGACAAGGATACCGGCAAGCTGGTGCGCAAGCTGCAGCCGGAAACCTTCAAGGCCGAGCCGCTCCAGTCGCTCGACGAGAAGTCCTTCCGCTGGATGCTGAACGAGGACGCGATGGCGACCGAAAAGCTTTCGGAAGGCATCCGGGCGTTTGCCAAGGACCTCACCTCGCTGCGCCAGATGGTCAAGAAGGAACTGACCCTCGCTGCGGCCTGATCAGTTCGCCCGCAACAGATGCAAGGCCCGCCCCACGGCGGGCCTTTTTGCTTTGATAATACATTGTAGAGGGCCTCACCGTGGCTGGTTCGTCCGGAGGGCGTCAGCGCGGGTGCCATAATAGCGGGAAAAAATTGAATACGGTCAATTTTCGGTTTAACTGAAATTTCAACTGGACCAGCTAAGCTTATTCCACTTGTCAGAAGCGATCTCGCTTGAGCACGGAGTGTGACTATGGCTGGTGTGCCGTTCGGCCGCATATTATCCAACGCCGCCCTATTGGAGGCGCTGGACAAATCGCAGGCGATGATCGAATTCGACCTCAAGGGCATGATCCTTCATGCCAACGAGAACTTCTGCAAGACGATGGGATATACGCTCGAGGAAATCGTCGGCAAACATCACCGTATCTTCGTCGATCCGGCCGAGGCGGTGTCGAAGGCCTATGAAGACTTCTGGAAACAGCTCGTCGGCGGTCAGTACGATCAGAAGCAGTACAAGCGCATCGGGAAAGGCGGCCGCGAGATCTGGATCCAGGCTACCTACAATCCGGTATTCCGGGGCAAGAAGCCCTTCAAGATCGTCAAGCTGGCGACCGATATCACGGCTGCAAAGCAGAGCGCGGCGGAGGACAAGGGAAAGCTGCAGGCCCTGTCGCGCGCCCAGGCCATTATCGAGTTCAGCCCCAGCGGCGAAATCCTGACCGCCAACGAGAATTTCCTGAAGACGCTCGGCTATTCGCTCGCGGAGATCGTCGGCAAGCACCATTCGATCTTCTGCGAGCCCGACTATGTGCAATCGGCAGCCTATCGGACCTTCTGGCAGAATCTTGCTGCCGGCCGGTTCGCGGCCGATCAGTTTACCCGCGTCGCCAAGGGCGGGCAGAAGGTCTATATCCAGGCCTCCTATAACCCGATCGTCGACGACAGCGGACGGGTTTTCAAGGTGGTGAAGTTCGCGACCGACGTCAGCGAGCGGGTCACGGTGGTGAAGGAGCTCGGTGCCGGCCTTGCCCGGCTTGCGGACTGCAACATCCGGCAAACCATCGACGTGCCCTTTATCGAGGAATTCGAGCCTCTGCGACGCGATTTCAACGCCTCGATCGGCGCGTTCCAGGAAACGCTCGTCAATGTGCTGAAGCAGACCAACAGCCTGAACGGCAACAGCCAGGAAATGCACGAGGCGGCCGATCAGCTTTCGATGCGTACCAAGGAACAGGCAGCCTCCCTCGAACAGACCTCGGCTGCGCTGGAACAGGTCACGTCAACGGTCCGGTCCTCGACCGTCAGCACGGAGGACACGCGAAAGCTCGTCAAGAACGCGCTGCAAAGCACGTCGACTTCCTCTTCGGTGGTGGAGGAAACCATCACCGCGATGAAGCGCATCGAATCCGCTTCCGCGGAGATCAGCCAGATCATCGGGGTCATCGACGAGATCGCCTTCCAGACCAACCTGCTTGCCCTCAATGCGGGCGTGGAAGCCGCCCGAGCCGGAGAGGCGGGCAAGGGATTTGCGGTCGTCGCCCAGGAAGTGCGCGAACTGGCGCAGCGTTCGGCCAAGGCCGCCAAGGAGATCAAGGGGCTCATCGAGAATTCCGGCCGGGAAGTTACCGAGGGGGTTCGCCTTGTCGATGCGACCGGGGACGCTCTTCGCGAGATCGAACAGTTCGTCGCGTCGATCGACAAGAACGTCCAGTCGCTGGCGACTGCCGCCTCGGAACAATCGATCGGCTTGTCGGAGATCAACAACGCGGTTTCCCTGATCGACCGCATGACGCAGCAGAACGCCGGCATGGTCGAGCATACGACCTACATAAGCGAGCAGCTTGCCACGGGAGCGGGCAAGCTGGTCGAACTCGTCAACCACTTCAAACTGAACCGGCGCTCGGCCATCCGCGAGCCGGGATCTGCCGCGGCCGGGGCGAGACCGGCCAAGGTCGCCTGATGCCGGACGGCTGCCGGCTCGCTGGCAGGTCTGTGATTGGAACAGCTTTCGGGAGAGCCGCGGTTCGGCAGCCGCGGCTCTTCTGTTTTCAGGCCGGCTGCGGCACCAGCCCGGCGGCGTCGGGCTTTCTGCTGATGAACAGGCCGGTTTCCTTCTCCACTTCGAGCACGCCGTGGCCGCGCTCGAATGCGGCAGCGATCGCCGTGCGGAAGGCGTCCAGCTGAACCTCGCTCGCGCCGTCTCCGGGCGGGTATGACGTCAGCGCCAGGAACACGTCTTCCGGCTCGGTGATCCGCATGCTTGCGGGATGTTGAAGAAAAGCAACATTGCCGAACCGGGCGCGCATCAGTTGCTCGGCCTTGTCGTATCCGAAGGCGGCCGCGCTCGGATCGAATGGCTCGCTGCCGAACACGGTGGTGAGCTGGTAGATCCCGAGCATGTTGCCGGCGCCGTTCGTGGTGACGGCGAGCGACCCTCCGGGCTTCAGCACCCGGAACATTTCCGCGATGCCGGCCGCCGGATCTGCCACGTGATAGAGCATGTGCATGGCCATGACGATATCGAAACTGTCGTCCTCGAAGGGCAGGGCGGCGGCTTCCGCCTGGCGGCCCGTCACCGATCCGAAGGGGAGGGGTGTGCAGCGCGCCAGGGCCTCCTCCACCATTCCGGTGGACTGATCGGCAAGCGTCAGATCGAGATTTTCCGGGATTTCCCCGATCACCGAGGCCCAGAACCAGGCCGGGCCGCAGCCGATATCGAGCACGCGGTCACCCCGCCGAAGCGGCAATTGCCGGGCGACCCACGGAAACCAGCCGGTTTCGGCGATGGTGTACTCCCTGTTGAGGCGTCCCCGGGCCGCGAGCTTGCGGCTGTCGGCGTATTGAACGGCATTGCCAGATGTGATCGATGACATGGTGCCTCCTGCGGGCGACGGCGGCTCGCCTCGCGCACCCATTATCATATCCGGCCGGCTTGCAATTTTACAATGCCGGGCCGCGTTTCCGGCGGCCAATCTGGCCGCCGGAGAGGGGAGTGGTCAGGCCGGCTGCGGCACCAGCCTGGCAGCGCCCGGCTTGCGCAGGAGCAGGACGGAGACCGCGGCGATCATGCACATCACGCCGGCGATCTGCAGGGCGGGCATGTAGGTGTTGAAGTCGCTCTTCAGGAAGCCGGCGCCGAAGGCGGCGGTGGCGGCGCCCAGCTGATGGCCGGCAAACACCCAGCCGAAGACCAGGCCGGCCCGTTCGCGGCCGAATTCGGCCGCGGCAAGCTTCACCGTCGGTGGCACGGTCGCCACCCAATCGAGGCCGTAGAAGATCGCGAAGACCGACAGTTCGACGAACGAGAAGCCGGAGAAGGACAGGTAGACCAGCGACAGGCCGCGCAGGCCGTAGAACCAGAACAGCAGCCAGCGATTGTCATAACGGTCCGACAACCAGCCGGCAAAGATGGTGCCGAAGAAGTCGAAGATGCCGATGACCGCAAGCGTGCTGGCGGCCGTCACCGCGGCCATGCCGAAATCGCCGCAGATCGAGATCCAGTGGGTCTGGATCAGGCCATTGGTCGACAGGCCGCAGACGAAGAACGTGCCGAACAGGACCCAGAAGGTGGGGCTTGTCGAGGCGTGGCGGAGCGCGCCGATCGGCGAATAGAGCGTCGCCAGGAACTTGTGGTCCTGCTTGGGCGCCGGCGTGATCGCCGTCTCGCCATAGGCCGGCAGGCCGACATCGGCGGGATAGTCGCGCATCAGGAGCAGGACCAGCAGCATTGCCGCGGCGATGACGACGACGGTGAAGGTGAGCGCCGTGCGCCAGCCATAGGCTTCCGTCATGGCGGCGAGAAGCGGCAGGAAAACGAGCTGGCCGGTGGCGTTGCTGGCGGTCATCAGGCCGACGACGAGTCCGCGGCGCTTGGAGAACCAGCGGGTCGCGACGGTGGCCCCCAGAACCAGCGCCGTCATGCCGGTGCCGACGCCGATCACCACGCCCCAGAGCGCCACGAGCTGCCAGACCTGCGTCATGAACAGCGACACGACGATGCCGCTCATGATCAGCCCGAGCGCGAAGGTGACGACCTGACGGACGCCGAAATGGTTCATGAAGGCGGCGGCGAACGGTCCGAGCAGGCCGAAGAGCACGAGGCGCACGGCCATGGCCGAGGAGATATCGGCGATATCCCAGCCGAATTCCTGGTGCAGCGGCTGGATCATGACGCCTGCCGAGCCCATGGCGCCGGCGGTCGAGAGCATGGTCAGGAATGTGGTGACGGCGACCACCCATCCATAATGCAGGTTCCTGGCCGCCATCCATTGGGCGGCGCGATTGGAGATCATGGTTCTGTCCCTTTCCTGGTCGTTGCCGCACCGGCAGCGTGTAATTTTCGGGTATATGCCCGCTTTTGCGCGAAAATCAGAGAGCCGCCAGCAGCTCCTGCAATTGTCTGGTTTTCTCGGCCCCGAGCCGGGCCTCGATCTCGTCCTGCACGCCATCCCAAAGAGGCGCGCCCTGTTTGAGGATCGCCGCGCCCTTCGGCGCAACGGTCAGCATCGCCTCGCGCTGATCTTCGCCGTGGCCGATCGCGACCAAGCCCATGCGCTCCAGCACCTTGGCATTGCGGCCGACCGTCGAACGGTCCAGGTCCACCTGGATCGCGAGATCGGTGAGCGAGACCGGCGCCAGCCGGTTGATGTTGCGCAGCAGGCTGAACTGCCCGATGTTGACGCCAAGCGGCGCCAGCGCCTCGTCGTAATAGGACGAGACCTTTCGCGAGGCTTTGCGCAGCAGGATGCAGTGGCAGGTGTCGTTCGGCATAGAGCGGGTATATACCCGCGGTTCGATTTACGCAAGAGGGGTCGGCGAAAGTCCGGATCGTTTCGGAATGAAGCAGGCAGAGGCCAGGAAATACCTTCGAGGCGGCAAAAAGAATCCCCCGGCTTAAAGCTTCCTCAACAAGAATAGGCGACTATCCCGGCACTATTCCATCCTGTTGTTTTGCGTAGATATGGAGTTGACCATGCCGGAGCTCGGCAAGTGAAGGGTCTGAAGTTCCGGTTTTCCAAGAAGCTCGTCTTCATCCTCATGGGCAGCATCGTTGTGCTCGGCGGCGGCAGCGGCGCGGCGGCCGTGCTTATCGGCACGGACAAGATCCTCGGCCCCTCCTATCTGGAGATCAACGGGCTTAAATGTACTGCGCTGGAAACGGTCAAGATCAAGCGGGATCAGCGTTACTGGGTCCGCAAATATGTGGTGAGCGACGAGGCCGGTGACGGCATGGCGCGCATCCGCACGGCGTTGCGCGTCGCCAAGGCGGTCCAGGAAAAGGAAAAGGCCGATCTCGTCCAGGTGGCGATGATCGACAAGGCCGGCCCCCGCGACCGCGCCCAGATGCGCGGCCGTGCGATCGGAGCCCAGGTCGTCTATATCCCCGACCCCAAAAAGGCGCCCGAAGGCACCGGTGCACAGGCCTATTCGGCCTATTACCTCGACGGCACGGCCAATCCGAACGGCGAATATTACGGCATGCGCATCGACCTGCCGCTGGAGGATGCCGAGCTGCTCACAGCCCGGCTGACCGATCATGCGGATTGCGTCGAACCGGTGGTCGCCAAGCCGGAAGGCGAACACGGTGCGCCGAGCGGCCATGGCGAAAAGCCCAAGGCTGAAGGTCACGGGGCGCCGAGCGCGCCTGCCGGTCACGGCGAACCCGCCGCCAGCGGCCATGGCGCTCCCGCGGAGGCCCATGGCGCTCCGGCCGAGGGGCACGGCGACGAGGTCGCCGCCAAGGAAAGCGGCGGCTTCCTCAGCTCCATCACCGGCATGATCTTCGGCTCCAAGCCGGAAGCGCCGGCCGAGGCCGCTCATGCGCCCGAGGGCGAAGCCCATGCGGCGGCAACTCCGGCCGATGCGCATGCAGCGCCGGTCGGCCCGGAGGCGGCACCGAACAAGCCGGGCAAGACTGCGGCCGCACAGGGCAAGACCGCCGCAGCCCAGGGCCATGGCGACCAGAAGCAGGCCGCTGCCACCGAGGTTGCGTCGGCCGAGCCGAAAAAGGAAGAGGGCGGTTTCCTCTCCTCGATCATGGGCATGTTCTCCGGCAGCAGCGAAGAAAAGCCCGCCGCGACGCCCGCCAAACCCGCCGCGACGCAAGCCAAGGCCGCGGCACAGGAGCCGGCCCCCGAGCCCAGAACCTCCGCCGAGGGTGGCAAGCGCTGGTCGAAATCGACCGGCGCCGATGCGAAACGCTCCGAGGAGGTGGCCATTGAAGCGGCTCCGCCGCGGACCGACGGCTCTACCGATGCCGACGCGGCAGGTGCCGCCTGGCTCGCCAAGATGCGCGGGCAGCCGGCTTCGGCTCCGGCGCCCGCCAAACCCGCCCAGGCGGCGTCGGCTTCGGACGCCAAGAGCCCGGCTGCGAAGGCCGTGCACTGAGAGTGGGGGAGGACCCCCTACTTGCGATTTCCAACTTGGCTTTGCAAGATATTGAAACTCCTATCTCTCCCGCTGGAGAGATAGGGATGCCGCCGTCGCGATCGCCACCACCCTCTCTGTTGTCATCCCTGGGCGGGTGTCACCGAGCCCCGACACTTGCTAGGTGGCGATCCGAGCGTCGGATCTTGGGTGCTCTCCTAATCGTAACTTCCCAGAGAGCCTTCTCTATTCAGCTTGTCGGAGCGAAGCATCGAGCTGACGGACCAGTTCGCCGATCCGTCCGCCGCCAGTTGGAGCGGCTGGATAACGCTTGAGGACGTCCACCACTACTGGATGCGGGTGGATTGGTGTTTGCGTCATATGGCTGGCTTCGCCAGCGGGGTTCTCTTGGGAGGCGAGTTCGAACGCGCGCGCGGCGTGAGCGGCCGATCCGAGGATGTGCTTGACCTGAGCCGCCTTCGCCAGTGGGTGGAGAAAGGCCGCCCCGGCTGCCGCAAGCGCCGCGAGGGCGGCCTCGCTCGCAGCGGCCTTTCCAGCGTCGCGGGCTTCCTGAGCTGCCCGTTGCGCCCCCCAAGCGCTGTCCCGGAGCGCTTTGGTCCGGCGGCCTCCGTCGGCGAAATCCTGCGCGGCGTTGATCGCGTCCCGTGGGCGCGGGTCCTCGGGGCGTTCACGTTCGAAGATCGCCAATGCGGGTCGACCGCACGCTGCCGCATAACCGGTGACCTCGCGGAGTTCCGCCAGGCTGAGTTCGATGATCAAAGTGTCTTCCGCCATGGCCCCAAACGTTCCGGGTCGAATTTATCGGCATGCGGGCCTGCTTCGCACCCGGACAGGCGATCATGAGGCCTGTTCCGGTGCCGACGACCGGCGTTGTCGCTGGCGGCGTGTCCCCGTCATCCTCAGCTTGACCCGAGGATGACGGCATTTGCGGTGCGGCGAACCGCTATCAATCCGCCTTCGCCCGCCGTGCCGGGAACAGGATCACGTCGCGGATCGAGGGCGAATCCGTCAGCAGCATGACCAGGCGGTCGACGCCGATGCCGAGGCCGCCAGCCGGCGGCATGCCCTGGTCGATTGCGTCGAGGAACTCGTCGTCAAGCTGCTTGTCCTTCTCGCCGCGGGCATGCGCCTGTTCGAGCTGCTCGACCATCCGCTTGCGCTGTTCTTCCGGGTCGTTCAACTCGGAAAACGCATTGCCCAGTTCCCAGGCGTTGCAATAGGTCTCGAAACGTTCGACGAGGCGCGGTTCGCCCGGGACCTCCTTGGCGAAGGGCGAGATGTCCTTCGGGAAATGCGTCACGTGGCTTGGCTGGATCAGCGTGCCTTCGACCTTTTCCTCGAAGATGAAGGCAAGGCATTCGCCCCAGGTCCAGTCCTTCTCGACCGCGAAACCGGCGGCCTTGGCGGCGGTGCGGGCTTCCTCGTCGGTCTTGATGGCCAGGAAGTCGATGCCGGTCGCTTCCTTCACCGCGTCGGGCATCGGCACGCGCTTGAACGGGCCCTTGAAGGACAGTTCCTTGTCGCCGAACTTCACCTCGGTCGTGCCGTGGATGGTCATGGCCAAGGTCGAGAACATGCGCTCGACGAGGTCCATGATGTCCTCGTAGTCCGCATAGGCCCAATAGCACTCCATCATCGTGAATTCTGGATTGTGCCTTGTGGAAACCCCTTCGTTGCGGAAGTTGCGGTTGATCTCGAACACCTTGTCGGTGAGGCCCGAGACCAGCGTGCGCTTCAAAAACAGTTCCGGCGCGATGCGCAGGTACATGTCGAGCTTCAGCGTGTTGTGATGGGTCTTGAACGGCTCGGCGGTGGCGCCGCCATAGACCGAATGCAACATCGGTGTCTCGACTTCCATAAAACCGTCGTTTTCCATGAAGCGGCGGATGCCGGAGACGATGCGCGAGCGCTGCTGGAAGCGGAGCTTGGATTCCTCGTTGGTCATGATGTCGAGGTGGCGCTTGCGGTAGCGCAGCTCGACGTCCGACAGGCCGTGCCACTTTTCCGGCATCGGCAGCAGTGACTTGGTCAGCATGGTGATCGACTGGGCGTTGATCGACAGCTCGCCCCGCTTGGTGCGGCGGACCACGCCGGTGACACCGATGATGTCGCCGATGTCGATCATCGGCAGCATGTCGCGGGCCTCTTCCGGCGTGACGTCCTTGTGGGAGAAGATCTGGATTTTTCCGGATGCATCATGGATGTCCATGAACATGCCGGAATTGCGGGAGGAATAGACCCGGCCGGCGACGGTGACGATGTCCTGCGTCTCGACGTCCGCTTCCAGGTTCTTGTATTTCTCGGCCAGTTCCGCATTGGTCATGGTGCGGTGGAAATGCGCCGGATAGACGTCGCCGATCTTTTCGCGAAGGATGGCAAGCTTCTGGGCGCGCACCTGCGTGGCGTCGGAGGAGAGGGCGGTTTCAGTCGTCGTGTTCTCGGTCATCGTGTTTCGCCTTTTTCGGGCAGGTTTGTTGGTTTTGCAGTTGCAGCGGCTCGGCATGACCCTCCGCACAACCTCACGTTCGTCATCCTCGGGCTTGACCCGAGGATCCCATCTTTTAGCGCTCCGCTTCCTGCGTTCCAGCCTTCTCGGGCTGGGCTTGGATCCTCGGGTCAAGCCCGAGGATGACGGCGAGGAGGTGCCCGTCAACCGCCACGAGAGCGCAGCATATGCCTTACTTTCCGTCGCCCACCATGGACGCCACCACCGTCGCCGCGATCTTCAGCCGCTGCCTGACGACCGAGCGGCCGAGCAGCGCCATCGAGTCGAACAGCGGCAGCGAACGCTGCGAACCGGACATGGCGACGAAGAGCGGCGGGGTGACGACGCGCAGTTTCTTGCCCAGCTTGTCGGCGATGGCACGCAGTTCGCCGTCGATCGATTCGACATTGAACTCGATCATCTTCTCGAAATCGGCCTGAACCGTATTGATGATCTCCAGCGTTTCCGCCGGGCTGGTCTTCAGGCCCGCGAACGAAGCCGGCGTCAGGCCGACATCGGAAGACAGCAGGAAACCGGCGAGGTTCGGCAGTTCGCCGAGCTTGGAAATGCGGCTCTGAGAATGTTTCAGGCCTTCGGTCAGGCGGCTGTTCTCCATCGCCCATTCCAGCACGCGGGCGACGAATTCGTCGGGCGACAGCTTTTCGCGCAGCCAGCGGCCGTTCAGCCAGTCGAGCTTCTGGATGTCGAAGATCGCGCCGGCCTTGGAGAGGTTGTCCGGATCGAACTTTTCGGTCAGCTCGTCCATGGTCAGCATCTCCTCGCCTTCGGCGATCTGGATGAAGAACAGGCCCAGAAAGTTCATCAGCGCTTCCGGCAGGTAGCCGAGCGCGGAGTAATAGGAGATCGAGGTCGGGTTCTTGCGCTTCGACAGTTTCGACTTGTCGGCATTGCGCATCAGCGAGAGGTGCATGAACACCGGCTGTTCCCACTCGAAATAGCGGTAGAGCAGGATGTGCTTCGGCACCGAGGCCAGCCATTCCTCGCCGCGGGCGACGTGGGTGATCTTCATCAGATGGTCGTCGATGACATTAGCCATATGATAGGTCGGCATGCCGTCGCCCTTGATCAGCACCTGCATGTCGACCGAATCCCACGGGATCGACACGTCGCCGTAGACGCCGTCGTGGAAGTCGCAGGAGCCTTCGGTCGGGATCTTCATGCGGACGACCGAGGTCTCGCCAGAGGCCATCCGGGAGGTCACTTCCTCGGCCGTATAGCTCAGGCAGAGCCCGTCGTATTTCGGCGGCTTGCCGGCGGCGCGCTGGCCTTCGCGCATCTGCTCCAGGCGTTCCGGCGTGCAGAAGCAGCGAAAGGCATGACCCTTTTCGAGCAGCTGCTGCGCATAGGGCTGGTACATGTCCTTGCGGTCGGACTGGCGGTAGGGACCATAAGGTCCGCCGACATCCGGGCCTTCCGCCCAGGTCAGGCCCGTCCAGCGCAGCGCATCCAGAACCTTCTCCTCGAATTCCTGCGTCGAACGCGTCGCATCGGTATCCTCGATGCGCAGGATGAATTCGCCGCCGTGTTTCTTGGCGAAGAGATAGTTGAACAGCGCGATATAGGCGGTGCCGACATGCGGCTCGCCGGTCGGCGACGGGGCAATGCGGACGCGGGGCTTCGTGGCGATCATGAAGAATGCTCTATCTGTGGCGGCCGGAAAGGCGCCAAGCCTGTTTTTGAAATGCGGATTGGCGCAGGCTTAGGCCATATTCAGCCGCGAGCGTCAAGGTTTTTGGCCCTGGACCCCTACCTTACGGGCCAGACATACAGCAGTGCCGGCACGCTGACGAGGATGATCAGGAAGGAAAGCGGCAGGCCGAGCCTCGGATAGTCGGAAAACTTGTAGCCGCCGGGGCCGAAGACCAGCGTGTTGCACTGGTGGCCGACGGGGGTGAGGAAATCGCAGCCGGCGCCGATCGCCACCGCCATCAGGAAGGCTTCCGGCCGGAAGCCGAGATTGGTGGCGAAGCTCGCGGCGATCGGCCCCATAACGAGGACGGTGGCTGCATTGTTCAAAAAGGGTGTCACAGCCATGGCGGTAACGAGGATCAGGCCGATCGCGCCCCAGGCGGGCAGGCTTGCCGCCGCGTGGCCGAGCCAGCCGGCGATCAGCTCGCTGCCGCCGCTGGTGCGCAGCGAGTCCGAGACCGGGATCAATGCCGCGAGCATGACGAGGATCGGGCCGTCCACGGACTTGTAGAAGTCGTTGAGCGGGATCGCCCGGAAGACGACCATGCCGAGTGCGGCCGCAAAGAAGGCGACCGGAACCGGGGCGATGCCGACGGCGGTGGAGGCCATGGCAAGCGCCAGGATGACCAGCGGAATGAAGGCGCGGCGCTGTGTCCCGAGCAGGATCTCGCGCTGGGCGAGCGGCAGCAGTGAAAAATCCTGCAGCACCGCCGGCAGGTTCTTGCGGCTGCCCTGCAGTACCAGCACGTCGCCCGCCATCAGCGTGAGGTTACCCAGCCGCTCCTTCAGCCGCTCGCCGTGCCGGCTGATCGCCAGAAGATTGACGCCACGCGTATAGGCAAGCGCCAGTTCCTTGGCGGACAGGCCCTTCAGCGGGGATTCGCTTGTGATGATCGCCTCGACCGAAATCACGTCCGCCTGCGCCTGGCCGTTTTCCTTCAAGGGCTTGCCGGAGAGCTTCAGCTTGCCCGCCGAGACGATCCGGTCCAGCGCGGCCGACGGGCCTTCGAGGAGGACGATATCGCCTTCGCGCAGGACGAGATCGGGGAAGGGTGACATGCGGGCCGCTCCGCGAAGCACGGCGGTGGCCAGCACCTCGCCATCGCCATGCTTCAGGAGATCGCCGATCGATTTTTCCAGCAGCGTGGAATCGGCCGTCACGGAGACTTCCGACGTGTAGTTCTTGATCTCCACCGCCTCTTCGATCGAGCTGTTCTCCCTCGTTCGGCTCGGGACCAGCCAATGGAAGAACAAAAGGAAGGTGATGCCGACGACGGTGAGGGTCGCCCCCATCGGCGTGAAGTCGAACATCGTGAACGAGGTGCCGGTCAGTTCCTGGCGCAGCCGGGAGACGACGATGTTCGGCGAGGTGCCAATCTGCGTCATCAGCCCGCCAAGGAGAGCGGCAAACGCCATCGGCATCAGGTATTTGGATGGCGAGGCGCCGGATTTCCTCGAAAACTGGAAGGCGACCGGCATCATGATCGCCAGCGCCCCGATGTTCTTGATGAAGGCGGAGAGCAGGGCGACGACGATCATCAGCAGCGCGAGCTGGGTGTGAAGCGTGTTGAGGTTCGGGAAGAATTTCTTGATCGCGGTGTCGACGATGCCCGAGCGCGCCACGCCGGCGCTGACCACCAGGGCGCTGCCGACGATGATGACGATATCGTCGGAAAAGCCGGAAAACGCCTTGTCGACCGGCACGACGCCGAGCGCGACCGCCAGAACCAGCGCACAGCAGGCGACCACGTCGTAGCGGAAGCGATCCCAGATGAAGACCGCCATCATGATGGCGATGACGGAAAAGGCGAGGATCTGCTGAGTGGTCATGCCGCCCTTTATGTCGAGAGGATCGGCGGAAGGAAGACCGCCGGCAGAAGGAGGAGATGGCGCTGTTGCGCCGCCCGTCAATGCGGTGACGCGTTCAAAGTTACGGCGCGCCTGAGCGTTGGGGACGCGTGTCCACTGGACAATGAAGGCCGCTTCGTTAGGGTGTCGCGGCAAAACGACCGAATTGTTTTGAATGGAGATTTGTCGATGAGTGATGTTTTGAACGTGCCGGTGAAGCTGGCCGACGGGCGCGAGATCGCGCTTTCCGAATACAAGGGCAAGGTGATGCTGGTCGTCAACGTCGCCTCGAAATGCGGCCTGACCAAGCAGTATGAAGGCCTCGAAAAGCTCTATGAGGACAAGCGCAGCGACGGTTTCGTGATCGCAGCCTTCCCAGCCAACAACTTCAAGGGCCAGGAGCCGGGCACGGACGAGGAGATCGTCGAATTCTGCCAGCTCACCTATGATGTCAAATTCCCGATCTTCTCGAAGATCTCCGTCAAGGGCGAGGATAAGCACCCGCTCTACCAGGGGCTCACCGGCTCCGGCGTGCCGACCACCGGCGACGGCCCGATGAAGGAAAGGCTGCGCGGCTTCGGCATGGCGGTGGAGGACGACAACGAGATCGTCTGGAACTTCGAAAAATTCCTGATCGGCCGCGACGGCGAGATCAAGGCCCGGTTTGCGCCTGATGTCGATGCGCAGGACACCCGGCTGGTCGAGGCGGTCGAGAGGGAACTGGCGAAGGGGTGAGGGTCTCCACAACCCCGAGGCGCTGATCTGGTAAGGATTTTCGCGACGAGCCCGAGGACACGTGAGTCGCCGGATGCCATGGAAGCAACCGGCGGCGGTCCAGTCTTTCGATTATGCAGCTTCGGTGATCGCCATTTCCGCTGTGATGCGGTCCCAGGGAACGGTGATGCGGCCGTCTTCGCGCTTTTCGATGAGCCCGGTTTCAATCAATGCGATGACATCGGCATGGACCCCGCGATAATCCCGCTTCAGGGAATGGGCGAGCTGGCGGATGGAAGAAGCGCCAGCCGCCTTTAGGGCGCGCAGAAGCCGCCATCGATTGGCGGTCAACACCTTCAGGAGAAGATCCATGCTCTCGAAGGCGATCTCCCCTTCCTGGGCCTTCAAATCCCCGGCGTCGATCCGTGCGGCAACGCTCGCGGCATCTTTGAAAAATGCGCCCATATTCGAAACGTGGATTCGAACTTCGCTCATGCTTTCAACTCCCGGCGGACATCCTCCTCGAAATCCCGTATCATTCGCTCGAGGCTCACGAAACGATAAGGTTCCTCGTGATCGCGATAGTGACGATGATCGCCTTTGCCAGCCTCGTTGTCGTAACCGATGATCCTCTCTCCGGGGTTTCCGAAGAAAAACGAATATTTCAACCCATGCGGACGTTCTGGATTGCGATCGGGAAGCTGCCAGACCTTCATCTGGATGATCTTTCCATCATCCAGATGAAATTTCCGATCCATGATCAAGGTCGCACGCGCCATATGATGATCCATATAGCATATGCTGCAGATAGCATCAATCAGGCCCGGCCAAACCTATCCCGAAAGGCAGCGTTGGCCAGGATCAATGCAGCGTTTGCCCGCCGGCCTTCTTCCGCTTGCGGGCGTTCCTCGCCACCATGTTGAGCACTTCGACGCCGGCCGAGAATGCCATGGCGGCGTAGATATAGCCCTTCGGCACGTGCACGCCAAAACCCTCGACGATCAGCGTGCCGCCGATCATCAGCAGGAAGGCGAGTGCCAGCATCACGATGGTCGGGTTCTTCTCGATGAAGTTGGCGAGCGGGGTGGCAGCGACCAGCATCACGGTAACGGCGGCGACAACGGCGACGACCATGATCGGCAGGTGCGGCGTCATACCGACGGCGGTGATGATCGAGTCGATCGAGAAGACGAGGTCGAGCAGCAGGATCTGGCCGATCGCCGAGGCAAAACTCATCTTGACCACGTCCTTGCCGGCGCCGACCAGATCCTCCTTGTGATCGTCGACGTCGACGGAGTGATGGATTTCCTTGGTCGCCTTGTAGACGAGGAACAGGCCCCCGGCGATCAGGATCAGATCCTTCCAGGAGAAACCGTGGCCGAAGGCCTCGAAGATCGGATTGGTGAGCTGGACGATCCAGGCAACGGTGCCGAGCAGGCCGAGACGCATGACGAGCGCCAGACCGATACCGATCTTGCGGGCTTTCTCGCGGCTTTCGGGAGGCAGTTTGTTGGTAAGGATGGATATGAAGATCAGGTTGTCGATGCCGAGCACGACTTCCATGACCACGAGTGTAACAAGCGCTACCCAGGCCGCCGGGTCTGCTACGAGCGCTGCAATGTCCATCCATATCTCCTGTTTTCAATCGCTAGGCGTAAATGCCAGCCCGATTTAAGGACTGAAGACGGGAAGACAAGAGGAGGTTGCGCCACAACCTCCCGGAATCAGGCATGTTCTTTGGTTTTTGTGGTCACGGACGCGTTATGAACGCCATAAGCCGCCATGAATACCTTGATCGCACCGGTCACGGACCGGTCGAGTTCGCGGAACGGCGGCACGTCGTCGAGGTCGCCGAACAGGCGGAACTTGAAGAAGCTGCCGCTCACCATGTCGATGAACTGCCGAGCCGCCAGGTCCGTATCCTCGACCTCCAGATTGCCGAGCGCGATGTGGCGTTTAAGGAAATCCTCAAGAACTGTGCGTACGTTGTGAGACGGCGAATTGAAGAAGTGCTGGCAGATGCTCGGCAGGCGGTCGACAACACCGATGACGGTACGCATCGCGCTGATCACCTGCGGGGAGGTAATATGCGTCGCAAATCCCATGCCGAAGCGGTAGAGCCCACTTTCGACCTCCTCGCTGCCGGCAAGAATGTCGCGCATTCGAAGCGTGATGCGCTCGCGCTCGCGGGCGACGATGGCGCTGAACAGGTCTTCCTTGTTCTGGAAATAGACGTAGATCGTCCCTTTCGAGACGCCCGCCTCGCGGGTGATGTCGTTCATGCTCGCGGCGTCGAAGCCGAGCTTCATGAAGACACTCTTTGCCCCGTCGATGATCTGTTCCCGTTTCGCCGGATCCTCGCCCGCTGCGAACCGTCCGCCGGGAACCGGATCGCATGTTTCCAGTTTCCTAGTCTGCCTGGCCATTTCGATGCCCTTTTTTAACCTTTTCGAACCGAGCGGTTCGATTGCTCTTGATATGTGTCATCGAAGGGTCTATGTCAAGCTCGCTGAACCGATCGGTTCGATGAAATAAGACGCTCCCAAGACGGTAGATAGAAGATGACGTCCTCTCAGAATACCGGCGCATTGCGCGCCGTGACGACGGAAAATGCCGGCCTGTCCGAGGCCGAGGCGCGCAAGGCGCCGCTGCCGGCTGCGGAACAGCCCGCGGCCGCCGAGGCGATCGCGGCACCGGCCGCCGCCAAGGCGCCTGAAAAGAAGAAGCGGCGTGGCCTCCTTCTGCCGATCATCGCGCTTGCCCTCCTCGGTGGCGCCGGTTGGTATGGTTACAACTGGTGGATCGACGGTCGGTTCCTGGTTTCGACGGACGATGCATATGTCGAAGGCGATATCGCCGTCATCTCGCCAAAGGTTTCCGGTTACGTCGCCAAGGTCAATGTCGTCGAAAACCAGGCCGTCAAGGCGGGCGACCCGCTCGTGACCCTCGACGATGGCGATTATCAGCTGGCGCTGCGCAAGGCGCAAGCTGCGATCGAATCCGCCAATCTCGCCGTTTCCCGCATCGATGCGCAGATCGTCGGCGGCGAGGCTGCCGTCAAGCAGGCTCGGGCCCAGCAGGGCGCACTGGAAGCGGCCGTTCGCGGCGCTGAGATCAACCAGAAGCGTGCAAGCAGCCTGCAGCAAAGCGCGGTCGGCACCGCCGCCTCTCTCGATACCGCCCAGATCGCGCTCGAGCAGGCGCGGGCGAACCTCGTCGCCGGCCAGGCGGCGGTCGCGTCGGCCGAAGCCAATATCGGCCTCCTGCATGCGCAGCGGGACGAAGCGGTCAATACGATCCATACCCAGGAACTCGCCCGCGACCAGGCGCAGCGCGACCTGAACTTCACGGTGCTGAAGGCGCCCTATGACGGCGTCATCGGCAACCTCGCAGTCCAGACCGGCGACCTCGTGTCGACGGGCAAGCGTCTTGCGTCGCTGGTGCCGCTGACCGAGCTCTATATCGAGGCGAATTTCAAGGAAACCCAGCTCGGCAACCTGCAGCCGGGTTCCAAGGTCCGCGTCCATGTGGATGCCTATGACGATCACAACATCACCGGCACGGTAGTGTCGATCGCGCCGGCTTCCGGTGCCGTGTTCTCGATGCTGCCGCCGGAAAACGCGACGGGCAACTTCACCAAGGTCGTGCAGCGCGTACCGGTGCGCATCTCGATCCCCAAGGAAGATCTGGAGCGCCAGCATCTTCGCGCCGGCCTGAGCGTGGTCGTCGATGTCGATACCCGCACCGCGCCCGGCACCAGCGCCGTCGCCGCCAAGTAAAGAGAAACGAGGAGAGCGGCCATGGCAGGAGCAACGGCCACGGCGGGCGCCCACCCGATCGCAATGCCCGCCGACCAGCCCATGGACCGGCGCAAGCTCATCGCCTTCTTTGCGATGGTCTTCGGCATGTTCATGTCGATCCTCGACATCCAGATCGTCTCGGCATCGCTTGCGGAAATCCAGGCCGGCCTTTCCGCCGGCTCGGACGAGATCGCCTGGGTGCAGACCTCCTATCTGATCGCCGAAGTGATCATGATCCCGCTGTCGGGAACGCTGGCGCGCATCATCTCGACGCGTTATCTCTTCGCCATCTGCGCCGCCGGCTTCACGCTTGCCAGCGTCCTGTGCGCCACGGCCACCAATATCGAGCAGATGATCGTCTACCGCGCCCTGCAGGGCTTTATCGGCGGCGGGATGATCCCCTCCGTGTTCGCTGCCGCCTTCACGATCTTCCCTCCGTCGAAGCGCAGCATCGTCTCTCCGATCATCGGCCTCGTCGCGACGCTGGCGCCGACCATCGGCCCGACGGTCGGCGGTTACCTGTCCAATTCCTTCTCCTGGCACTGGCTGTTCCTGGTCAACGTGATCCCGGGCATCATCGTGACGGCCGTCACCTTCACCATGATCGATTTCGACAAGCCGCAGCTGCAGCTGATGAAGAAGTTCGACTGGTGGGGCCTCGCTTCCATGGCGGTTTTCCTCGGTTCGCTGGAATACGTGCTGGAAGAGGGCAACAACAAGGACTGGTTCAGCGACGAGAAGATCGTCATCGGCAGCGTTTTCATCGTCATCGGCGCGGTCGTGTTCTTCTGGCGGGCCTTCAAGGTCGAGTTTCCGGTCGTCGACCTCAGAGCCTTCGGCAATGCCAATTTCGCCTTCGGTTCGCTGTTCTCCTTCATCATGGGGGTCGGGCTCTACGGGCTTACCTACCTCTATCCGCTCTATCTCGGCCGCATCCGCCACTACGATTCGCTGATGATCGGCGAGACCATGTTCGTCTCGGGCATCGCCATGTTCGTCTCCGCGCCGCTGGTCGGGCGGCTGTCGAACATCGTCGACCTGCGCGTCCTGATGGCGGTCGGTTTCGGCTCGTTTGCGGTCGGCACCTACCTGATGACCGGACTGACCGCCGACTGGGATTTCTACGAGCTGCTGCTGCCGCAGATCCTGCGCGGGTTCGGGATGATGATGTGCATGGTGCCGATCAGCAATATCGCGCTCGGCACGCTTGCGCCGCAACGCATCCAGGGCGCATCGGGCCTTTTCAACCTGACCCGCAATTTGGGCGGCGCGGTCGGCCTCGCCGTCATCAACACGGCGCTGACCCAGCGTTCCGACGAGCACTACGCCCGGCTTTCCGAACACGTCAATTACGGCAATCCGGCCGCGATGAACTGGCTCGACAGCGTCGGCGCCAACTACAATTCGTTCGGCCTCGACGGCAGCTCCGTCGCGCTTCAGAAGATCTCGGGCATCATCACCCAGCAGGCCTGGCTGCTTTCCTTCATGGATGTCTTCTACATCCTGACCGCCCTGTTCGGCAGCCTGATCTTCTTCGTCTTCCTGATCGCCAAGCCGGCCCGCCCCGCGGGTGCCGGCGGCGGCGGGCACTGATTTCAGCATTCCACCGCCGAGAAGGGGCCGCCACGCAAGTGGCGGCCTTTTTCTTTTGGTGTTTTCGCGGTCCTGAAACACGTACCTCAAATTTTGATTTACGTACCTCAGAATTTCGGCTAACACGGTCCGCGGAGGAATTGATGAAGCCCACCGTCCACGACATAGCGAAGATTGCAGGCGTCAGCCTCGCCACCGTCGATCGGGTTCTGAACGGCCGGCCGGGCGTGCGTTCCGTCACCCGCGGCAAGGTGGAGGAGGCGATCACCTCGCTTGGCTACGTGCGCGATCTCGCTGCCGCCAATCTTGCCAAGAGCCGGACCTATTCCTTCGTCTTCATCCTGCCGGCCAACGACAACTCGTTCATGATCGGCTTGCATGAGGAAGTGCGGGGCGCGGTCGCCCGTTCCAGCGCCGAGCGCACCGATATCCGCATCGTCGACGTGCCGCCGTTCGATGCGCGTGCCCTGGTCGCGGCGCTCGAAGCCGTGCTTGTCGAAAAACCGGCGGGGGTCGCCTTCGTCGCCATCGACACGCGGGACGTCCGTGCCGTCACGGAGCGCCTGCGGCAGGCCGGCATCCCGATGGTGACCCTGGTCTCCGACCTGCCGGATTCGTCCCGCGACCATTATGCGGGCATCGACAATATCGCCGCCGGCCGCACGGCGGGCAGCCTGATGGGCCGTTTCCTCAGCGGTCCTTTCCTCGGCGAAGGGGGCGCGACCGTCGCGGTGCTGGCCGGCTCCATGCTGGTGCGCGACCATCGCGAGCGGCTGGAAGGGTTTTCCGCCGTCATCGACCAGGCCTATCCGAAGGTTCACATCCTGCCGGTCCTCGAAGGGCGCGACGATCCGGCACTTGCCGAAACGATGATCGCGGATACGCTGCGCCGGAACGCCGACATTGCCGGCATCTACAGTCTGGGCGCCGGCAACCGCGGCCTCATTCGCGCGCTGCACAGGGCGCGCGGCCCCAGCCGGCCGCTCGTCATCGCCCATGAACTAACCGCCTCGACCCGTGCGGCACTTGCCGACGGTGTCATCGACGCGGTGCTGAACCAGGATGCGGGGCACGAGGTCCGCAGCGCCATCCGCGTGCTGAAGGCCAAGGCCGACGGGCTGCCGGTGCTTGCCGCGCAGGAGCGCATCCGCATCGACATTTTTCTGAAAGACAATCTGCCCTGAAGGCAGAAGAGGGAGTAGCACCATGTATCTCGGTCTCGATCTCGGCACGTCCGGCGTGAAGGCCATGCTGATCGACGGCGATCAGCGGATTATCGGCTCGGCCAGCGGCTCGCTCGACGTCTCGCGTCCGCATTCCGGCTGGTCGGAGCAGGATCCGGCCCACTGGATCCGCGCAACGCAGGAGGCCGTCGCCGGCATCAAGGCGAAGTTCCCGAAGGAGCTGGAGGCCGTGAAGGGCATCGGCCTTTCCGGCCAGATGCATGGAGCGACGCTGCTCGATGCCGAAGACGAGGTGCTGCGGCCCTGCATTCTGTGGAACGATACGCGTTCCCACGTGGAAGCGGCAGCTCTCGATGCGAACCCGATCTTCCGCAAGCTCACCGGTAACATCGTCTTCCCGGGCTTTACCGCCCCGAAGCTCGTCTGGGTCGCCAAGAACGAGCCGGAAATTTTCGCCAAGGTCGCCAAGGTGCTGCTGCCGAAGGATTACCTGCGCCTCTGGCTGACCGGGGAGCATATGTCCGAAATGTCGGACTCGGCGGGCACGTCCTGGCTCGATACCGGCGCCCGCAAGTGGTCGTCCGAACTCCTGGCGGCGACGGGGCTTTCCGAACGCCAGATGCCGTCGCTGGTCGAGGGTACCGAGCAGGCCGGGAAGCTTCGCTCCGAGCTCTGCTCGTCCTGGGGCATTTCCGGTGAAGTCGTCGTTGCCGGCGGGGCAGGGGACAACGCGGCGTCGGCCTGCGGCATGGGCACGGTTGCGGAGGGCAATGCCTTCGTATCGCTCGGCACGTCCGGCGTGCTGTTTGCCGCCAACGGTTCCTACCTGCCGAAACCGGAAAGCGCCGTGCATGCCTTCTGCCACGCGCTGCCGAAGACCTGGCACCAGATGGGCGTCATCCTGTCGGCGACCGACGCGCTCAACTGGTATTCGCACATTGCGGCGAAGGCCGCGGCCGAACTCACCCAGGAACTCGGCGATACGCTGAAGGTCCCGTCCGGGGTCACCTTCCTGCCTTACCTTTCCGGCGAACGCACGCCGCATAACGACGCGGCCATCCGCGGCGCCTTCATCGGCCTCGAACACGAAAGCAGCCGCGCGGTGCTGACCCAGGCGGTGCTCGAAGGCGTCACGTTCGCCATCAGGGACAATCTCGAAGCGCTCAAATCCGCCGGCACCTCGATTTCCCGGGTCACCGCGATCGGCGGCGGCTCGCGCTCGCGCTACTGGCTGGCCTCGATCGCCACCTCGCTCGGCGTGCCGGTCGATATCCCGGCGGACGGCGATTTCGGCGCTGCCTTCGGCGCCGCCCGGCTTGGCCTGATCGCTGCGACAGGTGCCGACCCGGTTGCGGTCTGCTCGGCGCCGAGGACGGAAGAGACGATCGAGCCGGTCTCGGGGCTTTCGGAGGCTTATGAGACCGCATACGCCCGCTACCGCGCGCTCTATCCGGCGATCAAGTCGCTGGCGCAGTGAAATCGAGGTTTGCCCCTCACCCTCTCCCCGCTTGCGGGGAGAGGGGACATGCCTCGCTCGACGTTCAAGGGGGCGGATAGCTCACTGCGAGCCCCCTTCGCCCCGTTTACGGGGAGAAGGTGCCGGCAGGCGGATGAGGGGCGCTTAAGAAGATCGAACACATCACAATGAGGAAACGACCATGAGCACAGGCTTTTTCGGAGACATCCAGAAAATCAAATACGAGGGCCCGGACAGCACCAATCCGCTCGCCTTCCGCTTCTACAATCCCGACGAGATCGTCGCCGGCAAGCGCATGGAGGATCACCTGCGCTTTGCGGTCGCCTATTGGCATACCTTCACCTGGCCGGGCGGCGATCCCTTCGGCGGCCAGACCTTCCAGCGCCCCTGGTTCTCGGACACGATGGAAGCCGCCAAGATGAAGGCCGACGTCGCCTTCGAATTCTTCCAGTTGCTCGGCGCACCTTTCTACTGCTTCCACGACGCCGACGTGCGTCCGGAAGGCAATAACTTTGCCGAGAATACGAAGAACCTCAACGAGATCGTCGATTATTTCGAGAAGAAGCAGGCCGAGACGGGCGTGAAGCTTCTCTGGGGTACGGCGAACCTGTTCTCCAACCGCCGCTATATGTCTGGCGCCGCCACCAATCCGGATCCGGACGTCTTTGCGTTCGCAGCGGCAACGGTAAAAACCTGCCTCGACGCAACCAAGCGCCTCGGCGGTTCCAACTACGTGCTCTGGGGCGGTCGCGAAGGGTACGAGACGCTGCTCAACACCGATCTCTCGCGCGAGCTCGACCAGATGGGCCGCTTCCTCAACCTCGTCGTCGAATACAAGTACAAGATCGGCTTTGAAGGCACGATCCTGATCGAGCCGAAGCCGCAGGAGCCGACCAAGCACCAGTACGACTACGACGTCTCGACCGTCTACGCCTTCCTGCAGAAGAACGGGCTCGAGAAGGAAGTGAAGGTCAATATCGAGCAGGGCCATGCAATCCTTGCCGGCCATTCCTTCGAACATGAAATCGCCATGGCCAACGCCTTCGGCATTTTCGGTTCGATCGACATGAACCGCAACGACATGCAGTCCGGCTGGGATACCGACCAGTTCCCGAACAACGTGCCGGAAATGGCGCTCGCCTATTACCACGTGCTCGCCGGCGGCGGCTTCCAGAACGGCGGCACCAATTTCGACGCCAAGCTTCGCCGCCAGTCGCTCGATCCGGAGGACCTCTTGATCGGTCATATCGGCGGCATGGACTGCTGCGCACGCGGCATCAAGGCCGCGGCGAAGATGATCGACGACGGCGCGCTCAAAGCTCCGCTCGACGCTCGCTACGAAAAGTGGGACAGCCCCGAATACCAGAAGATGCTGCGCGGCGAATACAAGCTCGACGACATCGCCTCCTGGGTCGAGAAGCAGGACATCAACCCGGAACCGAAGTCGGGCCGCCAGGAATACCTGGAAAACGTCGTCAATCGTTACGTTTGAAATGTCTTATGTCTGCCGTGCTCTTCCAGGAAGGGCACGGCAGTGCGGTCTCTCGGCGTTCAAGCGACCTTGAGGGTGGGTATATTGCTCGTGTCAATTTCCCTTTCCGCATGCCAGGCGTCGTAGGCGGCCTGCATGCGAAGCCAGATGGCGGCGCCATCGCCGAACATCTTTCCCAGCCGGGCGGCTACGGAAGGAGAAACAGGCTTCCTTTCGCGAATGATGTCGTAGAGCTGCTGGCGTGAAATGCCGAGCAGCTCGGCAATCTCCACTTTCGTCTTGCCGGTGGCAGGAATAATTTCGTCCAGCAATGCGCCAGGATGAGAGGGGCATCTTTCAGCGCCCCGAGTCGCGACATATTCGATCATTGTTCAGTCTCCTTCTCGGTCGCAACCGACCTGTCAGTGGTACTGCTCGAAATCGACACGAGCAGCATCCCTTCCATCGAATTCGAACGTCACGCACCACGGCCCGTTGACATGTACTGTGTAGCGCGTCGGGTCGAACCCGTTGAGAGCATGGAAGTTAAATCCGGGGAGATTGAGATCCTCCGGTTTCTCTGCGACATCCAAACGGTCAAGTCGGACAAGAATGCGCTTATGCAGTCTGGCATCAATTTTGCCGGTTTTCCCGGTTGCAAAAAGATCCGCCAGCGCTTTGCTCCTGAATGACTTGATCATGTTTTATGTATGCAAATAGCTTACATAAAGTCAATGCGAAGGTTGCGCATGCGACTGGAAGTCCATATCAACCAAGGGGAGAATTTTCGTCGGCCATTCTCCTACGTTCCCGTGCAAGCGTGGGAAATCTGCTTTACGTACCTCAGAATCTGGGCTAGCGTTCTCGTCGGAGGAGCTTGGGAGCAGATGATCATATACAGGCGTGCTGTCCGTAACGTCACGGTCCGCTGTCGGGCTGCGCATGGCCCCATGGTCACGGGTGCCGCCCGATGATCTCCGCGGACGCGAGCCCCGCCGTGCCTCTGTTCGAAGCGACCGGCCTTTCCAAGACATTCGGCGTCGTCGAGGTGCTGAAGGACATCAACCTCACTGTCCGCGCCGGCGAGGTGCATGCGATCATCGGTGAAAACGGCGCCGGCAAGTCGACGCTGATGAAGATCATTGCCGGCAACCAGCCGCCGACCCGCGGCGAGATGAAGATCGACGGCGAGACCGTCACCTTTTCCGGCCCGGTCGACGCGGAACATCGCGGCATCGTGCTGGTGCACCAGGAGATCCTGCTCGCGCCGGATCTGACGGTCGCCCAGAATATCTATCTCGGCCGCGAGCTGCACAAGGGCGTCTTCATCGACGACCGCGCCATGAACGAGGGTGCCGCAAAGGCGGTCCGTGGCCTCGGCAGCGATATCGACCCGAACACGATCGTCAGCCGCCTGTCGATCGCCCAGCGCCAGCTGGTGCAGATCGCCCGCGTACTCCTGGTGCCGCACCGCATCGTCATCTTCGACGAGCCGACCGCGTCGCTAACGCCGCACGAGACGGAGGCGCTGCTGAAAGTCATCCGGCAGATCCGCGCCAAGGGTGTCGGCGTGCTCTACATTTCCCACCGCCTGCCGGAGGTAAAGGAGATCGCCGACCGGGTGACGGTGCTGCGCGACGGAAAGCTCGTCGCCAGCCATGACGTCAGCGAACTCCAGCCGGCCGACATGGCGCGGCTGATGGTCGGCCGCGACGTTGCCAAGCTCTATCCGGACCGCCATGCGGGCGCAGCGCGCGAAACCGTGCTCGAAGTCGAGCATCTCAACGTACCCGGTTATGCACAGGACGCCTCGTTCCAGCTGAGGAAGGGCGAGATCCTCGGTTTTGCCGGCCTTGTCGGTGCCGGTCGCACGGAGCTGATGGAGGGCATGGTCGGCCTTAGGCCGAGCCGCGGCACGGTCCGGCATCTCGGTAAACCGGTCAATTTCCGGGACGTGCATGCGAGCCTCAAGGCCGGCATCGTCTATCTGTCGGAAGACCGCAAGGGCAAGGGCCTGCTGCTCACCAAGGACCTGATCGTCAACCTGACGCTCGCCTCGCTCGGCAAGTTCGCGGGCGCCCTGCAGATCGACCGCAAGCGGGAAAGTGCCGCGCTCGACAAGGCGATCCGCGACTTCGATATTCGAACCGGCCGAAAGGATATCCTCGCGGGCCAGCTATCGGGCGGCAACCAGCAGAAACTGCTGCTCGCCAAGATGATGCTGCTCGATCCGTCGATCGTCATCATCGACGAGCCGACGCGCGGCATCGATATCGGCAACAAGGAACAGATCTACAAATTCATCGCCAACCTGGCGGAGGAGGGCCGTTCGATCATCGTCGTCTCCTCGGAAATGCCCGAACTGATCGGCATCTGCGACCGCATCCTGGTCATGCGCTCCGGCCGGATCGTCGGCGAGGTGACGGGGGACCACATGAACGAAAACGAAATCGTCGTGCTCGCCACGGGCGTCACCAAAGGGGAGGCTGCGTGATGGCGAATGTCGCGACCGAAACGGCCAAGGCGCCGAAGACCTCCAAGGACTGGGACATGGCGGCGGTGGCGCCGTTCATCGCGCTCGCCCTTCTGCTGGTGCTCGGCTATTTCGCCAACCCGAATTTTATGACGACCGCCAACCTTATGAACGTCGTCACCCGCAGTTCTTTTATTGCCGTCATCGCGCTCGGGGCGACCTACGTGATCACCTCGGGCGGGCTCGATCTTTCCGTCGGGGCGATGCTCGCCTTCGTCGCCAGCCTGATGATCCTGTTCCTGAACTCGGGCACGGTCGCCGACCCGACGCTTGCTCTCATAGCGGGCATGGCGCTGGCGATCGCGATCGGGGCCGCCTGTGGGCTCGCCAACGGCCTGGTCACCACGATCGGCCGGATCGAACCCTTCATCGCGACGCTCGGCACGATGGGCATCTATCGCGGGCTGACCACCTGGCTTTCCCAGGGCGGCGCCATCACGGTGCGCGACCGCGATATCATGACGCTCTACCGGCCGTTCTATTCCGGCTCTGTCGTCGGCGTGCCGGTGCCGATCATCGTCATCTTCGTGACCGCCGCGATCGCCGCCTTCGTGCTCTACCGCACCCGCTACGGCCGGCATGTGACGGCGGTCGGCTCCAACGAGGACGTGGCGCGTTATTCCGGGATTTCGATCAACCGGGTGCGCACGGTCACCTATGTCATCCAGGGGCTGTGCGTCGCCGTTGCAGTGCTGCTCTACGTGCCGCGCCTCGGCTCGACATCGGCGACGACCGGCAGCTTCTGGGAATTGCAGGCGATCACAGCCGTGGTCGTCGGCGGCACGGCGCTCCGGGGAGGGGTCGGCCGTATCTGGGGCACGATCTGCGGCGCCTTCATTCTGGAAATCGTCGGCAACATCATGCTGCTGTCCAATTTCGTCAGCGAATACCTGATCGGCGCCATCCAGGGAGCGATCATCATCATCGCCATGCTGGTTCAAAGGTCGCTGATGCGGAAATGAGGAGATTGACCGGGCTGATGGGTCGCGTCCGGTCTTCAAATAAAGGACCCTGATATGTGGGAGAGAGAAACAATGCGCAGACAAATTTTGGGACTGGCCGTGGCGTCGCTGGCGCTTCTCGCCGGCACAGCCTTCGCCCAGGACAAGAAGGTGACGATCGGCGTTTCCATTCCGGCCGCCGACCATGGCTGGACCGCCGGCGTCGTATTTCATGCCGAACGCGTCGCCAAGCTGCTGATGAAGGAACATCCGGGCCTCAACGTCATCGTCAAGACCTCGCCGGATGCGGCAAGCCAGGCGAACGCCGTGCAGGATCTCGCGGTCCAGGGCCTCGATGCGCTGGTCATCCTGCCGTCCGACCCGGATCCGCTCGTCAACGCCATCCAGCAGGTCAAGGACAAGGGCACGTTCGTGGCGCTCGTCGACCGCGCGCCTTCGGTCAACGACAGCACCATCCGTGACCTCTATGTCGCTGGCAACAACCCGGCGCTCGGCCAGGTCGCCGGTGAGTACATCAAGAAGACGACGCCGGACGCGCAGGTCGTCGTCATCCGCGGCTTGCCGATCCCGATCGACCAGCAGCGCCAGGACGGCTTCGACAAGGGCATTGCCGGCTCCAAGGTGAAGGTCCTCGATCGCCAGTTCGGCAACTGGAGCCGCGACGACGCGTTCAAGGTCATGCAGGACTACCTGACCAAGTATCCAAAGATCGACGTGGTCTGGTGCCAGGACGACGACATGGCCGTCGGCGTTCTCGAAGCCATCGCCCAGGCCAAGCGGACCGACATCAAGTATGTCGTCGGCGGCGCGGGCTCCAAGGACATGGTCAAGAAGGTCATGGACGGCGACAAGATGATCCCGGTCGATGTTCTCTATCCGCCGGCAATGGTGGCGACCGCCATGGAACTCACCGCCGGCAATTTCTACGACAAGGTTCCGGTCAGCGGCACCTACATCCTTGACGCCACGCTGGTGACGAAGGACAACGCCAAGAACTTCTACTTCCCGGATTCTCCGTTCTGATAACGGCGTCCTGATGAAGATCGGCGGCGCCCGCTTGTGTGGGCGCCGCTATCCCCGGTCACCTCATTCCTGTGCTTGTCACGGGAATCCAGCGCGCCCAAGTCCTTGGGCGCGAAAGAGCCTTCCCAAGGCGCCGACGCATCTTGGCCGGGTTCCTGTGACAAGCACAGGAATGAGGGATGAGGGTTGTTCCAGACCAACTGCATGTAGCCGAAGAGGAAACATCATGAAGACGATCAAGGGCCCCGCCATCTTTCTCGGCCAGTTCGCGGGCGACGCGGCGCCGTTCAACACCTGGGACGGGATCACAAAATGGGCTGCCGACAAGGGTTATGTCGGCGTGCAGGTGCCGACCTGGGCGGGCCAGCTCATCGACCTGAAAAAAGCCGCCGCCTCCAAGGATTATTGCGACGAATTCGCAGGCGTGGCGCGGGCGAACGGCGTCGAGGTGACCGAGCTCTCGACCCATCTGCAGGGCCAGCTGGTTGCCGTGCACCCCGCTTATGACGAAGCTTTCGACGGCTTTGCCGCTCCCGAAGTGCGCGGCAATCCGAAGGCACGCCAGGCCTGGGCGGTCGAGCAGGTCAAGATGGCGCTCACCGCCTCGAAACATCTCGGGATCAAGGCGCATGCGACCTTTTCGGGCGCGCTGGCCTGGCCGTTCATCTATCCCTGGCCGCAGCGCCCGGCCGGTCTCGTCGAGACCGCCTTCGACGAGCTTGCCAAGCGCTGGACGCCGATCCTCAACCACGCGGAAGACTGCGGCGTCGACGTCGCCTACGAGATCCATCCCGGCGAAGACCTGCATGACGGCGTCACGTTCGAGATGTTCCTGGAGCGGGTGAAGAACCATCCGCGCGCCAACATGCTCTACGACCCGTCGCATTACGTGCTGCAATGCCTCGACTATCTCGACCACATCGACATCTACAAGGACCGGATCAAGATGTTCCACGTCAAGGACGCGGAATTCAACCCGACCGGCCGGCAGGGCGTCTATGGCGGCTACCAGGGCTGGGTCGGCCGCGCCGGCCGATTCCGCTCGCCCGGCGACGGCCAGGTCGATTTCGGCTCGATCTTCTCGAAAATGGCCGCCAACGATTTCGACGGCTGGGCCGTGGTCGAATGGGAATGCGCGCTGAAGAATTCCGAGGACGGAGCCCGCGAGGGCGCCGAATTCGTCAAGGCCCACATCATCAACGTCACCGAGAAGGCGTTCGACGACTTTGCGTCGGGCGGCACGGACGAGGCGGCGAACCGGCGGATGCTGGGGCTCTAGGCCCGGCGTCGGCTGCGCGGATGCCGCCCCTCACCCTCACCCTCTCCCCGCGGGCGGGGAGAGGGGACTTGCCACGTGCAACGCTGGAGAGGGACGGAAACGTCGCGGCACCTGTCCTTCTCCCCGTCAGAGCGGGGAGAAGGTGCCCGGCAGGGCGGATGAGGAGCGTCCCACACGGAGATGAGCTTGAGATACCTAACAAGTTGGGTTATGGATGCATGGTCACCGTCCTGCGGCAACATGGCCTGCGGTTCGTTATCTATACGGCGGATCACGAGCCTCCCCACGTGCATGTCTACGGCGACGGCGAAGCGCGCATTGATATCGAGACACTAAAGATCCTGACGCAGGGTGGGATGTCTGACCGGGATGTCCGCCGAGCCGCCGAGATTATCGAGGCCAACCGGCAGTTATTCCGGGAGACTTGGAGAAAGTACCATGGTTGAGATCACGGATGCCGAACTCGCCCAGGCAAAATTACGGTGGGATACGGAGCGGGCGCAAAGGCCCCTACCGGTCTCGGTTCGTTTCGACCCGTCCTCCGGCCGCATCGTCGTGGAATTCGCCAACGGGGCGGCGTTCATGGTCCCGGCCCGTTCTCTCGAAGGCTTGGCTGAGGCGACGGACGAACAACTGTCCGAGGTCGAACTGCTCGGGGAAACCGGCCTGCACTGGGAAAGCCTGGATGTCGATTATTCGATTTCAGGCCTGATGAGCGGCATCTTCGGCAGCCGGACCTTTATGGAAGCACAACGTCGCGGCGGGCAATCGAAGTCGCCGGCAAAGATCGCGGCAAGCCGCGCCAATGGCGCCAAGGGCGGGCGGCCGCGCAAGGCTGCAACGAACACCTGAGGCCTCGTGGCCTCTCGATATATTCAAATCTTTCAGGAGAAACATCATGGCAATTGAAGGCAAGGACGAACAGGCGCGGGAGCCGCGGATTCGGCTCGGCATGGTCGGCGGCGGTGCGGGGGCGTTCATCGGGGCGGTGCATCGCATGGCGGCCAGGCTGGACGACCAGTTCGAGCTCGTCGCCGGGGCGCTGTCGTCGTCGCCGGAAAAGGCGATCGCGTCGGGCCGCGATCTCGGGCTCGATCCGTCGCGCACCTACGGGTCCTACAAGGAGATGGCGATCCGTGAGGCACGGCTGAAGGACGGGATCGAGGCGGTCTCGATCGTGACGCCGAACCACGTGCACTACGAAGCGGCGAAGGAATTCCTGAAGCGCGGCATCCATGTGATCTGCGACAAGCCGCTCACCTCCAACCTCGGGGATGCCAGGAAGATGAAGAAGGCGGCCGACGAGAGCGGCGCGCTGTTCATCCTCACCCACAATTACACCGGTTATCCGATGGTGCGGCAGGCCCGCGAAATGGTCGCCAACGGCGATCTCGGAAAGATCCGCGTCGTGCAGGTCGAATATCCGCAGGACTGGCTGACCGAGGCCGTCGAGCAGACCGGCGCCAAACAGGCCGTCTGGCGCACCGATCCGGCCCAGTCGGGTGCCGGCGGTTCGACCGGCGATATCGGCACGCATGCCTATAACCTCGCCGCCTTCGTCACCGGGCTGACGCTGGACAGCCTCGCGGCCGATCTCGACAGTTTTGTCGAAGGCCGCCGCCTCGACGACAATGCGCATGTGATGCTGCGCTACGAAGGCGGCGCCAAGGGCATGCTCTGGTGCAGCCAGGTGGCGCCGGGCCACGAGAACGGGCTCAAGATCCGCGTCTATGGCACCAAGGGCGGCATCGAATGGGTGCAGGCGGATCCGAACTATCTGTGGTTCACGCCATTCGGCGAGCCGAAACGCCTGATCACCCGCAACGGCGCCGGTTCCGGCCCGTCCGCCGCCCGCGTCAGCCGCATCCCTTCCGGCCATCCGGAAGGTTATCTCGAAGCGTTCGCGACCATCTACACGGAAGCCGCCCGCGCCATCAACGCCGCCAAGAAGGGCGTCGCGATCGACAAGGCGGTGGTCTACCCGACCGTGGACGACGGCGTTAAGGGGGTTGCGTTCGTCGAGGCGTGTGTCGCGTCTTCGAAGAAGAACGGGGCTTGGGTTAAGCTTTAAGGCTTCATGAAAACTGGCGCCGGCTCAGTCGGCGCCAATGTGCCTTTGTTAAAGCGGTTGTGTCCTCTGCAACGTTTCAGGAATCTCCACATAAACCTGTACAACCGGGCTTGGCTTGGTTAAATCGCCGCGAAAGATGGTCCGGCTGACCTCGCGCAACCAGATATGGCGGCATCCCCATGACCGATCCCAAGATGAGCAATTCCCAGACCCGCAGTCCCAAAACGCCCGATCCCCAGAAATTCGCCTCCCGTTTCCCCGGCGATTTTCTCTGGGGTGTCGCGACGGCCTCCTACCAGATCGAAGGTTCGACCAAGGCGGATGGCCGCAAGCCGTCGATCTGGGATGCGTTTTCCAACATGCCGGGACGGGTCTTTGAGCGTCATAACGGCGATGTCGCCTGCGATCATTATAACCGCTGGGAAGCCGATCTCGATCTGATGCAGGAAATGGGCGTCGGGGCCTATCGGTTCTCGATCGCCTGGCCGCGGATCATTCCGGACGGCACCGGACGCATCAACGAGAAGGGGCTGGATTTCTACGACCGGCTGATCGACGGCTGCAAGGCGCGCGGCATCAAGACCTATGCGACGCTCTACCATTGGGACCTGCCGCTTTCGCTGATGGGCGAGGGCGGCTGGACGGCGCGGTCAACGGCCTATGCCTTCCAGCGGTATGCCAAGGTGGTGATGGCGCGGCTCGGCGACCGGCTGGATGCGGTGGCGACTTTCAACGAACCCTGGTGCATCGTCTGGCTTTCCCACCTCTACGGTATCCATGCGCCGGGCGAGAAGAACATGCAGGCGGCGCTTCATGCCATGCACCATGTTAACCTCGCCCATGGCCTCGGCGTCGAGGCGATCCGGCATGTGTCGCCGGACGTGCCGGTCGGCACGGTGATCAATGCCGCATCGATCATCGCTGGATCCGACAGCCCGGCCGATCTCGCGGCAGCCGAGCGCGCCCATCAGTTCCACAACGGCGCCTTCTTCGATCCGGTGTTCAAGGGCGAATATCCTCCGGCATTCCTCGAAGCGCTCGGGGATCGCATGCCGGTCGTAGAGGACGGTGATCTGAAGGTCATCAGCCAGAAGCTCGACTGGTGGGGGCTCAATTATTACAAGCCCGACCGCGTCCATGACGATGCCGAGCGCAAGGGCGACTTCCCTTGGACGGTCGAGGCGAAACCGGCCAGCGAGGTCAAGACGGATATCGGCTGGGAGGTCTATGCGCCGGGCCTGAAGCTGCTGGTCGAGGATCTCTACCGCCGCTACGAGCTGCCGGATTGTTACATCACCGAAAACGGCGCCTGCTACAACATGGAGCCCGTGGCCGGCGAGGTGGATGACCAGCCGCGTCTGGATTATTATGTCGAGCACCTTTCCGTCGTCGCCGACCTGATCAAGGACGGTTATCCGATGAAGGGGTATTTCGCCTGGAGCCTGATGGACAATTTCGAATGGGCGGAAGGCTACCGGATGCGGTTCGGCCTCGTGCATGTGAACTACGAAACCCAGGAACGGACGATCAAGAAAAGCGGCAAGTGGTATCGCGAGCTCGCCTCGCTGTTCCCGAAGGGCAATTTCGCGCCGGCAAAGCCGAGAGAGTGACCGGCTTGCCGGCGGATGCCCAGTCCTGTGAAGAGGTACGGGATTGCCGCGCCGCTCATCTATATACGTGCTCCTGATACAGAATTTGGACGATTGTTAAGGTATTGCTGATATGCGTTGTCTCCCATGACGGAGATGAAGCCATGACTACCGCCTGCCAGGGTTGCCGCGACGGCGCGGCCTTTGAACTTCCCTTTTCCATGGCTTTCCAGCCCATCGTCGATCTGAACACAGGCACCGCTTTCGCCTATGAGGCGCTGGTGCGCGGCAGCGGTGGCGAAGGCGCCGGCAGCGTGCTGTCGAAGGTGACCGAGAAAAACCGTTATGCCTTCGACCAGCAGTGCAGGGCCAAGGCGATCGAACTGGCCGCGGCGCTGAGGCCGCAGTCGGACGCAAACCTCTCCATCAATTTCATGCCGAATGCCGTCTACGAGCCGCGCGCCTGCATTCGCCTGACGCTCGCCACGGCCTCCCGGATCGGCTTTCCGCTCAACCGCATCATTTTCGAATTCACCGAAAACGAGAAGGTGGATGCCCGTCACCTCCTGAACATCCTCCACGCTTACAAAGACATGGGCTTTAAGACGGCGATCGACGATTTCGGCGCCGGTCATTCCGGATTAAACCTGCTGGCCCAGTTCCAGCCGGATATCGTCAAGCTCGACATGGATCTCATCCGCGGCATCGATACTGATCGCGCCAGGCGCACCATCGTCAGGCATACCGTCGCCATGCTGGAGGAACTGTCGATCACAACTGTCTGCGAGGGCATCGAGACTGTCGACGAGCTCGCCGCCCTGCGGGATCTGGGCGTCTCCCTCATCCAGGGTTACGTGTTCGGGCGGCCCGCCTTCGAGCAGTTCCTGCCGCCTGAACTGCCGGCGGCGGCGTGATCTTTCCCGGGGTGGGATTTTTCTCTCTTTTCCTCAAGTCGGAAATTTTATTGCTCGGCTTCGGCCGTGCTGCAGTGCAATAAGGCTATCGGCAATTGCATAGCTCACATGCAACTCGATGGTTGAAAGAAGGTTCTGGAGAATGGTAGATCGACGGGCAATGCGTCGAATGTGTTGCTGAAACAGCAATCCATTTTCCACGACCGGGCGCGCGCCATTCGCGCAGCCGAAAAGAGCTTCAAGATGAGACCGACAATCCAGACCGTGAGTCCCGTGCCGGCAGGCGGTTTTGCCGCGCCCGCCGACACCGTTCCAAAGCCCGTTTGCGCACCGGCGCCGATGGTGACCTTCGAAGCGGTCACCAAACGTTTCGGCAGCGACGGTGAAAACCAGTTCACCGCGCTTGACGGCGTCGACCTGTCCGTTGCGCGCGGCGCCATCACCGGCATCATCGGCCGTTCGGGCGCCGGCAAGTCGACGCTGATCCGGCTCGTCAACGGGCTGGAGAAGGCGACATCCGGCCGCGTCGTCGTCGATGGCGTCGAGGTCGGCGGCCTTTCCGAGACGGGGCTTCGGGATCTGCGTCGCGAGATCGGTATGATCTTCCAGCATTTCAATCTTCTCTCCTCGCGCACCGCCTTCGACAATGTCGCGCTGCCGCTGGAGGTCGCCGGCCTCGACCGCGCGGCAATCAGGGCCAAGGTGGCGCCGCTTCTCGACCTGGTCGGCCTCGGCGACAAGTCGGACCGCTATCCGGCGGAGCTTTCCGGCGGCCAGAAGCAGCGCATCGGTATCGCCCGGGCGCTCGCCACGTCGCCGAAACTGTTGCTCTCCGACGAGGCGACCTCGGCGCTCGACCCGGAAACGACGCAGTCGATCCTGGCGCTCCTGAAGCAGATCAATGCCGAACTTGGCCTCACCGTGCTTTTGATCACCCACGAGATGGAGGTGGTGAAGACCATTGCCTCGGATGTGGCGGTGATCGACCGCGGCAGAATCGTCGAGGCTGGCCGCACCTTCGACGTCTTCACCGGCGCCAAACACGAGACGACCCGCTCGCTTCTGTCGGCCGCACTCGGCACCAACCTGCCGGACTGGATCCGCGCGAACCTGAAGCCGCAGCCGTCTGCCGGCGACCGCGTGCTGGTGCGGCTGATCTTCTTCGGCGCGACCGCCTTCCAGCCGCTGACCGCCCGGCTGGTTACCGAGCTTGGCGCGGACGTCAACATCCTCGCCGGCACGATCGAGGAGATCGCCGGCGAGCCCTATGGTTCGCTGGTGGTCGCCTATCCGGCCGATCCCGCCGTCACCGAGCGGGCCGAGCGTTTCTATGCCGCAACCGGCCTTTCCACGGAGGTGCTCGGTTATGTCGCCTGACATGCTTTTCAGCCTGCTCTCGAAGGCGCTGTGGCAGACCCTGCAGATGGTGGTTGCCGCCGGCCTGATCGGTTCGCTGATCGGCCTTCCGATCGGCGTGTTCCTTGCCACCAGCGGCAAGGGCGAGCTTTTCCCGGCTCCCGTTTCGAACCGCATCATCGGCGCGATCGTCAATGCGGCGCGCTCGACGCCGTTCATCATCCTGGTCGTGGCGATCATCCCGTTCACGCGCCTCGTCACCGGCACCTCGATCGGCACCTATGCGGCGATCGTGCCGCTGACCGTCGCCACCATTCCGTTCGTCGCCCGGCTTGCCGAGGCGGCGATCCGCGAGGTCGACAAGGGCCTGATCGAGGCCGCCCGCGCCATGGGCGCCACGCCGCTGCAGATCGTCTTCAAGGTGCTGCTTGCCGAAGCCAAGCCCGGCCTCACGCTGGCGCTGACGCTCACCCTCGTCAGCCTGGTCGGTTATTCGGCCATGGTCGGCGCGGTTGGTGGCGGGGGGCTCGGCGATCTCGGCATCCGTTACGGCTACCAGCGTTTCATGCCGGATGTGATGCTTGCCGTCGTCGTGGTGCTGATCGTGGTCGTCCAGGCGATCCAGAGCGCCGGCGACGCGCTCGCCCGCCGCTTCGACAAGCGCAACCGCAAGACCTGAAACTCAATCCCGGAAATCCAGCCTCCCAAGACTGGCGTGCCTAAAAAACGAAACCCAAGGAGACACTCATGAAGAAGCTCATCATCGCGGCCGCACTCGCCGCCTTCGCTGCCGGTTCGGCGCTTGCAGAAGACATCAAGATCGGCGTCACGCCCGGCCCGCATGCCCAGATCATGGAAAAGGTCAAGGAAATCGCGGCCACCAAGGGCCTCAACATCCAGATCCTCGAATTCTCAGATTACGTGGTGCCGAACCAGGCACTGGCGGATGGCGAACTCAACGCCAATTCCTTCCAGCACCAGCCCTATCTCGACAACCAGGTCAAGGATCGCAAGTTCGACCTCGTCAGCGTCGCCCAGACCGTCAACTTCCCGATGGGCGTCTATTCCAAGAAGGTGAAGAGCCTCGCCGAACTGAAGCAGGGCGCCACGGTCGCCATCCCGAACGACCCGACCAATGGCGGCCGCGCGCTGCTTATCCTCGCCGACCAGGGCTTGATCAAGGTCAACGCCGCCAAGGGCCTGAAGATCGGCCCGGCCGACGTCACTGAGAACCCGAAGAAGATCGAGTTCGCCGAACTCGACGCCGCGCAGCTGCCGCGCTCGCTCGACGACGTCGACGCCTCGGTCATCAACACCAACTACGCATTGGAAGCCGGCCTCAACCCGAAGACCGATCCGATCGCCCGGGAAGGCGAAAAGGCCCCTTACATCAACGTGATCGCCGTCAAGTCCAAGGACAAGGATGCAGCCTGGGTGAAGACCCTGATCGAAGCCTATCACAGTGCTCCGGTGAAGGATTTCGTCAATACCCAGTTCAAGGGTGCCGTCATCGCGGCCTGGTAATACCGAACTTTCGAAAATTCTTCGAGGCCGGCGCTCAAGTGTGAGCGCCGGCCTCTTGCTTTAACGCTATCTGAAGGAATACCCGCGAAAGATGTAGGACTTCACGAGGTCTTCGATGCGGCTTCTCCCGTCCCGCTTCCGCCGCTCCGCAACACTTGGCCGTCGCTCTGCCGTGACGTCGATGCTGCTTGCCTTCGCAGTGGTCGTGGTGCTGGTGACGATCTTCATCCTGACCGCGATCGACCGGATCGCCGACTACGCCAACCGCCTCGATGACGGTCGCTCGCGGGAAACGACATCCGGCGCCATCCAGACCTTCGAAGAGCAGCTGCATGCGACGCTCAACGACTATGCCGCCTGGGACGATGCCGCCCAGTTCGTTTATGCCGGTGACCAGGCCTGGATCGTCAGCAACTATGGCGACATGACCGCCAACAGCGACCTCTTCGACGTCGCGATCGTCATGGACATGAACCGGAACGTCCTTTTGGCCTATCAGGACGGTGCGCCGGTGAGCTGGGCTCCGCGCGACTATTTCGACGCGTCACTCTGGACGCTGTTCGACAAGGCCAGTTCCGCCGGCGCGGAAAACCTGCCGGAGGCAACCGGCTTCGTGGGGACCGAAAAGGGTGTGGCGGCGGTCGGCGTCGCGCTGATCCGGCAGAAATCGGGACACCTCGACCAGCCGGTCACGAACCGCCGCTTCCTGGTCTTTGCCCGGCATCTCGACGAGGCCAAGGTTCAGAAGCTTTCCGACACCTATGTCATCGACGGGCTTCGTTTCGCGAGCGGTTCGGATCCCGGGTCGAACAGGGTGGAGATCCGCAATATCCATGGCAAGGTGCTGCAGGGGCTGGTCTGGCATTCGCGCAGGCCGGGCGACATGGGGTATCTCCAGGTCCGGCCGCTTGTCTATTGCGCGCTCGCCATGGTCGGGCTGTTCTTCCTGCTGCTCTTCGTCAGCGGCAGCAACACGCTCAATCGCCTGACGGCGGACGAGGCGGCGGCGCGGCATCTGGCCATGAGCGACCGGCTGAGCGGACTGCTCAACCGCGCCGGCTTCTTCGCCGCGCTCGATGCGCTGGTGGCGCAGAGCCGCCGTAACAACAATGACGTGGCGCTGCTTTATCTCGATCTCGATGGCTTCAAGGAAGTCAACGACGCCTATGGCCATGGTACCGGCGACAAGCTGATCCGCGGCGTGGCGGCCGGCCTCAAGACGCTGGTCGGGGATACGGCGGTGCTTGCGCGCGTCGGCGGCGACGAGTTCGCCATCGCGCTGGCGACCACCGATATCGCGCGCGTCGTCGATATGCTGAGCGACCGCATTCTCGGTTTCTTCGACGAGCCCTTCGTGATCGGCGAAAGAGTGGCGACGATCGGTACCTGCATCGGCGTCGCGATCTCTCCGCGCGGCAAGGTCTCCGGCGAGGAACTGGTGCGGCGTTCCGACATGGCCATGTATCATGCCAAGGAAACCGGCCGTGGCCGGACCGAATATTACCGGCCGGAAATGGATGCACAGCGCGAAGAGCGCAACATGCTGGAAATCGACCTCAGGATCGCCATCGAGCGCCGCGAACTGAGTGTCGTCTATCAGCCGGTGGTGGATGCAAGAACCTGGCGGATCATCGGCGTCGAGGCGCTGGCGCGCTGGAACCGCACCGGTTACGGCCCGGTGTCTCCGGACGTGTTCATCCCGATCGCCGAGTCGACCGGGCTCATAGACCAGCTCGGCCTGTTCGTGCTGCACCGCGCCTGCGAAACGCTGGCGCTGTGGCCGGAGCTCAAGCTCGCGGTCAACATTTCGCCCGGCCAGTTTCGCGACCCGGCATTTGCCGTGCATGTCGCTTCGGTGTTCCGCAAGACTGGTGCCGATCCTTCCCGCATCACGCTCGAAATGACC
Organism: Neorhizobium sp. 2083; assembly: GCF_031455615.1. Lineage (NCBI taxonomy): Bacteria > Pseudomonadati > Pseudomonadota > Alphaproteobacteria > Hyphomicrobiales > Rhizobiaceae > Neorhizobium > Neorhizobium sp. 2083. The sequence goes on along the minus strand of NZ_JAVDTC010000002.1, from coordinate 669,217 downwards.
GAAGGTTATTTCATCCAGAGCCCGGACCGCGCCCGCGCCGCACTCGCCAAGCTGAAACAGCTCGGGGTGAAGATCGCTCTCGACGATTTCGGCGCCGGTTTTTCGAGCGTCGGATATCTGCGCCAGTTCGGCTTCGACCGGATGAAGATCGACAAGTCGCTGGTGCATGCGCTGGAGGAGGGCGGCCGTGCCGTCGATCTCTTGCAGGCGACGGTGGCGCTGGCCCGCTCGCTGGAAATTCCGGTCACCGCCGAAGGCGTCGAGACCGAGGCGCAGGCCCTGCAATTGCGGCTCACCGGCTGCGACGAGCTGCAGGGCTACCTGTTCGGCAAACCGATGTCGTCGGAAAAGATCGACGCGATCTACCGCGGCAACCGCCTGCCGGGAGGCTTGAGCGGGGCGGCGTAACGCCCGACGCTTCACGCGGGCATGGCGTTCTGAGCTCTGGATCCTCGGGTCAAGCCCGAGGATGACGACCGAGAGGTGGTGTCCTGGGCTCTAAAAGACGCCTCACCAAATTACGCTAGATCGCGGGGCTGGGCGATTGTCGCCAGCGGTCCCGCACATCCCGTCATCCTCGGGCTTGACCCGAGGATCCACCCTGCCGGTAGAACAGGGGATTTTTGTTGCGAGAAGAAAGACTGACGGCGGAGCGCCGCTGGCGATTATTCACCGGAGAACCGTCGGCCCAATCTGTCCGTGGCACACGCCAAACCGTCTCCCGCCGTCAGGCTTCATACCATGCTTCTTCATTATGCATACGTTGCGTATGTTAATTGACATACGCGACGTATATCGGCATATGGACGCATACGAGGCGTATGCCAACGCGCCCGTATGACGCAACCAAGGCCGGATACCCAAGAGCCGAAGCCATCCCGATAGCGTCAGGAGGCTGCGGAAACCGGCCTCTCAGAAAAGGAATGAAGCAATGAGCTCACGCGAAGCGATCTTCCCGGCCGGCCGGCACGCGCTCTACGAACAGCACCGCTATTCGGCAGCCATCCGTTCGGGAGACCTTCTGTTCGTTTCCGGCCAGGTCGGCAGCCGGCAGGATGGGTCGCCGGAGCCCGATTTCGAAAAGCAGGTTCAGCTTGCGTTCGACAATCTGGATGCGGTGCTGAAAGCAGCCGGCTGCACGTTCCGTGACGTCATCGACGTCACGAGTTTTCATACCGATCCGCAGTCCCAATTCGAGACCATGATGGCCGTGCGGGAAAAGGTGATCGGCGAGGCGCCCTATCCGACCTGGACGGCGGTTGGCGTCAACTGGCTTGCCGGTTTCGATTTCGAGATCAAGGTGATCGCGCGGATACCGCAGGCGGCTTGAGCCGCCGGTCCTCCGCCCGCGCCGGCCGGACCGGCGCGGGCAGGCTTACCCGCCGATATGCTTGACGCCGCGCTTCCTGGCGAGCGCGATCTGGAACTGCCGCTGGCGGTAGCGATCGCGGTCTTCCTCGGTGCGGGTCGGGTAGCAGGTGGAGCAGGAGACGCCTTCCTCGTAATAGGGCGAGGTCACCTCTTCCGCGGTGATCGGGCTGCGGCAGGCATGGCAGAGCTTGTGGTTGCCCTCCCTCAAACCGTGCTCGACAGAGACGCGTTCGTCGAAGACGAAGCAGGCGCCTTCCCAGAGGCTTTCCTCCTGCGGCACCTCTTCGAGATATTTCAGGATGCCGCCCTTGAGGTGGAAGACCTCGTCGAAGCCCTGTTCCTTCATGAAGGCGGTCGCCTTCTCGCAGCGGATGCCGCCGGTGCAGTACATGGCGATCTTCGGCTTGTTATGCAGGCCGGGATTGTTCTTCACCCAGTCCGGAAACTCGCGAAACGTCTTGGTCTGCGGATCGACCGCGCCCTTGAAGATGCCGATCGCCGTCTCGTAGTCGTTGCGGGTATCGATGACGATCGTTTCCGGATCGGAGATCAGCGCGTTCCAGTCCTTCGGATCGACATAGGTCCCGACGATGCGGTTGGGGTCGATATCCTCGACACCCATGGTGACGATTTCCTTCTTCGGCCGCACTTTCATGCGCAGGAAGGGCATCTTTGACGCGCGGCTTTCCTTGTGCTCCAGGCCGGTGAATTCCGGCTGGGCGCGCAGGTAGGCGAGGAGACCCGATATCGCCGCGTCGGAGCCGGCAACGGTGCCGTTGATGCCCTCGCGGGCGATCAGCAGAGTGCCCTTGATGCCGTTTTCGTCGCAGAAGGCCTGCAGCGGCTCGCGGAAGCTCTCATAGCGGTCGAAACGCGCGAAATGATAGAGCGCGGCGACGAGCCAGGCGCCCGTCGCTTCCGGGCGGGCCTCCGGACGGGTGGGAATGATGTTTTCGGTCATGGCGCTGAAATACAGCGTCAGGACACGCCGCGCAACGCGGTTTCTTTACTCGGCAGCCTCGTGCACCCTGTGCAGCTTTGCCGCACGGCGCTCCTTGCGCGGCGCAGTCGCGGCCTTTTCCCAGAGCACGGCGATCAGCCCGCTCTCCGTCTCGGCACTGTCGGCAAACACCTCGTGGGCGGCTTCCAGCGCTTCGTGCCTGAGCGCCTGCTGGCGGGTGATGATGGAACCGAGCACCAGAGCCAGCGTGTCGCTGTCGCCGAACAGTTCCGGGCTTTCGTTGACGAGCCCGGTCAGCACCGAAAGGTCGTGTTCGTGGCCGAGCAGGTCCACCAGCGCCTTTGCCTGTTGCTGCTTGGCGAGCATGGCGGAGGGCCAGATCCCGCCCAGCAGCGAAAGATGCATCCAGTAGGTCTGGCCGCATTTGCGCAGCTCGTGATAGACCTCGCCGTCCGCGTGTTCCTCGCAGCCGGCAAGGGCGCCCAGCGCCTTCTGTCGCTGGTTCTTCCAGGCTTTCGCCAGCCGTTTTGCCGTCTTTTCCGGATCGTCGTCGAGGTCGAGATGGTCGAGCGCCTTGATCGCCTCCCGGCAGGTCGCCACGGCGGCCGCCATCTTGGCCGGCAGGTCGTGTTCCTCCGAGGCGATCCGGTCGCGCCGCTCGATCAAGGTCCTCGAGGCAAAGGCGAGCGCGGCCATTTCCTCCGCCGAACCGGCCTGGGTGGCGAGATAATCGACCGTCTCGACCAGCGCGGTCGCATCACGCACGGCCGAAAGCGTCTGGGCCATGTCGCGGATGCGGGTGTTTTCCTGCCGGCGGAAGGCCTTTGCGTCCGGCTGCACCAACCGGTACAGCGCGCGCACCCGCTTGAAACGTTTTCGCGCGTCGTGCACCGCTTCGTGGGGGCCTTCCGGCTGGTCTTCGAGCAGCCGGATCGCGTGGGAAAGCTGGCTTTCCGCAACCGAACGGAACTCGGCGGTAAAGGGTTTGGCGGGCCGCAGACGGTAGGCCATTACAGAATTTCTCCGCTCAAGTCCTCGGTCGCCATAACAGTGTTGGAATACCGCCGGTCGCCGGTGATCTCCTCGCCGATCCAGTCGGGAATGTCGGGCAGGGCGCCTTCGTCTTCGATCTCCACCTCGGCGACCACGAGCCCCTTGTAGGTTCCGCCATAGACATCCACTTCCCAGGTATAGCCCTGGTGCCGGATCTCGTGGCGGGTCTTTTCGAGCACCACGCCGACGGCAGCGACGGCCATCTCTTCGGCATCGGCAAGCGGAATTTCGTATTCGAATTCGTCGCGGACACTCAGCTCCCGGCCGATCTTGATGGTGAGCTTGGCGCGCTTGCCGTCCATGATCCGCACCCGCACCGAGCGGTCGTCGCCGTAAGCGATATAGGCCTGGAGGAATGCCGAGGATGACGAAACCTCGGAACGCCAGCCGTCGCTCTTCACCAGAAATTTGCGTTCGATTTCCTTGGCCATGCCACGCCCGCCATCCGGGGAAGTTTTACACACTATTGCAACCCTAGTGCAAACTCCGCGTGCCGCAAACCCGTTCAATGGTGGAGCCCTGTTTTTTCTCGACAATGACGGCCTTGAGGGGTATCTCGACCTCAACGTTTCAATCGTTTTAGCGGAGACCGCATCATGACCGGCAAGACCGAAAAGCTGCTTTCCATCCTGAAACTGCAGCCGGTGGTGCCGGTGCTGATCGTCGACGACGCCAAGTCGGCGGTGGGTCTGGCGCGCGCGCTGGTCGCCGGCGGCCTGAAGGCGATCGAGATCACCATGCGCACGCCGGCCGCGCTCGATGCGGTGAAGGCGGTGGCCGCCGAAGTCGAAGGCGCCAATGTCGGCGCCGGCACGATCCTCAACGCGCGCGACTACGAAGCGGCGGTCAAGGCAGGCTCGACCTTCATCGTTTCGCCCGGCGTGACCCCCGGCGTGCTTTCCGCCGCCAAGGATTCTCCGGTGCCGCTGCTGCCGGGTGCTGCGACCGCGAGCGAAGTGATGACGCTGCGCGAAGCCGGCTACGAAGTGCTGAAATTCTTCCCCGCCGAGCAGGCCGGCGGCGCAGCCTACCTGAAGGCCTTGTCCTCGCCGCTCGCCGGCACGCTGTTCTGCCCGACCGGCGGCATTTCGCTGAAGAACGCCAACGACTATCTGTCGCTGCCGAACGTCATCTGCGTCGGCGGTTCCTGGGTGGCGCCGAAGGACCTCGTTTCGGCAGGCGACTGGGCCGGCATCACCAAGCTCGCGTCGGAAGCGGCGGCGCTGAAGGCATAGCCGGACCTCGTTTCCGGGCTTTGCGGTGTGGCCGGGAGGGGTTGCATGCACAAGGGATCATGTCTCTGCGGCGCGGTCACCTTCGAGATCGAGGGTGAACTGTCCGCGCCGGATGCCTGTCACTGTTCGAAATGCCGGAAACATTCCGGCCACTATTTCGCATCGACGGATGTGGCGCGGGATCGGCTGACGATCGGTGGCGCCGGGAACATCACCTGGTTCCAGTCGTCCGAGAAGGTCCGGCGCGGATTTTGCGCCACCTGCGGCTCCTCCCTTTTCTGGGATCCGCCGCACAGGGACTGGATCGCCGTTGCCATGGGCGCTTTCGACGGCCCGACCGGGACCCGTTTGAACAAGCATATCTTCGTCGCCGACAAAGGCGATTATTACGACATCGGCGACGGCCTGCCCCAAAACCGGCAGTGAACCGCTCCGATCCCTCGTTTCGCCGCGACATCGGAACACTGCAACCCGCCTTTGTAATTCCATAGTCGAATGCCTATCTCTCCCCGGAAACACAACAGGGAGATGTGCGATGTTCGACGCGAAGAAGCTTCTCGACCAATTTCTGGGGTCCCAGATCCCCGGCATGTCGGGGGGAAGCGTGAGAGACCGGGCAGGGCAGGCGACCCAGCTTGCCAAGAACAACCCGCTCGCAACAGGCGCGATCCTCGCAGCCGTGCTCGGCACCAAGACCGGGCGCAACATCGCCGGCAATGTCGCAGCCGTCGGCGGCATCGCGGCGATCGCCGGCCTCGGTTATCTCGCCTACAAGAACTATCAGTCCGGCCAGTCGCCGCAGACGGCGCCGCAGCCGGCACCCCAGGCGGACAAGCCGCTTCTGACGCCGCCGGCCGATTCGCCTTTCCATCCGCAGTCTTCCGCTCTCACCAACGATTTCGCGCTGACGCTGGTGCGGGCGATGATCGCTGCCGCCAAGGCCGACGGGCATATCGATGCCGGCGAGCGCGCCAACATCATGGACAAGGTGCATGCGGTCGACCTCGGCGCGGAGGCGGAAGCCTTCATCGAGAACGAGCTCGCCAATCCGGTCGATATCGACGATCTGGTTGCGGCTGCCCGTACCGAGGAGCAGAGGGTCGAGATCTACGCCGCTTCGCGCCTTACCATCGACCCGGATACCCGCGCCGAACGCGGTTATCTCGACCTCTTGGCCGGCCGGCTTGGATTGAACGACGCGCTGATCGACCATATCGATGCGACGGTATCGGCGGCGAAGGTGAAGGCGTAAGGAACGGCCGGCCAGCGGCTCTTTGCCAAGCGGTTGTGCCCTTTCCTGTCTCGGCCCGGTCTGGTGGGGTCGGAGGGTTGGGGACGGCGGCCGTCCGGCAGATTGCCGTCAGCTGGTGAGTTTGACGGCCGTGCCGGTCGCCGCGACGAACAGGATGCCGCCGGCCCCGCCGGTCGACAATTCGCTGAAATCGATCTTGATGGCGATGATCGCGTCGGCATTCAAGCGGATCGCCTCGCGGCGAAGCTCGATCATGCAGACCGTCCGGGCGTCGCGGACAGCGGACTGCACGGTCTTGCTGCGGCCGCCGAAGAAATCGCGGAAATTGTTGGCGATATCCTTGAAGATGCTCAGCCCCAACGCCGTCTCGGCTCCGACGATTCCAACGATGCTGTCAATCTGTCGGCCCGGAATGTCGCTGCCGGTGGTGATGATGATCCTCGCAAGCGCCGGGTCATTGAGATCTTCGGGCGAGACGATACCTTGCTCGATCTTCCGGTAGGCGGATGCCATGCTTGCTGCCTCGGCCTTCGCGCGGCAGTCCCGGCAGACGCCGCCCCGCAGATCCCCGAAACCGAATTCCCGATTGCATGAGGTACAGACCGCCATTGGACAACTCCCGTGATCTATCCTTGAAGGGAAGCAGACAGCAGAGGTCGTGTCCATATCAAAGTGAAGATGCCAGCCCTGGCCGGCCGCCCGGTTGCCTTTCCCCCGCCGCTGGCCTAAGCCTCAGACGCGATGCAAGAGGCTGATATGCGCGATCTGAAGAACTACAAAGTTGCCGCCCCGGCTCCCGTCACCCTCAAGGGCCGTTTCGTGACGCTCGAACCCTATGACAGGGAGATCCATCTCCAGGCGCTGTGGGACGGGCTCGGCGGCGCCGAGGGCATCAATCCGCTTCTCAAATATTTCCCCAACGACGATTTCCCCGATGTGAACGCCTTTGGCGACTGGCTGGAAAACGCCCGCGTCAATTCCAATTTCGTGACCCTCATCTCGCGCGACAATGCGACGGGGAAAGTGGTGGGCATGGCGAGCTATATGCGGCCCGACCCCAAGAACGGCGTCATCGAGGTCGGCTCGGTCGCGCATGGCGCCTCCATGAAGCGTTCGCCGCTGTCGACTGAAGTGCATTACCTGATGGCGAAACACGTCTTCGAGGGGCTCGACTATCGCCGCTACGAGTGGAAATGCCACAACGAGAACGAGCCGAGCAAAACGACCGCCCGCCGTTACGGTTTCACCTTCGAAGGCGTCTTCCGCCAGCATATCATTTCCAAGGGCGCCAATCGCGATACCGCCTGGTTCTCGATGATCGACACGGAATGGCCGCTCCTGAAGGCCGCGTTCGAAGCCTGGCTGTCGCCCGACAATTTCGAGGCGGACGGCACCCAGAAACGGCGGCTGGAGGACATCCGCGGCGCGCTCGCCGGAGAAGCCGCGGCCAAGGGAGCAGGCGCATGACGCCCGAAGCGAAGTCGCAGGCGACCGCTGCCGCGGTGATCCTCGTCGGGATCGGGCTGGTGATCTATTTCCTGCCGACGATCGTGATGTGGATCGCCCGGTTTTCGCCGGTGCTCGCCGTCGTCATCGGCTCGGCGCTGCTGCTCGGCTTCTTCGCGATTTTCTGGCTGCGGGCTCGCTACCAGCGCAATCGCGGCCGCTGACAGCTCCTTCCGGGCTCAGGTCCCCGTCCTAAGGCGTAGCCCCCTAGCCTGATGGCCGGATTGTACGTTGTTCCCGCCCCTGTAAGCTGCCCTCACGGCCTTGTTTTACAGGCGTTAGAGGGCTTAAACGGCGATGGGCGAAATCAGGTCGACGGAAATCCGGTCCATGACGGGTGTTCGCGGGGCGGCTGCCCTGTTCGTGATGGTCTATCATTTCGAGCTCGACCGCATCCCCTCGGACGGCGCGTTTTCGACCTTCCTCAATCACGGCTATCTGTCGGTCGATCTGTTCTTCATCCTCAGCGGCTTCGTCATGGCGCATGTCTACGGGCCGTCGTTCCTGTCGGGTGCCTTCCGGTTCGGTGATTTCCTGTGGCACCGCATCGCCCGCATCTATCCGCTCTATCTCGCCGTGACGCTCGCGTTCATTGTGCTCGCCTTCGTCAAGACATTCCAGCTCGATATCGGGCCGGACGTGTTCGTCTCGAACGTGCTGATGCTGCAGGCGCTCGGCAACTGGCCGAGCATCGATCCGCCCGCCTGGTCGGTCAGCGCGGAAGTGATCGCTTACCTGCTGTTTCCGGTGATCGGCCTTTTGTGCCTGAAGTCGAGCCGGATGACGGCAGCGCTTCTCGGCCTCGGAGCGATCCTGTCGATCCTCATCCTGACACTTGCGGCCTCCCGTCACTATATCGGCTCCAGCATCGCCCAGGGCCTGCTCGACCTGTTCGCCGCGCCCTTCACGGTCATCCGCTGCCTCGCGGGTTTCACCCTCGGCCAGCTGGTCTGGCGGGTGCATAACAATTCCGCCGCCGCATCCTTCGCGGCGCGGAGCTCGGTGCAGATCTGCGTGGCGGTTCTGGCGATACTGACGCTGACCTTTCACGATTCGGATTTCCCGGCCTATCTGCTGATCATCTCGCTGATCTTCTGTCTCAGCACCGATCGCGGCATGTTCTCGGGCTTCTTCGCCTCACGGCCGCTGCATTTCCTCGGTGACATTTCCTTTGCCGTCTATCTCACCCATTACCGGGCGATCAGCGTCTGGAGCATGGTCGAGGCGAGGCTCGGCAATGCCGGCTTTGCGGTTCGAAACCTCGTCGCGACCGTGGTGACGAGCATGGTCGTGATCGGGGTGTCCTGGCTGCTGCATGTGGCGATCGAGCGGCCATGCCGGCAATTGATGCGCAAGGGCGGCGCCACCCTGGTGCGCAAGCCGGTCGTCTGAGAAGCCGGCCGTCTGGAAAAAAGGCGCTAAGCCTGCAGCGCCGCGCCGAGCAGAGACAGCCCCACCAGCAGCACGAACAGCGCGCCGCCGATCTCGATCGCATGGGTGATCCGCCTTCCCGTGCGCGAGCCGGGGCCGGCGAAGCGCACCGCGAGGTCTTTCGCGGTGACGGCAAGCGTGGCGAGGATGGTGACGGTGATCGCCGTGCCGATCGACATGGCGAGGACCGACAGAACACCGCCGAGATAGAGGCTGTTGAGCAGCGCGAAACTCATTACCAGGATCGCGCCGGAACAGGGGCGCAGGCCGACGGCGATGATCGCCGACCAGGCCTCGTGCAGACTGAAGTCCTTCGATTTCAGCATGGCCGGGTCCGGCATGTGGCTGACCCCGCAGGCCTCGCAATAGTCGCCGGTGCCCTGGTAGTCGTGATCGTCGATTTCGACCGCCTGGAAATTGAGCCCGGTCGGACCGCGGCCGATGCCGGCGGGGGCTGCGACCGGCATGCTGACCACGCGCATCCGGAGCGCCCGGATCTTTTTCACCAGCAGCCAGGCGCCGAACAGCGCCACCATGGCGAAACTGGCGATCTCCATCGCCTGGGTCGCCGCGGTCATGGTAATGCCGGAACCGCGCAGCACGAGATAGGCGGCGCCGACCAGCAGCACCGCCACCACGCCCTGCAGCAGCGCCGAGATGAAGGAGATGACGACGCCGCGCTTCAGCTCGATCTCGTTGGCGATCATGTAGGAGGAGATCACCGCCTTGCCGTGGCCGGGACCGGCGGCATGGAAGACGCCATAGGCAAACGACAGTCCGATCAGGCCGGACAGCGCCCAGGGGTCCTCGCGCATCGCCTTCAGCGACCCGGTCAGCGCCCTGTAGAAGGACTGCTGGTAAAAATTGATCCAGGCGAAGAACGGGCCGAGCGGTCCGCCGATGGAGAAGGCAGGTTCGGCCGAACCCACGCCGAGCGGCGACTGCGCATGCGCCGAACCTGCCGTCAGGATGCCGACGGCCAGGGCGGCGAGAAGAACGGGGAGCACGATGGAAGAGGAAAGCGCGATGCGGGTTTTCGGACTGCTTGTCTTCAGCATGTCAGTTCCAGTCGGGTGGCGAAAAGTTTCGACATGTCGGTGCCGGTCGGATCGTTGAAGAAGGCGTCGGTCAGCGACGTGCTGTTCTGCGAGATAACCTCGTCGGGATCCGGTCTCACCACCTTGTGCTGGCAATGGGAAAAACCTTCGCCCTTGGTGATCAGGTCGCCATCGGTCGGGAAGTCGATCGAGGTGTACATGGAGGGGTCGTAGATGCCGAAGGTGAGGCGGCCCTTGAGGGGCACCGGCTTTTCGGGCTTGACCGCAAACAGGACCAGAAGCTGGTTGCCGTCGAGCGAGACATGGATCACGTCTGGCTTCTGCACTCCGACGACTGCGCCGTTGACCGTGATCGTCGTGAAATAGTGGTAGTCGGCGAGCGACTTGCGCATCACCTCGCCGAGCGCGGCCAGTTCCTTGGCGTCGAGTTTCAGATCGGTATTCTTGTCGAAGTCGAGCAGCACGCTCGAGGAGAACACCTCGTCGAAGCGCCAGACATTGTGCAGTTCGGCGACATTGCCGTCGGTACCCGCGACGATCTCAAGCCGTGCCTCGGCGAAGATATGCGGATGGGCGAGCGCGGGGAGGGGAATGCTGGCGGCCGCCAGTGCCGCTATGGTCAAGACTCGGTATCGCATTCGCCCTGTGGCCCCCGGTTCGTCCGCCCCTTGCAGTGCAGCGCAAATGAGACGGAATTTCGACTCGAACGGGGGCTGCGTCTAGTGCCGGGTGAGATTTTCCAGATGCTCCATGCGTTTGCGGAACTGGCTTTCGAAATCCCAGCCCTTGGCGAACAGAAGCGCGTTTTCGCCACGTTCCAGGATCGAGGGGCGATCCCTGTCGAGGGCCTCGATCCGATCGGCCATCGCTCCGACATCCCCGAGCGGGGCGATCCAGCCGGCCATCGATTCGGCCATCAGCGCCGACCACATCCTGTTGTCGTAGCCGGCGATCGGAACGCCACAGCCCATCGTCTCGATATAGGTACAGGAGGGATCGGACTGCCGGTGGCAGCTGAGGAAGATATCGGCACGGTTGCGCGTCAGCGGCACGAGTTCCCGCTCGAAATCGACCGGGTCCTTGAGAAAGACGCAGTCCTGGAGCCAGTGCCTGTGGATGTCCGCGGCGATCTCGCCGGCAAGGCTTCCTTCGCCATAGATGGTCAGCGTGAAATCCACGCCGCGTTCGTTGAGCATTCTCGCGATCGGAACGAGGTCCTGCGAGCCCTTCATCGGTTCGAGCCGTCCCGAATGGATGAGCCGCAACGGTTCGCCGGCGAGGAGATGCCGTTTTCTGGCGTTCATTTCCTCCGGTGTCGCAAACATTGCCGGCTTCATGCGGTTGTCGAGATAGAGGAGCTGGCTGCCGCCCATGTTGTGGTAGGCGGCATGGGCCGGATAACCGTTCGCCTGGATGCCGCGGGCGGCGCGGAAGGCGCGCTTGCGCTTGTATTCCTGCATCACCGTCCAGGCCATGCCGTAGATTTTCCGCGGCAGGCTGCGGCTGTCATCGAGCGAGATGATCTGCAGCCGGGTCTGGTGGGTGTATTCGATCGAATAGACGACGGCGCTCTTTGCCTGCCGGATCACGGCAGGTGGCAAAAGGTCCAGATAGGAATCGCCCGACAGCAGGGCGAGGTCGAAATCGGCGAGATGATCCGCCGAGACCCGTTCCTCGGGTTCGAGAATCCGCACCCGGAAATTGAGGTCGCCGATGTCGTAACGGCCGCCGAAGGGGATGTCGGTTGCGCCGCGCCGGATGAAGCAGGTGACCGGCCCCGACCAGTGCTGCACATGCAGCGCCATGCCGGAGACGAACTTCTTGTCGAGCACCAGCGTGCCGATCCCGGCCTCGATGACCGGGGCCGACACGAACATCGCCAGGCTTTTCTGCATGGATATCGACCCTCCGCGGTGTCCGGACCTCGTCACCCTGAGCTGCACTATGCTGATCGGAAACAGGCAGAGGCAAGCCGGCCAATAGGTCGACCTCTCGCGGAGGCATTACCTCATTTGCGGTAAGGCGCGGGAAAGCGCGCCGGGCCAGGGCCCGTCAATGCTGGCGGCGGAACCAGGCGGAGAGGAAATCGACGAAACTTCTGACCTTCGCCGGCAGGTAGCGGCGATGCGGATAAACCGCATAGATGCCGCGATCCTTGGCGATATAGTCGTCGAACAGCGTCACCAGTTCGCCCGACTGGATCGAGGCATTGGCGATGAAATCCGGGATGATCGCGACGCCGAGCCCCGCGCGGGCGGCACGCAGCGTCGCCTGCGGGCTGTTGATCTCGACCGGGCCGCTGACGGCGACCGAAATCGTCGAGCCGTCCTTGTCGGTGAAGCGCACATTGTTGTGCCAGCGGGAATTGGTGTCGATGATGAAGGGGACGCGGTTCAGGTCCTGCGGATGTTCGAGCGGGCCGTATTTCGCGACGAAATCTGCGGTCGCCACCGTATAGACCCGGAAGTCGGAGAGCTTTCGGGCGATCAGGCCGGAATCCTCAAGCTTGGTGATGCGGATCGCGAGGTCGAAATTTTCCTCGATCAGGTCCACGAACCGGTCCTCGGCGACGATTTCCAGCGATACTTCCGTATGGCTCTTGGCGAAATCGATCAGCGACTGGCCGACCTCCGCATCGACGAAGGTGCGGGGCACGGAAACCCGCAGCCGGCCCTTGAGGTCGGCATTGTTCTCGCGCACCAGGTCGGCGAGGTTGTCGATCTCCTTCAGGATATCGGCGGCGGTCCTGTAATAGGTATGGCCGGCTTCGGTCATCGAGAACTGGCGGGTGGTGCGGTTGAGCAGCAGTGCGCCCAGATCGTCCTCCAGTTCGCGCACGTATTTGGAAAGCAGGGCCTTCGATCGCCCGGTCCGCCGGGCTGCGGCGGAAAATCCTTCTGCTTCAACCACATCGATGAAGGCCCGCATGCGCGTCAAAGTGTCCAAATGTCGCCCCTTTTGGTCTGGTCGATCCTAGTTGGGATTTTGCACGGAATTGTGCAATGCGAATTTTCGTCGAAGGTCAAAAAAACTCTTGATTATGACGGCGAATATTCTTATCTCCCGGGCTGCCCAAAGTCGCACGTGCCTGTGGGTGTCCGCCGACCCTCGATTAGGTGAGGTCATCGGTAAGGTACCTGGAACTAACCCCTCCAGTCGCTATTCCGGCCAACCGGGAAATGCGAGGACATCTTGAAGCAACGACGGTGCGGGCCTTTCTGGTCTCTGCAGGCTTTCCATCAGCCTGCAATACTGAAGAGGCACACCATCATTGCCGGAAGTGCGGTAGGGACAACCCTCCAATCCAAGGCAGACAAAGCCGGATCATTGCTCGTGGCAGGGCGTTGATCCACATATCGCGCGTTTGAGCGTGTTCGCGGTACCGGTGTCTCCACCAACTGGGCCGAGCGCATTCTCATCCGTCCTTTGTCCTCCGGTTCGCAGCCGGAGCTTTGAGATTTTGAAGGGACTGACCGATGACCACTGCTCGTATCCTCGACTTCATCAAGACCCAGCGTCCTGAAGGACCGTTTCTTGTCGTCGATCTCGACGTCGTGCGCGATAATTTCAACGCCTTCCGTCATGCACTGCCGGACAGCGCGATCTATTACGCGGTCAAGGCCAACCCGGAACCGGCAATCCTGAAGCTGCTCGCTTCGATGGGTTCCAACTTCGACTGCGCCTCGGTCGCCGAAATCCAGATGGCACTCGATGCCGGCGCGTCCGCGGACCGCATCTCCTTCGGCAACACGATCAAGAAGGAACGCGACATCGCCCGTGCCTTTGCGCTCGGCGTTGGCCTCTATGCCGTCGACAGCCACGAGGAAGTCGAGAAGATTTCCCGTGCCGCTCCCGGCGCGAAGGTGTTCTGCCGCGTGCTGACCGATGGCGAAGGCGCCGAATGGCCGCTGTCGCGCAAGTTCGGCTGCGTGCCGCAGATGGCCGTCGACGTGCTCGTCTACGCTCACCAGATGGGTCTGGAGTCCTACGGCGTGTCCTTCCATGTCGGTTCGCAGATGACCAAGGTCGATGCCTGGGATGCGGCGCTCGCCGATGCCAAGCGCGTCTTCGGCCAGCTCGCCAAGCAGGGCATCGTGCTGCAGATGGTCAACATGGGCGGTGGTTTCCCGACCAAGTACCTGCGCGACGTGCCGAAGGCCGAAGAATACGGCAAGGCGATCTTCGCTTCGCTGCGCAAGCATTTCGGCAACAACCTGCCGAAGACGATCATCGAGCCGGGTCGCGGCATGGTCGGCAATGCGGGCGTCATCAAGGCTGAAGTCGTGCTGGTGTCGAAGAAGTCGGACAACGACAATCACCGATGGGTCTTCCTCGACATCGGCAAGTTCGGCGGTCTCGCCGAAACCATGGACGAGGCCATCCGTTACCCGATCCGCACCGAGCGGGACGGCGACGAGATGGAACCCTGCGTGCTGGCCGGCCCGACCTGCGACAGCGCCGACGTGATGTACGAGAAGAACATGTATCCGCTGCCCGTGACGCTCACGATCGGCGACGAGGTTCTGATCGAAGGCACCGGCGCCTATACGACGACCTACTCGGCCGTCGCCTTCAACGGTTTCGACCCCCTGAAGGCCTACGTCATCTAAGGGGCGGCTTGCCGCTCCAGAAGGCGTATCACTTCCGCCGGCCCCGTAATCAGCCGGGGCGGCAAATCCACAATTCCTCTTCATCGCCGCTGATAACGGTATTGGGTACGGGAGGCCACGATGGCCGCTGTTCTTGATTCTGTACGCGCATTCTTTGCGCCGAATTCCACCTTCACCATCGACGCCGAAACTCCGGCCGACGTGGTCGCCCGCGAGACCTTGCTCGACCGTGCCATGGGCCCGGATCGCCGCAAGAAGTCGTCGGAAAAGATCCGCCGCAACCGCGTGCCGGCCGAAGGTCTCGCGATCGTCGCCCGCGACGGTTCCGGCCACGTGATCGGCACCGTGCGCCTGTGGCACATCGAAGCCGGCATCTCCTCCGAGGGCCAGGTGCTCGATGCGCTGCTGCTCGGCCCGCTGGCGGTCGATTCCGCTCACGAAGGCAAGGGCATCGGAGCAGCGCTGATGCGTGCTGCCGTTGCAGAAGCCCACAAGCGCGGCCACGGCGCGATCCTGCTGGTCGGCGATGCGGCCTATTACGAGCGGTTCGGCTTCTTTGCCGACAAGACCCGGCATCTCGTCATGCCCGGCCCCTTCGAGCGTTCGCGTTTCCTGGCGCTCGAACTCAAGGCCGGCTGGCTGGAAGGTGCCGCCGGCATGATCGTCGCCAACGGGCGCAAGCTGGCCTGAGCAAGGTCGAGTTTCGACCTCAAGGCATTCAGCACTCAAGGCCTCGCGCCCCGACGATCTGCCCAACCCCGTCTCCCCGGTGGAGCGTTCCTATGGAACGTCCCGGTGAGGCGGGGTTTTTCATGCGACAAATTCTCCCTTTCGGGCCGCGATCACCCATCCGGCGGATGCGGTTGATCCTGATCAATCCGACTCTCTCCGGCCGCTCCTAAGCCTCTCTCCGCAAGATCAAAACGCAAGCAGGAGAGCTTACATGAAGACGAACGGGATACGGCATTTGAGATGGATCGCAGGCGCGGGTGCGGCTTTTTTCGCATTCGGGGCGGCAGCGGCGGATCTGACGCCGGCACCCGTCGCCCCTGTGGCGCAGGAGGCCGCAACCGGCCAGAACCCCTGGCAGATCCGCGTGCGCGGCTTGGGCGTCATCACTGAGAACCGGGGCTCGATCAACGGCGTACCGGGCTCCGATCTGTCTTTCTCCGACTCGGTCATCCCGGAACTCGATATCAGCTACTTCTTCACCGACAATATCGCCGCCGAACTGGTCCTCGGCACGACCTATGCGAACATCAAGGAAGACGGTGCCGTCGGCGTGCCGGTCGGCCGCGCCTGGCTTCTGCCGCCGACGCTGACGCTGCAATACCACTTTACCGATTTCGGCGCCTTCAAGCCCTATGTCGGCGCGGGCGTCAATTATTCGTTCTTCTACAATCAGTCGAACAAACCGGGCTTCCACAATCTCGACGTCGACAACCATGTCGGCGCCGCACTGCAGGTCGGTTTCGACTATATGATCGACCAGCATTGGGGCGTGAACTTCGATGTCAAGAAGATCTTCCTCGAAACCGACTGGAAGGCCGACCACGACGTGCTCGGGCCGCTGAGCGGCAAGGCGAAGATCAATCCCTGGCTGATCGGGACAGGCGTTACCTACCGGTTTTAGAAAAACAACGAGGGCGGTAGGGACGGGGCCGGCGCCAGACAGGTGGCGCCGGCTTTGTTTTTCAGGATTTCAACCCATGCGGCGGTATTGCGCGTGGTTTTGGCGGGGGCTGGGAGCCTTACGACTTCCGCACGACGTTCTCGAGCAGTCGCTCGGCGATCTGCACGGCATTGAGCGCCGCACCCTTCAGCAACTGATCACCGGCGACGAAGATCGCCAGCGTCCGGCCCGACGGATCGCCGATATCGGTGCGGATGCGGCCGACCAGGACATCGTCTGCGCCGGATGCTTCCGACGGCATCGGGAAATGGTTGGCTGCGCGGTCATCGACGAGGCGCAGGCCCGGGGCGGTTTCAAGCAGGCTGCGGGCCTCCTGCGGGGAGACGGGCTGGTCGAACTCGATCGAGATCGCCATGGCATGGGCGCGCAGCACTGGCACGCGGATGCAGGTGATGCCGATCGGCAGCGCAGGCACGTGGAGGATGCGGCGGGTCTCGGCCACCACCTTCAGCTCCTCGCCGTTATAGCCGCTGTCCGGGTCCATATCGGCATTGTGGCTGAATAGGTTGAAGGCGTAAGGGTGCGGCAGGACCTTGGGCTCGAAGGCCTCGCCGGCGAGATAGGCAGCGGTGGACAGCCGTAATTCTTCCATGGCTGCAGCACCGGCACCGGAGGCTGCCTGATAGGTCGAGATGTTCAGCCGACGGATCGGGTGGGCGCGATGGAGGGGTGCCAAGGCGACGGTTGCGATCGCCGCGACGCAGTTCGGATTGGCGACGATGCCGCGATGCTGGTGGAGCACTTCGCCGTTCACTTCCGGCACGACGAGCGGCACCGACGCTTCCATGCGGAAGGCGGAGGAATTGTCGATCACCACGGCGCCGGCCTTCACCGCAATCGGCGCAAAACGCTTGGAAATGCCGCTGCCGGCCGAGAACAGCGCGATATCGACGTCGTCGAAACTGTCTTCGGTCAATTCCTCGATAAGGAGTTCGGCACCGTTGAAGGTGAGGGTCCTGCCGGCCGAGCGGGCCGAGGCGAGCAGCTTCAGGCCGCCCAGCGGAAAATTGCGCGCCGAGAGGCAGCTGAGCAGCTCGACGCCAACCGCGCCGGTGGCGCCGACAATCGCGACGACGGGGGTGGCGGTCGAAAGGGCGGCGGATTGGCCGGAAGCAAGATTTTCAAGATCGGTCAGCATTTCGTCTCTCCTTGGGTTTTCGAGAGAGACAGGGCTGTGCGTCACCTTTGAACCCCGTCCGTCTCTGGCGGGGTTTTGAGGATGATGTCGCGACTACCGCGCACGCACCCGTAAACGCCCCGCGTCAGCGGTCGTTTTCGTGGTGGTTTTGGTGGTCAGGTTTGCGAACATGGCGGTTTGAATAACACGGGCTTGCGGTGTCGCCAAGCGGGCCGCGCCCGGATATTTCGGCGAGCACTCCCTCGTCCGGCCGGAAACCGGGCGAGGGAGTGGCGGGTTCCTCAGTCGCTCTCTTTGGCGCGATAGGCATCCGGAATGACGAAGATTTCGTCGGCGCGGCCATAACCGCCGTCCTTGACCTCCTCGATCAGCACCATGGTGTGAGGCCGCGCGGCCTCGCTCATGTATTCGACCAGCATCTCGGTCGTGCGGTGGACGATCTCTTGCTTCTGGGCCTTGCTGAGCGCGGCTTCGGGGGTTTTGATGTTCACGAATGGCATGGGAATGTCCTTCAGGTTTGATATTTCGGGGTTTCAGATCATGCCGCCATTGGCGCGCAGAACCTGGCCGTTGACCCAGCCGCCGTCCGGGCCGGCGAGGAAGGAGACGACGGTGGCGATGTCCCGCGGCTGGCCGAGGCGGCCGAGCGGGATGGTTTTCACGATGTTCTGGACCAGTTCGTCGGACTTGCCGGTCATGAACAGTTCGGTTTCGACAGGGCCCGGAGCGACCGCATTGACGGTGATCTTCCGGCGGCCGAGTTCCTTGGATGCGACGTGGGTGAGCGCTTCGACGGCGGCCTTGGTGGCGGCATAACCGCCATAGGCCGGACCGTAGGCACCGACGACGCTGGAGGAGAAGTTGATGATGCGACCGCCGTCGCGCAGCCGTTTGCCTGCTTCGCGAATGCCGCGGAACGTGCCGGTCAGGTTGATGGCAAGCAGGGTTTCGAAGGCCTCGTCATCCATCTCCGCGAGCGGCGCAAGGCTCATCACGCCGGCATTGTTGACGAGAATGTCGGCGCCGCCGAAGTTTTGTTCGGCTGCATCGAACAGGGTGGCAGCTGCGGTCGGGCTGCCGACATCCGCCTGCACGGCGACTGCCTTGCCACCGCCCGCCTGGATTTCCGCAACGACCTCGTCGGCGGCCTGCCGGCTGGTCGCATAGTTGACGACGACGGCGATACCGTCCTCACCGAGGCGAAGCGCGATGGCTCTGCCGATGCCTTTCGATGCGCCGGTGACGATCGCGACGCGTTGTGCTGTATTGGTCATGTGATCTCTCCTTGGTTGGTGGCCAAGAGATATTGCTGACACGATCCAGGAACAATTGCCGGCCCATTGACATCAGAATTCGTCCGTGGTGAACAAAGCCATGGATCGTCTCGACCGCATGCAGCTTTTCGTCCGGATCGTCGAGCGGCGCAGCTTCTCCGCTGCCGCCGCCGATCTCGGCCTCGCGCGCTCGACCGTCACCGAGGCCGTCAAGCTGCTAGAGGAGGGGATCGGCACGCGGCTCTTGGAGCGGACGACGCGCCACGTCACCCCGACGCTCGACGGCCGGGCCTTCTACGAGCGTTGCCTTGCGATCCTTGCCGAAGTCGACGAGGCGGAAAACATCTTTCGCGATGCGCAGCCGCGGGGCCTGTTGCGGGTCGATGCGCACGGGTTCCTGACCCGCACGTTCCTGTTGCCGCGCCTCCACGAATTCCTCGACCGCTATCCGCTCCTCGACCTGCAGATCGGCCAGGGCGACCGGCTGGTGGACCTCGTGCGCGAGGGCGTGGATTGCGTGATCCGGGCGGGTGAGATCGACGACAGCGGCCTGATCATGCGCAGGCTGGGGACGATCGCCGAGATCACCTGCGCCAGCCGGACCTATGTGGAGAAGCACGGGATGCCGTTGTCGCCCGACGCGCTGGAAGGACATTTCTCCATCGGCTTCATCTCGTCGCGTACCGGCCAGACCATGCCGCTCGAATTCACGGTCGGTGACGAACTGCGTTACGTCACCCTTCCGAGCCGGCTGACGGTCAACAATTCAGACACGATGGTCGATCTTGCCCGGCGCGGCTTCGGCCTGATGCAGGCGCCGCGCTATCGCCTGCAGCGGGACATCGACGAGGGCCTCCTCGTTGAGGTGCTCGCCGATTTCCCGCCCTCGCCGACGCGGCTTACTGCCCTCTACCCGCAGAACCGCCAGCTTTCACCGCGGGTGCGCGTCTTCATCGACTGGATCGTCAAGGTGTTTGCCGAAGCCGGTCTCTGAGACAGATGCGGTGCTGCGAAACACATCAGGTGCCGCGAAACACAAAATCGCGATGATTGCCGCAGTGCGGGAACATTTCCGCGCAGCGTGCCTTTATCCGGAATTCGTTCGACCTCTCGCCAACAGTTAGCGTTTCGGGCTCCCTGCCAAGGGCTGGCCATCCGGGCGTCCTGAGGTTCCCTGCCGGGACGTTCGAGGGCGCGGGTGTCCATCAGCCACCCGCGCCCTGCTGTTTCCGGGTGTCGGGAAGCCGGCTACGGCCGGTAGATCGCCTGCAGCCTGGCGAGGTCTGCGATCTTCAGCTCGACGGGATCCATCTCGTCGCGCGAAGGCTTGAACCAGGCTGCCGCCTCCTGGATGTGCCGGCCGTGAGGTTCCGGATACATGCCAAGCCCCAGGACCCACTGCCGGACGATCTCGCGGTCCATTCGGCCCGCGGCATAGCGGTCGTGGATCGTCCTTGCCGAGGTGGTGAGGTCTTCGACCTTCTTCATCAATGCACCGCCGGTTGCGGCTCGGGCTCGCCGAAGAAGGAGCGGATGCCGTCGCGCTCGACGGTCGCCAGGAACTCGTCGAAGGCTTCGCGGTCGGTCGGAAACGGCTCCTCCCAGGAGGTGACGTCATCCTCTTCGGTGATGACTTCAAGCGTCCAGTCGCCCTGGGTGCCAGCGGGGCGGTAGATATCGACCAGCACGGTAATGCCGTCGTCCGTGAATTCGCCGGCGAGTTCGGAATGTTCGGTCTTGGGTGCCTTGGCCATGTCCTGTCCGATCGTGGAAACGGTCGTCCTTGCCGCAGGTCCGTTCCATGGGGAATCAGGCGCGCGGCGGGAGACCGTCGGGAAGGGTCCCCATACACTGCTTTCCCTTTCCGCTCCACTGGGCGCATGGATCAGGCCGCGGCGGAGATTTTCCGCCGCGGTTGTTCGTGCCGGGATGATTGCCTCACGCCGAGATATCGATGACGCCACAATCGCCGGCATCGGAAGAGAAGGCGACGAGCTTGCCGTTGGCGCTCCAGCTCAATCCGGTAATGCCGCCCTTGCCGGGCCGGCGCAAGAGCGCTTCCTTGGCATCGGCAAGCCTGACGCCCAGGATCATGCCGTCGATAAAACCGATGGCGAGCACTTCCTCGGCCGGATGGAAGGCGACCTGGGTGACCATGATATTGGCGCGGGTGCCGAGTTCCTGCGGCGCCTTGCCCATCGGCCCGTCTTTCGCCGAAAACGGCCAGACGATCGCCGCCGGCGCGCCGGACGAAGCGAGCCATTTGCCCTTGGGCGACCACGACAGCGATTTCACCTTGGCCGGATAACCGGTCATCCGCATATGGCGGTTTTCGCCTGGCTTGCCGTCAAGCTTCCAGCCGTGCAGGGCGTTTTCCTGCATGGTGGTCACCAGGAAACGCCCGTCGGGAGAAAACGTGACGGAGTTGTGCGCGCCTTTCCATTCGAGATCGACCGGCGGCGCATTGGTGCCGACCCAGTGCAGCGAGACGCCGTTGTAACGGGCAGCCGCGATCCTGAGGCCCTTGCCCGCAAACGCAAGTCCTTCGACGCTGCGCTCTTCGGGATATTCCTTCAGCGTGCCGTCGTTCAGCTTCACGAAGCTCGACTTGCCGTAAGCATAGGCGACCGCATTCTGCGGCCCGCCGGCGACGACGCTGATCCACTTGCGCGGCGCTTCGGCGACGAGCGTCGCCTCGCCATCGCTGCCGATGCGCATCACCTTGCCATCCTCGCCGCCGGTCAGCAGCGTGGCGCTGAACGGGTCGCGGATGCAGGTCAGCAGGCCCTGATGGGCCTCGGTCACCTTCTCGCCGCCATCCAGACGGTGAATGGCGCCGGCGGCGGTGGCGAAGAACGGGACGTCGCCGATGAAATGCGCGGCGACGACATGGCCTTCCAGATCAAGCGGTGCAACAGTTGGCATTACGCGGCTTGTGCCTCACACGCCCGGAAGCTCTTCTCGATCTTGTCGAAATCGAGATCGCGGCCGATGAAGACGAGACGAGACTCGCGCTTTTCGCCGTCCTTCCACGGGCGCTGGTGGTCGCCCTCGACGATCATGTGGACGCCCTGAACGACATAACGTTCCTCGTCGCCCTTGAAGGCGATGATGCCCTTCAAACGCAAGATGCTCGGGCCGTCGGTCTGGGTGATCTTCTGGATCCAGGGGAAGAACCGTTCCGGGTTCATCTCGCCGCCGCGCAGCGAGATCGACTTCACCGTCACGTCATGGATCGGCGACATTTCGCCGTGGTGGTGATGGTGGTGGTCATGATCGTGCCCGTGATCATGATGGTGGTGATCGTGGGCATGATGATGGTGATCGTGATCGCAATCCGGGCCGCAGACATGGTCCTCGTGATCGTGGTCGAGGAAATGCGGGTCGTTTTCCAGCGCGCGCTCCAGGTTGAAGGCCCCCTGATCGAGCACGCGGGCGAGATCCACGCCGGAACGGCTGGTCTTGTAGACGCGCGCCGTCGGGTTGATGGCGCGAACGACATCCTCGATGACCGCCAGTTCTTCCGGCGAAACGAGGTCGGTCTTGTTGATGACCACGACATCGGCAAAGGCGATCTGGTCTTCGGCCTCGCGGCTGTCCTTCAGGCGCAGCGGCAAATGCTTGGCATCGACCAGGGCGACGACCGCATCGAGCTCGGTCTTGGCGCGCACGTCGTCGTCCATGAAAAAGGTCTGTGCGACCGGGACCGGATCGGCAAGGCCGGTGGTCTCGACGATGATGCCGTCGAAGCGGCCGGGACGGCGCATCAGGCCCTCGACGACGCGGATCAGGTCGCCGCGCACGGTGCAGCAGACGCAGCCGTTGTTCATTTCGTAGATTTCTTCGTCCGACTCGACGATCAGGTCGTTGTCGATGCCGATCTCGCCGAACTCGTTGACGATGACCGCGTATTTCTTGCCGTGGCTTTCGGAAAGAATGCGGTTGAGCAGCGTCGTCTTGCCGGCGCCGAGATAACCGGTGAGCACGGTAACGGGAACGGGCTTGGCTGTGACTGTTTCGGCCATGGGGAAACCTCGAGAGACTGAAAGCGCCCGCCGGGCGCGAAAGCTTGTCGGCCTCATATAAGGGCAAGCCGGGAGGAGTTCAAAGGGTTTGTATGTTATAAGATCACATCGGTCCACGGGATGCCGCGCAAGCGGTGCACCTCCCCAGCGGAGAGCCTTGTGAAAACTCATCGGTGACTAGCCGCTCTATCAAAATATCCGCGTCTCCTCTAACAAATGTTCCCGGGGAAAAGCGGGGCCTGTTATCCGGATGGAAGGTCAATATGATGGGTTTCTTCTGTGTTATCCGAATCCATCGGGCACAGAGGGATCAGGCATAAGGGACAGGGTCCAGCGCGGCAGGACCTCGCTCAGATATTTTCTCGGCGACGACCAGCGCCGCAGCCGTTTCTTTGAAAACAGCGTCAACGACGACCGCATCGTCGCCATCGGGTCCGGCGGCGAGATGATCGGTTACGCCGCCTTCTATCTCCACGGGCGAGGTCCTCTGTCTCCCGCCTTCCCGGCATTCCTGTCCGAATACGGGCTTTTCAAGGGTTTCGGGAACTTCCTGCTGTTCAAGGCGACCGAGCCGCGCATCAAGATATCGACGCTCTATCTCTACAACATCAATGTCGATGCGACGCAGCGCGGCAAGGGCGCCGGCGCGGCGCTGATCGATGCGGTCTCCAACCTTGCTGTGGCTAACGGCTGCACGTCCGTCAGGCTCCAGGTCGCCGCCCACAATCGTGCGATGATCCTCTATCTCAAGAAGGGTTTCGTCGTGACCGGCGCGATGAAGATGCGCTGGCTCCGGCGCTTTTTCCCCTTCGAATGCCTGGTGGACATGGAATTGCGGCTTGCCCCGGCAAAAGTGCAAATGTTCCCGGTTGCGGTCGCCGAGGCGGCCTGATTTCTTGCTGCTCAGGCGGATGATGACGTAATCGCGGAAACCACGTCGGTCTTGGCAAAATCGTCACCCACATAGAGAAGCGGACAGTTGAATTCCTTGGCTGTCGCATAGGCGAAGCAATCGCCGAAATTGAGCGAGGCCTTGTGGAAACCTTTTCCGAACAGGGCATAGGCTGTTGCAGCGCGTTCTGCTCTTACTGCGTCCAGTTCGATGATGGTGATGGGGAGCCGGTCGATCAGGTTCGTAAGACCGGCCAGACATTTTTTCCCTCGAGCAACAATCAATGCTTCAGCGAGAGTAGCAGCATTGAGCAGCACCTTGGTTTCTCTCGTAAGCACCTCCTGGCAATCAAGGGCTCCAATTTCGTTTTTGACGATGGCGATCAGCGCTGACGTATCAACGACAATCATGCCGGCAAGCCGTCATCACCATAGAGGAAATCCTGGCTTCGCTCAGCAGGGACGTCATCGGTCTTGGGTTCGGGAGCCATGGCCCTGATTTCCTCGATCAATGCCCTGCGTTGATCGCGTGTCAGTTCCGGCTCAATAGGTACAAGCCTTGCGATCTTGTGACCTCTTCGCGTGAGAACAACATCTTCTCCAGCTTCCGCGCGATGAAGGAGTTCAGTCAGACTTGCTTTGGCCTCGCTTACCGAAATTTCCATGACACGCTCCATTGGTCCAATTACATGGTCCATATAATGCACTTGTCATATTGCAGATTCAACTGTGCCCCAATATTACGGGATCGCCATATCC
Organism: Neorhizobium sp. 2083; assembly: GCF_031455615.1. Classification (NCBI taxonomy): domain Bacteria; kingdom Pseudomonadati; phylum Pseudomonadota; class Alphaproteobacteria; order Hyphomicrobiales; family Rhizobiaceae; genus Neorhizobium; species Neorhizobium sp. 2083. Next base: position 644,960 of record NZ_JAVDTC010000002.1, on the reverse strand, counting down.
CGGCAACTCGCCATTGCCGGACGCGCGCGTTGTCGGCGACCGTGAGGATCCACTTGATCCCCACGGTCGCCTATCGACGTCGGCCCAGCGCAGAAGCTGGTCGAGAGGAGAGGCTGCTGCATCGCTCTGGCCAGCCTCGCGAATGTCGATGCTGTGTAGCTCGTTCCTACTTCAATATTGCGAGATCGAACTTCGCCACATCCTCCAGCAGCTCTATGATGCCTTTCACGGCATGGGCGACCAGCTCCTCGCCCCTCTCCGCGCTCGCCGCGGCCGCGCTCCCTGCGACGCCCCGGGCGTTGAGGTCGGACATCCTCCAGCCGAAGGCATGGGGGCCGTAGGCGCGCAGATGTTTGAAATCGCGGGAAAAATCCGACTGGCGGGAGGGGAAGTTCTCGGCTTTTGACATGTCGACCCTGTCCGGATGAAGCGCCAGCATGACCGAAGTCTCGATGTCGCCGCCATGGATGTCGACCGCCTTGTCCGCCGGCGCGATCCAGCCCTCCGGCTGGCCGAATCGGGTCCAGCTGGTCGCCACCACCAGCATGCCGAACCGCACCCGGGCCTCGGTCGCGACGATCGTCATGAGCGGCGAATTGCCGCCATGGGCGTTGAGCAGCACGAGTTTGCCGATGCCCCTTGCGTGGAGGTCGCCGGCAATGCCGAGCCAGCGATAGACGGCCTCGTCGAAGGCAAGCGTCCGGGTGCCGGCGACATCCATGTGTTCTATCGAATAACCGACGGGCTCCGCGGCCAGGAAGGTGACCGGGAGATGGGCGGGCAGGGCGGGAATCAGGCGCGCGACAAGGCCTTCGGCGATCAGCGTGTCGGTCTCGAAAGGCAGGTGCGGTCCGTGCTGCTCGTGGGCGCCGAGCGGTAGCACGGCGATCCAGTCTCGCCTTTCTGTGGACGCAAGTGTCGTATCATTGTCATGATAACGCGGCGAAGGGTGCGGCATCTGGCGGTGGTTTCCCGGTTTCGGTATGGATAGCGCGGCACAGATATAACGGTTCCTTCTTTAGGGCAAAACGGGCAGAGCGAATGAGCAAGAAGAAGGGCGACAAAAAAGCCAAGTCCGGCAAGAAGAGAGAGCTTGAAGGTCTGGCGGCGACGGATCTGGCGCCGGCGATCACCCAGGCGGCCCGCTCGATGCGCACCGCGCTCAGCCGCAGCCTCGGCGAAAGCGGGCTTTATGCCGGCCAGGACGGCGTGATCCTGATCCTTGCCGAAGAGGACGGAATGACCCCCGGCCAGCTCGCCATGCGGCTCGGCGTCAAGGCGCCGACCATGACCCGCACGATCGGCCGGATGGAGGCGCAGGGCTTCCTGGAGCGCCGGGCCGACGGCACCGATGGGCGGCTCACCAAAGTGCACCTGACCGAGGCCGGGCTGCAGACCGTCGAGCAGATCGGCCGCTCGGTCTCCGAATGCGGCTCCATGGCCGCCAAAGGCCTTTCTGACAAGGAAATCCGCACCCTTCTCAAGCTCCTGAAGACCGTCGAGCAAAATCTCCAGTCCGATCTCTCGGACGAGCGAAGCTGATTCCTTTGAATAATCGCTGTCACAGGATTGTCGCACTGAATTAAATTGTTTATTTAAAGTTTAATTCGAGCGTCGGATAGCGACGCCGGCCATTGCGGGTGGGGGAAATGGCGCAAAAGATCAAGTTGTCGACGATCGGCGAAAGCCTCGGTCTTTCCACCGCCACGATATCGCTTGCACTGCGCGACAGCCCTCTGGTGGCGGCCGACACGCGGGAAAAGATCAAGGAACAGGCACGGGCGCTCGGCTATATCTACAATCGCCGCGCCGCCAGCCTCAGAACCTCGCGCTCCGGCATCATCGGCGTCGTGGTGCACGACATCATGAACCCGTTCTACGGGGAAATCCTGAAAGCGATCGAAAGCGAGCTCGACCGCAGCCGCCATACCTTCATCCTTTCCAACCATTACGACTCGGTGGAAAAGCAGCGCACCTTCATCGAAACGCTGCTGCAGCTCGGCGGAGACGGGGTGATCATGTCGCCGGCGATCGGCACGCCGATCGAGGATATGAGACTCGCGGAAGAGAACGGCATGCCGGCCATCCTGGTTGCCCGCTCGATGGAAGGCGTCGAACTGCCGACCTATCGCGGCGACGACAGCTACGGCATTTCGCTTGCGACCAATCACCTGATTGGCCTCGGGCATCGGGTGATCGCCATGATCGGCGGCACCGACCAGACGTCCACCGGCCGCGACCGCTACCAGGGTTATGTCAACGCGCTGCGCAAGGCGGGTATCGAGGTGGATCCGAACCTGCGCATTCCGGGGCCGCGTTCGAAGCAGGGCGGGTTCGAGGCGGCGGTGCATTTCCTCTCCCTGCCGCAGAAGCCGACCGCTGCCGTCTGCTGGAACGATCTGGTGGCGATCGGCCTGATGAACGGCATCGCCCGTGCCGGGCTGATGCCCGGCCATGACATTTCCGTCACTGGTTACGACGATCTGGAAGAGGCTTCGATCGCGACGCCTGCACTGACCACGGTGTGGAACGGCCAGACGGAAGTCGGCCGGCTTGCGGCGCGCGCCCTGCTCGACCGCCTGGCCGGCAGCCACGAGCCGGACGGCATCCACCTGATCAAGCCGGAAATGCGCATCCGCCAGTCGACCGGGGTGCACCGGCCGCGGGTCTGAGGTCAGGCCGCCACGTTGGTCAGCATCTTGCGGGCGGCATAGGCGCGCACTGCCTCGCCGAAAGCATGGAAGAGCGCCCGGGACGGCGCATCGGTTTCCGCCCAGTATTCCGGATGCCATTGCACGCCGACCGCGAAATTCTTGGCGTCGATGACCGAGACGGCCTCGATCGTGCCGTCCTCGGCCGTCGCTTCGACCTGGAGGCGCGGGGCGGTTTCGGCGATCGCCTGGCGATGCAGCGAATTGACCTGCACTTCGCCGGCAAGGCCGAGGTAGTTGGCGATACAGGATCCTTCCTGGACGAAGACCGGCTGGCGGATCGCGTACATGCCGTCGCGCTCCTTCACATCGGGCTTGCGATGATCCCAGATGCCCGGCTGCTCCTGGATTTCGCTGGCGAGCGTGCCGCCCAATGCGACATTGAGTTCCTGGATCCCGCGGCAGATGGCGAGCAGCGGGATGCCGCGGTCGATCGCCCGGCGGATCAGCGGCAGCGAGGTGGCGTCGCGGGCGGGATCGAAGGGCCCGTCGCCGGGTGCCGCTTCTTTGCCGTAAAGCGAAGGGTGAACATTGGTGGCCGAACCGGAAACCAGTACACCATCGACGCGGTCGAGGATGGCGTCGGTCTCGTTGCCCTCTTCGAACGCGGGGATGATGAAGGTCATCACGTCTGCCACCTTCAGCGCCGCCTGGACATACTGGTTGGGCGAGGCATGCCAGATCGCTCCGTCCAGTTCGCGGATATCGGCGGGCAGGGCGACGATCGGTTTTGGCATCAGGCTCTCCACGAAGCAGCGGCTCCGTTCGTTGTGCCGCCGGAAGCCGCCGCAAGTCAAGTTCGAGGGTGCCTTTCGGTTCCGGCACTGCCCAAAGAATGAGCATTCCCGCTTTGAAATATCTGGCGAATCCTGTCCGGGCGGAACGCTACGAAAGTCTTAGATCAAAAGACGTTCCCGCATTAAGGAATATTAGCGCCGGTGCTTGCAACCCATAGACCAAAATGTTTACCTCGCCGCAGGGCCGGGGAGTGGGAACAGAAAATCCCCCGGTTTGTCTTACTGGGAGGTATTTTATGGATCGTCGTTCATTCTTCAAAAAGGCAGCCGTCACCGGCGCCGGTGCAGCCGCCGCAACGGTGCTCGCCGCTCCGGCCATCGCGCAGTCTAGCCCGAAAGTCACCTGGCGCCTGACGTCGTCATTCCCGAAGTCGCTGGACACCATCTATGGCGGCGCGGAAGACATCGCCAAGCATGTCGCTGCCGCAACCGATGGCAATTTCACCATCCAGCCGTTTGCCGCCGCTGAAATCGTGCCGGCCATGCAGGCAGCCGACGCCGTCAGCAACTCGACGGTCGAAATGTGCCATACCTGCTCCTATTATTTCGTCGGCAAGGATCCGACATTCGCGATCGGCACCGCGATCCCGTTCGGCCTCAACGCCCGGCTGAACAATGCCTGGTTCTACCAGGGCAACGGCAATACGCTGATGAACGAGTTCTATGCCAAGCACAACATCTACGGCATGCCGGCCGGCAATACCGGCGCGCAGATGGGTGGCTGGTTCCGCAAGGAGATCAACACCGTCGACGACTTCAAGGGCGTCAAGATGCGTATCGCCGGCATTGCCGGCCGCGTGCTGGAGAAGCTCGGTGCTGTGCCTCAGCAGATCGCCGGCGGCGACATCTACCCGGCGCTGGAAAAGGGCACGATCGACGCGGCCGAATGGGTCGGTCCTTATGACGACTACAAGCTCGGCTTCTACAAGGTCGCCAAGTACTACTATTATCCGGCCTTCTGGGAAGGCGGCCCGACCATCCACGCCTTCGTCAACCTGGAAAAGTGGAATGCGCTGCCGAAGGCCTATCAGGCGGCACTCTCCGATGCCTGCGCCTTCGCCAACACGAACATGATGGGCAAATACGACCTGAAGAACCCCACGGCGATCAAGCAGATCGTCTCGCAGGGCACGACGCTTCGCCCCTTCAGCCAGGAAATCCTCGAAGCCTGCTACAAGGCGACGCTCGAGGTCTACAAGGACATCTCGGCGACCAATGCCGACTTCAAGAAGGTCTACGAAGACCAGGTCGCCTTCAAGAAGGAGGCCTATCTCTGGATGCAGCTGTCCGAATATACCTACGACACGTTCATGATGATCCAGCAGCGCAACGGCAAGCTCTGATCCCGGATCAGGAAGCTATCAATCAAGCAACCCCGGATCGAAAGGTCCGGGGTTTTCTGTTGCGTGTGCAGCTGGTTGCGGCAGGTTGTGCCGTATCGACAATTGCACGCGCTTATCTATGATTGCAACGTTCGAGGGCTGAAGCAGCACGCTCCGTGGCCAGCCGGAGCATCGGTGAGGACGGGCTTCACCGACTTGAGGCAAAAGCCTTGCTCTCGAACTGGAGGTAATGTGATGTGGAAATCACTGATCATTACGTTGTTGTTTAGGAAAAACCGGACGAGCTGGTCAATCTCCGTCCGGCTTAAATTCCTAGCATAACAAAAAGGGAGGGCAGGGTTGGCGCTCTGCCCTCCACTCCGAATATATACTCTCCCATCAGCGGACTGACAAGAGAAGCCACCCTCAAGGGTTGATCTTGGGCGGCTCGCCGAAGTTCGGCATGGCCGGTTGCGCCGGCTGGCCGGGCACGGCCGGCGCGCCATCCATCGGAGGCAGGCCGAAATTCGGCATCTGCCCGCCGCCACCATTGCCGCTGCCGAAGCCGGGTACTTCGATCTTGATCGTGTTGAGGTCCACGGCCGGCGCCTTGTCCAGCCAGTAGGTGACCGATTCCGGCCAGAAGATGATGATGGCAACGAGGATCAGCTGCATGCAGAGCCATGGAATCGCCCCGAGATAGATGTCCTTGGTCTTCACGCTCTTCGGGGCGATCGAGCGGAGATAGAACAGCGCAAAGCCGAAGGGCGGATGCATGAACGAGGTCTGCATGTTGACGCAGAGCAGGACGCCGAACCAGATCAGGTCGATGCCGAGCGAGCTCGCGACCGGCGCCAGCATCGGCAGGACGATGAAGGCGATTTCGAAGAAATCCAGGAAGAAGGCGAGGAAGAAGACGAAGATGTTGACGAAGATCAGGAAGCCGACCGCGCCGCCGGGGACGTGGCTCAGCAGGTATTCGATCCACAATCCGCCGTCCATGCCCTGGAAGACGAGGCTGAAGCAGGTGGCGCCGACCAGGATGAAGACGACCATGGAGGTGATCGTCATGGTCGAATGCATGCCCTGCTTGATGAGGTCCCAGGTGAGGCGGCGGTGCATGGCGGCGAGCACCATGGCGCCGACCACGCCGAGCGCGCCGGCCTCGGTCGGGGTGGCGAGACCCATGAAGATGGTGCCGAGCACCAGGAAGATCAGCACGATCGAGGGGATCATGCCCCACAGCACCTTGATGACCAGCGCCGCGTTGAGCTCGCCGCGGGCTTCCAGCGGCAGGGCGGGCACGTCCTTCGGGCGGAAGATGGACATGGCGAGGATGAACAGCAGGAAGATCACCACCTGCAGGATCGAGGGGCCGATCGCGCCGAGATACATGTCGCCGACGGAGCGGCCGAGCTGGTCGGCGAGAACGATCAGAACGAGGGACGGCGGAATGACCTGGGTGATCGTGCCGGAGGCGGCGATGACGCCGGTCGCAAGCCGCGGGTTGTAGCCGTATTTCAACATGATCGGCAGCGAAATCACGCCCATGGTGATGACCGAGGCTGCCACCGTGCCGGTGATTGCGCCGAGGATGGCGCCAACCAGGATGACGGCGTAGGCGAGGCCGCCCGGAATGGCGCCGAACAGCTTGCCGGTGCCTTCAAGCAGGTCCTCGGCAAGGCCGCAGCGCTCCAGCACCGCGCCCATGAAGGTGAAGAAGGGAATGGCAAGCAGAAGATCGTTGGAGACGATCCCGAAGATTCGGAACGGCAGCGCCTGCAGGAAGGCGAATTCGAAATGGCCGGTGGCGATGCCGAGAAGGCCGAAGAACAGGCCGACGGCGGAGAGCGAAAAGGCGACCGGGAAGCCGTAGAGCATGAAGATGATCATGCCGAGGAACATCGCAGGCGGCATTATACCGAATTCGAACATGAGCGGCTTATCCCCCCGGGTTTCTTATTATTGAAGCGGCTTTTCGTAGGTCGTGTCGACCTGGAGGACGCCTCTGAGGCCGGCGACGCGCTTCACCAGTTCGGAGAAGCCCTGCAGCGCCAGAAGCGAGAAGCCCGCGACGATGACGAGCTTGATCGGCCAGCGGATGAGGCCGCCGGCATTCGACGAGATTTCGCCCTGCGCGTAGGAAAGCGTGAAGAAGGGCCAGGCAAGCCAGGCGAGATAGAGGCAGGCCGGAATGAGGAAGACGATCAGGCCGATCGCGTCGATCCACAGGCGCGCCCGGTCGGAGACCGAGCCATAGATCAGGTCGACCCGCACATGCTCGTTGAGGCGCAGCGTATGCGAGGCCCCGAGCAGCACGATGAAGCCGAAGAGATACCACTGGATTTCCAGCCAGCCGTTGGAACTGTAGTTGAAAAGGTAGCGGATGATGGCGTTGCCGGCGCTGATGAACGTGCAGGCGAGGACCAGATAGCCGGAAAATTTGCCAATGATTTCGCTCAAGCGATCGATGAGACCGCTGATCTTCAACAATGCAGCCATGATTTCCCCAATTCCAACGGGTCTGTCTTATCCCGCCCGCTCTTGGTTGGCGATGTAAACCAAGGTCTAAGAAAAGGAAAGTCCTAATAAGCCCGGTTTTCGTCTACAAAAAGCCGGGATTATGGCGGGTTGTGCAAGGCGTGGGCCGGTTGTATCGGTCCCGGGGTCAACCTGCAGAAAAATTTAGCTATCCCATTGGCAATTTGTTCAGCAAACTCTCAAGAACCCCCCAATGAAAGGGGGGTAAACGGCGCGCGGACAAGCAATTTTTAAAGGGTTTCCCGCAGTGTCGACAGGAATGCAAGGGATGAACCCGATGAAAGAGACTGAAGCGAAGACGTTGTCGACAGACGTGTATCTGTCGTTCGTCACGTCGCTGTTTGGAAATCGCGGCACATTGTGGACAGGCGTGGTCGTTCACGTGCTGTGGTGCCTGCTCGTTTTCCATTACAGCGGTGCGCAATTCTATCTCCTTTTCGCCTGCGGGTTCGCTGCGGTGTTTGCCTACCGCATGTACTGGTTCCAGCGCTTCGACAAGGTGGACAAGGCGTCGCTCAGCTACGACGACATCGCCGCCTGGGAGCAGCAATATGTGATCGGCGCCTTCCTTGCGGCATTTCTGCTCGGCGTCGCCAGCGGCTATGCGCTGCTCGTGCTCGAAAACCCTTTCGTCGGCTTCACCTGCATCGCCATGACGCTCGGATCGATGATGTCGATCGTCGGCCGCAACTACGGTTCCCGGATCGCCGTCGATCTCCAGACGCTCGGCTGCTGCGGCCCGATCCTGATCGCCTGCCTGTTCACCGAGGACCTGCATCTGGCGCTGATGTCGCTGCTGCTCATCCCGTTCGGCCTCACCACGCGGTCGATGGCCAATGGCGTGCGCGAATTCCTTTATGAGAATGTCATCGCATCGCGGAAAATGGCGATCATCGCCGGTCGTTTCGACATCGCCCTGAAGACGATTTCGCATGGCCTCGTGATGCTCGACGGCGAAGGCAAGATCCAGGTGATCAACCGCCGCGCCCGCGACCTGCTCGGTCTCGACAAGAAGAGCGACCTTAAGGACCGCGATTTTGCGGCCGTGCTCTGCGAGGATGCCGAGAATGCGCCGGAGACCATCCTGCGGCAGCTTTCCAAGCTCGCGGACGGCACGCTCGAACGCGCACTTTTCAAGTTCAAGGACGAGCGCCACCTCGAATTTTCGGTCAGCCCGCGTTCGGACGGCGGTGTCGTGCTGATCTTTGAAGACGTCACGGCCCGCCTCGCTGCCGAGGAAAAGGTGCTGCACATGGTGCGGTTCGACGCCTTGACCGGCCTGCCGAACCGCGGCCACTTCGCGGAGCTTTCGACTAGGAAGCTGAAGCGCCGCGGCGAGGCGCTGGCGGCACTCGCGGTGTTCGACGTGGACGGTTTCAAGCATGTCAACGACCTGCGCGGTCACGTGGTCGGCGACCGGCTGCTTGCGGCGATCTCGGCCAGGCTTTCGGCGCTGAAGAACGACGGGCTGTTGGCGGGCCGCCTGGTGGGCGACGAATTCGTCGTGCTTTTGACCGGTGGCGACGACAGCTGCGAACTGGAGCGTCAGGTCCGGCGCATTCACGCCGAGATCCAGGGCGACTATTATGTCGATGGCCTTCGCCTTCCCGTGTCGATGAACAGCGGCTGCGTCATGCTGCCCTCGCAGGACTTCGACATGGAAAACTGGCAGATCAAGGCTGACCTTGCCCTCAACCATGCGAAATCGACCGGTAACGGCACGCTGACGGTGTTCCGCTCGGAAATGGACGCGCAGTATATCGACGAGCAGAAGCTGCGGGTCGATCTTCGCCAGGCGATCGAGAACAATGGCCTGCATGTCGTCTATCAGCCGATGTATCGCCCAGACGGCTCCGGCATCGAATGCAGCGAGGCGCTGGTGCGCTGGCGCCATCCGGAGCGCGGCATGGTCGGGCCGAACGTGTTCATCCCCATGGCCGAGGATATGGGGCTCGTCTCGCACATTACCCGTCTGGTGCTCGACCAGGCCTGCCGCGACTGCGCGACCTGGCCGGATCCGATGGCAGTCTCCGTCAACCTGTCGATCCAGGACCTGCGCAACGACGATATCGTCACCTACGTCGCGGACGTCCTGAAGCGTTATGCGCTCGATCCGTCGCGACTGCATCTGGAAGTCACCGAAAGCTGCTTCATGGACGAGCCGGTGGCGGTCAGCGCCATCCTCAACCAGTTCCGCGTGACCGGCGTGACGATCGCGATCGACGATTTCGGCACCGGTTTCTCGAGCCTCAGCTATCTCGACTCGCTGCCGCTCGACGTGGTCAAGATCGACCGTGCGTTCATCCGCAATATCGCCGATGATCAGCGCAAGCTGAAGCTCCTGCGCGGCATCGTGCATCTTTCCAGGGAGCTCGGCCTCAAGATCGTCGTCGAAGGCGTCGAGACGAAGGAGCAGCTCGCGCTGGTCAACCGTCATCGGTTCTCCGACCTGGTCCAGGGCTACGTGTTTTCCATGCCGGTCGCTTCCGAAAAGATCATCGAACTGGCGGCCGAGGCTGTTCCCGCGGCCAAGCTTTCAGCCATCCGACGCGGCGCCAAGAGTGCACCGACCTCACCGCTTCGGGCCGCGGCGCGCTGACTTCTGCCTAAAATTGAAACAATGTTAACGGTTTTGGCACGTCCCAAAACGGTGGTTAACTCTTTGTTAACCATACCATTTAGAATTTTACTCAATTTGCGGCTGATTCATTGCAGGCTAAGGGCGATTTAGGGTTAATCCATGGTTAAAGCTCATGGAACAAATGCCAATGCCCTTAGGCCAGACCTTTCCCGACGGAAATTTTTCAGCAAAGCTTCTTTCCACTCTCGACCATGTCGAGTACCGGCGGATCGAGAGTAACGAGGATTTCGAGGATATCGCACGGCTGCGATACAAGGCCTATAAGACGCATAACGTGCTGCCGGTGGCGGCAACCAAGCTGATCGACGAGATCGATTTCGACAAGAATGCGCATGTCTTCGGCGTCTATTACGACGAGGAACTGGTCAGTACGATCCGGCTCCACTACGTCACGCCGGAACACCGGGTCTGCCAGTCGATCAGCATCTTCCCCGAGGCCGTGAACGGGCTTCTCGATGCCGGCATGACGCTGATTGATTCCGCGCGTTTCGCCATTGCCCCGGAATATGCCAGCGAACTTTCGGCCATGCCTTACCTTACGGTGCGGCTGACGCCGGTCGCGGCGATCTATTTCGATGCGGACCGTGTGCTGCAGCCGATCCGCCCGGCGCATGCGGCATTTTACCGCCGGTTCTTCTACGCCCAGCCGCTCGTAGCCCCGCGTCGGATCCCGACATACGACTTCGATCTGATGCTGCTTGCCTCGCAGACGCGCGAATTGCGCTCGAAGATGATGAAGCGCTTCCCGGCCTTCCAGTCGGAAGCCTACGAGCGCCGCATGCTGTTTGCGCGCTCCTCGAATTTCGACACCGCGCCGCTCACCATCCTGCCGACGGCCCGCATCGCCGGCCGGCCGAATTCCCCCGAAATGTCCTATCTGACCTGAAGCGCTGGTGCTTCATGCTTCGGCGTACCGGAAGCCATTGTGGCGGCATTGCGCTTTCCCCTTGCTTTGTGTAAGGCCTGAAGTGACCTCCATCGTGCCGAACGAGGCATGATTCCGGATGTCGACAAGGGTTTTCCCGCCCGCGCCCACGCTTCGATCAAGCGGACCGCGTGCGGCTGATGAAGGAGACGGGACTGATGGACAATCACCATAGCGGGCCGGTGGAAACGGGTGCTCCCATGGATTATGCGGAACACGACAGGACCTACAACGCATTCCTCGCCGGTGCGAAATGGGGCACGATGGCCGTCGTCATTCTGATGATCGCGATGGCCGCTGGTTTCTTCGGCGGGGCCGGCTTCATCGGCAGCCTCATCGTCTTCATCATTCTCAATATCGCCGGCGTTTTCCTGCTGCGTTGATCCGGCTCGGCCCATCGGGCGGCGGGCCTTGAGGCAGGGCGAAACATTTCGCCCGCCTTGCGATATCGACTGGGAGGAGACAGTCTTTGCCGAAGATCGTATTTGTATGCCGCGAAGGTTCCGACGAACCGCGCGTGGCCGCTTCGCCCGAGAGCGTCAAGCGGCTTTCCGGACTGGGATTGTCCGTTCTGGTTGAGAGCGGAGCAGGTCTTTCCTCCGGTGTTCCCGACAAGGATTTCGAAGCCACGGGCGCTCGCATCGCCGGTCCCGGCGAGATCGGTTCGGCGGATATCATCCTCAAGGTCAACCGGCCGACGGCGGTGGAGATGGCGTCCTACAAGCCAGGCGCCGTCGTGTTCGCGGTCATGGACCCCTATGGCAACGAGGCGGCGCTTGCGGACATGGCGAAAGCGGGGCTCACCACCTTTGCCATGGAACTGATGCCGCGCATCACCCGTGCCCAGTCGATGGACGTGCTATCCTCTCAGGCGAACCTTGCCGGTTATCGCGCCGTCATCGACGCTTCTCACGAATACGGCCGCGCCATGCCGATGATGATGACCGCCGCCGGCACCGTGCCTGCGGCAAAGGTGTTCGTCATGGGCGCCGGTGTTGCCGGCCTGCAGGCGATCGCCACGGCCCGCCGTCTCGGCGCTGTGGTCTCGGCGACCGACGTTCGCCCCGCCGCCAAGGAACAGGTCGCCTCGCTCGGTGCCAAGTTCATCGCGGTCGAGGACGAGGAATTCAAGGCGGCCGAAACCGCTGCCGGTTATGCCAAGCCGATGTCGGCCGAATATCAGGCCAAGCAGGCAGCACTGGTTGCCGAGCATATCGCCAAGCAGGACATCGTCATCACCACGGCCCTCATTCCCGGCCGGCCGGCGCCGAAGCTGGTGTCGCGCGCCATGCTGGCGTCGATGAAGCCGGGTTCGGTGGCCGTCGACCTTGCCGTCGAGCGCGGCGGTAATATCGAAGGTTCGGAAAAGGGCAGGGTCGCCGATGTCGAGGGTGTCACGGTGATCGGTTACGCCAATGTCGCCGGCCGTATCGCAGCCTCGGCTTCCGCGCTTTATGCCCGCAACCTGTTCGCCTTCATCGAGACCATGGTCGACAAGGGTACCAAGGAATTTGCGGTCAATGCCGAGGACGAGCTCGTCAAGGCGACCATGCTGACCAATGGCGGCCGGGTCGTGCATCCAAACTTCGCCGAGGCTGCTGCTGCGTTCGTCGGCGAGACGCCGGCTGTTGCACCGGTCGGAGACCCGGGCGAGGTGCCTGACGGTTCCAAACCGGCCCGTGCCCGCAAGAAACCTGCCGCCGCAGAAGCCGAGAAGGCCGGGGATGCCGCAGCCGAGGAGACGCTTTGATGGCCACTGAAGCAATGAACAAGGCACTGGAGCAGCTCGACCAGGCCGTGAGCGCCGTGATGACCGCTGCCGCCCAGGCACCGGAAGCGGCAAGTGCTGCAACCGGCGGGGCGATCGATCCCTTCGTCTTCCGCCTGGCGATCTTCGTGCTGTCGATCTTCGTCGGCTATTACGTCGTCTGGTCGGTGACGCCGGCGCTGCATACGCCGCTGATGGCGGTTACCAACGCGATCTCCTCGGTCATCGTCGTCGGCGCGCTGCTTGCGGTCGGCGTATCTGCGAGCGGCTTTGCGACCGGCTTCGGTTTCGTGGCGCTGGTGCTCGTCTCGGTGAACATCTTTGGCGGCTTCCTGGTGACCAGCCGGATGCTCGCCATGTACAAGAAAAAAGATCGCTGAGGTTCGGATACCATGTCGCAGAGCCTCGCAGCTTTCCTCTATCTCGTGTCCGGCGTGCTGTTCATCATGGCGCTCCGGGGGCTTTCCCACCCGACGACCAGCCGCAAGGGCAATGTCTACGGCATGGTCGGCATGGCTATCGCCATCGTCACCACCCTTCTGCTCGCCACGCCCACGTTCGGGGGCTTCATCCTGATCGTGCTGGCGCTCAGCATCGGCGGCGGGGCAGGGGCCTATATCGCCCGCACCATTCCGATGACGGCGATGCCGCAGCTCGTCGCCGGCTTCCATTCGCTGGTCGGCTTCGCCGCGGTGATGGTGGCGGCAGCGGCGCTTTATGCGCCTGACTCCTTCGGCATCGGAGCGATCGGCCATATCCACGGCCAGGCACTGATCGAACTGGCGCTCGGTGCGGCGATCGGCGCGATCACCTTTACCGGATCGGTCATCGCCTTCCTGAAGCTCGACGGACGGATGTCCGGCAAGCCGATCATGCTGCCCTACCGCCACGCCATCAATATCGGCCTGCTGGTCCTGGTCGTCGTCTTCATCTTCGGCCTGGTCCAGACGGAGAGCCATTTCGATTTCTGGCTGGTCGTGGTGCTGGCCCTGGCGCTCGGCGTGCTCCTGATCGTGCCGATCGGCGGTGCCGACATGCCGGTCGTCGTCTCGATGCTGAACTCCTATTCCGGCTGGGCCGCCGCCGGCATCGGGTTTACGCTCGGCAACCTGGCGCTGATCATTACCGGCGCGCTGGTCGGCTCGTCGGGTGCGATCCTTTCCTACATCATGTGCAAGGGGATGAACCGGTCCTTCATCTCGGTCATCCTGGGCGGCTTCGGCGGCGAGACGGCGTCTGCCGGCGGCGACGACGGCGTGCAGCGCACGGTGAAGCAGGGCTCTGCCGACGACGCTGCCTTCCTGATGCAGAACGCCGAGAAGGTGATCATCGTGCCGGGTTACGGCATGGCCGTCGCCCAGGCGCAGCATGCGCTACGCGAGCTTGCCGATACGCTGAAAAGCCACGGCGTCGAGGTCAAATACGCGATCCATCCGGTCGCGGGCCGCATGCCGGGCCATATGAACGTGCTGCTCGCCGAAGCCAACGTGCCCTATGACGAGGTCTTCGAACTCGAAGACATCAATGCCGAGTTCGCCCAGGCCGACGTTGCCTACGTCATCGGCGCCAACGACGTCACCAACCCGGCGGCCCGCGACGACAAGACCTCGCCGATCTACGGCATGCCGATCCTCGACGTCGACAAGGCCAAGACCTGCCTGTTCGTGAAGCGTTCGCTCGGTTCGGGTTACGCCGGCATCGACAACACCCTGTTCTACAAGGACGGCACGATGATGCTCTTGGGCGACGCCAAGAAGATGACCGAGGACATCGTCAAGGCGATGAAGCACTGAGTAGTGGTCAGTGAGCAGTGAATAGTGCATGGAAGCCCGGCAGTGCCGGGCTTTTTTGTGACGGCGGGTCGTGCGATATTGGAAGGGAGCAGGAGGCCAGAATGGCAGACATAACGGTATCTCTTCCAGACGCGACGAAGGACTGGATCGAAGATCAGGTTCGCAGCGGCAGATTTGCGAACGCGGGCGAGTTCGTCAGCGAACTTGTGATGCGTGAACGCATCCATCAGGGCGAGGAGCTTTCGCTGGATGAGATGCGCCAGCTCGTGACCGCCTCACGCGAAAGCGGAACAAGCCCGCGCAGCGTCGAAGAAATCTTCGCAGAGGCGGAGAAAGTCGTGGCTCGTCGGAAGGCTAAGCGTGTCTGAATACAGGCTGACGCGTCGGGCGGATAAGGATCTGCTCGATATTTTCGTGTTTGGCCTGGAAACGTTTGGCCGCCTCCAGGCGCTAAAATATACCGATGAATTTCGGCATTGCTTCGGACTTCTCGCTGAAAATCCCAGGATGGGACGTCCTTTTGCTCCGCTTGGCGCGGGAGTTCGCCGGCATGAGCATCAAAGTCACATCATCCTCTATGAAATAACCGACTTTGGGATTCGCGTACTTGGGGTCGTTCACAAGCGTAATGCGCGTCGATTGATGCCCCACTGATGGTTTTTTTGTTAAGCTGGACCGTGTGACATTGGAAGGGAGCAGGAGGCCAGAATGGCGAAGATTGCCGATCAGACACACGCTGCCGAAGAGCTTTTGCAGCGGGAATCGCAACAGCCTGCCTCTCAAGCCACCCGTGAAGAGGCTTTGAGACGATTGGAAAAATTCCGTGGCAGGCTGCCCGAAGACTTTGTTTTCGACCGGGACGAGGCGAATCTCCGGTAATCTCTCAAGCATGACCATCCCCACCAGCCACCCTTTCGATTTCGATCCCACCTACGGCATGGGGCTCAAGCAGCTTCAGGCCGTCGTGCCGCCGCAGGCGCCTGATGGGTTCGATGCGTTCTGGAAAGACCGCTACCGGCGGGCGATGACCGTCGATCCGGAGCCGGGGCTGCGCAAGAACGGGCTCGACCATCCGAAGTGGCATGTCTTCGACATCGCCTACATGTCGAGCGGGCGGTTTCCGATAGGCGGCTGGCTGCTGTTGCCGAAAAAGGGTGAAATCCGGCGCGGCCTCGTCGTCGGGCATGGTTATGGTGGACGCGATGCGCCTGAACTCGACATTCCGGTCGAGGAAACCGCGGTGCTGTTTCCCTGTTTTCGCGGCATGTCGCGCAGCACCCGTCCGCCGATCTCGCCGGACAGCTACTGGCATGTGCTGCACGATATCGACAAGCCTGACCGCTACATCATCGGCGGCTGCGTCGAGGACCTATGGGTGGCTGTGAGCATGCTGATCGCCCTTTATCCCTGGCTGTCGGGCCATGTTGGCTATAGCGGCATCAGTTTCGGCGGCGGTATCGGCGGGCTTGCCATCCCTTTCGACAGCCGGATCGACCGGGGGCATCTGTCGCTGCCGACCTTCGGGTATCAGGAACTCAGGCTGAAACTGAAAAGCATCGGCAGCGCCGCGTCCGTGCAGGCCTATCAGGCGAAATACGGAAATGCCCTGAAGACGCTGCGCCTGCATGATTCGGCGGTGGCGGCGAGCCGCATCACCGTGCCGATGCTGATGAGCGTGGCGCTGTTCGATCCGGCGGTCGCGCCGCCCTGCCAGTTCGCGGTGGCCAACGCAATTGCGAAATCAAAATTTAACGAAAACTTCATCCTCGATGCCGGACATTTCGATTATCCTGATTGTGCGTCGCAAGAGGCGGCCCTTCGCGACAGGGCCGGACAGTTCTTCAAGGTGTCATGAACCGCGAATATCTGCGCTGGTACAGCCAGCGGCTCCATCGAGACATGGAACTCCTGGTGTTCGGCCATGCCGGCGCCAAGGTGCTGATGTTTCCGACCCGGGAAGGACGTTTCTGGGAATATGAAGAGCTCGGCGTCGTTGCAAGCCTTGGCGACAAGATCCACGCCGGCCAGCTGCAGCTCTATTGCGTCGATGGGCTGGCGACCGAGACCTTCTACGACAAGCGGCAGCACCCTTCTGTGCGGATCCGCCGGCACGCGGCCTTCGAGGATTATATCCTCAACGAAGTCCTGCCGCTGATGGCCGACCGGAACGGACATGACTGCACGATTGCGCAGGGCTGCAGCCTCGGGGCCTTCCAGGCAGCCAGCATCGCCTTTCGCCATCCGCATCTGTTCCGCAAGCTCGTCGCTTTTTCGGGGCGCTACGACCTGACGCTCAAGGTGGAGGCCTTTGGCGACCTGCTGGACGGCTATTACGACGATGCGGTCTATTTTCACACCCCGTCGCATTTCCTGCCCGGCATAACCTCCGGCGAGCAGCTCGACAGGCTGCGGCAGGTGGAGATCGTGCTGACCATCGGGGATGCCGACCCGTTCCTTGACAACAACCAGCATCTCAGCCGGGTTCTGTCCGAAAAGGGCGTCGGGCACCGGATGCATGTCTGGGAGGGGCGCGCTCATCGGGCAGGCGCCTGGCGCAGGATGGCGGCGCTTTATATCTGAAACCGGGTGCGCCGACCCTAGCTGCTGGCGCGGGTGCGGGACGCGCCGTCCTGTGCCGGCTTGTAGTTCGGGTCGAGCCGCATGGCATGCGAATAGGACTTGTAGGCACGCCCCTTGTCGCCGCGTCGTTCGTAGACCAGCGCCTGGTTCGCCCAGGATTCGGCGAGCTTGTCGTTGAGCTCGATCGCGTGGTTGAAATCGGCGAACGCGTTGTCGTCGTCGTTGAGGGCGACATAGGAAATGCCTCGGCCGTTATAGGGCTCGGGCGAATTCGGCGACAGCGAGATGGCCTTCGAGAAATCCTCGATCGCCTGGGCGTGCTGGCCGCGCAGCTGGTAGATCAGGCCGCGATTGTGCCAGGCGCGGCCATCGGTGGTCTCGAGCTGGATCGCCTTGTTGAAGTCGTTGAAGGCTTCATTGGTGCGGCCGGCCTGGCGATAGATATTGCCGCGGCCGATATAGGCGACGTCGTAGTTCGGGTTGATCTGGAGCGAGCGGTTGTAGTCGTTCGCCGCTTCGACGGGCTTGCCCATGTTGCGGTAGACGAGCGCCCGGTTGGCATAGGCCTGGTAGAATTGCGGATTGAGCTGGATGGCGCGGTTGAAGTCCTCCAGGGCGCGCGAAAATTCGCCGGCGCGTCCATAGGCGGTGCCACGGACGTTGTAGCCTTCCGGATCCTGCGGGCTGGAATTGATGACCGACGAAAGAGAAGCGATGTTTTCTTGCGACCCCTGGGCGCGGTCGACGGTGATCATGTCGGTGGAGGTCGTGGTCGCGCAGCCGGCAAGCGCCAGGAGGGCGATCAGTGCAGCCGGCAGGGCAGGTTTGCTGCGTGACATTCTGGGCGAGAGGCCGGAAATTTGGGTTCCACGATCGAGAACGGCATATTTGGCGGCCATCAGGCGCATTTCCTCATGTCGGGCAAAGAGCGGTTTATTGTTCTGCATGTCGAAATCCCAAAACCGTTTCAGATTCGGGCGAAATGCAGTCGGTGCTCAGACCAAATCAAAAAGAGCGGCGGCGCCCATGTCGCCACCGCCCTGAAAGCATACGAAAACGTCCAAAAAACGGCCGATCAACGGGCCGGGCGCGCCGGAGCGGCAATCAGACCTTCGCGCTGCATGCGCTTGCGGGCCAGCTTGCGAACGCGGCGAACAGCCTCGGCCTTTTCACGGGCGCGCTTCTGCGACGGCTTCTCGTAATAATCGCGCATCTTCATTTCACGGAAAATGCCTTCGCGCTGCATCTTCTTCTTGAGAGCGCGGAGCGCCTGATCAACGTTGTTGTCGCGGACAAGTACCTGCACGTGAATCCCGTTCCTTTGGTTTTGTTGCTCGCCTGGATCGGTACGATTCGAGGCGAAAGAATAACGTCCGCTCGGCCTGGAGCCGTGCGATTGATGACGGCAGATAGCAGAAGAGATACGGGAAGTCCAGACGCATTAAGGACGATTGCGCCATTTCGGCGGCGTTTTGCGGAGGTGACGCCAAATGTGAAGAGCCTGTCTCGGTTCGCGGCAAGAGTGTGGTAGATCCGGGCGCTGCCGGTTCGCGCGGTTATTCCTCGCCGATTTTCACAATGCGCGGCCGGGCGGCGCGACCGGGCTCGCGCGCGGCTGGCAGAGGATTTGGCCCGTGTCGATGGAGGGGGCGAATGCGTCGCAATAGAGCCATTGCGACGCATATTGATTTGCGATGGGTATGGCACTACCCAAAAGCCGCCCCCGCGATCGGGGCTGACGATCCGAGGAGTTTGAGGCGAGATGCGCAGATATTCGGTTTTCGCCGTCGCCCGCGAGGCGATGCGTGCCCACAAGGGCTGGGAGGCGCAGTGGTCCTCGCCGGAGCCGCGCAGCGCTTACGACGTGATCATTGTCGGGGCCGGCGGACATGGTCTCGGAGCTGCCTATTACCTGGCCAAGGAACACGGCATCACCAATGTCGCGGTGATCGAAAAGGGCTGGCTCGGCGGCGGCAATACCGGCCGCAACACGACGATCATCCGCTCCAACTATCTCTATGAAGAGAGCATGGACATCTACGAGCATTCGCTGAAGCTCTGGGAGGGCCTGAGCCAGGACCTCAATTACAATGTCATGTATTCTCCGCGCGGCGTGATGATGCTCTCGCACAACACGCACGACATGCAGAGCTTCAAGCGCCATATCAATGCCAACCGGCTCTACGGCATCGACAACGAATGGCTGACCCCGGAAGAGGCCAAGGCCTATGTTCCGGTTCTCGATATCGCCAAGACGGCGCGCTACCCGATCAACGGCGCGGCGCTCCAGCGGCGCGGCGGCACCGCCCGCCACGATGCCGTCGCATGGGGTTATGCCCGTGCCGCATCCGATCGCGGCGTCCACATCATCCAGAACTGCGAGGTCACCGGCATCCGTCGCGGACCGAACGGCGAGGTTCTGGGCGTCGAAACGTCGAAGGGCTTTATCGGCGCCAAGAAGATCGGCGTTTCGGCGGCCGGACATTCCTCCGTGGTGATGGAAATGGCGGGCGTGCGCGTGCCGCTCCACAGCACTCCGCTGCAGGCGCTGGTGTCGGAGCCGCTGAAGCCGATCTTTCCCTGCGTCGTGATGTCGAACACGGTTCACGCCTATATCTCGCAGTCGGACAAGGGCGAGCTCGTGATCGGCGCCGGCACCGACCAGTACAATTCCTATTCCCAGACCGGCGGCCTGCAGATCATCACCCATACGCTCGACGCCATCTGCGAGCTTTTCCCGATCTTCCGGCGGGTCAAGATGATGCGCCAGTGGGGCGGCATTACCGACAACACGCCGGATCGTTCGCCGATCCAGGGTGTGACGCCGGTTCCGGGCCTGTTCGTCAATTGCGGCTGGGGGACCGGTGGCTTCAAGGCGACGCCGGGTTCGGCCAACCTTTTCGCCCACCTGATCGCCAGGGGCGAGCCGCACCGGCTGGCGGCGGGGCTGACGCTCGACCGGTTCCGCACCGGGAGGCTGATCGACGAAGCGGCAGCCGCCGCCGTTGCGCATTAAAACAGGGACATCAAGATGCTGCTGATCCATTGCCCCTATTGCGAGGAAGATCGCTCCGAACTCGAATTCCGATGGGCCGGCGAGGCGCATATCGCGCGGCCGGAGAATATCGCGGCGATCTCGGACGAGGAATTCGCGGAATATTTCTTCCTGCGCAATAACGAAAAGGGCCTCACCTATGAGCGCTGGCGGCATATCCATGGCTGCGGTCGGTTCTTCAACGCGGCCCGCGACACCGTGAGCGACAGGTTCCTGACCACCTACAAGGCGGGCCTGCCGAAACAGGTGCTGCCGGAAACAGGCGCGTCCGAAAAGACCGTCGAGACCTATGAAGCAACCGAGGGAGACGCACGATGAGCGCTTCCTCCAATTCCGGCGCTTGCCGAATCAAGGGTGCGGGACGTCTGACGCCGGCCCGCACGGCGCGCTTCACCTTCGACGGCAAGAGCTATACCGCGCTGGAAGGCGATACCATCGCCTCTGCGCTCCTGGCGCATGGCGTGCATCTGCTCGGCCGTTCGTTCAAATACCACCGGCCACGCGGCATTCTGTCCGCCGGGCCGGAAGAGCCGAATGCGCTGATCGACGTGTCGCGCGACGCGGCCCGGCGCCAGCCGAACGTGCGCGCGACGGTGCAGGAAGTGTTCGATGGGGCGAAGATCGCCTCGCAGAACCGCTGGCCGTCGCTGAAGTTCGATGTCGGGGCGATCAACAATCTCTTCTCGCCGTTCTTCGCGGCCGGTTTCTACTACAAGACCTTCATGTGGCCGCGGGAGGCCTGGGTGAAGGTCTACGAACCCTTCATCCGC
The DNA here is from genome assembly GCF_031455615.1 of Neorhizobium sp. 2083. Lineage (NCBI taxonomy): Bacteria > Pseudomonadati > Pseudomonadota > Alphaproteobacteria > Hyphomicrobiales > Rhizobiaceae > Neorhizobium > Neorhizobium sp. 2083. The sequence goes on along the minus strand of NZ_JAVDTC010000002.1, from coordinate 624,057 downwards.
CGCGCGGCCGGGCTCGGCGTCGCGCCGACGGAGGAGGATCCGGATCACTATGCCAGCCGCTACGCCCATTGCGACGTGCTGATCGCCGGCGCCGGCGTGGCCGGCCTGACGGCGGCGCTCTCGGCCGCCGCCACGGGGCAAAGCGTTTTCCTCGTCGACGAGCAGCCGCAAGTGGGCGGGGCGCTGCATTACGATACCGCGACCACGATCGACGGGCAGAACGGCTATGACTGGGCGCAGGCGGCGGCGGCGAAGCTGCGGGCGATGCCGAACGTCACCGTGCTGACCCGCACGACCGTGTTCGGTTATTACAACCATGGTTTCATCGGCCTCGTGGAACGGGTGACCGACCATGTCGCGAAGCCGGGCAAGGATCTGCCGCGCGAGCGGCTGTGGCAGGTGCGGGCGAAACGGGTGGTGCTGGCGACCGGTTCGATCGAACGGCATATGGTGTTCGCCAACAACGACCGGCCAGGCATCATGCTGGCGTCCGCGGCGCGCACCTTCCTCAACCATCACGGCGTCGCCGTCGGCCGCAAGGTCGGCGTCTATACGGCGCATGATTCGGCCTACGAGGCCGCCTTCGACCTGAAACGGGCGGGGGTCTCCATTGCGGCGATCGTCGACAGCCGTCCCGATCCCGGCGAGGCGCTGCTGGCGGAAGCCCGGGCGCTCGGGATCTCCGTGCTGAGCGGCCATGCGGTGACCGACACCGGCGGCCGGCTGCGGATCTCCTCGATGACCGTGGCGCGCAACGGTGGCGGCGATGCCCGCAAGATTGCCGTCGACGCGCTGATTGTCTCGGCCGGCTGGACGCCCTCCGTGCATCTGTTCTCGCAATCGCGCGGGAAGCTGCGGTTCGACGAGGCCAACCAGCGTTTCCTGCCGGACATCTATGCGCAGGACTGCGTCTCGATCGGCGCCTGCAACGGCACGGACGATCTGGCCGAGCTGATCGGAGAGGCGATCGCGGCCGGCGGCGGTTCGGTGGCGCTGTCGGGCGAGAACCGGTTCGAATGGACCGGCGGCATGATCGGTGCTGCCGAAGGGGCGGGACCGGATACGACCGTCAAGGCTTTCGTCGATTTCCAGCACGACGTGACTGCCAAGGACATCCGCCTTGCGGTGCGCGAGGGCATGCACTCGATCGAGCATATCAAGCGCTTCACCACCAATGGCATGGCTTCCGACCAGGGCAAGCTTTCCAACATGCACGGCCTTGCCATCGCGGCCGAAATGCTCGACCGGCCGATCCCGAAGGTGGGCCTGACGACATTCCGCGCCCCCTATACGCCGGTGACCTACGGCACGCTGGTTGGCCATTCGCGCGGTGAATTGTTCGACCCGGCGCGCAAGACGCCGATGCATGCGCTGGAAACGGCGGAAGGCGCCGAGTTTGAGGATGTCGGCAACTGGAAACGCGCCTGGTACTATCCGAAGCGCGGCGAGGACATGCTGGCCGCCGTCAACCGCGAGTGCCGTACGGTGCGCGAGGTGGCGGGCGTGTTCAACGGATCGACGCTCGGCAAGATCGAGGTCGTCGGGCCGGACGCCGCGGAATTCCTCAATCTCCTCTACACGAATGCGTGGGGCAACCTGAAGCCCGGCAAGAGCCGCTACGGGATCATGACCCGGGAGGACGGGTTCGTTTACGACGACGGCGTCGTCGGGCGGCTCGCCGAGGATCGGTTCCATGTGACGACCACGACCGGCGGCGCGCCGCGCGTGCTGCATCACATGGAAGATTACCTGCAGACGGAATTCCCGCATCTGCGCGTATGGCTGACCTCCACCACGGAGCAATGGGCGGTCATCGCCGTTCAGGGTCCGAAGGCGCGCGAGATCATTGAGCCCTTCGTCGAGGGCGTCGATCTTTCCAACGAAGCCTTCCCGCACATGAGCGTGGCGGAATGCTCGGTGATGGGCGCGCCGGCACGGCTGTTCCGCGTCTCGTTCACCGGCGAACTCGGTTACGAAATCAACGTGCCGGCGGATTACGGCCCGGCGGTGTGGAAGGCGATCTGGGAACGGGCCGAGCCGATGGGCGCCTGCCTCTACGGCACCGAGACCATGCACGTGCTGCGCGCCGAAAAGGGCTATATCATCGTCGGCCAGGATACGGACGGCACGGTGACGCCGGACGATGCCGGGCTTGCATGGGCCGTCTCTTCGAAGAAGCCGGATTTCGTCGGCATTCGCGGGCTGAAGCGTCCGGACCTGGTGCGCGAGGGCCGCAAGCAGCTCGTCGGCCTCCTGACCAAGGATCCGAATGTGGTGCTGGAAGAGGGCGGCCAGATCGTCGTCGATCCGAACCAGGCCAAGCCGATGACCATGCTCGGCCATGTCACCTCCGCCTACTGGTCGGAAAATTGCGGCCGCTCGATCGCGCTCGCCCTGGTCGCCGGCGGCCGGGCTCGGATGGGAGAGACACTTTATGTGCCGCTCGCCGACCGGACGATCGAGGTGGAAGTGACCGACATGGTGTTCTTCGACAAGCAGGGAGGCCGTATCCATGGCTGATCATATCGCCGTCCGCACGCTTCCGCTTACCGGCTTCCATGGCGGCTCATCGGCCGTCCGGCTCGAGGCGGCGGCGCCTGCCGAACGCATTTCGCTGCGCGTCAGGGCCGAGGATGTCGCCGCCCTTTCGGGGCCGCTTGGCATCGATCTGCCGGTGAAACCAAAGACCTCGTCTTCCGGCAACGGTCGCACGGCGCTCTGGCTCGGGCCGGACGAATGGCTGGTGATCGCAGAAGGCGGCAGCGATGTCGGCAACAGCCTGATGCAGGCCGCGAAGAATTCCGGTGCGCTGCATTCGGCAGCCGATGTCTCCCACCGCAATACGGCGATCCTTGTTTCAGGGCCGGGCGCGGCGGCGGCGATCAATGCGGGCTGCCCGCAGGACCTGTCGCTGAAAGCGTTTCCCGTCGGGGCGTGCTCGCGAACCGTTCTCGGCAAGGTGGAGATCGTGCTCCTGAGGACGGCGGAAGAGGCATTCCGGGTGGAAGTCTGGCGGTCGTTTTCAGACTATGCGTTCGGGCTTTTGGCCGAGGGCGCGCAGGACGCTGCGGTATAAGACGATAGCCTCACTTGACTTGCGCGGCGGGAACCGCACTCTCCTTCAAGCAAGGGGAGGATCTCATGGGACAATTTACACTGATGGCGATTGCCGTCGTCGCCGCGGTGATCGGCGGGGCGATCGCAGCAAGGCTTGCCGGGATCGAGATCTGGAAAGGGGCGTTGGTCGGTGGCTGCGCGTCGATTGCGGGCGTGCTCGCCTTCTTCGCCCCGGGGATCGACCGGAACCTCTCAATCCCAATGGCCGGCCTGATCGCTGCCGGCATTTCCGGCTCGGCCGTCGGCCTGACGCCGGCGCGCACCGCCAATATCGCCATCGGTGCCGCCCTGCCGCCGCTTATCGGTTTCGTGCTGATGGAAATGGGCGTTTAGACAACGCGGGTCATTCGCCGGGCTGGTGGGGCTTGTGCTTGCGGTCGAGGTCCCATTCGTGCAGGCGATAGGCCGTGTAGGCGATGATCCCAATGATCGCCGGCATTCCGAACGAGACGAAAAGCCATTCTGCCGTCATGCCAGTCTCCTCAGGGTTAGCCTCGCCAAGTAATGTAGGAAGACCGCAATCATGAGCCAACCTAAAAAATATCCTACCACAGCGAAGCCGAACTGGGTACCGACATTGCCGATGCCATAAAGCATCGCCGCAACCGGTGTGACGACGCCGACCGTGACGCAGGCTGTCGAGGCTCGATCGAAGGCATTCGCCAGGAGCTTCGTCTGCTCGATCTCGGCTAGGTTCAGGTCGCTCAAATCTCCCAGCCCTTCCATTTCACCCAGCGGCCGTGCGGATCGACGCGGGCGAGTTCGCGGGTTTCGCCGGTCGGCCAGATCTGCAGGCTGAGCGATGCGCTGTTCGGGTCGTCGTCCATTTCCATCTGCAGGCGAGCGAGCGGAGCTTCCTGCGTCGCGCGGCGGCCGGCCTCGGCGATGATCGCCTCGCCGGCGGTGCGGGCTTCCGGCGGCAGGTATTGCCACGCGATCGAGTGGAAGACGACATGCACGGTGCCGGGTCGGAGCGTTTTAAGGCGTTCGTCGCGCAGCCAGGCCAGTGCGTCGCCTCTCACTACCGGTGCCTTATGCTGCCTGGCGATATCGAGAGCGGCGCGGGTGCGGACCACGCGGTCGGTCTGGTCGGCCCAGAGATAGGACAGAAGCCGCAGGCTGTCTTCCGGCGCGTGCGGGTCAAGGGGATTGAGGTCGCATCCGGCACGGTCCTCGACCGTGATGTCAGCGCGAGGCGGCGGCGGACCTTCCCAATCCGGCCGGAGTTCGACCGGTGACGACGGATCGCCCCAGAGCAAGCCGCCGAGATCGTAGCGATAGCGGTCCCAGTTGAGGTTGAGGCCCATGCTGGCGCCGAATTCCGAAAGGATCAGCGGCTTGCCGAGCCGCTCGGCCACGGTGAGGAAGCCGGCAAGCAGGGCGCTGGAGCGGCGCACCTCGTTGGTCTGCGGTGCAAAAGCCAGCCGTTCCAGAATGAAGGTCTCGTGCGTCTCGAAAGCCTGGCGGATCGCCGCCCAAAGCGCATCGTCGGAAACGTCGTTCGGCGGATAGGCAGCCCTGAGCTCATCGTCCTTGCCGTCGATCACCAGGGCATGCAAGGCACCGGCGAGGCGGGTCGGCAGGATGTCGCCGCGAGTGCCCGGATCGCCTTCCCAGCTCAGGATGCGCCGGCCGACTGCGCTGGAGCGGTCGAGACGCGCCAGCATCAGCTTGCCCAAGCGGCTGGTGAACGGTGAGCCCAGGAGTTCGCCGGCAACCACCTGTTCGCGGAACGACTGCCAGATCCGTTCTTCCGAGGCCATGGCGCTCACACTCCTTCGGGGCGGTCCTTCGGGTCGAACTGGATGATGGTGGTCCAGATGGCCGTGAGCGCCGGCTTCTTTTCGTTGTCGATCTCGACCGACACGTCGTAGGTGGTCATCAGCATGCCGGCGCCGCGGAAGCGGATTTCGGCAAGGGTGAAATGGCCGCGGATGCGGCTGCCGCTTTTCACCGGAGACATGAAGCGGATGCGGTCGAAACCGTAGTTGATGCCCATCGTCTGTTCGCGGATCTTGGGCACGCAGTTGTAGTTCATGGCAGACAGCAGCGACAGCGTCAGGAAACCGTGGGCGATGGTGCCGCCGAAGGGGCTTTCGGCAGCGGCGCGCTGCGGATCGACATGGATGAACTGGTGATCGTGGGTGGCGTTTGCGAAGAGGTCGATCATCGGCTGGTCCACCGTGATCCATTCCGATGTGCCGACTTCCGTGCCAACCAAACCCTGGATTTCGGTTAGCGAAATTTCACGCATGCGACCTCACTGATTTCCTTGAGACGTTGATGCAATTCCGGAGGGAAGAGACCTGCTGGCGTGCCGGAACCGTTCGGGGAACGGGCGGACTTTACAGGGTTTACATGGGTTGGCGAGCGTTTTTTGCGCCGCATCATTCCTCGATGCAGAAACGCACGGAACGAGGGGGAAGCACCTGATTCCAGAGCTCGTGGGAGGCGAAATGCCTCCAACCCCAGCCGGGAAGGGCAAAACTTACCGGCTCCGGGCCACGGTTGAAGAGGATGGCGATCCGGGTGTCCCGGTCGGTCTGCCGGTCGAGCGTTTTCAGCACCATGCCGAACGCCGGGTTGTCCGGATTTTCCCAGTCGCCGACCTCCATCGGCCTGCCGGAGGCCGACAGCCATTCGACATCTCCCCTGCCGGTGAAGAAGGAGGTCTGCGAAAAGACAGCGAAGCGTTTGCGGATCGCGGCGAGCATGGCGGTGTGCTCGACCAGCGCCTTGTCGGCCCTGCTCCAGTCGAACCAGGTGATGGCGTTGTCCTGGCAATAGGCGTTGTTGTTGCCGCGCTGGCTGCGGCCGGCCTCGTCGCCCATGGTCAGCATCACCGTGCCGCGGCTGGCGAAGAGGGTGGAAAGGAGGGCGGCGACATCGCGGCGGCGGTTTTCATTGATGGCGGAATCGTCGGTTTCGCCTTCGACGCCGTTGTTCCAGGAGAAATTCTCGCCGTGGCCGTCGCGGTTTCCTTCGCCGTTCGCCTCGTTGTGTTTATGCTCGTTGGAGACGAGGTCCATCAGCGTGAAGCCGTCATGGGCGGCGAGGAAGTTGACGCTGCGCGTGCGGCCGGACTTTTCGAAGATGTCGGAGGAGCCAGCGAGCCTCGTCGCCAGCGCGCCCAAAGTCCATGGATCGCCGCGCCAGTAGCGGCGCATGTCGTCGCGGGCGCGGTCGTTCCATTCGAGGAAGGGCTCGGGGAAATTGCCGAGCTGATAACCGCCGTGGCCGATATCCCACGGCTCGGCGATCAGCACGCGGTCCTTCAGCGCCTCGTCCGAGATCATCGCCTTCAGCGTCTCGCCCTTGGCGTCGAAACCACCTTCCGTGCGGCCGATGATCGGGGCAAGGTCGAAGCGGAAACCGTCTATGCCGGCATGCACGACGAAATGGCGGAGCGTATCGACGATCAGCCGGCGGACGGAAGGATGGTCGCAGGCGACCGTGTTGCCGGTGCCGGTGTCGTTGACGAGGTGGCCGGGCTCGCCGTGCATGTGGCGATAGTAGGAGCGGTTGTCGAGGCCGCGCATGGAGAGCGTCGCGCCAAAACGGTCGCTTTCACCGGTATGGTTGAAGACGAGGTCGAGGATCACGCCGATACCCGCCTGATGCAGGGTCGCCACCGTCTCGCGCAGTTCCCGGATGCCGCCGGGGCAGAGGCGCGGATCGAGCGCCATGAAGGCGACGGGATTGTAGCCCCAGCCGTTGGTGAGGCCGAGCGGGGGCAAATGCCGTTCATCGATCCAGGCAGTGATGGGCATCAGTTCGATTGCATCGACGCCGAGCTTTTTCAGATGCGCGATGATCGAGGGATGGGCGAGTGCTGCGACCGTGCCGCGCTGTTTTTCCGGTATCGCCGGGTGCAGCATGGTGAAAGGCTTGACGGCGACCTCGTAGACGAAACCGCCGGGCGGCAGGATCGGACGGCCGATCTTGGCGAGCGGATCGCGGGTGATGATCGTCTTCGGTACGAGATCGGCGGTATCGACGCCGAACATCGAGAGCCGGGCGTCGTGCCGGAAGGGCCGGTCGAGTTCGCGTGCATAGGGATCAACAAGCAGTTTCGATGAATCGAACCAAGCACCGTTGTCGGGATCGTAGGCGCCCCAGGCGCGGTAGCCGTAGCGCGCGCCGGCATTGAGCGCCGGCACCGAGACGCGGTGGATGTCGTCGCGGCCGCGCACCAGGCGGTGGCGGGCGGTTTCCCGCTTTCCCTCAGTGTCGAAGAGGCAGAGTTCGATGCGTTCGGCATGGTGCGACCAGACGGCAAAGTCGGCGCCGTCTGTGGTCAGGGTTACGCCGAGTTTCGGATCAGAAGGTCTGGCCAACGGTGTTACCCCTCGTTTGCCCTGCCGTGCCTCCCCTTGAGGGCGGTGCTATCGCATTTGGGAGTGGGGGCGGCGCGGCATCCCGAACCCTCCCCCTTGCGGGGAGGGTGGCCGGCAGGCGGGAGGGGTTTTTATGCTGGATGAAGACCCCTCCCCAACCCCTCCCCACAAGGGGGAGGGGCTCCACGCCGCCTCGCATCTCCATATGCGATAGCACCGCCCTCAAGGGGGAGATGCCCGGCAGGGCATAGGGGGGTGAAAGCATCCGTGGCGTCCCGAATCTGGCGTGTGGGTCTTAGGTAATCACAGTCGGCTTGTCGCGGCCTGTCCTCTTGCGCAGGTCGGAGATCTGGTCTGCAACCGCGATCAGGTCGGCTAGGGCCTCCTGCGTGTCGATGCCGTGCTTGGCCGCATCCGGTTCGTAGCGCTCGACATAGACGCGGATCGTGGCGCCCGAGGTGCCGGTGCCGGAAAGGCGGAAGACGACGCGGGAGCCGCCTTCGAAGAGGATGCGGATGCCCTGGTTCTTGGAGACCGAGCCGTCGATCGGATCGTGATAGGCGAAGTCATCCGCGGTCGCGACTTTCAGCGCGCCGAAGGACTGGCCGGGCAACGAGGTCAGCTTTTCGCGCAGGGCGGCGATCAGCTGGTTGGCGGCCTCCGAATCGACCTCCTCGTAGTCGTGGCGGGAATAGTAGTTGCGGCCGTATTCGGCCCAGTGCTTTTTGACGATCTCTTCGACGCTTTCGTTGCGGGCCGCCATGATGTTCAGCCAGAAGAGCACGGCCCAGAGGCCGTCCTTCTCGCGGACGTGATCCGAGCCGGTGCCGAAGCTTTCTTCGCCGCAGACGGTCGCCTTGCCGGCGTCGAGCAGGTTGCCGAAGAATTTCCAGCCGGTCGGGGTTTCGTACATGCCGATGCCGAGCTTTTCGGCGACGCGGTCGGCGGCGGCGCTGGTCGGCATGGAGCGAGCGATGCCAGCGATGCCGCGGGCGTAACCGGGGGCGACGGTGGCGTTGGCGGCGATGATCGCAAGGCTGTCCGACGGGGTGACGAACATGCCCTTGCCGACGATCATGTTACGGTCGCCGTCGCCGTCGGAAGCGGCGCCGAAATGCGGGCCGTTCGGGCTCATGACATCGTCATAGAGGTCCTTGGCGTGGACGAGGTTGGGGTCCGGGTGATGGCCGCCGAAATCCGGCAAGGGGGTGGCGTTGCGCACCGAGCCTTCCGGCGCGCCGAGGCGTTTCTCGAGGATTTCGGTGGCGTAGGGGCCAGTGACGGCGCCCATCGAGTCGATGACCACGTTGACGCCGCTGGCGATCAGGGCGCGGATCGAGGGGAAGTCGAAGAGCTGTTCCATCAGTTCGGCATAGTCGGCAACCGGGTCGATCACCTCGACCGCCATGCCGGCGACGTCGAAGGAGCCGAGCTCGTCGAGGTCGAGATCGACGACGTCGGCGATTTTATAAGTGTCGATGACCTTGGAGCGGGCGAAGATCGCGTCGGTGATCTTTTCCGGCGCCGGGCCGCCATTGCCGATATTGTACTTGATGCCGAAATCCTCGGTCGGGCCGCCGGGATTGTGGCTGGCCGAGAGGATGATGCCGCCGAAGGCCTTGTACTTGCGGATGATGTTGGAGGCGGCGGGGGTCGAGAGGATGCCGCCCTGGCCGACCATGACCTTGCCGAAGCCGCTCGCGGCGGCCATCTTGATCGCCTTCTGGATGACTTCGCGATTGTAGTAGCGGCCATCGCCGCCGATCACCAGTGCCTGACCCTGGAAACCTTCGAGACTGTCGAAGATCGACTGGATGAAGTTTTCCGCATAGTTCGTTTGCGCAAAAACGGGGACCTTCTTGCGCAGGCCGGACGTGCCGGGCTTCTGATCCTGAAAGGGTGTCGTCGAAACGGTCTTGATCATGGTCATGATCCTTTTTTGGCAATGAGGGTCTTGTAGAGCTCGGCGTAAAGCCCGGCGCTCTTTTCCCAGGAAACGTCGGATTTCATGCCCTGCTTCTGCATCTGCGTCCAGACTTTCGGCTGGTGGTAGAGGCGGACGGCGCGGCGAAGCGCGCGGCGCAGGTTGTCGGTGGTGACGGGGCCGAAGGAGACGCCCGTCGCGGCCTTGGTGGCAATCGCCGCATGGCTTGCGTCGATCACCGTGTCGTTCAAGCCGCCGGTACGGGCGACGACTGGAATACAGCCGTATCTGAGGCCATAGAGCTGGGTGAGGCCGCAGGGCTCGAAGCGCGAGGGGATGACGATCGCATCGCAACCTGCCTGCATCAGGTGGGAGAGCGGCTCGTCATAGATGGAAAGCATCGCGACCTTGCCGGGATGGCGCCTGGCGGCGGCATGGAAGGCGTTTTCGAGCGCCCGGTCGCCGGAGCCGAGCACGGCGAGGCGTCCACCCATGGCGACGAGGTCGTCGAGTGTTTCGGAGAGAAGGTCCATGCCCTTCTGCCAGGTGAGACGCGAGATGACGCAGAACAGCGGTCCGGCCTCCTGGTCGAGGCCGAAACGTTCAGCGACGGCCTGCTTGTTCTCGGCGCGGGTCTTCAGCGTCGTCGCGTTGTAATGGGATTTGACCGCGGGATCTTTGGCCGGGTCCCAGATGTCGGCGTCGATGCCGTTGACGATGCCGTGGAGATCGCCCTGGCGGAGCGCCAGCAGGCCTTCCAGCCCCATGCCGAATTCGGGCGTGAGGATTTCCTCGGCGTATGAGGGACTGACCGTGGAAATCGCCCAGCTCGTCTGCAGGCCGGCCTTCAGGAAACCGACGCCTCCGAAATATTCGACGCCCTCGATGCCGAAGGCATGCGCCGGCAGTTCGAGATAGGGGAAGATGTCGGCGCCATACTGGCCCTGGAAGGCGATGTTATGGATGGTGATGAGGGTTGGCACCTCGGGCACCGAGGAGTAACGCATGTAGGCCGGCACCATCGCCGCCTGCCAGTCGTGCACATGGACGATATTCGGCCGCCAGCCCTTTTCGCCATCCGCCATCGCACCCTGCGCGATCATCGCACCGGCCTTGGAGAGCGCCGCGAAGCGCCGCCAGTTGTCGAAGTGGTCCTTGGACGCGGCATCGACATAAGGCCCGCCCGGGCGGTCGAAGAAGACGGGCGAATCGAGGATCAGCAGGTCGAGGCCCTGATGCTCGACTTCGAGCACGTCGGCCCTGGCGCCGAGCAGGTTCTCGAAGCTGATGACGAGCTTCGGGTCCTTCACGGCCCGCATCACCGCCGGATAACCGGGCATCAGCGTCTTGACCGACACGCCATGCCCTTTCAGGGCAAGCGGTAGCGCGCCGGCCACATCGGCCAGCCCGCCGGTCTTCACGAGCGGATAGACTTCGGACGCGACCGAAAGCACTTGCATAAGACGTTACAGATCCAGTTTGTCGATCATCGACTGGGTAATCAGGCAGATGCCGTTTTCGGTGCGGCGGAAACGCTTCGCATCGAGTTCGGGATCCTCGCCGACCACCAGGCCTTCGGGAATGGTTACACCGTGATCGATGACGACATTGCGAAGCTGCGCGCGCCGTCCGACCCTGACATTGGGGAGCACGACCGCGCCGTCGAGACGCGAATAGGAATTGGCCCGCACCCCGGTGAACAGCAGGCTCCGGTTGAGCGACGAACCGGAGATGATGCAGTCGCCGGACACGACCGAGGAGGTCGCGGAGCCGCGGCGGTCGTCGTCGTCATGGACGAATTTCGCCGGCGGGGTGATTTCGGCATAGGTCCAGATCGGCCAGGACTTGTCGTAGATATCGAGGCCGGGGACGATTTCCGTCAGGTCGATATTGGCCTGCCAATAGGCATCGACCGTGCCCGCATCGCGCCAGTAGGGCTCGCGCTCGAAATCGGAACGGACGCAGCTGTCTGCGAAACGATGGGCGACGGCTTTGCCGTGCTCGACGATATAGGGGATGATGTCCTTGCCGAAATCGCGGCTGGAGCCGGGGGTTTCGGCGTCGCGCTTCAGGAGTTCCATCAGGAACTTGGTGTGGAAGACGTAGATGCCCATCGAGGCGAGCGCGAAACCCGGATTGCCGGGAATGCCGGGCGGATCGGCGGGCTTTTCGACGAAGGCGATGATCTCGTCCTTCTCGTTGACATGCATGACGCCGAAACCGGTCGCTTCCATGCGCGGCACTTCCAGGCAGCCGACGGTGACCTGCGCGCCCGAGTCCACATGCTGCTGCAGCATGTATTCGTAGTCCATCTTGTAGACGTGGTCGCCGGCGAGGATGACCATGTATTCGGGCGCATAGGCCTCGATGATGTCGATGTTCTGGAAGACGGCGTCGGCGGTACCCTCATACCATTGCGTCTCGGAGACGCGCTGGGAGGCGGGCAGGATGTCGAAGCTCTCGTTGCGCTCGGGCCGGAAGAAGTTCCAGCCGCGCTGCATGTGGCGGATCAGCGAATGCGCCTTGTACTGGGTGGCGACGCCGATGCGGCGGATGCCCGAGTTCAGCGCGTTCGACAGCGCGAAATCGATGATGCGCGCCTTGCCGCCGAAATAGACCGCCGGCTTGGCGCGGCGGTCGGTGAGCTCCTTCAAGCGGCTGCCGCGGCCGCCGGCAAGCACATAGGCCATTGCATCGCGCGACAGGGGCTGAATTCTCTTTTCGTTCATCGTTTCCCTCCCAAGGTCCCTTATGCCTGTTCCAGTTCGAGCATGATCGTCGCGAGCGGAGGCAGCGTGACTTCGGCCTGGACGGTTCCTCCCGCGTTCACGGCGTGAACGCGACCGCCATTGCCCTTGCCGCTGCCGCCGTAGATCTCGGCGTCGGTATTCAGGATTTCCCGCCATCTGCCCTCGTTTGGCAAGGGGATACGGAAGTTTTCACGATAGACGGGGGTGAAATTGCTGATCACCGCCACCGGCTTTTCTCCCGGCGACATACGCAGCCAGGCATAGACGGAATTTTCCGCGTCGTCGGCGATCAGCCAGCGAAAACCTTCGCCCTCGCAGTCGCGGGCATGCAGCGCGGGCTTCGAGCGGTAGGTGAAGTTGAGGTCGCGCACCAGGCGGCGCATGCCCTCGTGCGGATGGTACTGGAGCAGGTTCCAGTCGAGCGAGCGGGCCTCGCTCCACTCGCTCCACTGGGCGAATTCCTGGCCCATGAACAGCAGCTTCTTGCCGGGATAACCCCACATGAAACCGTAATAGGCACGCAGGTTGGCGAATTTCTGCCAGTCGTCGCCGGCCATCTTGGCGATCAGCGAGCCCTTGCCGTGCACGACCTCGTCGTGGGAGAGCGGCAGGACGAAATTCTCCGTATAGGCGTAGAGCAGGCCGAAGGTGAGTTCGTTGTGATGATGCTTGCGATGGATCGGCTCGCGCTTCAGGTAGCTCAGCGTATCGTGCATGAAGCCCATGTTCCACTTGAAGCCGAAACCGAGGCCACCCTCGTGGACAGGCTGCGAGACCTTCGGCCAGGACGTGGATTCTTCGGCGATCGTCATCACGCCGGGATGGGCGCCGTAGGAGAGCGAATTCATCTTCTGCAGGAAGCGCACGGCTTCGAGGTTTTCGCGGCCACCATATTCGTTCGGTACCCATTCGCCCTCTTTGCGCGAATAGTCGAGATAGAGCATGGAGGCGACGGCATCGACGCGCAGGCCGTCGAGATGGAATTTTTCCGACCAGTAGAGCGCGTTGTTGACGAGGTAGGAGAGGACTTCGTTACGGCCGAAATTGTAGATCGCCGTGTTCCAGTCGGGGTGGAAACCCTGGCGGGGGTCGGCGTGTTCGTAAAGGGCGGTGCCGTCGAAGAAGCGCAGGCCGTGGGCATCGGTCGGGAAATGCGCGGGCACCCAGTCGAGGATGACGCCGATGCCGACCTTGTGACAGCCGTTGACGAAACGGGCGAAACCTTCCGGCTCGCCGAACCTTGCGGTCGGGGCGAAAAGCCCGGTCGTCTGATAACCCCAGGACGGATCGAAGGGATGTTCGGTGACGGGCAGGAACTCGATATGGGTGAAGCCCATATCGGTGCAATAGGGGATGAGTTCGGAGGCAAGCTCGTCCCAGGACAGGAAGGAGCCGTCCGGCTTCTTGCGCCAGGAGCCGGCATGCACCTCGTAGATGGTGATCGGCTGGCGGCGATGGTCGGCCTTTTCCCAGAACTCCCGATGGGCCGCATCCTCCCATTTCTGGGAGAGCTCCGGCGCCGTGACCGACGCGGTGTCGGGGCGCAGCTCGGCGCGGCGGGCGTAAGGATCGGCTTTGAGCGGCAGGAGCTTGCCGTTCTTGCCGACGACCTCGAACTTGTAGGCGGAGCCGGCCCGGACGTCCGGGGCGAAGATTTCCCAGATGCCGGTATCGACCCGCAGGCGCATCACATGCCGGCGGCCGTCCCAGCCGTTGAAGTCGCCGACCACCGAGACGCGCTTGGCGTTCGGCGCCCAGACGGCAAAATGGAAACCCTCGACGCCCTCGTGTTTCAGGGCATGGGCGCCCATCTTGTCGAACAGGCGCAGGTGAGAGCCCTCGCGGACAAAATAATCGTCCATCGGGCCGAGCACCGGACCGAACGTATAGGGGTCGGTGACCGCCCATTCGTCATCGCCGCGGCGGGCGCGGTAACGGATGGGTTGAAGCTGCGTGGCGTTGACGAGGCCTTCGAAATATCCGGCCTCGTGGCGGCGCGTCAGTTCACCGAGTTCGGTGCCACCAAGCGAAATCGCGGTGACCGCTTCGGCTCCTGGCACGAAACAGCGGACCCTGAAGCCGTCCCCGAGCTTGTGAAGCCCGAGGACGGCGAAGGGGTTGGTATGCCTGCCTTCCAGAATCGCCTCGATCTCGGATAACGGTATTTCGCCAGGGGCTCTCCCGTCATCGACGCGCGGCGATTTTTTCATCAGGCTCTCCAGATTTCCGACGCATACTGACGAATAGTCCTGTCCGAGGAGAACCATCCCATCCGGGCGGTATTGCGAATTGTCTTCGAATACCAGGATTTAGGGTCTGACCAGATTTGGTCAACGTTGCGCTGGGCTTCCGCATAGGCGTCGAAATCGGCAGCAACCATGAACCAGTCGTGATTGTAGATGCCGTCGATCAGGCTGGTGAAGCGCGAGCGGTCGTCCGGCGAAAACACGCCCGATGCGATCGCGTTCAGCGCCTGGGCGAGTTCGCGCGACTTCTCGATGATGGCGCGCGGCTGGTGGCCTTCCTCGCGAACCTTGGCGACCTCGTCGGCGGTCATGCCGAAGATGACGATATTGTCCTCGCCGACATGGTCGCGCATCTCGACATTGGCGCCGTCGAGCGTGCCGATCGTCAGCGCGCCGTTCAGCGCGAACTTCATGTTGCCGGTGCCGGATGCTTCCATGCCGGCGGTCGAGATCTGTTCCGACAGGTCGGCGGCCGGGACCATGATCTCGGCGAGCGAGACGTTGTAGTTCGGCACGAAGACGATCTTGAGCAGGCCGCGGACGGCCGGGTCGTTGTTGATGGTGCGGGCCACGTCATTGGCAAGCTTGATGATCAGCTTGGCGTTGTGATAGCTCGGCGCCGCCTTGCCGGCGAACAGTTTGACGCGCGGGACCCAATCCAGTTCGGGATGCGAGCGGATCTGGTCGTAGAGGGCGACGGCCTCGACGATGTTCAGAAGCTGGCGCTTGTATTCGTGGATGCGCTTGATCTGGATGTCGAACATCGCCGACGGGTCGATGCGAATGCCCATGCGGCTGCCGACGAGGTTGGCGAGCTGCACCTTGTTGGCCCGCTTCACGGCGGCGAACTTCTCCTGGAAGCTCCGGTCGTCGGCATGCGCGTCGAGTGCCCTCAGCGCTTCGGTATTGTCCAGGAACTCGTCGCCGATCGCTTCCTGGATCAGCGAGGTGAGGCCCTGGTTGCACTGCATCAGCCAGCGGCGGGGGGTGATGCCGTTGGTCTTGTTGTTGATGCGGGCCGGATACATCGTGTGCAGGTCGGCAAACACCGTGACCTTCATCAGGTCCGTATGCAGGGCCGAGACGCCATTGACCGAATGTGAGCCGACGAATGCGAGATTGCCCATGCGAACGCGACGGTCCCCGCTTTCGTCGATCAGCGAGATCGAGCGGATCTGGGTGTCGGAGAAGCTCTTCTGCTTGCGCGCCTCGATCAGGATGATGGCGTTGATCGCATAGACGATCTGCATGTGGCGTGGCAGGAGGCGCTCGAACAACGGCACAGGCCAGGTTTCCAGCGCTTCCGGCAGAAGCGTGTGGTTGGTGTAGGAGAAGGTCTGGCGGGTGACAGACCAGGCCTGCTCGAAATCCATGCCGTGGATATCGGTGAGCAGGCGCATCAGCTCGGCGATCGACACGGCCGGATGGGTGTCGTTGAGCTGGATCGCCACCTTCTCATGCAGGTTGGTGAAGTCCGGATATTGCTGCAGGTGGCGGCGCAGGATGTCCTGCAGCGAGGCCGAGGAGAAGAAGAATTCCTGGCGCAGGCGCAGTTCCTGGCCGGCCGGGTTGGCGTCGGCCGGATAAAGGACGCGGGTCAGGCTTTCGGCCTTGTTGCTTTCGCGAAGGGCGCCGATATGGTCGCCGGCGTTGAAGGCATCAAGCAGGATCGGGTCGATCGGCTGGGCCGACCAGAGGCGCAACGTGTTGACGCGCTTGCCGCGCCAGCCGACGGCCGGGGTATCATAGGCCATGGCGATGACCCGTTCGGCCGGCTTCCAGACGTAACGGGGCGTCTCGTCGTAACCGCCGACGGTTTCGACCGTGCCGCCGTAACCGATCTCGTAGGAGCTCTCGCGGCGTTCGAATTCCCAGGGGTTGCCGTGGGCGAGCCAGCTTTCCGGAAGCTCGACCTGCCAGCCGTCGGCCATCTGCTGGCGGAACAGGCCGTGGACGTAGCGGATGCCATAACCATAGGCGGGGATATCGACGGTCGCCATCGATTCCATGAAACAGGCGGCGAGTCGGCCGAGGCCGCCGTTGCCGAGCGCCGCATCGGGTTCCAGAACGGCGATCACGTCGATATCGACGCCGAGCGAGGAGAGCGCGTCGCGGATTTCGCCCATCAGGCCCATGTTGCTGACGGCGTCGCGCATCAGCCGGCCGATCAGGAATTCGAGCGACAGGTAATAGACGCGCTTGTCGCCGGTCCGGTAGACCTTGCGGGTGCTCTCCATCCACTTGTCGATGATGCGGTCGCGCACGACGAGGATCGTGGCGGTCAGCCAGTCGTGCGGCTTGGCCACCTTGGCGTCCTTGCCGATACGATAGGTCAGGCGCTCGATGATCTCTTCCGCCATGATTTCGGGGCGGGAGCTGCGGGGGGCCGGCTGAGGAATTTCGACCGGAGAAGAGGTATTATTCATATGTCGCCAACTTTCTGGGGAGCGGGAGGAAGGGCGTCCGATTCAGTCCATCTGGCATGATGTATAGAGACAGTTTATGCACCGTTATGACACTGTTGCAATGCTCGATTTATCTTTGGGCATTTCGATCGGAAAGGACCAACGAAAAACGCCCCGCCGATAAGGGCGAGGCGTCTTTGCGACCGGTTTCGGAGATGGGTCAGTTGGTCAGGCGCGTGCCGGTCTTGGCGGCCTTGCGGGCGATCTCGCCGAAGCTTTCGACCAGCGTGGTCATATCGTCGGGCTCGTAATAATAGTCCTTCTTGCCGCTCGAGCAGTATTCCAGCAGGCTCTTGCCGTTGTCGGGCGCCATGAAGGCGATCGTGTAGATCTTGATGCCGTCCTTCTTGGCGTCGTCGCAGATGCCGCGCACCTTGGTGTCGAGCGTCTTGTTCCAGCTCGAACTGTTGCCGGTCATCTCGCCGTCGGTCATCAGGACGATGAAGCGCTCGAACGAGGTGTTCTTTTTGCTGTCGTGGGCGGTCTTTTCGGTGGCGTTGGCCGCCTTCAGCGCAGCAAAGGCGTTGGTCATCGCGCCGCTTGCATCGGTGCCGCCGTCCGGGACCGCCGGCAGCTTGTTGACATAGGTCGAGACGGCGCTGGTGCCCCACGCGATCTTCTGTTCGGCCTTGGTCTTGTCGTCGTAGCTGTCGGCGCCGACGCGGATGAGTTCGCTGTTCGGATCCGCCTTCTTCAGTTCCGCGAACATCACCGCGGCGGCGGTCTTCAGCGAGAGCATCTTGGACAAATAGTTCGGCACGTCCCTGGTGCAGGTCTTGTACTGCCACCGGGTACTGCAGTCGTAGGATTCCTGCTTGGTCGGGTTGGTCGGGTCGACCGTGGTCGTATCCCAGGCCATCGAGCCCGATTCGTCGAGCGCCAGATACATGGAAAGCGCATTGCCTTCCCGGCCGCTTGCAGACTTGCTGTCGACGGCGACGCGCATGGTGGTGAAGCCGAGGAGCGAGGTGAGCCCGGTCAGCGGCACGTCGTAGGCGGACGTCATGGTGACTTCATAACTGGCCGCCGTATTCGAGGTCGTCGAGATGGTCGCGACGGCGGCGGTGTCCTTTTCGAGCTTGGCGATGGCAGCGTCCTGCTCGGCGGGGGAAAGACCGGAATTCCTGATGTCAGCCTTCTTGGGGCCGAGCAGGAAGGTCTTGGCCAAGGTCTGGGCCTCGTCCGCCGTCATCGTGCCCTTGTCGGCCATTGCAGCCGCGGCGGCGAGCGTGGCGCTGTCGGCCAGCGCCTGAAGCTTGTTCTTTTCTTCCATGACGTGCGTGAGGTCGACCGCGACGCCGCCGACCGCGAGCAGGACGGGAAGCGCGACCGCCGTCATGATACCGAAATTGCCGGCGCGGTCCTTTGCCAGCCGCGCAAAGAGTGTGTGCCTCATCATAGCCCCCAGATACGTTCAAATCATTTGAACTCTAAGGGCATGATCTATTCCTGGCGGGTATAGGAAGGCCTAAGCCATTCGCTGCAATTTTACCGATCGTAAAGAATCAGCGTCAAAACGAGGCGGGACGTCACGATTTCAGCGGAATGACGTCGACGGCCTGGACGGCCTTCTGGTTTCCGTAACCTTTGAGCACGCCGATGACCGGGGCGACATCCGAATAGTCGCGGCCGTAACCGACGACGATGTGGTCGCTGCCGGCGGGGATGTCGTTGGTCGGGTCGAGCTCGACATAACCCATGGCCTCGCCGCACCAGACCCGCACCCAGGCATGCATGGCGTCAGCGCCTTCGAGCCGTTCCTTGCCCGGCGGCGGAATGGTGCGCAGGAAACCGGAGACGTAACCCGCCGGGATGCCGAGGCTGCGGAGCGCCACGATCATGATATGAGTGAAATCCTGGCAGACGCCGCGCTTCAGCCGGAAGGCCTCTTTCGGCGTGGTGTCGACATTGGTCGCCTTGGCGTCGTAGGTGAAGTCCTTGTGGATGCGGGCGCAGACGGCGAGGGCGATCTCAAGCACCGTCTGGCCGGGCCTGGCGATCTCGCGGGCATAGGCGGCGATCAGCGGCTCTTCCATAAGGCGCGGGCTCGCGCCCGTCAGGTGATGCGGAGAGCTGGCATCGACCGACCAGAAATCCGCCAGTTCTTGGCCAAGCGTATCGAGTTGCGGCGACAGGTCTGCCGTCATGGAGCTGGCCTCCACCATGACGCGGGCCTGCATGCGGATGTCGAGCTTTTCGTGCGGCGCGCGCAGCAGAACGGAGGTCGCCTGCTGGCCGAAAAAATCGATGAATGTGGTGCGCTCGTCCGCGTTCGGGCCGACGGTGATCGAGCCGGCGATCAGGCGCTGCCGGTCGGGGAGCGACAGCGGCAGCAGGCGGATGACGTGGCGGGCGCCGGAGGCCGGCACGTCGTAGGTATAGCCCATGTGCAGCGAGAGATCGTAGAGCATCAGCTGAAATAGGTCTGGCCGAGGATATCGGACAGCTTCTCCATCTCCTGTTCGAGCTTGCGGTAGGTTTCCTCGCTCATCGCTTCCGGGGTCATGACGGCAAGGCCGGAATGCAGCCGCATCGCCTCGCGGTAGAAGGGCGACATCTGGCCGTTGACGAAGGCGTTCGGCAGCTGCTCCACTTCGGTGCGGATCTCGTTCAGCTGGAAGAGGATCGAGCGCGGGTTGAGCGGATCGAGCGCCAGCAGGTCGGCCACCGTCAGCCTTGCGGTGGCGACGTTGTAGCGGCGGCGGTGGGTCATGACGCTGTCGCCGATCTCAAGCAGCATGTCGAGCGAACCGTCGGGCGCGTCCGGGCCGGACATGTGGCCGAGCAGGCGGGTCATGTGCATGCCGCGTTCGAGATGGCGGCCGATCGACAGGAAACGCCAGCCGGTGAAGCGATACATGTTTTCATGCACCAGACCGGCAAAGCCCGCGAGCTTGCGGAGCAGGATGGTCATGGCATGCGAGGCGTCGTCGCCCGCGTGCACGGTGTCGTGGAAGCGGCGGGCGGTCTTGGCAAGGTCGGTCAGCGCCAGCCAGCCATCGGGCGAGAATCGGTCGCGGATATTGCTCGCCGAATAGATGGCGCTGTCGATATTGCGCAGAAGCGGTGCCGGCACCGCCTTCACCATCTCGATGTCGATGCCCTTCAGGTAACGGGTGACGTCGGCCAGCAGCGGCGCGTTGGGATCGGCGGATTCGGCATAACGCTGATGCCAGGCGCGCAGGATGCGCAGCGCGCCTTCGGCCCGCTCGATATAACGGCCGAGCCAGTAGAGATTGTCGGCGGCGCGGCTCGGCAGGCTGCCGGGCATGTTGCGGGTAAAGCTTTCCTCCGGCGGCAGGAGAGTCGGCCTTGCGACCGGCTTGTCGGAGACGATCCAGACGTCGGCAGCGGCCCCGCCGGACTGCATGGCGATCGCCGCGACGTCGTCGCCGGCGCCGATGCGGGCAAAGCCGCCGGGCATGATCTGCCAGCCGTGTTCGGTGCGGGCGGCGAACACGCGCAGCGACATCGGCCGCGGGGTGAGCTTGCCATTCACATAGGCGGGCGTGGTCGACAGCGTCACCACTTCCTGGCCGACCAGCTTGGCCCCTTCCGTCGCCAGCCAGTCGCCGATGGTGTCCTTGGCGGTCGTGCGCAGCGACGAGCCGAGCACCGACTGGCCGTTGTCGTCGAAAAAGGGTAGCCGCGAATAAGCGGGGCCGATGACCATGCGCTCGATGTTCTTCGCGACGTGCTCGCGTTCTGATCGCTGCCCGCACCACCAGGTGGCGATCGAGGGCATGATCAGGTCCTCGCCGATCAGCCGCCGACAGACGGTCGGCGCGAAGGCGAGCAGGGCGCGGGTTTCGAGAATGCCGGAGCCGAGCGCGTTGACGAAGGTGAGCGCACCGGCCCGCAGCGCCTGCACCATGCCGGGCGTGCCGATATGGGAATGCTGGTTGAGTTCGAGCGGATCCGCATAGGCCGCATCGAGGCGGCGCCAGAGCACGCCGACCGGTTTGAGACCCGCGACGGTGCGGACCATGACGCGGTCGTTCACAACGGTCAGATCCTCGCCTTCGAGCAGCATGAAGCCGAGATAACGGGCGATATAGGCGTGTTCGAAATAGGTCTCGTTGGCGGGGCCGGGAGACAGAACGGCGATACGGTCGTCCGGATATTGCTTGTGAGACTGCAGCGCATCGCGGAAGGCGCCGAAGAAGGAGGCCAGCCGGTGCACATGGCTTTCCGCATAGATATCGGAGAAGGAGCGGGTGGTGGCAACGCGGTTTTCGAGCGCGAAACCGGCGCCGGACGGGGCCTGGGTGCGGTCGGCGAGCACCCACCAGTTGCCGTCCGGGCCGCGGCCGATCTCGAAGGAGCAGAAATGCAGGTAATGGCCGCCGACCGGCTTGACGCCAACCAGCGGGCGCAGGAACTCCGAGTTTCCGGCGATCAGCGCCGGCGGCAAAAAGCCCTCCTGGACCAGCCTGTTGTCGCCGTAGATATCGGCGATCAGCGCTTCCAGGAGATCGGCGCGCTGGATGAGGCCCTTGCAGACCGTTTCCCATTCACGGCCGTCGATCAGCACGGGGACATGGCTGATCGGCCAGTTGCGCTCGCCGCTCCCCTGAGCGCCGTAGGTCCGGTAGAAGACGCCGGCATCGCGCAGGTAACGGTCGGCACGGGCGAAACGCTCGCGCAGCTCGCCCTCGGTCATGCGGCCGAGATGGGAGATCAGGTTGCGCCAGACCGGGCGGATCTGGCCGTTCGCATCGAGCATCTCGTCGGCAACGCCCGGCAGCGCGGCATAACCAAGCAGGGGATCGCGAGCGATCCCCTCTTTTGCCTTGCGTTCGGTTGCCGGTGCCTTGGACATCGACTTGTTCAGACTCCTTGCGGCCGGCGCAGATCGAGCGTCAGCGGGAATTCGGGCGAGGGCGTTTCCGCCAGAAGCGCATAACTTCCGGCCGTGTGACCCCATGGTTCGAACCGCGCGAGCCGGCGTGCTTCCGCCTCGTTGCCGTTGACCGGGAACGTCTCATAGTTACGCCCGCCCGGATGGGCAACATGGTAGATGCAGCCGCCGATCGAACGGCCGGACCATGTATCATATATGTCGAATGTGAGCGGCGTATTAACCGGCAGGACCGGGTGCAGGCCGGCGGCCGGCTGCCAGGCCTTGAAGCGGACGCCGGCGACCGAAACGCCGGACGTGCCGGTGCCCTTGAGCGGAACCGCGCGGCCGTTGCAGGCGACGGTGTAGCGGGCCGGATTGGTGGTTTCCAGCCGCACCTGGAGACGCTCGACCGACGAATCGACATAACGCACGGTGCCGCCGATCGCCCCTTGCTCGCCCATCACATGCCAGGGTTCGAGCGCCTGGCGCAGCTCCAGCTTCGAGCCTTCGTATTCGACCTCGCCGAAGAAGGGGAAGCGGAATTCGAGCTGCGCCTCGAACCATTCGGGGCGAAGGTCGAAGCCGTTTTCGCGCAGGTCCTGGAGGACGTCCATGAAGTCGGCCCAGACGTACTGCGGCAGCATGAAGCGGTCGGCGAGTGCGGTTCCCCAGCGCACGAAGCGGCCCTGCAGCGGGTTCTTCCAAAAGCGGGCGATCAGGGCGCGGACGAGCAGCTGCTGGGCAAGCGACATGCGGGCGTTCGGCGGCATTTCGAAGCCGCGGAACTCGACGAGGCCGAGGCGGCCGGTCGGACCGTCCGGCGAAAACAGCTTGTCGATGCAGATTTCCGAGCGGTGGGTATTGCCGGTGACGTCGGTCAGGAGGTTGCGGAACAGGCGGTCGACCAGCCAGGGAAGCGGCGGTACGCCCTGGCCGGGTGCCGGCACCTGGGCAAGGGCGATCTCCAGCTCGTACATCGAATCGTGACGGGCCTCGTCGATACGCGGCGCCTGGGAGGTCGGGCCGATGAACAGGCCGGAGAACAGGTAGGAGAGCGAGGGGTGGCGCTGCCAGTGCAGGACCAGGCTCTTCAACAGGTCGGGGCGGCGCAGGAAGGGGCTGTCGTTCGGATTGGCGCCGCCGACCACGACATGGTTGCCGCCGCCGGTGCCGGTGTGGCGGCCGTCGATCATGAACTTGTCGGCGCCGAGACGGCTCTGGCGGGCTTCCTCGTAGATCGCGGTGGTAATGCCGACCGTTTCCTTCCAGCTCGCGGCCGGATGGATGTTGACCTCGATGACACCCGGATCGGGTGCAACGCGGATGACGTTGATGCGCTCGTCGTGGGGCGGCGCGTAACCCTCGATATGCACGGCGAGGCCCAGTGCGGTGGCGGCGTTCTCGGCCGCGGCGATCAGTTCGAGATAGTCCTCGATCCGCTCGACGGGGGGCATGAAGACGCAGAGACGGCCATCGCGCGGCTCGACCGAAATCGCGGTGCGCACCGCCCCGCCGATCTCGCCGATCGTCTGTTCGACCCGGCCCGGATTGGCGGCATCCCCCGCCTTGAACGAGGATTCCGGCATGGCACGGCCGGCCGGGACGATCACGTCGGGCAATGGCTTGCGCGGGATGGAGGGATCGGCCTCGTGGATATAGGGGAACTGCGACGGAGAAATGTAAGGCAGGGTGCCGAGCGGCAGGCGGTAACCGACCGGGCTGTCGCCGGGCACCAGGAAGATGCGGCCGCGGCGGGTGCGCCATTTCTCGCTGATCCAGCGCTTGCCGCTCGCTTGCGCGTTCCAGGCCTGGACGGGCAGAACATAACCGCTCGGGCTGGTCAGGCCGCGTTCGAAGACGCGGGCGATGCGGTTGCGCTCTTCCGGATCCTTCAGTTTCGAATTGGACGGATCGACATTGTCCGGCAGCGACCCTTCCTTGATGATCCATTCGGCCGGGTCTTCATAGGCCGGCACGACCATGTCGGGGCCGATGCCGAGTTCGGCGGCGATGCCGGTGAGCAGCCTTTCGGAATCCTGCGCGCCGATGCCGTAGTCGCGGCCTTCCTCGGCGACGAGGTCCGGATTGCTCCAGATCGGCCGGCCGTCCTTGCGCCAGTAGAGTGAGAAGGTCCAGCGCGGCAGGCTTTCGCCCGGATACCACTTGCCCTGGCCGTAATGGAGGAAGCCGCCCGGCGCGAAACGCTCGCGCAGCTTGCGGATCAGGACATCGGCCTTTTCGCGCTTGGTCGGGCCGACGGCATCGGTGTTCCATTCGCCCGATTCGAAATCGTCGATCGACACGAAGGTCGGTTCGCCGCCCATGGTGAGGCGCACGTCCTGGGCATGCAGGACGCGGTCGACCTGTTCGCCGAGGTCGTTCAGCGCATTCCAGGATTCGTCGGAGAAGGGTTTTGTGATGCGCGGATGTTCGGCGACGCGGTTGACCTTCATGTCGAAGGCGAAGGAGGTTTCGGCCTCGCCGAAATACCCGCCCGAGATCGGTGCGGCGTTGCGGTAATGCGGCGTTGCTGCAAGCGGGATATGGCTTTCGCCGGTCAAGAGCCCGGAGGTCGGGTCGAGGCCGACCCAGCCGGCGCCGGGGAGATAAACTTCGCACCAGGCATGCAGGTCGGTGAAGTCGACCTCGGTGCCCGACGGGCCGTCGAGCGCCTTGAGGTCCGGCGTCAGCTGAATCAGGTAACCGGAGACGAAGCGGGCGGCGAGGCCGAGATGGCGCAGGATCTGGACGAGCAGCCAGCTTGTGTCACGGCAGGAGCCCATGGCGGAAGTGAGCGTCTGTTCCGGCGTCTGCACGCCGGGCTCCATGCGGATGACATAACCGATCGCCTTCTGCAGGCGGGCGTTGATGCCGACCACCATGTCGACCGTCGGCTGGCCGGGGGACATGTCGAAGGTCTTCAGGTAATCGGCGAGCGCCGGTTCCGGCGGCTCCGGCGTCATGTAGATCGACAGGTCCTCGACCAGTTCCGGCGGGTAGGCGAACGGCCATTTCGTCGCCTCCTCCTCGACGAAGAAATCGAAGGGATTGTAGACCGTCATGTCGGCGACGAGATCGACCTCGATCTTGAACTCGGTGACCGGGTCGGGGAAGACGAAGCGGGCAAGATAGTTGCCGTAGGGATCCTGCTGCAGGTTCACGAAATGGTTGGACGGCGTCACCTTCAGCGAGTGGCTGAGCACCTTGGTGCGGGAATGGGCGGCCGGTTTGAGGCGGATGATCTGCGGTCCGAGACGGACGGGTTTGTCGTACATGTAATGGGTAAGGTGGTAGATACTCGCCTTGATCGACATGCTGCCCCTTCGGCCGCCCCTCTGGCTGCCCTTGCCGGCCTTTCGTGGCCGGTCGATGATCGTTGCCAGGATTTTGTGCAATGCACGAGAATAATGCAAGGCGGAATCCGGGCTTATCGCGATGCGGCAACACCGGCGAAATACGTAGGTTTTACCGATCTCAATCCAGCGTGCGGCGGAACCGGCGGACCGCGATCAGCATGGCGACGGCCATCAGGCCGGCCAGCGCCAGCGTGTCATAGGCAAGGGTCTCGATACTGGCGCCCTTGAGCATTACCGCGCGGACGATGCGGATATAGTGGGTGAGCGGCAGCGCCTCGCCGATCCATTGCGCCCAGTCGGGCATGCCGGCGAAGGGGAACATGAAGCCGGAGAGAAGGATGTTCGGCAGGAAGAACATCATCGCCATCTGCATGGCCTGCAGCTGGTTGGCGGCGATCGTCGAGAACGTGTAGCCGATCGACAGGTTGGTGACGACGAAGAGCGAGGTCGCCGCCGCCAGCGACACGGGATCGCCGAGGATCGGCACGCGAAAGACGAGGATGCCGACGCCGATGATGACAAGCGCCTGGATGAGACCGATCAGCACGTAGGGCGCGATCTTGCCGAGCATGATTTCGAGCGGCTTGATCGGCATGGAGAGCAGGTTCTCCATCGTGCCGCGCTCGACCTCGCGGGTGACCGAAAGCGCGGTGAAGATCAGCAGCGTCATGGTCAGGATCGTGCCGAGCAGGCCGGGGACGATGTTCAAAGTCGAGGAGCCGGCGGGATTGTA
This sequence comes from Neorhizobium sp. 2083, assembly GCF_031455615.1. Lineage (NCBI taxonomy): Bacteria > Pseudomonadati > Pseudomonadota > Alphaproteobacteria > Hyphomicrobiales > Rhizobiaceae > Neorhizobium > Neorhizobium sp. 2083. Next base: position 598,286 of record NZ_JAVDTC010000002.1, on the reverse strand, counting down.
GCGGCGATGCTGGACGATCTGGAAGGCGGGTTTCACCGGTTCGGCGAAGGCGACATGCCGGTCGTTTTCGAGTGCGGTGGAAACGATGCCGGAGAGCGCGCCGAGCGCGGAGCTTGAGGCGACCGGGTCGGTGGCGTCGGCTGCGACCAGGAGCGAGGGAGAATCGCCGCGGCGCAGCGACCGCTCGAAACCTTGGGGAATTTCGACGACGAACAGGGCCTCGCCGGATTGCAGGAGGGCGTCCATGTCCTCGGCGCGCGTGACGACCGACTTCACCTCGAAGAAATCGGTGTTCTTCAGGGCGGCGAGGATGGAGCGGCCGACATCGCTGTTTTCGCGCATCAGCACGGCGGTCGGCAGGTTGTGCGGGGTGGTGTTGATCGCAAAACCGAACAGGAAAAGCTGCATGATCGGCAGCATGACCATGGTCGCGAGCGTGATGCGATCGCGGGTCATCTGGATAAATTCCTTGACCGTCATCGCCCAGAAGCGGCCGAAGGAGCCGCCATTGCCGTTGCCGTTCACGCTGCCTGGTGCCGGGGTCATTTGAAATTGTCCTCCGAGCGGCGCATCAGGTCGATGAAGGCGTCCTCGAGCGTCGGCTCGCCCTTTTCCCACTTGAGACCGGGCTTTTCGCGATAGGGGACGATCGCCTGTTCCAGCGCCGCGGCATCGCGGCCGGCGACATGCAGGCTGGTGCCGAAGGGGGCGATCATGTCGATGCCGGGCCGGTTTTCGAGTTCGGTTTGCAGATGGTGGACATCCGGGCCGGAGACGGTGAAGGTGACGAGGCCGGTGCCGGCGATCACTTCGTCCACCGTGCCTTCGGCGAGCAGTTTTCCATAGGCGATGTAGGCGATCTCGTGGCAGCGCTCGGCCTCGTCCATGTAATGGGTGGAGACGAGCACCGAGAGGCCGTCGGCGGCAAGCGCGTGGATCTCGTTCCAGAAATCGCGGCGGGCCTTGGGGTCGACGCCGGCGGTCGGTTCGTCGAGCAGGAGGAGCGCGGGTTCGGGCAGGATGCAGGCGCCGAGCGCGAGGCGCTGCTTCCAGCCGCCGGACAATTCGCCGGCCAACTGTTTCTCGCGGCCCTTGAGGCCGAGGCGTTCGATCGCCGCACTCGCCTTGCCGTGCGGATCGGACAGGCCGTAGACGCGGGCGACGAATTCGAGGTTTTCGCGGATGGAGAGATCCTGGTAGAGCGAGAATTTCTGGGTCATGTAGCCGACCCGGCGGCGGATGCGGTCGCTCTCAGTCAGGATGTCGAAACCGAGGCAGGTGCCGTCGCCGCTGTCGGGCGTCAAGAGGCCGCAGAGCATGCGGATGGTGGTGGTCTTGCCGGAGCCGTTGGGGCCGAGAAAGCCGTGGATGCGGCCCTTTTTCACCGACATCGAAACATCGTCGACCACCTTGCGGCCGCCAAAACTCTTGGTGAGGTGATGGACGTCGATCACGGTTTCGGGGGCGTCGGCTTCGTAGGTTCCGGCGGTCATGGGCGTGGTCCGGGCACGACATCGACCGGCTGGCCGGGGCGCAGCGCCTTCGGATCGGCCGGGACGGCTTCGACGCGATAGACGAGCTTGGCGCGCTCCTCGAGGCTGTAGATTTCCGGCGGGGTGTATTCCGCGTTTTTGGCGATGAAGCTGAGCTTGGCATCGGTCGGCCGGCAGGCGTCGCATGTGACGCGGACCGGCTGGCCAAGCGACAATCTGGCGATCTCGGTTTCCGGCACGAAGAAGCGGATACGGACGGTTTCGGGCGGCAGGAGGGCAATGACCGGCCGGCCGGCCGGGACGACCTCGCCGATGCGGTAATAGAGTGTCTCGATGCTGCCGGCGGCCGGTGCCGAAACCGAGCGGCGGGCGAGGGCTGCCTCGGCCGAGGCAAGCTCGGCCCTGGCGGCGGCGACCGTTTCGCGTGCCTGGCGCAGCGTTTCGTTGCGGGCAGGCAGCGCCGCGAGGACGATCTGGCTGCGGACATTGTCGAGAGCGGCGTGGTTGGCGGCTTCGGTGGCGGTGGCGGTGTCGAGATTGGCGCGGGTGGCGGTGCCGCGCTCGACAAGGACCCGGGTGCGGTCGAGATCCTGTTCGGCAAGCTCCAGCCGGGCGGAGGCTTCCCGCTCGGAGGCACGCAGCACGTCGATTTCTTCCGGGCGCTTCTGCGCGGCCTCGGAAAGATCGAGCGCAGCCTGCGACTGGGCAAGGGCGGCGCGTGCCGCGGTGACCGCCGCCTCTTCGCCGGATGTGTCGAGCCTGAAGAGTGGCGTTCCGGCCTCGATCGCCTGGCCTTCGGCGACATCAAGCTTTGTCAGGCGGCCGATGGTCTCGGTGCCTATGAACAGCGTGTCGGCCTCGACCCAGCCCTGATAGGGGCGTGGCGCGCGATCGGCGAAAATGAAGGGCAGGGCGGCGAGGGCGGCGCCTGCGAGGATCAGGATGACGAGGATGCGTCTCATGATGCGCTCCCCTCCGGCACGAACAGGGTATCGAGGAAGGTGTCGAAGAGCTTTTGGGTGTCGAGATGCTCGTAAGGTTCGAACAGCGTCGTCCAGATGATCGAGAGCAGCGCTGGCGACATGACGATCTGCGGCATTTCGGCCAGCGCCGGATTGTGCAATTCGCCGCGGTCAGCCGCTCGCTTCAGGAGGATGCGCAACACGCCAAGGCCCGTGGAGATGATCTCACGGTGGTAAAATTCCGTGACGCCCGGAAACATCGGGCCCTCGGCCAAAATCAGCCGAAGAAGATGACGGCGCTCGGTCTCCAGCACCTCGCGCTTGAAGAGGGTGTAGAACATCGAGATGGCGAAACGCGGCGGGATCGCCTGGTTGGCGGCCAGCCCGTCGATCTGGCCGAGGATCGGCGAGGCGATGCCGGAGACGAGTTCGGTGAACAGCGCCTCCTTGTCGGGGAAATGCAGGTAGACGGTGCCCTTGGCGATGCCGGCGCGAACAGCGACATCCTCCATGCGGGTGGCGGCGAAACCGCGTTCGGAAAAACAGGCGAAGGCGGCGGCCAGGATTTCCGTCCGGCGCTGCTGCGGATCGCGTCTTTCTCTTTTCTTCTCGGCCATGGCGGGCTCACATTTATGACTGACTGGTCGGTCAGTAACATATAGGCACGGAAATAGCAATAGTTTAGCGGGACGTAGAAGCTGCGGGAGAGGCGAAGCTTCGGCGGCGGGGAGCTTAGAACGCCTCGGGAAAAATCGCCGCTATTGCCGTCCCGAAGATGAAGGCGAGGATGATCGCCATCAGTCCGATCGTGCCGGTTCTGTCCCCCATGTTGAAACTGCCGAACATGAGGTGCCGAGAAATAATTCCGGCGACTGCGATGAACATCACAAAGGCAAGCAATGCTATCTTTTGGCCGATCGTCATATTGGTCCCCCCAGCCGAATGGTCGATCGTGACCGTATGACGTTGACGAATTGACCGTCATTCGGGATCGAAATGCTGGGCGGCGTGCAGATCGACGATTGCGCCACCATATAAACCACGTCCGACCCTTCAGGCTGCGCAAGCCGCAAACGCATGCTAAGTTCGGATCGACGAGGGTGATTGTAGGAGTCGCAGTAGATGTCGCAGAATTCCGAAGGCGTAGTGCCGGCCTTCGAGCTTTCCCTGGGTGGCCAGCTCCGCATGATGGGCGGGGCATTCTGGAATGCGCCGGTGCGCAATCGCGTCCTGGTGCTGACGGCGGCGCTGCTTCTGGTCATCTTCGCGACGACCTATGCGACTTACCGGCTGAACGAGTGGAACGGACCGTTCTACGATGCGCTCGAACGTCGCGACATGCCGGAATTCCTAAACCAGCTCGTCATTTTCGGCGTCATCGCCTTTTCGCTGACCCTGCTCAACGTCGTCCAGCAGTGGCTGAACCAGATCACGGCGATGCGGATGCGCGAGGGGCTGGCGCGTGATCTCGCTGACGTCTGGCTGAAGCCTGGCCGGGCGCTGAAACTCGCCGGGGCCGGCACGATCGCCAGCAATCCCGACCAGCGGCTGCACGAGGACACGCGCATCCTGGCGGAAAACACCACGGCGCTGGCGATCGGCCTCGTCAATTCCACCATCCTGCTGGCAAGCTTCATCGGCGTGCTCTGGGCGATCTCGTCGGATTTCGTCTTCCATCTCGCCGGCCGCACCATTTCGATCCCCGGCTACATGGTATGGGCGACGGTCCTTTACGCGCTCCTCGGTTCTGTGCTCAGCAACGTAGTCGGCAACCTGTTGCCGCGGCTCAATGCCGAACGTTACGCGCGCGAAGCGGACCTGCGCGCAGCCCTGGTGCGGGCCAACGAGAACCTGAAACCGATTGCCCTGGCGCGCGGCGAGGCGAACGAGCTCACCCGCGTGCATTTCGCGATCGACGGGGTGCTGGGCATGCTGCGCAAGCTCGCTTGGGCGCTCGCCAATCTCACCTGGGTGTCGGCCGGCTTCGGCTGGCTGGCCCTGGTGGCGCCGATCATCATCGCCTCGCCGATGTATTTTTCCGGCGAGCTTTCCTTCGGCGGACTGATGATGGCGGTCGGCGCCTTCAACCAGGTCAATCAGGCGCTGCGCTGGTATGTCGTCAATTTCAGCGTCATCGCCGACTGGCGGGCGACGCTGAACCGCGTTTCCTCCTTTCGCAATGCGCTGCTCGCCATGGACAGTCCGGCCGAGGGGGGCGAGGTGATCGCCTATCGCGAGGCGCCGGCCGGCCAGGGCATCAGCCTTTGCGGGATCACGGTTCATGGCGATCCCGAGCTGGCCGGGGCGGGACACGGTGTGCGCGTCGTGGAAGGCGATTGCCGGATCAAACCGGGCGAGCGGGTGATGATCAACGGCGATCCCGGCGCCGACAGGCACCTGTTCTTCCAGGCGCTGGCCGGCATCTGGCCCTGGGGGCGCGGCGAGATCGGCTTGCCGCCGGTGAGCAGCATGATCCTGATGCCGCAGGACGGATACCTGCCGACGGCGACGCTGCGCGAGGTGATGACCTATCCGGCCGGGCTTGCCGGCGTCGACGACAGGGCGCTGACGCAAGCGTTGGAAAAGGTCGGGCTCGGCCGCCTGGTGCACAGGCTGGACGAGGTGGAGCGCTGGGACCGGCTGCTCGACAAGGACGAGGAAGCGTCGCTCGCGATCGCCAACGCGGCGCTGCGGAAGCCGGAATGGCTGATCATGGACGACGTGCTGGAAGGCCTCGAGCCGGAAACCCAGGATCGGCTGCTGGACGTGCTCAGCCGTCTCGATGGGATGACGCTCATCTATATCGGTCGTTCGGAAGCGTTTCGCGATAAGTTCTCGCCGCGGCTCTTCCATCTGTCGCCGCTGCAGATGCATACGGAAAAGAAGACGGAAGAGGCATGAAATGAGCAGGCATCTGGCCTCCACCAAGACCGGACAATGCATCATCTGCGGCCGCACCTTTCCGTTGTCGAGACTGCACAGGACCGGATATCTGCGACCGCACCTTGCCGAGATGATCGTCGAGGAGGTGAAGGGTTGCGATGAGAACAGCCTGATCTGCGACGAGGACCTTGCGCGCTTCCGACGCCGTTACGTGGAAAGGCTGCTCGACGAGGAGCGTGGCGAGCTTTCCGAGCTCGACAAGCAGGTGCTCGACAGTTTCGAGAAGGGCGCCTCGACCGTGCAGACGAGCGCTGCGAACCTGCTCGAGCGCAGTCCCACCTTCGGCGAACGGGTGGCCGACAAGGTCGCTGCCTTCGGCGGTTCCTGGACGTTCATCCTGAGTTTCCTCGGCGTGCTGGTCGTCTGGATGGGGATCAACGTCGTCGGCCTGTTCGCACAGCCTTTCGACCCTTATCCGTTCATCCTGCTCAATCTGGTGCTCTCATGCCTTGCGGCGCTGCAAGCGCCGGTCATCATGATGAGCCAGCGGCGGCAGGAGGAGAAGGACCGGATGCGCTCCGAGAACGACTACATGATCAACCTGCGCGCCGAACTGGAAATCCGCCAGCTCCACGAAAAGATCGACCACCAGATGGCGCATCAATGGGAGCGGCTGGCGGAAATGCAGCAGATACAGATCGAGCTTCTGGAACGGCATGGGGGCGGGCGGGAGAGCCGGTAGGGGCTGGCGGGACCTTCTCTGAGCGGTACGGGTGATCGCCGACAAGAGTGGCCGGCTGCCGTCTCAGCCGATGAAGTCAGCGATGATGCGGGCGATCTTTTCCGGCATTTCGAGCTGCAGCATGTGGCCGCTCGGCACCTCCATGGATGCCCAGGACGGATCGGCGCCGACCTTGGCGTAGATGCCGGAAAAGATCTTCGACTGGTCGATATTGGCCGAGACGTAGAGCCTTTTCGCGATTTTCCGGTAGGCGCCGGTCAGCCTGATCTTCTGGATCATCGAGGCGAAGGGATGCGGCGAGCGGCTGGTCATGTAATGGCGCAGATGTTCCGGCACGCGGGTGGCGTGGCGGGCCGGAGGCGGTACCGCGACGCCGCCATGTTCGCCGGCCATGGCAAGGTTGGCCATCGCGACTTCGGGACCAAGCAGATCGAGCGCCGACTGGCCGTCTTCCGGCAGGAAGGCGTCGAGATAGGTGAGCGTGCGGATGCGGGGCGCGAACCGGTCGGCGACGCCGGTTATCACCATGCCGCCATAGGAATGGCCGACGAGATCGAATTCCTCCAGGCCTTCGGCTTCGATCAGGCCGCAGACATCGGCGATATGGGTGTCGAGGTTGATCGCTCCGGAAAACAGGTGGGTGCGTTCGCCGAGCCCGGTGAGGCTCGGCACGAAGACCTGATGGCCCATGCCGCGCAGAATATCTGCGACCGGCGTCCAGCTCGCACTCGAACCCCAGGCGCCCTGCACAAGAACGATCTTGCGGCTGGTCATCTCGATCCCCTCCCTGGATACCCGAATGATGTCGGTTGTTTCCCACCCGGCCCGGGCGAAGTCAATGCGACAGGCGAGGGGACAAGCCGGGATAAAACCATTGCAGGACCGCCATTTGGCCGTCTTCTCCGGTCAGCACTGCCAAGTCAGGCCGAAGACGCGGAGCCAGTTTTCGAAGGCGAATTTCTTCAAGGCCGGTTCATCAAATCCGGCCTTGCGCATGGCTTCTAAGAGGCGGGGAAGGCCGCTGGCATCCTTGATCTCGCGGGGCACGACGGTGCCGTCGAAGTCCGATCCAAGGGCTACTCTATCGGCTCCCACGTGGTTGACGAGATATTCGATGTGGCGGACGACGAGGTCGAGCGGCGTATCGGCATCGAGATGCGCATCGGCGCGGATGTCGTAGACTGCGAGGTTGAAGCCGATGACGCCGTCCGTATCGCGGATGGCGTCGAGCTGCCGGTCGGTGAGGTTGCGGGTCGAGGGGCATATGGCATGGGCGCAGGCATGGGTGGCGACGAGCGGGGCGGTGCTCAAGGCTGCCACGTCCCAGAAGCCGCGCTCGTTCAGATGCGCGAGGTCGATCATGATACCCAGCGTATTGCAGGTCCTGACGAGATCCCGGCCGGCATCGGTCAGTCCGGGGCCCGTGTCGGGCGATCTCGGATAGGCGAAGGGAACGCCGTAACCGAAGATGTTCGGGCGGCTCCAGACCGGGCCGAGAGAACGCAGGCCTGCTGCGTGAAGGGTGTGGAGATAGTCGAGACCGGGGCCGATCGCTTCCGCGCCCTCCATGTGAAGCACGACGGCCAAGGCGGAAGCGGCCCGGGCGGCGTTGATTTCATCGACGCCGGTGGCGAGCCGCATGCGGCCGTCCGAGCGCCGGATCAATCGGTTCATCGCATCAAGCTGGGCGTCGATCAGCCGGCGGGCATAACCCTCGTCCAGGGCCTCCGCATAACGGACCTCGTATCCGTCGCTGGTCTGCGTCACGTTGTTTTCCGGCTTGCGCTCGGGATGGGCATAAAGGGCGAACAGCCCGCCGACGAGACGCCCCTCCATTGCGCGGGGAAGATCGAGAGGCCCCGCCTCGGAGCGGGCCAGGAAATCCCGGCCGCCGGGTTTGTAGTCCGACATGTACTGAACCGAGTCGTTGTGCCCGTCGAAGACGTCGATGCCGTTCATGCGAATTCGATCCTCCGGTATATCCAGGCCTCACATGCAGACAGGCGCCGGCTTACCCGGCTGTTGCAATCGGCTGATGACGGCTCATCCCACAATCGTGTCCAAAGCTTATGACGACCGGTACGATTTTCGGGCTCGCTATCGCCACATGCCGCGCATGCGGGCGGTGACGTCGATGCGGACCTGGTGGCGGGCCTGGCGTTCGGCCTCGGACATCGGCGCGACGACCGGCCAGGCGGCGGTTTCGAAGAATTGCAGCAGGGTGGCCGGGATGAAACGGGTGCGGGCCGCATAGACGTGCCGGTCGCCCTGCGAGGCCTGGCCGTGCACGAAGAAACGCTGCGGCGTCATCAGGTGCAGATGGTCCTTGGCGCGGGTCATCGCCACGTAGAGGAGGCGGCGCTCCTCCTCGATCTCGGCGGTCGAGCCGACGCCGAGATCGGACGGGATGCAGCCGTCGACGCAGTTCAGGAGGAAAACCGAGCGCCATTCCTGGCCCTTGGAGGAGTGGATGGTTGAGAGGATCAGGTAATCCTCGTCGAGCAGGGGCGTACCGGATTCGGCGCTTGTCGCATCCGGCGGGTCGAGGGTCAGTTCGGTGAGGAAACGCTCGCGGGACGTATAACCCGAGGCGATCTGTTCGAGCTGCAGCAGGTCGGCCTTGCGGGTCTCGGCGTCCTCGTGGATGCGGGAAAGATGCGGTTCGTACCACTGCCGGGCAAGGCCGATCTCGGAGGGCCAGCCCTGGCCCTTGCGGACGGCGGCGAGCATCTCGACGAAGGCGGGCCAGTCGGCACCGGAGCGCGGCGGGGCTGGGATTTCCTGCAGGGCTGCCAGCGGTTCCGGGTCGGCGGCGATGGCGTCGAGGATTTTTCCGGCCGTCTGGGGCCCGATGCCGGGGATGAGCTGCATCAGCCGGAAGCCGGCGACGCGATCGCGCGGGTTCTGGGCGAAACGCAGGGCCGCCAGCATGTCCTTGACATGGGCGCTGTCCAAAAATTTCAGACCGCCGAATTTCACGAAAGGGATGTTGCGGCGGGTGAGCTCGACTTCGAGCGGGCCGGAATGATGCGAGGAGCGAAACAGCACTGCCTGCTGCTTGAGCGTCATGCCGGTCTCGCGGTTTTCGAGGATCTTCTCGACGATGTAGTTGGCCTGTTCCGTCTCGTCCTTGACGGCGACCAAGCGGGGGCGTTCCTCCGACTGGCGGTCGGTCCAGAGGTTCTTGGTGAAGCGCTCGCGGGCGAGATCGATGACGCCGTTGGCGGCGGCGAGGATCGTGCTGGTCGAACGGTAGTTGCGGTCGAGGGTGACGATATTGGCCGGCGGGTCGAAGGTGTTGGGGAAGTCGAGGATGTTGCGGATCGTCGCGGCGCGGAAGGAATAGATCGACTGGGCGTCGTCGCCGACGACGGTGAGGCCAATGCCGCCGGGCTTCATCGCCATCAGGATCGACGATTGTAGGCGGTTGGTATCCTGGTATTCGTCAACGAGGACATGGTCGAAACGGCCGCCGACATCCTCGGCAATCGCCGGTTCGCTCATCATCTGCGCCCAGTAGAGCAGGAGGTCGTCGTAATCCAGCACGTTCTGGGCCTGCTTGGCCTCGACATAGGAGGCGAACAGTTCGCGCAGCTGCGGCTCCCAGGCGGAGCACCAGGGGAAATAGAGTTTCAGCACCTCGTCGAGCGGGGTTTCGGAATTCACGGCGCGCGAATAGATCTGCAGACAGGTGCCCTTGGTCGGAAACCGGTTCTCGGTCTTCGAGAAGCCGAGTTCGTGGCGCACCAGGTTCATCAGGTCGGCGGAATCTTCCCGGTCGTGGATGGTGAAGTCGTGGTCGAGACCGATCTGATCGGCATGGAGGCGCAGCAGGCGGGCGCCGATGCCGTGGAAGGTGCCGGCCCAGGCGAGCGCATCGGTCATGATGCCGGCATTGGCGCCGAGCACCTGGGCGCAAATGCGCTCGACGCGGCGGCCCATTTCCGAAGCCGCGCGGCGGGAAAAGGTCATCAGCAGGATGCGGCGCGGGTCGGCGCCCGAGACGATCAGATGCGCGACGCGGTGGGCGAGGGTGTTGGTCTTGCCGGAACCGGCACCGGCGATGACCAGAAGCGGGCCGGCCGCGCCGCCGTTCGGCACGTCCGCGCCATGCTCCACCGCGCGCCGCTGCGCGTCGTTCAGCTTTTCCAGATAAGCAACAGCCATGCCCGTTCCCGATGTGTTCGAAAGAGCCATAGCTGATTCGTGCGCCCGCGCGGATATCCGCGTCGATGCTGATGGACGTTGTTGCCGGCAACTGTGCGTGGGACACGGCCTATGGCGATAGGGGGTGCACCGAGACCGCGACAGTTTGGCCTGATGTTGTTATCTCCCTGTAATGTAAACGGAAGTCACGCGTTTGTTACATATTAGGCGGAAATAAACTTGACCGCAAATCTCTGCTTTGGTTAAGACGGCCTCGTCAAATTCCTGACTTCTTGCGGAGGCGATCTTGAAGACTGCATTCAGCTTGGCCGCGGGCGTTGCCCTGGCCTTTTCCGTTCTCGCCCTTTCCTCGCCGGCTTCGGCGCAGGTGGCCGACAGCCTCACCATCTACAATGCCCAGCATGAAGGGCTGACCAAGGAATGGGCGAAGGCCTTCACGGAAGAGACCGGCATCGTCGTCACCATCCGCCAGGGCAGCGACCTCGAAATCGCCAACCAGATCGTTCAGGAAGGCGCCAATTCGCCGGCCGACGTGTTCCTGACCGAAAATTCGCCGGCCATGGTGCTGGTCGACGGCAAGGGCCTGTTTGCGCCGATCGAAAAGGCGACGCTCGACCAGGTTCTGCCGGGCTTCCATCCGGCCAACGGCAACTGGGTTGGCATCGCCGCCCGCTCGACCGTTTTTGCCTATGACAAGACCAAGCTGACCGAAGACAAGCTGCCGAAGTCGATGCTCGACCTTGCCAAGCCGGAATGGAAGGGCCGCTGGACGGCTTCTCCGTCGGGCGCCGATTTCCAGGCGATCGTCGGTGCGCTGCTGCAGCTCAAGGGCGAAGAAGCGACCGCCGCCTGGCTGAAGGGCATGAAGGAAAATGCAACCCCGATCCGTGGCAACTCGACTGCCATGAAGGCGGTCAATGCCGGCCAGTTCGAAGGCGCGCTGATCTATCACTACTACTATTTCGGCGACGTGGCGAAGACCGGCGAGAACACCAAGAACGTCGGCATGCACTATTTCAAGAACCAGGATCCGGGCGCCTTCGTGTCGATCTCGGGCGGCGGCATCCTTGCCTCCTCCAAGCACAAGGAACAGGCCCAGGCCTTCCTCAAGTGGGTGACCGGCAAGGGCGGCCAGAAGGTTCTGCGCGACGGCACCTCCTTTGAATACGCCGTCGGCAAGGGCGAGGCTTCCAACAAGGCCCTGACCCCGATCGCCGATCTCCAGGCGCCGAAGGTCGAGCCGTCGACGCTCAACAACGCCAAGGTCACCGACATGATGACCGCCGCCGGCCTGCTCTAAAAAGCGGCCGATACCAGTTGCATGGAGACATCGCAGGGCGTACCTGCGATGTCTCATCTTTTCGGACCGGCAATGACTTCCACCACAGAGACCAGGATCACGATCGCGCCGCGAGCCCGCCTGCCGGCGGCATCGTCCTGGACGCTGACGATCGCGGTCGTGGTGGCGCTGCTGGCGCTTCTGCCGCTCGGCTTTGTGCTCTGGGCCACCGTCGTCACCGGCTGGGAGACGGCCTTGCAGCTGATCTTCCGTTCCCGGGTCGGCGATCTGCTCGTCAATACCGTCCTTCTCGTCGTCCTGACCATTCCGATCTGCGCCGTGCTCGGCGTTTCGCTCGCCTGGCTGACGGAGCGCTCGGACCTGCCGGGCGCGCGGTTCTGGTCGTGGCTCTGCGTCACGCCGCTTGCGGTCCCGGCTTTCGTGCATTCCTATGCCTGGATCGGGTTGTGGCCCGGCTTCAACGGATTGCCGGCCGGCGTGGCGATCTCGGTCGTCGCCTATTTTCCGTTTCTCTATCTCCCTCTTTCGGCGGCCTTCCGGCTGCTCGACCCGGCGCTGGAGGACCAGGCGGCTTCGCTCGGCCTTGCGCCGTTTGCCGTCTTCCGGCGCGTCGTGCTGCCGCAGCTCAGGCTCGCGCTTTGCGGCGGCGCGCTGCTGGTCGGCCTGCATCTGCTTGCCGAATACGGGCTGTTTGCGATGATCCGCTTCGACACATTCACGACCGCGATCATCGACCAGTTCCAGTCGACCTATAACGGCGTTGCCGCCTATATGCTGGCGCTGGTGCTGGTGCTTTGCTGCTTCGTGCTGCTCGGCCTCGAAGCCTCGTTGCGAGGCCGCAGCCGGTATGCGCGGCTTGGGCCCGGCGTCGCCCGCCGGCCGAAGATCGCAAGGCTCGGCAAATGGAAATACGTCGCTCTCCTCCTGCCCGCCGTGACGGCCGCGTTTGCGCTCGGCGTTCCGGTGCTGACCCTCAGTCGCTGGCTGATCGCCGGCGGGGCCGGCGTATGGCGGCTTGACGAGGTGGGGCTGGCGCTTTGGCAGACGCTCGCCATCTGCCTGATCGGCGGGCTTGCGACGACGGCCGCCGCCGTGCCGATTGCCTGGCTTTCGGTGCGTCGGCCGACCCGCGCCAGCCGGTTCCTGGAAGGGTGCTATTATCTCGCGAGCTCGATGCCGGGCGTCGTCGTGGCGCTGGCGCTGGTGACCATCACCGTGCGGGCCATGCTGCCGCTCTACCAGAGCGTTGCGACCATCGTGCTTGCCTATGTGGTGATGTTTTTGCCGCGCGCGCTGGTGAGCCTGCGCGCCAGTATTGCACAGGTGCCGGTCGAGATCGAACAGGCGGCGGCAAGCCTCGGCCGTTCGCCGGGCAATGCGCTGCTCGCGACCACCATCCGGCTTGCGGCGCCGGGGGCTGCGGCGGGCGTGGCGCTCTCCTCGCTCGGCATCATGAACGAACTGACCGCCACCCAGATGCTGGCACCGAACGGCACCCGCACGCTCGCCATGGCCTTCTGGGCGCTGACCGGCGAGATCGACTATGCGGGCGCCGCGCCCTATGCGGTGCTGATGGTCGCCTTCTCGCTGCCGCTCACCTTTCTTCTCCACCACCAATCGAAAAAGATCGCCGGGCGATGACGTTTCTTACCCTGACCTCCCTGCGCAAACAGTATGGTTCCGTCGCGGCCCTCGACGGCGTCGACCTGTCGGTCACGGCCGGCAGCCGCACCGCGATCGTCGGGCCTTCCGGCTGCGGCAAGACCACGCTTCTGCGCCTAGTTGCCGGCTTCGATGCGCCGGACGAGGGCCGCATCGTGTTCGCCGGCCAGCAGCTTGCCGACGCCCGCTCCCAGGTGCCGGCGCACAAGCGCGGCATCGGCATCGTCGCGCAGGACGGCTGCCTGTTTCCGCATCTGACGATCCGGCAGAATATCGGTTTCGGGCTGGAGGCGGAGGCCTCGGTGAAGAACGCCCGCATCGCCCAGCTGATGGATATGGTGGGGCTCGACCCGGCCATGCTCGCCCGCAAGCCGGACCAGCTCTCAGGCGGCCAGCAGCAGCGCGTAGCGCTTGCCAGGGCGCTGGCGCGCAAGCCGAGGCTGATGCTGCTGGACGAGCCCTTCTCGGCGCTGGATACCGGCCTCAGGGCCGCGACCCGCAAGGCGGTGACCGACGTGCTGACCGCGGCCGGCATCACCACGCTTTTGGTGACCCACGACCAGGGCGAGGCGCTTGCCTTCGCCGACCAGGTGGCGGTGATGCGGGCGGGAAAATTCGCGCAGGTGGGGAGCCCGCGCGAGGTCTATTCGCGTCCGGTGGACGTGGCGACGGCGGCCTTCCTCGGCGAGGCGATCGTGCTGCCGGCCGAGGTTGCCGATGGGCGCGCCCAGAGCCCGCTCGGGGTATTGCCGGTCGATGACATCGCCTATCGCGGCAAGGCCGAGATCATGCTGCGGCCCGAACAGATCACCGTTGCGCAAAACGGCGGCGACGGGGTTTTCGCAACGGTCGCCGAGATCAATTTCTGCGGACCGATTTCGGATGTGCGGATCACGCTCGGCGATGCCTTCACATTCCGCCTCGACATTCCGAGTCGCGAGACCCTGTCCGCGGGCGACAGGGTGACGATCGGCGTGGCTGGCGCGGCGCATCTCTTCCGGTAGGCCGGTTCCGGCCGCAAGGTCTTAGGGCTGTTGGGAACCCTGGAACATTTCTTCGCGTTATCGGACCATCAACGTGAAGGAACACATTCCATGCTGAAATGGGCTCTCATCTTCCTGGTCATCTCGCTGATTTCCGGTTTCCTCGGCTTTTCGGGCATTTCCGCCGCGACAGCCGGGATCGCAAAGATTCTCTTCTTCCTTTTCCTCGTCGTTTTCCTGGTTTTCGTGGTGCTCGCGTTTGCCGCCGGCAATGCGATTCTCTGATTGCCGGGTGTAACGCGCTCGGCCCCCGTTAAAGGAACCCGGCCGAATCAGATGCCCGGAACAAAAAAGCCCCGCCGAAGGTCGGGCGGGGCAAATTGGGGAAAATCCCGCATCAATGACGCGGTGGGTCGCATTTGGCACATTCCATGTCGTGGTGCGAGGCGGGTTTCGGCCGATTCAGTACGCTCCCGCGAAAAAAGAGCCGAATTCAAAAACAGCATGAACCGTTGCCGATGCGAGCCGTCAGGGACGCGAGGGGTGTTTCTGAGCGAAGACGAGCAGCTTCCAGGTCACGGGGCCGAGGAGCGAATGCTCATGATGAATATGGGGGATGGCGGCGTCCTTGTGGACGACGATCTCGTCGCCGCAGGTCCGACAGCGGTAGATGCCCGCATTCGGCACCTTCTGCCCCGGCATCCACTCCTTCTCAAAAGCCGGCGCTGCGGCCTGGACGAGATGTTCCGAATTCTTGAACTGCGCCATGCTGCCCCTCCCTGATGCCGTAACACCGTAACAGGCGCAGATGACCAAATTGCCAGCAAGGCTGGTGAAGAATTTTGGACGCAGCTGTGCCGTTTCGGGACGGGCGGGTTAACGGGGAGGCCATAAACGAAAAAATCCGCCGAAGCGGATTTCTTAACGATGTCAACTAACTGGATGGTGGGCGTGACAGGGATTGAACCTGTGACCCCTACGATGTCAACGTGGTGACTACGCCGCGAACGCTGGCTTCGTGCCCAAACGGCCTCGATAAAGATGCCAAGATCGCAAGCGCGCTAAATACGTTGCTTGGGCAATGCTTGGGCATAAGTGTCCGCAAAGATCCAATCATCACCCCGGTAAATTAACCTAGCTGCTAGGCATAAGCCGAGCCGCTGTTCTTAAACATGAGATCTGAGGGTAGGTCATGGACTTCACATTTGCTGAGGGCCAGCGCGATTTGCTGGACCATTTTTTTCGCCTCCAAAAACATCTACCACCGCTGCCGGCGTGTGACGATGGTTTCCCATGTTTAGACGGGCGCTGCCCGCGGTGCGGTTCCGACATGGAAGCGGTGTTGACAAAATTCCGGCGTAAGCCCGAGTTTCAGATGGATGACTGGTATAGAGGAGCGTTAATTCTCGAAGACGCGTCTATCAAAATCGGCGACGGGAGCATGGCCCCGATCTCGGCAGGCAACGGGTTACTTCGCCGTCTTGGCTCTTCGCTCACCCGCGGAGGTTCCCTTTTCATCGGCACCACTGGCCTGGTCTTGGAACAAGCTCGTCGTCGTAAGGTAGTCGCGATTGAATTCTCCGGCACGCGGCGTGCTGACGCTGACGAACAGGTTGCTTCGATTTTAAAGAATTATGACGGCGGTGTTGCTTCTCTCGTTCCCCATGGAAGCATTGCTAGGCAATTTGGAGCCAGTGCCTTCCTTCATGAAAATCTCCTGTACGGCTACATTCACCGAAATCCGCGCGTCCCGGCATGGCCATATTGCGTGGAAAGTGAAGAACTGATTGGCGAACTTGCCCAAAACTACGGTGTCCATCGGATCACCGACCGCGTGATTACATTCGGTGTTGGTGTTTTGGTCAATCGCCTTGTCCAGGCGCCCGGGTCTCGTGACCAGCTTAATTTGACAGACTTTGGCGACCTCCGGGACTAGCAGCATATCCGAGGCGAGAGGCGGTGAGATCGCCGCCTCTGCCGCTTGAATTCCCCCTCCCTATAAAAAGGTTACCCATGGATTATCATGCTGCCCGACGGCTGCGCGACGCGTTTGGTTATAAACAAAGATCCTTCGCACAGAAGGTCAATCGAACTTGCCGCCCTCCAACGACGACACTCCGTGCACGTCGTTTTATAGGAGGATGCGCTCATGAGTAAAACATCGACCGGGCGAAGTGGACTGGAGCGTTATCTGCACGATCGCGAATTTGAGATCCGCGGGTCCCTGAAAAGCATTCACAGTTCTAATACATTCTCGGTGGACGGCATCGTAGCTGCGCAGCTAAATCGGCTCGAAGCCCTCCAGGCAGCACGGGTTGATCTTGCCTCCAATGCCTTACATCTCGATTGGAACAGGGTTGACCTCCGTAGAGCGAGTGCCGCTTGCGCCTTCGAGCAATTCCGTGCCCGAGCTTGGGCATTGGGAGAGCTGAACAAGTCCCTCTCTTCCACCTATACAGATCTCTACCATCTTACCTTTGCCGATACCGCTGACCGGCGGCGATCTGGCGATCTCACGCGGTTTAACATCGACGCCTTCAAACGCGGAATCCGCAGGGCCCTCAACCTGCTCCAGAAATCATTCCCTGACTTTTGGGCGGTTGGCATGGTGGAAATCTCCGCGGCTCCTACGTCTGGTCAGGCGGTTTTATTCGAACCCCACTGCCATCTCCTTGTCGACGGCGTGCCCAGCATGGACCTTCGGGCTGTTTTTAAATCCGTGCTGAAAAAGCGGTCCTCGGCCCTTCGGCCGGTACAACTTGAGCCTGTGAGAACGCCGGCGGATCGTGCTCGAGTCCTGAGCTATTTCTTCAAGCAGGTCCCTGAACTTCGAAATCAAATTGTAGGAGAAGATGGCCGCCTGATTGAAGGCAGATCCAATCATCTGACAGGGCCAGCCAAGGTCGAATGGTTGGCTTGGATGGCTGCTCATCACGTCACCGAATTACTTATCGGTACCGGCCTTCCGGCCGTAGTGATTGAAAAATTCGAATACCGTGATTTGCAGCTGATTATCGATGAATTGCTCAAAGGTGGGTCCCAACATGGCAATTAGAGGCAAGGATGCGTCTGTTTGCGAGGTGGGTATCGAAACTGCAGGGCGAGGTCGTTTTACATCCTCGCCGTAGGGGGCGGTGAAATTTCAGGTAAGTGAGTAAGTAAAAAATGGAGAGCCTGATGGCTGAAGAATTGGTGATCGAAGTAAGGAAGGAAGCCCAAGTTGAGGGTGAAACTAGACCCAGCGTCGGCGTCTACGCTCGAGTAGGCAACAGGCCGGTCGTGCGTATCTGGATGCCAGCAGAAGATGCAACAGATGCTGGAAAATGCGTGCCGGAACTCCTTAACGCGGGGCTGCAGTTTTTCGATCGGCCTGTCATCAAGCAGCGGTTGGCCGAGGCGTTGAAAAACGTTCGTCCTTCCTCAGCAGTGGTCGCGGTTCGGAGTGGTTGGCATGGAAGATGTTTCGTATTCAATGGCGAAATACACAAAGAAAAAAACAGTGCGGATTTCTTTCTTCATCAGGAATTACGCCGAAAGCACATACCTTATCCTGAAGCGCGGAACGACGAATTGATAGACTTCGTCGACGAGGCTGCAACGAAGAGCGACTTCGTCGCGGCGGCAACCATGATCGCTTTTGCTCAGCCTTTATTGGGTCTATTGCCGTCGCCTGAGCGTCCTGTGATTTACTTTGGGGGCGAGAGCCGCACCGGGAAGACGACGCTGGCTGCGCTTATCAACGGAATCACTCGCCCGCCGTCAGATAGGCAACTGCAGCCATTCGATTCCACTCCACGCGCATTCGAGGAGGCGTTGCAATATTGCTCCGACAACGTGGCTGTTTTTGACGAGTTGAACTCACTTGATGTTCCGGCGATTGAGCAGGCTCTATCCCCTTTCATCTATACGGCCGCGAACGGAAGGGGAAAGTCCCGGTCGAAGGGCGCCAATTTCCCAAATCTGCGGTGGTGCACGACCGCTGTCTTAACCGGTGAAGTAGATCTTGATACGCTGAAAGCTAGACGAAAGGGCAGCGGGCAAGATGCCCGATTGATGACGATTGCCGTGCCCCTCCGCAGGCACGGAGGTATTTGGCCGTCTTCATGGACTGAAGATGAACGGGCGAAGCAAACAGATGAATTGTCAGCCTTGATAGCCACTTATTCCGGTCATAGTTATCTAAAGTGGATCAAAAGGCTTGTCAAAAATCAGGACGAAATCAAGGCGAGATTTGCACGCAACGTATCGGCTTATATAGAACATTTAGCTGGGGCAGGTGCTGACAGCCTCGTTCGGTCGACCGCGGCTAGGTTTGCTCAGCTCGCTGCGTCGGGAGACGAACTAATCCGCGCTTGCGTTGTCGATTGGGAAAAAACTTTGCCCATCGAGGCGATCTCCCGATTGTATCAAGCTGCTTGTGCGTCGAAAGGCAATACGACCGCCGGTAATGATACGGCGCGCCAATCTGCCTTGACGATCCTTGCACACGTTGGACTCGGGCATATCCCATGTGGGAAGGCTGAGGGAGATATCAACAACACGCAGGCTTTCATCTCGCATTGGGATGGTGAGCAGCTTGTCATGATCGAGAAGGGGTCTGTTTCGCGTTTCACTGGGGTGTCTGAGGTCGACGTTGTGTCAGCCTTTCGGGCCTTGGGCTCAAATATCGCTTCCGGATCGACGCCGTATTTTCAGGATCGAAAGCTGGGAAAGAGGTTCCTGCGAGTTCCACTCGCCACATTGGAGCGAATTGCCTTTGCCGCCTCCTGGGAGTGACCGCCAGCTAAATATCGCGGGCGGGGCGGAATGTGCCCATCGGCGTGATCGCTACAATCGAAGACGGTTTCGATAGAGCGATCACAAGGCCAACGATGTGCCCTGAAACTACTCGTTGGCTTTTTCTGATTCATAATCAAGGCGCGCTGCTTCGAACTCCTCACCAGCGGTAGGACTGCCACCCGTCCATGTGCGAAAGCGAGATCTTGCGACGGCTTCGGTTTCAGTTCTCAATAGCGATATTGCCAAGTCGTACTGGTGAGCTCGTTCATCCGCCTGAACCTTTATCTTACTCATATTTCCCTCCTTGTTGTTGACCGTCGAGATACATTGACTTTTAACCTGGTCCTGCGCGTCCGTCATGATACCTTCCGCATCGATCCCCAGTGGTGAGGGACCCGCTCGATGCCACGCTCACCCTCGCCGATGCCGTATGAAACTACGCGTTCGAAAATCGAGTGAGGGCCGTAGATATCTGCGATTGACCGCAACAGCCGTCGATCGTGAACCGGAGCCCTCTCGGAGGGTTCGTCTACTTCGCGAGAGCTGTACGGGGCGAGAAGGTTCTCAAGGAGGAAGACAAAGTTATTCTCGGCGGCATCATCCTCAGTGACGAGCATTAGCGGCCGACATTTCGATCCAAATCTTGCACGGAGAGTGCTGCGGATCACCTGTTCCTCCCATGCTCCCCCCCGAGCACATAACCTCGGCAGCGACCACGAGCCGACCAGGGTCTCTGACGTGCAGCTGGGCCTCCGCCGAAGACAGTTCCTCCGCGTCGAGCGGCCGCAGGGCGTTGTTCTCGTCGCACCGCCCGACGGTGATCCCTACAATCTCCATTCCGACCCGTCTGGCTTCCTCGAGCAAGCCGGTGGCATATCCGCGGCCGAACAGTTCGCCGAAGAGTACGAAGACATCCCCTTTACGGAAGACCGTGTTCTCGGAACGACGATTCAGTGCAACCGGATTTTCCATAAATCAGCTCTTTGATTCGTGTGTCGTCGAGCAACGGCTCGTACGAGCGTTCACAAAGACATGACCGCACTGGCACAGAATGGGAACTCATTTTCGGTGACCATTCATTTTAAAGCGTGAAGTTGGTCTCTGTTGTTCCTGCAATGCAGCAAAATGCGGAGGGCGTTGGTCGGCGCGCCGATACCGAAACGAGTTCGCTGGAGAGGCTCGTCCTACGGATGCTACGAGACTATTGACGCTGTCTGAGGCTCATGTTGGGCGTTCTGTCATTATCGAAGTCACCTATCGGCCGCGTTCCGGACGTGGCCGCTCGAACAGCAGACCGACAGCTTCCAGAAACTAGTGCGGGTGGTGTGAAGGACCGGCATGACGGCGCAAAGCCGCCGGGCGCTTTCTGGCCGCCTCACCGCAAACTTGAGGTTCGAAAGCGGAAATTATTGCCGCTCTTCCGTCCTGTTGACTGATGCCCAAAGGTTCCCCAGAAAATCTATATTTCTTCTTATTTTTCAGCTACTTAATAGAAGACTGTCAAAGGCAACCGGAACAGTTTTCCGCATCACTTTTCCGGATCTTGCCGGCCCTTAGCCAGTGACTAGAGACCCTCTCCATCAACACCTTCGCCTCTCAGCCTTTTGAGAGTCCCGATCGGGGCGATTTGCGCCCTTGTCCAACGTTTCAACCATCAATCGTCCCGTTCGGTCCTTTTTCCTGAAATTATCGAACGATGGCGCTTCAATCATCCCGAAGCAGATGCGCGCCTTTCGCTTGCCGGAGCCCGAGACAAGTTGGCCGTCGCCGTCACCAATGGTCAGATATCGCAGCCCGAGGGCGAAGACCGATGACACGCCTTCTGAAGCCGTTTATCGAGGACCTCGATGGGGCGGTGGAGAACAAAGTCTTCTGCATGAGCCTCGGACGCAGTGTTGGCATGTTCCTGTCGTATCGAAGGGCACGGCCGGCGAGATGGAGATCGATATCGTCATCGGCACCAACATGCTGGATGTCAGTATTGACTGCCCGGTGATCAGTCTTATGCAGCTGGCCGAAGAAATGAAGGCGGAAGTCGCCCTTCGTCAGCGCGTCGGCCGTGGACTGCGCGCCAAGAAGACCGGCGTAGCGCTCAATGCCGCGAATTCAATAAGCCTAACCGGTCGCCTTGTAACTCGGAGATTCATGGCCATATCTAGGAGACGTTGCAGCCTTTTTGGCTACCCGATCCTCCCGGCACAGCCGGTTGCTTGGCAAACCTCGATCTTTGTGGACGTTAAGAACTCCGCCGTCGGCAGGAGTGGGCAAGGCACATGTGTCTTGCCGGAACCTGGGGATGTCAAAATGATCAGAAGTAACTATCACTCCATTGAGCAACTGTTCAACCGACCCATTGCTGAAGAGGGTTCTGATGCGGTCAAGCTTCAAGACGTAAGAGGAAGGCTTGCTCTGCACCGACGAGAGGCACGGTTAGATGAGCGGCAAGTTCGGCTAAGGAAACGCCAAAAGAACCGTTCTCTCGCCGTCTTCACGCAGTGACCGGCCCCTCCCAGTTGGTATCGTCGGCCAAACAAGTGGCCGTCCCGTTCAGCAGCAAGTCCCGGTTCAATTATAACGAGGGGGCGGGCTTCTATCCGTGCCGGAGCAGGCAACGAGCAAGCGGCCACCGTTACCGGCGCTTTGAGACGGCTGCCGAAGCTCTGCGTTTTGCCATTGAGGAATTCCCGAGCTCCCTGCTTCGCGGTTCGGTCCTGGAAGTGGATGAAGCGCGGTACGATGGCGCCCAGATGCAGGCACTCTATGACGGTGATGCCTACCCACTGACACGGCGCACCTAAGTCGTCCACAACGATGGCAGCCTCGTACAGGGGATCTCCCCGGATGGCCGTCAGACCCACAATCGGAGCATATTATGACATTAGCTTTCCCGAACACGAGCAGAAGCTTCGACGACGTCAGGAACCTGATACGCTTCACCGGCTATGACGGCATGTTCGAAGTCAAGTTCTTCGTGGACGCTGGCGCTCTTTCAGCCACCAGACTGTCAAAGCAAGATTACCTGCGTGCCTTTGATGCTGCTCGATCCAAAATCCAGCAGATTGCACTGAAGCTCTACAATCCGAAACGCGGCATGACCTACACGCTCAGAGCTGCCGATTTACGCTAGCCTGAGTGGCACTGTTCGAGGAGCTAATCATGAACATAAAGACAAGCGTAAGGCGGGTCGCCTTCCAGAACGCCTTCATGTTGCCGGGAATGGATAAGGCACATGCTCCTGGCGAATTCGATGTTCAGGTCGTCGAGGAGCCGCTCAATGTGATGTGGGAAGGCTACCACCGAACCCTGACGATCATGCTGACCTCAGGTGCCTTCACGGAAGCCATTGCGGTTACCGAAGCCGCCCTTGATGAGGCTCTGGCTAACGATCGCCAGCCTGGCCGGCCCCCTGCCTCCTCAACATGACGAGAGCATGCGATCCGGCCGGCCTCCATACCAAACGGGAACAAGCGACATGAACAACCTACAACAGTTTTCCACCAGCTCGAATGGGGATCGATGGTTCCTGCTCACCGACGACGCTACTCACCAAGCTTTCGTTCTTCATAAAGCAAACGAGCCCTCGGGTGGCCATCAGACACAAATGCCCGTTGCCGACTTTCTCAACCAGAAACCGTTCGGCCCAGAAAGAGAAGCGCTCATCAACATCCTTGGTGTGGGTGACGACACCGCAGACGCAACTCAGGCCAGCTACACCTCTTCGTCCCTATAACCTTTCAAACAGGCTGCCTCGGTAAATGCCATGGCCGTCGCTGGAGGACAATATGCGCATAACCAAAACCATACTCTATGACGGCATCGGCCACGTCGGCGTCTTCTTTGAAGGGCTGCCAGAAGCGACCCTTCTTGGAGCCTACAGCACGCTCCCTCAAAGCTCCTACCACGCAGACGAAGTTGAAGCCTTTGTTGCTTTCGACGTCCTCGGCACTGAGGCCGCTGTCTTAGAGCTAGCCGTTATCACCGGCCATCCGGAAGACGGCGTCCGTCATGCGATTGGGCAATACAGAGAAGAACTTCGCAGGAAAACGGACGACTACGCGGTACCTAATTAGCGATACCCATAACAGCAGAAAAAGTCACCATTTCAAACAACTCACGACTCGGTCACACCTACTCCGCCCTGCAGGGTACGGGTGCGACGGTTGTGCAAATCTGCTGTCGGACGGGTCTGGTCGCCAAACTAAGGCCTGTCGCTTGGGCGTTTCTGCGCCCAACCACCCGACATTTCAGGAGGTGAACCTACTTTACGCGCGCGCGCAAACGCTGCCGAGGCACCGAATTCGGTCTCCGTCAATTGGGAAAGCGGTATGAGGAATCCAGGAGAGGTCGTCGAACGAAACATGGGCGGGAATGATCGCCATGAACCTCACTTACACGGTGCGCATGTCGAGGAAGGTTACGGCGTCGGCCATTTCCTCGGGACCCGGGACGGGCTGGGCCATAAGAGCCCAGACATGGTCGAGAGCCATATCTTCCTCCACCACAATGGTGTAGGCGTGAAATCCAACTCAAAGGTGCGGTTGGGCATCTCCGGATGCTACCGGATACGCCCTATGTCGGAAACCCTCTAAAGGGATGGGTCTCCAGGAGCACTTCCGTTCTTTCGGCCTCGGGAGACGGGTTCGCCGAATTAGCGAGGAGTCGGCGCCCATACATGCTAATGTACTTAAGATCGGTGGACACAACGACCATCTTGGCCATTGCCATCCTTCATGAGGTTAGCATGGCCGACGAAACAATGAGGTATGCGGTTCGTCAGGAACTCGATCTCGGCTGGACGGTTTACGACGTCTTTACCGGTGGGCCGGCAATGCCTTCCACCTATTGCCTTACAAATCTCTCCGAGAGTCAGGCCGACATGTACTGCACGGTGATCAACGCGAGAGATATCGCCCGTCGACAGCGCGTGGGGTTCCCGTTTCCGTGATGGTGTTGCAAAGCAGGAAGGGATAAGGGGCGCTATCGTGCTTTTACCCGTTGGAGCTATTGACGCCCAACCCCACAGGTGACCCGATGAATATCCGACAGACTGTTTGAAGGCCCGGGCGGGAAAAACGCCTGGGTCTTCTCTTTGCTCACCATTTGTGACTCGGGCGAGCAGGCGCGAAGCACATTTGCTGCAAATAATTGATTATTCTCTGAGACATTGACTGCGGGTTCAGTGACATGGCCCAAGCGACGTCGCTGGCCTCCGATTTCTCTGGACATGGCGGTCAGCAAGGCGCAGCCTGTTTTTAGCGATGACAGTTGCCCCGGGCGCCGTCGCGTGAGCACACAGCTTCCGCCCATACCAGGTCGGAGGTGGCCCATGCCAAGATACTTCTTTCACACAAAAGACGGCAGAATGGCCGTTGATCATGGGGGCCTCGTGCTCGGCAGCGAGGACGAGGCGCGTATTGAAGCCATGCAGGGCGCGAGTGAGATGTTGATTGATAACGACATGAGCCTCTGGTTGGGAAACACGTGGGTCATGACAGTGGTTGATGAAGAGGGCACCGTTCTCTTTAACCTGAACTTCTCGATCGACCGACCGAAACGTCCAGAGTTGGCCTCGCTTCAGTGAAGTGTCCCACGCTAGTCTGGTTCAGTGTTCGAGGGGAAACGGTTCAAGATAGTGCGGCTCATTTTTTCCCCAAGCCATTGATCTGCGAGTCGTGTGTTCTTGCTATCCCAGTCACTCAAAGCCGCTACGAAAAAAGAGGCGTTGTTTGGGGCGGCGAGGGAAATGTTTGTCGTCAATTCCTTGGCGGTGCCCTCGAAATCCACAAACACAAGAGGACCCGCTGAGGTTATATCAAAGTGCTCCCCGAGTTGCCGTTTGACGTGGGCGGACTCTGCACTCAGGTCGGTGGTCAGCGACAATAGGAAAATCATAGGCTTGTTCTCGCGTTGTATAGAACAACGCATCACCTCCGTTATCGGCCCAAACTATTTTGGTGTCTTGACACCCGCTCGGTGGTTAGGGCGGTGGTCCGCCTTCGACACCACCTGGTTGTCATGAAGACAAATCCGCGCAAGCCTTGCCAGACACTTGACTTACGCCACGACCACAATGGGTGGCAGTGGACGGAATGAGGCGGTCCGCCTCGCTCCGCGCGCTATAGGATTTGGATCGGTTACTTTCATCTTTGTTGTTGCTATATCCAGGCAATGAGCGCGTTATGGAATGGGAGGCGCCAAGTCTCCTAAGGAGAATGCAATGTTCACCCAATGGAAAACCCGGGTCCGCGACTTGCTGAGCGCTCGGTATTCGCTTCTTCGGGCTCAAAGGTCAGAAAGCCAAGGCTACTAAGGCTCTTAAAGAGCAGGCCTCTAAGCAACCCTATCAAAATCCCGGGAAGGATAAAATCCACCCCGGCGACGACGCCGCAGTTCGAGCGTCTACTGAGCCCCAGGAAGTGCAACCGGCTCATCGGTAGCACCGTCTCGGCCGAGCGGTGCCCCAGCCGATCGTTTACCAGAAACGGGGAAGTGGCAGGATCATCATGTCCATAAACGATAGTTGTTCCATCACAAGGAGCCTCATCCGCTCGTATTCCCGAATACGTCGGACTCGGACCTCTGCCCGTCGAAGCGAAGCCGGTCGCGAGATTTTTGGTGATCTTTCGAGGAGTGAATATCCCTTGAATACCGTAATCAGGATCGCATTTACCGCCCGCTGGAGAAGTCCAGTGCACGTTGGGGGCGCCGACTTGCTTGACAGAGCCATCATAGGCCCCAGCGATGCTCTTCGATACATGCATGAGCACTTCCATCACAAATCGGGGCCGCTTTACTGGAGCGCATTTAATCTCTGTCACAGCGCGATCCGCGGCGAGGTGCGTATCGAACAAGCCCGCCCCCATTTCGTTGCAGCCTGTGCTGAGGAAGATGCCCGCCATCACCTCCACCATTAGAATCTCTCCTCTTGCCGCATGTGGACGTGGCTTTCATAGTCAGTCAGATACTCAGCCAAGGTGGTGAGGCCGCGCTTCTTGTGAAGGCCATGTCGCGGATGCCGCGGGCTTTGGCTCCGCTCAGATTTTCGCGGCTGGCATAGCCGCCGTCGGCCGCCGCCTGACGCGGCGGTTCGCCGTAAAAGGCAATGTGGCGTTCCAGCATCGGCAGCAAGCGCTCGCTGTCGGTCGGGTTGCCGGCTTCGATGACGAGGTCGAGGATTAGTCCGCTTCTGCCGTTGGTGAGATTGAGTTTGTGGCCGTAGTCGACGTCGCGGCTGCCCTTGACGATGATGTCGGCATGCGGCTCGAACAGGCTCACCAGCTTCTCGCCGGCCGGAACCGGATCCCCGGCCAGGACCCGCCGTTCGGTCTGGGCGATGATCCGCTCGATCAGCGGCGGTAGTGGCGGAGTTGGGCCTGCCACAGTTCGCCGGCCGAGCCTGCCGTCAGCGGCAACTGTTCACTGGCCTGCTGCAGAGAACTCAGGGTCGTGCGCGTGATCTTGAGCAGTTCGCGGTAGTGCTTGATCCGTTTGGGGCGGCAGCGGATATATTCGATCGCCCGAGCCCGCTCCTTTGCCGCGCGGCGATGGTCGTGCCATGGAATGGTGCTACCCAGTGCCTCGGTTTGCTGCAACAGCCGCACCGTCACCCGGACAGCGTCCCATAACAGGCTGCTACCGCTCGGTTCATGGATCAGTGCGGCAGTAACGGTGCTGTCCACGCGCATGACCTTGCCACTTTCCAGCTTCTCCTGCCGGTTGCTCGCCAGCAGCACCCCGTTGATCTCTTCAAAGGTTTGCGCCCGGATCGCGCTGATCGTCTTGTGCAAAACCGACTTCTTCGGGTTCCAGCCCCACGGCAGCCGGGCAACTCCCGGAACGAGGCGGAGTCTTCGAGGTGGAAGGCCAGTTCCTGGTAACTCAACTGGTGATGCTGCTTGAGCAGCGCGCCGCGCAGCACAGCCTCGGCTGGTGGCCCCTCGCGGCCGGTCTGTCTGAGACCATGCCGGCGCAGGTCCCGCGCCACCAGCCCGAGCAAATCGCCATGCTCATCCAGCCATTCCGACATCTCCTTCAGTTCACGACCGATCTCGTGTTCGGCGAAAAGATCAAATATGCTGGCTTGGACGGTGCGTTCTTGGCACATTGTCGGTTCCGGCGGTTACGGGTTTGTCTTTAGAATCAGTAGCTTGATCTAATGTATACTGAAACCGCCGGGCTTTGCCCGCGCAGATATCGCGATTCGTCCAATAACTTCAGCAGTTTACCGCTTATGGACGGGCACTAGCTCGATCGATTTGTGGATTACAGCCCGTTGGCGCTGATAATGCTCGCCACCTGGTCCGCGACCGTATCCATGGCCGGCTGTATTAAACGTTGTGCTGGTAAAGGTTCCAGCAGTAGCAAGCACGTAAAACCTCACCTCGAACATACCGTCATGGCCGAGGAACCGAATGCGTGCATGGGCTTCGTCGTAGCTTCTGGCGGAGTTCGGAAAGGAGAGAGCCATCACTGGCCTCCTTCGTCCTGCCACCTTTTCAACCCTTCGGTCATGGGTAAACCATCACCTGCTGACCGCTCTGGATGGGAGCGTTGTTTTCTTCGAATAGCGAGGAGCAGACTTTCCCGCGTCCGGTTCCCGTTGTGGAATTCCGTTTGGAGAAAGTCCGACGCGGCGCGTTTAGCGTCTGAACTCTTCTGTGCGTCGAGACCTCTGAAGCCTTCGGTTCTCAGCACGTCCCTGATCATTGCAAGATCAGCAGGATCAAGTTCTTCTCGGTTGGCAATGGAAGACATGACGTCCTCCTTCGTTGGGGCACAAGCTTGGTAGCCCGCAACAGCAGCGCCCGTAAGACGAGCTGCTATCTCTATACAATTCGTGCTACCTGATCTTCTTTACAAGTGGCGCGGCTGCCACGTGGCAAAATCGTTGCGCGTTAAGAGCTGAGCGGGCCACGCCTCGTTAATGAACGAACGGACCTAGCCAAACCCGTTGGCTGCTCCATATACCGTTCTTCGCTGTTCTTGTGCACTAGCAACGCCCTCGTGAGCGGATGCCGGCGGTCCCTACGACAATTCGTGCTGGACTGACGCTTGGCGCAACAGAGATCAATCAAATGCGTATCGCGCAAGTCGCACCCCTGGCGGAATCCGTTCCGCCGAAACTCTATGGCGGCACCGAACGCGTCGTCTCCTGGCTCACAGAAGAACTCGTCCAGCAGGGTCACGATGTCACGCTCTTTGCCAGCGGGGATTCCGAAACTTCCGCTGAACTCGTGCGAGCAGTCTCCGAGGGACTGAGGTTAGGGGGCATACGCGATCACACTGCGAGCCTCCTCGTCATGCTGGAAGAGGTTCGGCGGCAGGCTTCCTCGTTCGACGTCATCCATTTCCACGTCGATTTGCTTCAGTTTCCAGCGTTCCGAAATTCTCCGGCACAGTGCCTGACCACGTTGCACGGGAGACTGGATCTACCGGATTTTCATCCCGTGTATCGTGCATTCACGGAGATGCCGCTCGTCTCGATCTCCAGGAACCAGCGCCTGCCGCTTCCCAATGCCAATTGGCAGGCCAACATCCAGCATGGCCTTCCCCCAGGTCCCGCGCCTTTTGAAGTGGCGAAGCGGGATTATCTTGCATTTCTGGGACGCGTTGCCCCGGAGAAACGGCCGGATCGGGCAATTGAGATTGCAAAGCGAACCGGTATTCCGCTGAAGATGGCCGCGAAGATTGACCCCGCTGACCAAGACTACTTCGATCATGTCATTCGACCACAGCTCGATCATCCCTTGATCGAGTTCGTCGGCGAGATTGGTGACCACGAGAAACGAGACTTCCTCGGGAATGCGATCGCGCTCCTGTTTCCCATTGATTGGCCCGAACCATTCGGCTTGGTCATGATCGAGGCCATGAAGGAAGGAACACCGACGATCGCTTGGCGTCGCGGCTCGGTCCCGGAGGTTATCGACGAGGGCGTAACTGGATTCACTGTCGAATCCATCGAGGAGGCAGTTGAGGCAGTCGGTAAGGCTGCGGATCTTGACCGGCGGGCGGTCCGGCAGCGGTTCGAAGAACGGTTCACCGCTGCACGCATGGCTCGCGACTACGTTGCCGAATACGGCCGTCTGGCAGAAACGTCGGCGATGATGGTGCCGCACCACCGTCGCAACGCAAATAATTCCCTATTGCCCTTGGATCCTGTCGTTGCTGCGGCAAAGGTTTCCGGCGGCGGCGCTGGGGCAGCCTTGCCCAATTAAAGGTCCGTATGATGATGCTTGATTCTGATCCGATCATCGATGATGCCGGGAGCTTCGACACCGTTCGGTATGATCTGGAAGTAGACACTTCTCTTGTGGGTCGCCCACTTCAAAACCTCAAGGATGGAGATGCGTTCGCTGTCTTAAACAGCCATGGCGACATTGCCGGGAGCAATTCGGTGGAAGGCCTGTTTTACCGTGACACACGGTACCTGTCTAAGCTCGAACTGCGTGTTCAGGGGCGAAAGCTCCTACTGCTTAATTCGTCCAATCATGACGACAAAGCAGCGCTTTCTGTCGATCTTACCAATCCCGAGGTCGATCATGATGCTGAGACCTTGCCCCGCGAGACCATCTTCTTCGAGCGTACGAAGTTTCTCCATCACGGGGTCTGTTACGAACGCCTCAGTGTCCGAAACTTCTCGACGACTGAACGCCGGTTGACCATCGACTACACCTTCCACGCCGATTTCCGCGACCTTTTCGAAGTTCGCGGGATGAAGCGGGAGGTGCGGGGGCAGGAGAGCTCTAAGCTCGTCGCTCCAGACAAGGTGGAATTTCGCTATGGCGGCCTTGATGACGTGGAACGTTGCACCTCGATCGCCTTCACACCTGTTCCGAAAAATCTCGAGTCACACCGAGCGACCCTGGAGGTAACGATCGCGCCGGGGGAAAAGACATCGATCTTCGTGACGGTTGCCTGCGAGGAAGGCGGGCCCGCTGTCGTGATGGATTTCTTCCGCGCCTACCGCGAGAGCCGCCGCGCCAGACGCAAACAGACGCGGCACATTGCTACCGTGCGGAGCTCAAGCGATCTGTTCAACGAAGTAGCGTGTCGAGCCACCTCCGACGTCTACATGCTGACCACCTCGACCCGCTTCGGTGCTTATCCATACGCGGGAATTCCTTGGTTCAGTACGATCTTCGGGCGCGATGGGATCTTCACTGCGATGTTCATGCTGTGGATGGACCCGTCGATTGCGCGGGGTGTATTGCGAACGCTGGCGGCAATGCAAGCCCAGCAGACTGATCCTAATGCCGATGCGCAGCCGGGCAAGATTCTCCACGAGATGCGTCACGGTGAAATGGCCAATCTTGGCGAAGTTCCATTCGGTCGCTACTACGGAAGTGTCGATTCGACGCCGCTGTTCGTCATGCTGGCGGGGATGTATCTCGACGCCACAGGCGACCTGGACACCGTTTCTGAGATCTGGCCAAACATCCTTGCTGCGCTGCGCTGGATTGATGACCGTGGCGACCGGGACGGCGATGGCTATGTGGAGTATCAGGCAGAAAGCAGCGGCAGCCTGAAGAACCAAGGCTGGAAGGACTCCCACGACTCCATCTTCCACCAAGACGGTACGGACGCGGTAGGGCCGATCGCCTTGTGCGAGGTTCAGGGATATGTATTCGCGGCAAAGCGTTCTGCGGCACGTATGGCTGAGCGCCTTGGGCATCGCCAACTTGCAACTGATCTGACAAGGGCCGCTGAAGACCTGCGCCACCGTTTCGAAGCAGATTTCTGGGATGAAGAACTCGGCACCTACGCCCTGGCCCTAGATGGGAAGAAGCGACCGTGCCGCGTGCGGAGCTCCAATGCGGGGCATGCCTTGTTCACCGGCATTGCCGCGCCGGAAAGGGCTAAGCGTGTCGCGGCAACACTTCTCAGCAAGGAAGGGTTCAGCGGCTGGGGCATCCGGACACTTGCGCAGGGCGAGGCCCGGTTTAACCCCATGTCCTATCATAACGGTTCCGTTTGGCCCCACGACAACGCCGCAATCGCAATCGGCTTCGCCCGCTACAATCTCAAGCATGAGGCAGCGCGCGTGTTCGAAGGTCTGCTTGATGCTGCAAAACAGCAGGAGATGCGGCGCCTGCCGGAACTCTTTTGCGGCTTCATTCGGCGCCCCGGTCGCGGGCCGACGCCTTATCCAGTCGCGTGCTCACCGCAGGCTTGGGCGGCTTCTGCCGTGTTTGGCGTTCTGGGAGCCTGCCTTGGCCTTGAGCAGGCTCATTCCGAGAATGAATTCCGGGTCCGCAACCCGATCATGCCTGCATTCCTGGATGAGATCGTCTTGCGCAATGTGCGGCTCGGTTCATCGCAAGCGGACTTTCGTATGCATCGCTATGGAGATGATGTGTCCACGAATGTTCTGGATCGGAAAGGGAACGCGAAGATCCTTGTTGTGAAGTGAACCATTGGTCGTCGAGGGAGTGGATGCGGCCGTAACCTCTCTGACTGTCCACCCTCGGCCGTTCGGAAGTGGCAGCAGGCCACAGCCCCTTAGCTGAGGACTGCGTCCCAGTGCAGAACCGCCTAGACTAAGGGGAACACTTCTAACGTCGCATTGACCTCTGCGCGCTCCACCTAGCCTCGCCGTGCTATCCACGAAGCGTCGGCTTCGTGCATCACAGGCACTGACCGTTATGCATCCCTAAGGATGCACCCGCACCATATATTCGGCGTAAGCAACGATGAAACGGGTACGGGCATCCTCTATATCGCCGCGGCCAAGCAGTGCCGAGATACATGCTCCGACTGCCGTCCAGTAGGCTTGGCCCGACCGCATTTCCAGTTCCTCTTGCAGGTACTTCAACGCTACTCGCGGCCCAAGGATAAGCTTGTCGTTGATGGGACCATCTCTTACGCTGACCGGGAACTCCCATTCGGCGCGAAAATCAACGTTGATCACCGTTAGCATCGACTACCCCTTTTGAGACAAGAGGCACCGCGTCAGTCTTCAAAAGCGTACGGTTAAACGGTGGCCATGCGTTCAGTGGAGGCTTCTCCCTAGCATTATGCTTCCCATTCACGATGGCGCAGCAAATACGCGCCTCGCGGTTTGATAGACCTCCGACCGACCACCCCAACGCGATTTCTGGTTCGCTCCTGTAGGTATCGTAGACAGTCCAGGAGCTATTTGCTTCCTGCCTCATTTCGTACCGGCATAGGTGTGAGGCGTTGTCATCTTGGGTCGTCGTGCACGATGGATTACTCATCCCTGACACCATTCGCGACCGAACCGATCTGGGTGTCACGGCGCTCACTGAGAGAAACGCTGGCGTGCGCGACCCCTCCTGGAGTGGGACCAGTGCCCCATAAATGGTTCTGGAGCCTGCGGATCAAGTAGCTCGCATGGCTTCGCCGGGTAAGTGCAGTTTCGTTGAGAGCGGTCTCGTCGGCGACACGCCGAAGTAGATGCGCGAGGGCAGCCGCTTTCGATGACCCTGCTTCTGGTGCTTCGGAAGACATGTCTGTCCTTCTTCGCTTGGGGCACGGGCTGTGTCGCTCGCAACGGTAGTGCCCTGAAGGAAGCCTACCGATAAAACACCATGCGCTCATTCGGCGACATTGCAAGGAAATCTTTGACACAGCCCAACGCTCACGCTGTCAGCAGCCTCTAAGGGCAGAAGCCAAACGAGGTTAAGCTCTTCAAAAGGTGGTGCACGAACCAATTCGCCCGCGATAAGTTCGGCGCAGTAAGCGGAAATTATTGCCGCTCGACCGTCCAGTTGACTGAAGCCCAAAGCCAGGGCACAAAGGTGGCATCCACGGTCGGTCGCGATGGGAAAACAAAGGGAATTTCAAGGCGTCTTCACTAAGTCATTGAAATTATGAGAGAATCCAGGCCTCCCCGGCAAGCCACTTTAGACCGATTTTCTGATTCAAATTGGCGACCATCTTCCGCACTAAAAAGTGACGTCTTCTCAATAACTTGGTCAATCTCGGCCGCAGTTCTTTAAGCTATCCGTAGTGTTCGAAAACGGCCAGGAAAATTGGCTGGGGACCTGCGAACAATGCCTGCAATGGAAGCGCAAAGTGACCGAGGGAAACGAGACACATAGGCTCCTCACCGCACAGGCCATCCGCTGGCGACTGCCGCGTGGGCCGAGAAACTCGGTTCGGTTGGCCTTCCCTTTTTCGCCTCTCAACTCCAGAATGGTGGGGTGCCGACGTGAACCTTCAGTGCCTGCGTGAATGCCTTGACTTTCGCGTGTGGCGCCGAAAGGGCGCGCAGGAGGTAGATGCCCGATGGCCTCTCATTCCACCTTTCGCCCGATATCGGAAGCCTTACAAGATCGCCTGACTTGACGGAAGGTCCCGATGCCCAGCTCGGGAGAAACGCAATACCCATCCCAGCCAATGCTGCCCCATTCAGCGCCTCAAAATCGTCCGATCGGAAGACAACCTGCTCACAGGCCTCGCCTGTCGGCGCGCCGAGAATGGCAGACCATCCAAGAAGATCGTTGCCGTGGAGCTTGTCGAGAAGGCGATGATTGCGAAGCGCGGCCTCAGTTTCCGGAACGCCGTGCTGTTCAAGATAGGCAGGACTTGCCACGAGTATGCGATCCTGTGGTGCCAACTTGGTTGCGATCAGTGTGCTATCCGGTAGCTCCCCCATTCTCACCACCAAATCAAGGCGCTCCGCCACCGGATCCGCCAGCCGTTCGGTCAGATCCAACTCGACATCCAAGGCTGGATATTGCCTTGAAAGCGATGCCAGAACAGGAATGACGTAACGTTTTCCGAAGGTCGGGAAGCAAGCGAGCCGCAGTGTACCACTGACCTCGCTGTCGAAAGCTGCCACCTCGGCATGCGTATCGGCTCGGGCCTCGTGGTGCAGCACTATGTCGCCGAAGTAGCCGAACCAACCTACTGCCGGATGAACTCTATCTCGGATGTCTTCACGGCCAATGGCAGAACCCAGGTCAATGTCGTCTGGGAACTCTCTGCTGAGAAGACCGACGACCGCAGGACGCGCTACACCAACAAGGTCACGGCCCATCCTACCGACGCGTTCATAAGCTTTATTCAAGTGCATGGGGTCACTTATGAAGATGCTGCAGCAGCCCGTCAGGCCGCGGGCGGAGACCATAAC
Source organism: Neorhizobium sp. 2083 (assembly GCF_031455615.1). Lineage (NCBI taxonomy): Bacteria > Pseudomonadati > Pseudomonadota > Alphaproteobacteria > Hyphomicrobiales > Rhizobiaceae > Neorhizobium > Neorhizobium sp. 2083. The sequence goes on along the minus strand of NZ_JAVDTC010000002.1, from coordinate 564,221 downwards.
CGCCGCGAAACTCCGCTCTTTGCAGCCAGCATCGCCCGGCGTGCGCTTTCGAAGTAGGAGGCAATTGCGATGAAAGCGATTGTCTTCGATGACTTCGGAACCGCCGATGTTCTGCGCCTTGCAGACGTCCCGATGCCGGAAATGCGCCCAGACGATCTCCTGGTGAAGGTGATGGCAGCAGGCGTCAACCGCGCTGACCTTCTTCAACGCGAAGGTGTCTATGGATCTCAGACTTATGGCGATAGCAGCATTCTCGGCCTTGAGATCGCGGGCGATGTGGTGGCCGTCGGAAATGCAGTCCGCGGCTTTGCCGTTGGCGACCGTGTCATGGGGATTGTCGGCGGTGGCGCCTATGCCCAGTATGCGCGTCTCGATAGCGGCATGGCGGCTGTCATTCCGTCCTGCATGTCCTTCACCGACGCAGCCGCCGTCATGGAAAGCTTCGTGACAGCCTGGGAAGCGCTGGCAAATCTTGGACGGATCGCGAAAGGCGAGACGGTTCTCGTCCATGCTGCCGCAGGCGGTATCGGATCCGCTGCGGTCCAGCTTGCAAAGTCACAAGGGACGACGGTGCTCGCCACCGCGTCCGGCAACAACATCGAAAATGTGCTGGCCCTGGGTGCGGATGCCGTCTGCGACTACAGGCAGGTCGATTTTGAGGCTGAGATCGTTGACGTGACCGCCTCACGCGGTGTGGACCTGATCATCGACTTTGCCGGCGGGTCCTATCTGGCCCGCAATATCAGAAGACTGGCACCTGGCGGTCGGCTTGTCCAGGTCGGGCTGTTGGGGCGTGATGACAATGCCATCATTCCCCTCGGCATCGTACTTCACAACCACCTTCAACTGCTGGGCACCGTTATGAAATCCAGATCTCGCGCCGAGAAAAGAGCAATGATCCAGCGCTTCAGGGGCCAGGTTCTGCCCATGATCGGCAACGCACTTCAGCCCGTCCTTGGCGCGCGCTACCCGCTCTCGGCTGCGTCGGAGGCCCATCGTCGAATAGAGGCTGGTGGAGTGTTCGGCAAAATCGTTCTCTGCGATTTTCGTGAGTGAAGTCGGAAGAGGACGTTTCTGCGCAAGAAGGGACAAGGGTGGCGACCACCTCATCACATAGTGGCCCCAAGTTGATGATGTGTCGCCGCAAGCGCGTCTGCTTTTGGGAGCGTGGTACGGTGACTTCTATGACCGACATGGAGGCGCAAATCGGTCATGCGGTGCGCGCATTTAGCACGCGATAAACTTGCATTCGCGAGCAGCCGATTTCCTTGGCGATCTTAGTTACGCCAATACCCAAAGCCGAAAGGTGGCGAATTTTCTCATGATCGATCCGAACCTTTCCGCCCTTGTACTGCCCTGTTGACCTGGCCCGTTCAATACCCTCACGCTGCCTCTCCTTAATGAAACGGCGCTCCATCTGCGCCACCATGCCTAGAACGGTCAGCACCAGGTGCCCCATTTCGCCACGCGTCGTTACATGTGGGTCCAGCACGGTCACGAAGGCGCCACGCTGCTCGCACTCATAAATGATATTGAGCACATCCCGGGTATCGCGGCCTAAGCGATCAAGGCGCGAAACGACAAGCTCGTCGCCGGGCCGCAGAAACTCGATGACCGTGGCCAGCTCACCTCGTCCCTCTCGACTTGCTCCCGATATTTTCTCCGCTCGGACTATCTCGCAGCCTTCGGCCTTCAACCTGGTATATTGAATATCCAAGTCCTGGTCGGTCGTACTGACGCGTGCGTAACCAATGCGGGCCATATGTCACCTCAAGCTTTAGGCTCAAGGCTACTGTGTCACAAATAGTCGATGTCAACCCGGATGTGACGGCGCCAGGCACGACCGCGTGACGGCACACCACCGTATACCCCGGCGTTACCAGCTAAAACCCGGCGCCCTTATGCAAGAACATATGCCTCAATGGCTGCGGCTATAAACGCTTCGCGAGCTATCGAGCTCGAACGACTATGGAAGAGCGCAGCCTCACACGCTTGCTTCGCGGCCAGATAGTGTTTGTCGCGCTCATGCGGCCAACGTCTTTCAAGGAGTTCCAGCGCGTCCGCAGCATTCTCGATCAATTCGGACGAACCGTATCCGATCCGCACAACAACGGGCGTGCTCCATCGAACGCCCGGTTTGTAGGTCGTCAGTCGCTTCCATGCCATGGCGTTTCTCCTCCCGGCGCACGGCCGGAGATAACACCACGCGCTTTTTCCCATCAATTAGCAACACAATCGGAAGGTTGGCGAGACGGTCGGCGTTCGCCTAGGACGTTTCCCAAAGTGGGGCGTCCCAGGACCCTACCGACTTTGCGAGCCAGCCCACTCTCATCTGGTCGGCGACTGGTCGCGCCATCGTTTTGCGGTCGCGCGTCCCAACTCCAATGACCAAGCGCGCCAAAACACCCGATAGTCTAATATGTGGGCAGGAGCCGGGTGGTGCGTCAGTTCGGCCGCTGCGAGCGCCACCAAAGCGCGAATGACGCTGGCACTCTCGGCGAAAGACTGCTAAGTTGAATTATCGGGACTGGCCATTCGGCCGCGATCCCGTTGAGGAACCCCAAAATGATTAATACCATTTTCCGGCCGTTGCACGACCGCGTCGTCGTGCGCCGTATCGAGGCTGAAGCCAAGACCAAGGGCGGAATCATCATTCCGGATACAGCCAAGGAAAAGCCGCAGGAAGGCGAAATCGTCGCCGTCGGAGCCGGCGCGCGCGATGAGAGCGGCAAGCTTGTGCCTCTCGATGTCAAGGCGGGCGACCGCATTCTTTTCGGCAAATGGTCCGGCACCGAGATCAAGTTCAACGGTGAAGACCTGCTGATCATGAAGGAAGCTGATGTCATGGGCGTTATCGCCTGATCATCAGTCGCTTCTTCTATTTCTTCTCATGACGACCATTGGGCGATCAGCCCGGGAGTTTTCCCATGTCTGCCAAACAAATCAAATTCGGCCGTGATGCACGCGAAAAGCTGCTGCGCGGCGTCGATATTCTCGCTGACGCCGTGAAGGTCACACTCGGCCCCAAGGGCCGCAACGTCGTGATCGACAAGTCCTATGGGGCGCCGCGCATCACTAAGGACGGCGTCGCTGTGGCCAAGGAAATCGAACTGGACGACAAGTTCGAGAACATGGGCGCCCAGATGGTCCGCGAAGTCGCTTCGAAGACCAACGACGTCGCAGGCGACGGCACCACAACCGCGACCGTTCTCGCCCAAGCCATCGTTCGCGAAGGCGGCAAGGCCGTTGCTGCCGGCATGAACCCGATGGACCTGAAGCGCGGCATCGATCTCGCCGTTACCGCGGTCGTCAAGGACCTGCTGGCCAAGGCCAAGAAGATCAACACATCGGAAGAGATCGCTCAGGTGGGCACCATCTCTGCCAATGGCGAGAAGGAAATAGGCCAATACATCGCTGACGCGATGCAAAAGGTCGGCAACGAGGGTGTGATCACCGTCGAGGAAGCCAAGACCGCCGAAACCGAACTCGAAGTCGTCGAAGGCATGCAGTTCGACCGTGGCTACCTCAGCCCCTATTTCGTCACCAACGCCGAAAAGATGGTGGCTGAACTGGAAGATGCCTACGTGCTGTTGCACGAGAAGAAGCTTTCCAATCTTCAAGTTATGCTGCCGATCCTCGAAGCTGTCGTCCAGACCGGCAAGCCGCTGCTGATCATTTCCGAAGACGTCGAAGGCGAAGCTCTTGCAACGCTCGTCGTCAACAAGCTGCGTGGCGGCCTCAAGATCGCTGCCGTCAAGGCTCCGGGTTTCGGCGACCGCCGCAAGGCCATGCTTGAGGACCTCGCCATCCTGACCGGCGGCACCGTGATTTCCGAAGACCTCGGCATCAAGCTTGAAAACGTCACGCTTGAAATGCTTGGCCGTGCCAAGAAGGTCTCGATCACCAAGGAAAATACCACCGTCGTCGATGGTGCCGGCACCAAGGCTGATATTGACGGCCGCATTGGTCAGATCAAGGCTCAAATCGAAGAAACCACTTCGGACTACGACCGCGAAAAGCTGCAGGAACGTCTTGCCAAGCTCGCTGGCGGCGTTGCCGTGATCCGCGTCGGCGGTTCGACGGAAGTCGAAGTCAAGGAAAAGAAGGACCGCATCGATGACGCGCTGAACGCAACCCGTGCAGCAGTCGAAGAAGGCATCGTGCCCGGCGGCGGCACGGCCCTGCTGCGCGCCTCTATCGTCCTCGACATCAAGGGCGCAAACGACGACCAGAATGCCGGCGTCAGCATCATTCGCAAGGCCCTGCAGTCGCTGGTTCGCCAGATCGCTGAAAATGCCGGTGACGAAGGCTCCATCGTGGTCGGCAAGATCCTCGAAAGCAACATTGATAATTTCGGTTATAACGCTCAGACCGGCGAGTATGGTGACATGATCGCCATGGGTATCGTCGATCCCGTCAAGGTGGTTCGCACCGCTCTGCAGAACGCTGCCTCGGTTGCAGGCCTACTGGTGACCACAGAAGCCATGATTGCCGATCTGCCGAAGAAGGATGCTGCCGGCGGCGGCATGCCTGACATGGGCGGCATGATGTAGTCTTCCTTCGGGAAGCTCGCAGGTATTTGCGACATAGGGCTCCGACCGATCGGAGCCCTTCATACAGATGAGACGACATAAATATTTATCTGGTGGTACCCTGCGCCTCCAGTTTTACGCGCTTGCGCGCATACTCCCGAACCAAAGAACCTGTCGGCCGATCAGCTTTGCTGTTCGCCGCCCGACGCGATTCTGAAAGGATCGATGCGATGATGTCCTATTTCCTTCCACGCCTTGAAATGCCCGTATCTGGCGGGGTCAACGCATGATTGGCTATTTGATCCTCGTTCACCGCTATCCCGACCAATTCAAGCGCCTGTTCAGGGCGATCTATAACGCCCAGAACCATTACGTCGTGCATGTTGACAAGAACTCGGGGGCCGATCTCGAAACCGAAATCCGGGACTTCCTGCGTCCCTATTCAAACGCGGATATGATCAGAAGCGAGAAGGCCATCTGGGGCGGCTACAGTCTGGTAGATGCAGAGCTGCGCGGCATGGAACGCCTGCTGGAAATGGGTGAGTGGAGCCACTTCATAAACCTCAGCGGCCAAGATTTCCCGCTGCAGCCTCAAAAGCAAATCATGGCGTTTCTCGAGGTCAACGCGGACCGCGAATTCATCAAGGTCCTCAATCAGGATATGGATCGCCCGGACACGATGCATCGCGTCAGCGAATATGTCATAGAACTGGACCAGAGCATCCAGCGGACGGCTCGTTCGCGGCCCTTTCTGACTGATGCCACACCCTATATCGGCAATCAGTGGATGATCGTCACGAGGGCGTTCTGCGAGTTTGTCTGCGGCGACCCGAGCGTGGACCGCTACAAGGTATTTTACGAAAACACGCTGATCGCCGACGAGGGGTTCTTCCAGACGGTGATGATGAATTGCGCGATCGAAAGCGAGATTATCAGCGACGATTTGCGGATGATCGACTGGATTGCCGATGGTGACATCAAGCTGCGTCCCAGAACTTATCAGCACACTGACGCTGCCGACCTCAAAGCAAGCACCAATCTCTTTGCCCGAAAATTCGACCAGACGGTCGATGGCGAGATTCTCGTCGTCCTTGAGCGGCATCTTGCCAAACAGGCCGCCACCCATGTTGACAGGCCGCGCGCCGTACCGGCGAACGCTGCCGTGCCCGTCGCCCTGGAGGGGACCGCGGCGTGAGATGAGGAACACTATGTTGATATTGAACAAACCGCGGCAGGCCGGATCTTATCTCGACAGGGATATCGGCTGCCAGGAAGCTCTTGAGGAGGTCTTTCTGGAATTGGCCAAGGGGCTTAAGCCTGATGACATCACTGACGCGGCCGGCGGCAATCTGGCACCGGTGTTGGCGGGTCTTGCAAAACGCGCCGAAAGCGTCGGCTGGACGCTGGAGGAAGTAGAGGTGGCGATCAGCGAGCTGTCGCAAAACCTGTTGGATAACATGGCCGCTATGTAAATTGAGCTGAGGCTCCCTTTGAGCCGACGGTTCAACATAAACCTGCAAACTCAATGCCGTCGATCCCTTGGCCTATCTGACGAGTACACTCACCGCTATCACCAACGGCCACAAGCAAAGCCGGATTGATGAGCTTCTGCCGTGGAATTAACGGGGCGATTAAACGGCTGAAGGCTATTGTCGGCCTAACGCGGTCATTGGCCGACGCAAAAATCGGCCGCGAAACTGCTACTTTTGCGACAAGAATCCTCACCCTCCTTCGGGGAAAGCGGAGGGGGGTGTACAAGTTAGGAACTTTGCGAAAGCCGGACAGACGCCATTCCGCCCGGCTTCGGGAAAGCCTTAGATCACCTGGCCTACATCGATACGATTCCCGTCCGGGTCCTCGAATACGAAAGCTCGCAGGCCGTAGTCCTTGTCCTGAAGGCTTTTAATGATCCTCGCCCCATGTAGCTTGCAAATAGCGTGAAGCGCATCGACGTCATCCACCATCAGGTGGGCAATATTGAAATCCGCAGCTTTGTGGCCTGGCTGTAGGGTCAAGTGCAATTCACCCTCGTGGCGCTTGAGGATCATGAAGCCGACGGGGTTACCGTTCTCAAAAATCTTCTGGAATCCAAGAACTTTCGTATAAAAATCATGGGACTTGCCCATATCCCTTACGGGGAGCGTGGCGGCAATTCGTCCAAAACGGACACCGTGACCGGCGATATCGTTCATCGCAGAGCCTCTGATTGCAAAGTCGCGATCCCTCTCCAGGCCGTGCTGGTCGATATGACGCGCTTTGTTGTTTGAATCAGCAGGACGGTGCCTACAAAGAATATTTAACTTAGGTCAGCCCGAAGCGAAATAGCGAATCTGCCGCAAGTCTCCCAATTAAAGCGACATTTTTCCTGATTTTTGCAACGTCCCAGAATAGGGCGTTTTGCGGCAGCCGCGTAATGTCCGGTGTCGGCGCATTCTTGCCATCAATGTGGCAGCAGTGATTATCGGGAACGCCTATCGAGCTTTGGTCAATGCGTGGAGAACACACCGCTTACAGTGGAGGCGTATCAGCGACGCTGAAGCGCAGTTCTTTCGGGCCCGCGAAATTTTCCTCGACGTCATGAGTGGTAGCCGCCCAGTCGCCGAGGCGCGGCTCGCATTCCTGCGAGCGGCGGAGGAAGCCGACCTCGATATTAGTGGCAACTGAGTTGCAGGCAACATATCCCGAGGATTATCCGTGCCGAGCGTTCAAACTGAGGAGGGCGCCAAGGACCGAAATAATCGGAGAATGCTACTCTTGCGCAACTGGCGAGGTCTTGTCACCAAGCTTACGGCTGTCGAGCCTGTATAAATCAGCCGCTTTGCCACGAAGGTCGGCTAGGCAACGGTTGAGCTGACCATTGACACGATGCGTTTCCAGCTGACCCATTGGCGGAATGTACCATTCCGGCTCGTTGCCAGCGAATTTAACCCGCATGCTTATGCCGGTGCGGCGTGAATCCAGCATGTAAGACAACGCAGCTTCGAGGCTAAAGGATTTATCCGGACCGATCCTCTTGGGGTCCACCGAGCCTGTCAGGTTACTGCGGCTGTCAGCCGCGAGCTCGAAGCCTAGAGGACCGGCGACGGTGACTAGACTGACCTCCGTCTTCTTGCCGACCGGCAGCTCCCAATTCTTCGAATAGATCTGCAGGCGGGGCTCGATGTAATCGACGCTGGTGAGAACATACATAAAGTTCAGGCCCCTGTTTGGCCATGTTCGAGTTCCGAGCATGCAATAGGGTTTTTCGTCAGGATCAGCTTGGTCCTTCGCGGGAAGGTGCTGCCACACCCCCCACACCTCTCCAACGAAATAGGACAGCTCTTCGCCGCGAGAATTACCTGCTCCCGCCAGCAGGCCAATCAAAGTCAAGGCCGCGGTCGTGATCCTACGCATTGTTCGTCGCCGCCTTTGCCTTGCGGGCCGAACGCCACATGAAAAACGCCCCAACAGCGAGGATCAGGGCGACCACGGCCCAAACGGTCATGTCGCTGAAGCTCACGCTCGCACCGGCCGCGAAAGCCAGCAGCGAGGCCACCGCGAACACAATCATGGCTACCACTGGCAGGCCGAACGAAAATGCTCCGCCGATGAAGTAGAGAAGCCCGACCAGCATGCCGACCGCACCGGCATCGGCCGTGGCTTGCTCACCAAGCATGTGAGAGGCTGTGCCCACGGTGCAGGACTGCAGCAGCACCAGCAGCCCCAAAAACATGGAAATAATTCCGATCGCGATTTTCATTGTTCCTCCAAATTCACGAACTGTTTGAGGTGATGCTGCCCGGCGCGAGGACGGCAAGGCAAGGTTTCGCAGCATCAGCGAACCCCGCCGTTCAAGACCTGGTCTTTCAAGTGTGCGTACTCGGCGTCATCAATCGCGCCAGAGGCGCGCAGCGAGGCGAGCTTCTCGATGCGTTCGACCACCGACCCACCTGCTGGCTGAGACACTGCTGCGGGGGCCGCAGTGGCCGAATGCGGGTGGGGCCGAAGCGGTAAGCCCTGCCGGTTTTGCTCCGACGTTGACCGCATGCAGCCGATGACGATGAAGGCGACGATCCCGACGGGAGGAATGAGGCACAGCAGCACTAGCCAACCGCTCTTGCCGCTGTCGTGAAGGCGCCGGACGGTGATCGCCAGCGACGGGATATAGTGCCCTATCACCACCACGGCAGAGAGCAGCGGCCGCGGCTCGCCGCCTCCACCTATCGCGACGTCGATGATGAAGGTGATCGCCGCCAGCCCGAGGAGGACGAGGTAGTAATACCAAAACTGCGCCACCGTCGATCGACCGGAGAAGTCGAAGTAGTGGCGCATGGCGTTCATATAAGCGGTCATTATGAGTTTCCTTTGGAACGATAGTTGTCGCGTGACAGGCAAGGCACACCGCCCGGTTGGCGCGCGACACAGGTCGAAAGAATATGGGACTGACAGTCCGTCGATTGTCAAGCACTCAGTGTGCCCATGTGGGCCCTCATGGACGCCCGCAAACTCATCGGTTGGAATCTGCGTAAGCTGCGTGTCGAGCGAAGCCTTTCTCAAGAACGGCTTGCGCTTGAGGCGGCAATAGATCGTTCGTACGTGGGCCGCATCGAGCGCGGTGAAGAGAACGTAACGATTTCTGTGCTGGAGGATTTGGCGGCGGCGCTTCAGGTCAATGTCGGAAGCTTCTTCGCAGAAGTTGACCCTGCCGAACCTCGGCCGTCCCCACTTAAGGCCGGCCGGAAGGCGAATGGCACCTGATAAAAAAGAAGCCGCGAATTGATCGCGGCTTCGTGGGTTTATCTCTAGCGGGGAGGGTATCAATATTCGTCCTCCCGCATGATGGTCATGACGCGGCTTGTGACCGAGGCGTCGGCAGGGTCGGGCGACAGGTGCTGGAGATCGGTGTCGTAGTAGTCGAGCTTCCAAACGTAAGCTTCGCCCGCAACCGTCACCCTGCCGAAGTCATGCTCGCCGTGCGGGTCGTTTGCCGGTGTGAAAGTGCTGAATTCCTGAACGGCCCGCAGCACCTGCGTTCGGTCGTGTTCGGGAAGTTCCTGCACCGCCTTGGTCAGCATGACCCGCCCGGTGGTGAAGGTTTGCCGCAGCACGTCGTTCAATTCACGAACACGGCTTCGCCCTGAATGGCTTTCGCTTGTCATCGGTGACGGTATCCCGAGGTGACCCACGTCTATCATCGGCAAGATGGTGATCGTTCCCATCTTCATTTCACGCCGCCGCATGTTTTGGATGTAGCAGGGCGATATCGGCGATGGCCCGGGTGAAGTCGGGCAGCTCCGGCCAACCGCACCAGCGCAGCCGGAAGCGGCCATCAGCAGCCTGTTCAAGGACCGTTGCCTCGAACCAGCCCTCGTCAGGATCGTCTGTGGCCAGCACGAGGTCTCCGACCATCAACTTCGACCAATCCTCCGGCTGGCGCGGTGGCACTTCGCCCTTGCTGGCCTTGGCATAGCCTTCGGCAGCGGCGACTCGTGCAGCTTCAACCCGGGAAGCGGTCGCGGTGACGAACTCCTCGTCGAAGTGCTTAGCTAGCTGATCGTAGACTGTTCGCTTGACGAACGGCACAAACGCCTTGCCGCTTTCGAAGAGCTTGCCTCGCGGCAGCTTCGCGGCAATTTCGGCCAGCTCGACGTTGGTGATGTCGAGGAGTGCCATATCCATCAGGTCGGCGGCGAGGGCTACGGCATCGCCATCCTCTTCATCGAACCAGGAAGCGTGCGCCTTGCCTTGATCATCGAGGCCGACGAGGATGTGCATGGCGGTGGGGGCTTCGGCCGCTGCCGTTGCTGCCTTCGGCGTCACGGCGGGTATTGTCGATATTCCACCGAGTATCGAAACCGGTGGCAGTGAAATCTTCGATGAACGTGTGCTCGAAGGTACGCTTGACGATGTGTGCATTTGCGGTCTCCTGAAAAGCAAAGAGCGCCAAAATGGCGCTCAGTGGGGCATTCGCCGCTATGACCAAATTAGGTGACAATCAGCAACGCACTACAACTTATAAGATATTATTTGGCGTTTGTCAATCAAAGGTAGTTCTCCTGGTTTTTACAATTAGGTAGAAATCCGCAGATGGCCAGCAATTCTCATGACGACTGCGCCTACCGACCGTTCGCTTAGCGCCCTCGGCGAGGCCCCCTCTCGCCCCCATGACCATTGCGGCCCGGTGCGGCTGCAACAAGTCTGGGCAAAGTCAAGTTGGGGAAAACGTCGAAAATGATTCATCCAGATTCCAGTTGCCCTTGAAGCGGAAGGGCCAGACTTCCACATGCGCAGCAGCAGGCAGCACCACTCCTATTTTTAGAGAAAGGTGCGCCATGCCTGCAAAAGACCCCAAAGATTACGCGAGGTTCAAGATCTTCGGCCTGATAGAGGGCGGAGCTGGAGGGCCGTGGGGCTCGCTGCGATCGTTGTCATCGTCGCGATTGCCGCGATCTGGAGCTACCTGCGATAGCGTCGAGGACCCGCAACCGCCGCAACGGGTTAAGGTGATGGAGCAACTAGTCCGAAGGTTGCTTCGAGTGCAAAATTGTCGGAAATCGTAATTGTCACGCCAAAACGCGCGGAATCACACCGACGGAGTGTTTTTCCGAAGGAAACCTTCCATGACTTTGAAAGCCGCAGCCAGTTCGTCAGCGCTTTCATCCAGTTCCTTCAGTTTCTCTTCCGGATTCTCATACTCTCTGAACACCCGAGCTAGTTTGGTCATCGCCCGGACCGAGGTGATCAACTTCATCGATGTAAGGGCAAGTTCCGCTGGCACGTTTTGATGCTGCTTTGATGACTTCGAGGTGCCCGTAAGCTCTCTGGCTGCCTTTTTAGCAACTACAGTCGCCTCAGTGATCGCGTCTTCCAATCTTGGCAGGATACGATCCAGCGCAAGACCAAGTTTGCAAAGGCGTCGCAACGCATCTGCTCTGGTTGCCACTCTGTTGGTGAACCGCCACTCATCCACCTCCAGGAGTTCACGATCTGACATCATGAAGGGAACGCGCTTCTCTCGAGGGTCGGGCATGGGATCTCCTTGGGCTACCAGCACAAGTAAGCCTTGACATGCATTGTGAGAAGTGTAAATACAGCGTCAGTAACGCTACTGGCACAAATGGCGTCAGTTATGTCTGCATCGGAGGCGTCATTGGTGTCGTGTGAGGTGATAGCTGCTGGCGAAATTCGGATGGACAGCCCTTTAAGGTTGGCTGTGGCCGCAAAGCTTGGATTCCCAGACGGCTCGATGACCATCAGCGGCCTTCGTCGCGAAATTGAGAAGGGCAATCTCGCCTCCGAGCGAGTTGCGGGGAAAATTTACACAACGCTTAATGATATCGCCGATATGAGGATGAGATGCCGCGAAAATCAAAGGGAGCGCGGCTTCACTGGCGCAAACCACGCTCTGGTCGACCCGGACAATGGGTCATACTCGACGGAACGACTGAGCGCAGCACGGGCTGCGGCGAGTTCGATCGCGCTCAAGCTGAAGGCGCACTCCAAGCCTATCTAGCGAAAAAGCATCGCCCTGATTGGCGCCAGGGTCATCCGGGGGAGGTTGCAATCGCTGACGTGCTTGCCTTCTATGGACTTCACCGTGCGCCAGAGCTTGCTCATCCGGAATTGGTTGGCTGGCATATCGCAACCTTGCTGGAATACTTTGGCGATAAGATGTGTTCGTTTATTGACGGCACCTCGTGCCGAGCGTACGTCGCGGCGCGAACCGAAGGAAAGGTGGGCAAGCGTGCCGTAAAGCCGGGCACGGCGCGGCGGGAACTCGAATCGCTCGCTTCGGCGCTCAACTTCGCCCATAAGGAGCGAAAGCTAATTTACCCTGTGCCTGTGACCTTTCCGGCGAAATCTCCCGCCCGCGAGCGTTGGCTTAGTCGCTCTGAGGCGGCGATGCTTTTGGCGGGGGCGTTGGGCATTGTTCCGATCGCGGTCGACGTTGAAACAAGAAAGCCGGTCAAATGGGGCAGGATGTTTAAGCCGGCATATCATGTTGCACGGTTCATTCTCCTCGGTCTCTACACCGGCACTCGCCATGAGGCGATCCTTGCCTTGCGCTGGGAGGTAAATTCGGTCGGCGGGTGGGTCGACCTCGATCATGGCATTCTCTATCGGCGAGGGCAGGGGCAGGCAGAAACGAATAAGCGCCGGACACCGGTTCCTATTCCCGACAACCTCATGCCGCATGTCATTCGTTGGCGGCAGATCTCCAACGTCGGGCCGATCGAATACGCGGGCCGCCTGATCAAGAAAGAAAGGCGCGGATGGGGTCGAGCATGCGAGTTGGCGGGTCTCGGTGACGAGGTGACGCCGCATGTGATGAAGCATACGTGCATCACCTGGATGCTTCAGCGGGGTGTTCCGTTTTGGGAGGTGTCGGGCTTCACCGGGACTTCCGAAAAGACGATCCGTGACACCTACGGGCACCATTCACCGCATCACTTGGAAACCGCCAAACGGCGATTTCATGGGCGAAACCTGGGCAAATAAAATAAGGGAGGACAATGGGTTATGTCGTCAACCTCATAAACGCCTGCACGGGCAGGGGATCCGGATGGTGGGCGTGACAGGGATTGAACCTGTGACCCCTACGATGTCAACGTAGTGCTCTCCCGCTGAGCTACACGCCCATCCGTGGCGGCGCATAGACCATAGACTGGTCGGGCCGTCAACAGGTTTTTGCCATGAAATGCGAAGGTTTTTTGAAGGCCTTGCAGATCAGGGCTTTCGGGGCCTCAGGCCGCGAGCAGCTTGTTCACTTCATCCACCAGATCGCGCAGGTGGAAGGGCTTCGACAGGACCTTCGCGTCCTTCGGAGCCTTGGAATCAGAATTCAGCGCGACGGCCGCAAAGCCGGTGATGAACATCACCTTGAGATCCGGGTCGAGTTCGGTCGCCCGGCGGGCAAGCTCGATCCCGTCCATTTCCGGCATGACGATGTCGGTCAGGAGCAGCGAGAAGGGCTCTTCGCGCAGGCGGTCATAGGCGCTCGCGCCGTTGTCGAAGGACGCGACCTTGTAGCCCGCCTTTTCAAGCGCCTTCACCAGGAAACGACGCATGTCGTTATCGTCTTCGGCGAGAAGGATTTTCTGAATCATCTCCAGGACCGTTATCCAATGCAAAATTTTAGAGTTGTCGGTATCTCTTACACTGCCAACGCGCGGTAAACATCCGTTTAATGGGGGTGGAAGAGGATTTGGTAGGGTATAGATAGTATGGACTTCGCGTCGGGCAACTGGCAACATGAGTTCCTGAACAAGTTCGTGACATGGTAAAGGCAGGATGGATTGCAACGCAGGTGATTTTGCACAGTTCGAAGTGATGGAGCCCGTCACGCAGACCATCCCCTTCGTCTTCAATTCGCCTCACAGCGGCAGCTTCTATCCGCCTGAATTTCTCGCCGAGAGCGGGCTCGATTCACTCTCCATCCGCCGCTCCGCAGACCATTATGTCGACGAGCTTTTCGCCGATGCGCCGGAGCTCGGTGCGCCGCTGCTTCGAGCCCATTTCCCGCGTGCCTATCTCGATGTCAACCGCGAACCCTACGAGCTCGATCCGCGCATGTTCGACGGGCCTTTGCCGCCTTTCGTCAATATCGGTTCGATGCGGGTCGCGGGCGGGCTCGGCACGATCCCGCGCATCGTTGCGGAAAACATGGAAATCTATCGCCGCCGCTTGCCGGTCGACGAGGCGATGTCGCGTATCGAGACGATCTACAAGCCCTATCATGCCTGCCTGCGCAAGCTGATCGCCCGCACCCACGCCCGTTTCGGGCTCGCCATCCTGATCGACTGCCATTCGATGCCGGGCAATATCCGGCTCTCCGGTTCGGACGTGCGGCCGGACTTCATCATCGGCGACCGCTACGGCACCAGCGCGTCTGCCGAACTCTCTCGGGCGGCGATGCAGTTCCTCGACGGCATGGGGTTCTCGGCGGTGCGCAACAAGCCCTATGCCGGCGGCTTCATCACCGAACATTACGGGCGGCCGGTGCGCGGCCTGCACGCGCTGCAGATCGAGATCAACCGGGCGCTCTACGTGGATGAGGCGACGCTCGACAGGCGACCGGAATTTCCGGTGATCGCGGCCTCGCTTTCCACCTTCATGCGGCAGATGGCCGACTTCGTCGCCGATTTTGCCGGCGGCGACAGCGCGCTCGCGGCCGAATAACTCCTCCGAAGTTTTCCACAGGTTTGGTCTGTCGCCGGCATTATGGCCGGCTGCCGGCTCGATCGCGGGCAAAAAAAACCGCGCTTGTGGGCGCGGCTAAGTCTAGGGAGGAAACACCCAAGGAGGGTATTTACAGTCAAAGACTGTGCATCAAAGCTACGAGTGCGATGCACAAATGTCAAGCAACTTTTTCAACTGATTAAATATGCGCCATTTTTAGGCGGATTGATGAGTTTTTCGGCGGCGGCAGGTTGTTTTTTGATTTTCTGGCCGTGGGCGCGCGAATCCGGTTTTCAGGTTTCGGCGAGTATCCTAGAAAGGATCACCCTCCATCAGCGGACCTTTCCCATGCTTCCCGATCGCGATTTCTTCCATGCGCTTGCCGATGCCGCCAAGGCCGAGACCCTGCCGCGCTTCCGGACCGGACTTTCCGTCGTCAACAAGGAGCAGGGCGGGTTCGACCCGGTGACGGAAGGCGATCGCGCCGCCGAAACGGCGATCCGGGCGCTGATCACCGAGACGTTTCCGCAGCACGGCATTCTCGGCGAAGAGCACGGCAATGTCGGCCTCGACCGCGAACATGTCTGGGTGATCGATCCGATCGATGGCACGCGTGCCTTCATTTCCGGCCTGCCGGTCTGGGGGACGCTGATCGGCTTCCAGTCGAACGGCCGCGCCGCGATGGGCCTGATGGACCAGCCGTTCATCGGCGAGCGGTATTTCGCCGATGGCAGGAACGCCTGGTATTTCGGCCCGGACGGCGAGCGGCAGATTTCGGTGCGCGACTGCGGCAGCCTTGCCGACGCCACCCTGTTCACCACTTCGCCGCATATCTTCGGCGGCGAGGACCTGGCGAAATACCGCTCCGTCGAGGAAAAGGTGCGGCTGTTCCGCTACGGCTGCGACTGCTACGCCTATGTGCTGCTCGCCTCGGGGCATATCGACATCGTCGTCGAGAACAACCTGAAACCTTACGACGTCGGCGCGCTGATCCCGATCATCGAGCAAGCGGGCGGTATCATCACCACCTGGGACGGCGGGCGCCCGGAAAACGGCGGCAATATCCTGGCGGCCGGCAGCAAGGCCGTTCATGCGCAGGCGATGAAGCTGCTGTCCGGCCAATAGGTCGCAAGATAGGCCGGCGTCAAGCCGCGGTTTCGGAAAGCCCCAAGCCGCCGTCCTGGCCGGGCATGAAGGCCTCGATCGCCGCAAGCGCCTGGGCGCGGTAGATATCCCTGTCGTGGAAAAGCTCGTGGCGCGCGCCGTTGATGGTGATGAGCTGGCCGGCGCGGAAATTGCGCGACAGCTCCTCCTGCGCCGCATAGGGGACGATGGCGTCGAGGACGGGCGCGAGGATCAGGGTCGGGATGGTGATTTTCGTCAGGTGCGACTGGGAGGACACGCGGCGCGCGGCCTTGAAGGTCTCATGCAGCCAGCGGGCCGTCGGCGGGCCGATCGCGAGCTCCGGATGGGTGGCGGCGATCTCCATGTTGCGGGCGTAACGTTTCGGATCCGAGGTCAGCGGATTGCCTTCGAATGGGCGGTTGCTGCGGTTGGCGCCCATCGAGAGCCGGCCGAAGCCGGTCCAGCTTGCTAGGCCGGCGAGCGAGCGGATCAGCCCTTCCGGCAGGCCCTGGCCGGACAGCGCGACATAGGGGGCGGCGAGCGCCATCCGGTTGATGCGGTTGGACAGGCGCGGGGCGGCCGACAGCGCGATCAGGGCGCCGGTCGAGTGGGCGACCAGGAAAAAGGGCAGGCGGGCGTCCGGCAGCACGATGTGCTCGAGGAAGATTTCGAGATCCCGCTCATAGTCGAAAAAGCGCCGGACATGGCCCTTGCGCGGATTTTTCGTCAGCCGCTGCGAGCCGCCCTGGCCGCGCAGGTCGAAGGTCGCGACCCAGAGGCCCATGGCGTTCAGGTCGCGGATCGTCTCGAAATATTTCTCGATGGACTCGTTGCGGCCCTGCATGAGCACGATCGTGCCGATCGCCGGCGATATCTCGGAGCGAAACAGGCCGTAGCGCAATCTGGTGCCGCGATGGCCGGTGAAATAGCCGGCCGTGTGGTTGGCCGGGGCCGGATTGCCGGGCGTCGGGTGGAGAATGTCGTCGATGGAATCTGCCGCTTCGCTCATGCCGGTCAGCGTCAGGCAGAGGCGGCGGGACGTCAAGGGAAAAGCGCGGTGAGTGGCATTCAATGAGGCGCCGGGGCGATTTCGGAGAAACCGGAGGCTTGCACCCTGGCGGTCAAACATGTGTATTCAACCGTATTTACAGATTTCAGGATGTTTGTCGGTCCGCCTGGGCAATGAAGTGTGCGTGAGGAGGCCGGATCGGCGCCAGCCGATGGATCATGTGGGAGAGAAACCGATGTACTACGCAATCCTTGCCTATCACCAGGAGGGGGTGGTCGAATCCTGGACACAGGAGGAGGACGAGGCCCTGATGGTCGATCTGCTGCAGATCAACGACCGCCTGGTTGCGCAGAAGGCCTTGGGGCCAGCCGCACGGCTCGGCCCGACGGAGGGCGCCGTGACCCTGCGTGGCAAGGGCGAGGGCATGGTGATCGACGGTCCGTTTGCCGAGACCAAGGAACAGCTGCTTGGCTTCTACGTGGTGGATTTTCCGACCATCGACGGAGCTATTGCGGCGGCGCGGGAGCTTCGCCGCGCCAATCCTACGGCTATCTACGAGATCAGGCCGATCCTGCTCTATCTGCCGGGTGCTTCGCTGGAGACGCGGGACGAGAGCTGAAGGTTCTCTTTTGGGAGAGGGCGGTAAAAAGAAGCCGGAATCGCGGGTCTAGGGATACCCAAAGCGATTCCGGCAATTGATGACCGAAGCGAAGGGACGAATGGAGCTTCGGTCGCGAGAGACAGTCTGCCTTCCACGGTCTGTTCTATCAAAACGATCCTGAACCGGCCCGAAACGGGCTGTTCATGTCAGGTTCACGCGTAAAACCGCGTCGCGAACCGGGGTCTTGAAGCCGCGAAAACCAATCACCATCTGAACTCTGCGGGCGCCACAAAGGGCCTGCTGAACGCAACCGACATCGCCATTACGGGATGCGGGAGCATAGTTTAACCGCAACGTCGCTTCCCAAGGAGGACACCATGCGTCACGTCGATTTCTCTCCCCTTTACCGCTCCACCGTCGGTTTCGACCGCCTTTTCAACCTGCTCGACAGCCGTGGCCCGGCCGACCAGACCCCGAGCTATCCGCCCTACAATATCGAGCGGACCGGCGACAACACCTATCGCATCACCATGGCCGTTGCCGGTTTCGACGAAAAGGAACTGAGCCTCGAAGCCCATGCGAACGTGCTGACGGTGAAGGGTGAAAAGAGCGAAGACGAAGCCGCTGCCGACCAGAGCGAATACCTCTATCGCGGCATCGCCAAGCGCGCCTTCGAGCGCCGCTTCCAGCTCGCCGATCATGTCGAAGTGCAGTCCGCTTCGCTGAAGAACGGCCTGCTCCATATCGACCTCCTCCGGAACATTCCGGAAGCCATGAAGCCCCGTCGCATCGCGATTGCCGCAGACGCAGTCGCTCCGAAGACGATCGAGGCTCAGGTCACCCCGCAGCAGGTCAACTGACCCGCTGCCGGGTTGCCGGCCGATATACTGAGCACGCCCAATGCGGCCCTTCCTCTTGGGGGAAGGGCCGTTTTTCGTTCTGGGGGTTAATTTGCGGCGATTTTTCGCGGGCGTCCGCCCTTGCGGCCATTTTCTCGGGCCGCCGCCGTTTTGGTCGCCGAGCGGACCTTGCCTCCGGCGGCACCCAGTTGAGAGGCCATCCAGCGTTTCGATCCGAAAATGCCTTGCAGGAGGCCGGGGACGTACACGTCGGCGTCGAGTTTCGGCCAGTGAAGACCCAGGCCCGTAGCGCTGATCTCGATCTCAGAAAGCTCTTCCTCCGAAGCTTCGGAAAGCCCTTCGATCTTCCTTGCCGGGATTGCCACCTGGACATCGGTGTTGAGACCGATGACGATGCGGGACGAGCGTCGATCGTAGCGGGCAGAGACGGCATAACCCGCTTCGCGCTGAGCCTGCATGCGTTCCTCGGCTGCTCTCAGTTCCTGTTCAGAAATCGCCATGATGGGCACTCCATGCCGCACAAAGAGCGGCTATTTCTTCTGCGACTGTTTCCTCGATGTGGCGGAGTTCCGCGAGCTTGAAACCGTAGCTCTCCCGCAACTCCAGTGGTCCGCCGGGACAATTCAGGATGAAGACCGCTTCTCCGCCGGCTCCCTTGACGTGGACATGCGCGGGGCGGTGATCGTTCGGATAGATTACGACGCGCAGGCCAGCGAAACGTAGAATGGTCGGCATGACCCAATATAGTAAAACCCAAGCGCTTTGGAAAGCGCCTGGGTTTCAATCTCGTGTCAGGAAAAGGTGAGCAATGCCAGGCCCTCAGGCGGCAGCCGGTGCCGCAACCGTATCCTTCTTCACCTTCAGGCGGTTGGCGTATTTCTGGGCGATGACGGCGCAGGCCATGAGCTGGATCTGGTGGAAAAGCATCAGCGGCAGAACGATGGCACCGATCGAGGCGGACTGGCCGGCGAAGATGGCGTTGGCCATCGGCACGCCGCTTGCCAGCGACTTCTTCGAGCCGGCGAAGGTAATGGTGATCTCGTCTTCCTTGTTGAAGCCGAGCGCCCGGCTGCCGAACATGGTGATACACAGTACGACCGCCAGAAGCGCCATGTCGACCACGATGACAACGCCGATATCGAGCGCCGAGAAGGTGTGCCACAGGCCTTCCATCACCGCTTCCGAAAAGGCGAGGTAGACGACCATCAGGATCGAGCCGCGGTCGACGGGCGCGAGGATCTTCTTCTTCGAGCGGATCCAGTTGCCGATCCAGGGCTGCAGGATCTGGCCGACGACGAAGGGGGCGAGAAGCTGCAACAGGATGCTTTCCAGCGCATCCCAGGAAAAGCCGGCGTCACCAGTGGTCGACAGCAGGAGGCCGGCGAGCAGCGGCGTCAGGAACATGCCGAAGATGTTGGAACCGGAGGCCGCGCAGATCGCCGCCGGCACGTTGCCGCCCGCCATCGAGGTGAAGGCGATCGAGGACTGCACCGTCGAGGGCAGCACGCAGAGGAAGAGGATGCCGGCATAGAGCGGCGGGGCAAGAATATCCGACGGAATGAAGCCGATCATCAGTCCGAGGATCGGGAAGATCGCGAATGTCGTCAGCAGGATCGTCAGGTGCAGGCGCCAGTGCAGGATGCCCGCCACCACGACATCGCGCGACAGGCGCGCGCCGTGCAGGAAGAACAACAGGCCGATGGCGATGTCGGTCGCGATGTTGAACCAGTCGGCATAGACGCCGTGGATCGGCAGGACCGAGGCGAGGATGACGGTGCAGACGAGAAGGACCGTAAAACGGTCCGGCAGAAAACGGCTCATGGGGCAGGTTCCTCGAATTTGAGGATTTACCTCTCCCTTATCATGAAGCAGGATGCAAACACTAACAGTTATCACGATATCGGATAGCCATGCTGAACCTTCATCACCTGAATAGTTTCGTCATGCTGCAGCAGACCGGCAGTTTTACCGAAGCGGCGGCGCGTCTGCGCATCGGCCAGTCCACCGTGACCCAGCATATCCAGCGGCTGGAAAAGTCGCTCGGGCGACAGCTGGTGTTTCGCGATACGCATCAGGTGAAGCTGACGGCGGAGGGCGAGGCGCTGCTCGGTTACGCGCGGGGGATGCTGGACATGAACGGCAAGGTGGCCTCGCTTTTCGGCGAAAGCCGGTTGCGCGGGCGGCTGCGGCTCGGCGTTTCGGAGGACGTGGTGGCGAGCCGGCTGACTTCGATCCTCGAAGATTTCATCCGGCTATATCCTCTGGTGGATCTGGAGCTGACGGTGGCGCTCTCTGCGGTGCTCTACCAGATGCAGGATATCGGCGATCTCGACCTGGTGCTCGCCAAGCGGCATATCGGGGAGACGCATGGCCGGCTGCTTTACCGCGAACCGCTGGTGTGGCTGGCACGTGATCCCGATCTGGTGCTGACGCGCGGCGATGCCCTGCCGCTGATCGCCTTTCCGCCACCGAGCATCACCAGGCGGGTGGCGCAGGAGGCGCTCGACCGGGAAAAGATGGCATGGCGGATCGTCTGCACCTGCGGCAGCCTGAGCGGGCTGACGGCGGCGGCGCGGGCCGGCATGGGCGTGCTCGTCCAGCCGCGCAGCATGGCGCCTTCGGGGCTGAAGGAAATCCCGGGGGATCGGCTGCCGGTGCTCGAAGACGTGGAATTCGTGCTGGTTCCGCGGCGCGGCGCCGATGCCGCGCTCACGGAGGCGCTGTCGAGCCTGATCGTGGCGCAGATCGCGCCGCAGAATTTGGCTTGAGGGTTGTTGGGGGAGGCGCTTGGCTCGCGGGGCAGGGCAAGCGAGGCAGCGTGGAACCCCTCCCCCTTGTGGGGAGGGGTTGGGGAGGGGGCTTCACTCCGTGTGAAAACCCCTCCTGCCTGCCGGCCACCAACCGGGGACGGGTCGCTTGCCCCGTCCCGTCCTCCGGACCCCCACAAGGGGGAGGGTTAGGGATGCCGAACCGCCTCACTTCCCCTAGGCGATAGCGCTGACCCCATTGGGAGATCGAAACGCGGCGCCGTTCAGCCCGCCCTGCAGATCGACAGGAACTGGTCGATATCCTCTTCGGTGGTGGCAAACGAGGTGACGAGGCGGATCAGGGTTTCGTCGTTCCTGACCGGCTCCGGCATGTTGGTCGGCGCCGGCCAGCCGTAGAATTTGGCGCCCTGCGCTTCCGCAGCCTCGGCGGACGCCTTGTTGAGCACGGCGAAGACCTCGTTGGAGGTCGTCTCCCAGGCAAGCCTGGTGCTGTTCAGCGAGGCGATCCCGGCGCGCAGGCGATCGGCCATGCTGTTGGCGTGGCTTGCCATGTTGAGCCACAGGCCGTCCTGCAGATAGGCGTCGAACTGGGCTGAGATGAAGCGGGTCTTCGAGAACAGCTGGGCGGCGCGCTTGCGGATGAAGGCGAAGTCTTTCGCGAGATCCGGATTGAAAAAGACGATCGCTTCCGCACACCAGCAGCCGTTCTTGGTGCCACCGAAGGAGAGGATGTCGATACCGCGCTTCCAGGTCATTTCGGCGGGCGTGCAGCCGAGCGAGACCAGGGCGTTGGCGAAACGGGCGCCGTCCATATGGACCGGCAGGCCGTTCGCCCTGGCGATGGCGGTGAGCGCGTCGATCTCGGCGAGCGTATAGATGGTGCCGGTCTCGGTCGCCTGGGTGAGGGTTACGGCGGCGGCGCGGCCATGATGCAGCGAATCCTGCGGGAAGCCGGCGATGCGGGCGCTGAGCTTTTCCGGGTCCATCTTGCCGTCTTCGCCTTCGACCGGAACCATGCGCATGCCGGAAAAGAAGTCTGGCGCGCCGCATTCGTCCTCGATCACATGCGCTTCCGTATGGGAGAAGGCGACGCCTCCGACGCGCGCGATGCTGGCAAGCGACAGCGAATTGGCGGCTGTGCCGGTCGAGACGAAATAGACGGAGACGTCGCGCTCGAAGATCTCGTTGAACCGGGCCTCGACCGCCTTGTCGAGGTCGCTATTGCCATACGCGGCGGCAAACCGGGTCGACTCTCTGGAAAGGCGTTCATTGATGGACGGATGGGCGCCGGCCCAGTTGTCGGAAGCGAAAAACATTCTGAAAAACACCCTGGAAACTTTGGCTTGGAAGGCGGGCGGAGATTAATCCTTTTGAACCGGTAATCAATCGGCCAGCGCGCTCAAAGGCCCAAAACGGTTAGGTCAGCAAGCAGCACGCTTTAAAAGCCTGACTGGCGTAATTAAATTTCGACATCTACGGCATTCGGCGTAATCTTCTGTCGCCTAATGCGGCGGATTTTTATGAAGCGCTCTTGTGGCCGGTTAACTTATATGGCATAGATTTTGAGAATTAGGACAGAAGTGCTGTCCTAATTTCGGGAAATGAAGCGCCAAGTCGCTCCTCTTTCCCGCTGACGCTTACGCCGATCCGGGTTATGCTGCGCTGCGAAGCTGCATCTGGTGCCGGAGCGGCGCCATTGCATGAATCACGGGATGGAGCCTGGTCTGTCATCCCCAAGAGACAATTGAGAGCCACTTTGCCGGCTGCCGAAGGCGGCCAACAGGAGGAATGACGATGACGAAGACCATCTCCGAGATATCAGGCGTTGAAGCCCCGATGTCCGCCGAGACGAAAGCTCGCATTCCGTTTGTCCCGACCGGCATTCCGGCCGGTCAGGGCCTTTATGATCCGCGCAACGAACACGATGCCTGTGGCGTCGGCTTTATCGCTCATATGAAGGGCAAGAAGTCGCACCAGATCGTCAAGGACGGCCTGTTCATCCTCGAAAACCTGACGCATCGCGGTGCCGTCGGCGCCGATCCGCTGATGGGCGACGGCGCGGGCATCCTGGTGCAGATCCCCGACCGTTTCTTCCGCGAGGAGATGGCCGCTCAGGGCGTGACCCTGCCGAAGGCGGGCGAATATGCCGTCGGTCACATCTTCATGCCGCGCAAGGCCGACGAGATCGAGCACTACAAGAAGGTGATCGAGGACGTCATCGCGGAGGAGGGGCAGCAGTTCCTCGGTTTCCGCGACGTGCCGGTCGACAATTCTTCGCTCTCGAAGGCGCCGGATATCGCCGCTACCGAGCCGCATCACGTCCAGGTCTTCATCGGCGCCGGCAAGGACGCCGCGACCAACCACGATTTCGAGCGCAAGCTGTTCCTGATCCGCAAGGTGATCTCCAACCGCATCTACGACGCCTTCGGCGGCGTCGACATGGGCTTCTATCCGGTGTCCCTGTCGTCCTCGACGATCGTCTACAAGGGCATGTTCCTCGCCTACCAGGTCGGAGCCTATTACAAGGACCTGTCGGACCCGCGGTTCGAGACGGCGGTGGCGCTCGTCCACCAGCGGTTCTCGACCAACACCTTCCCGTCTTGGAAGCTCGCGCATCCCTACCGCATGGTCGCCCATAACGGCGAAATCAACACGCTGCGCGGCAACGTCAACTGGATGGCGGCGCGCCAGGCGTCAGTCTCGTCACCGCTGTTCGGCGAAGACATTTCCAAGCTCTGGCCGATCTCCTACGAAGGCCAGTCGGATACGGCCTGTTTCGACAACGCGCTCGAATTCCTCGTGCGCGGCGGTTATTCCATGGCGCATGCCGTGATGATGCTGATCCCGGAAGCCTGGGCCGGCAACCAGTCGATGGCGCCGGAACGCAAGGCCTTCTACGAATACCATGCGGCCCTGATGGAGCCTTGGGACGGCCCGGCGGCGGTTGCCTTCACAGACGGCAAGCAGATCGGCGCGACGCTCGACCGCAACGGCCTGCGTCCGGCCCGCTACATGGTGACCGACGATGACCGCATCATCATGGCGTCGGAATCCGGCGTTCTGCCGGTGCCGGAAGAGAGCATCATCAAGAAGTGGCGCCTGCAGCCCGGCAAGATGCTGCTGATCGACATGGAAAAGGGGCAGATTATCTCGGATGACGAGCTGAAGTCCGAGCTTGCGACCAAGCATCCCTACAGCAAGTGGCTGGACAAGACCCAGCTCATCCTCGAAGACCTGAAGCCGGTGGAGCCGCGGGCGCTGCGCCGCGACGTGTCGCTGCTCGACCGCCAGCAGGCCTTTGGCTACACATCGGAAGACACCAAGATCCTGATGTCGCCGATGGCGACGACCGGCCAGGAAGCTGTGGGTTCGATGGGCACCGACACGCCGATCTCAGCCATGTCGGAAAAGTCGAAGCTGCTCTACACCTATTTCAAGCAGAACTTCGCGCAGGTCACCAACCCGCCGATCGACCCGATCCGCGAAGAGCTAGTGATGAGCCTGGTGTCGTTCATCGGCCCGCGTCCGAACATCCTCGACCACGAGGGTGCGGCGAACGCCAAGCGGCTGGAAGTGCGCCAGCCGATCCTCACCAACGGCGATCTCGAAAAGATCCGCTCGATCGGCCACACCGAAGACCGGTTCGACACCAAGACGCTCGATTTCACCTATGACATCGAGCGCGGCGCCGAAGGCATGCCGGAAATGCTCGACCGGCTCTGCGAGCGGGCGGAAGCGGCGGTCAAGGGCGGCTACAACATCATCGTATTGTCCGACCGCCAGATCGGCCCGGACCGCATCGCGATCCCGGCGCTGCTGGCGACGGCCGCCGTGCACCATCACCTGATTCGCAAGGGCCTGCGCACCTCGGTCGGCCTCGTCGTCGAATCCGGCGAACCGCGTGAAATCCATCACTTCTGCTGTCTTGCCGGTTACGGCGCCGAGGCGATCAACCCCTATCTCGCGTTCGACACGCTGACCGACATGCACATGCGCGGCGAGTTCCCGAAGGAAGTCGACGCCCAGGAAGTCGTCTACCGTTACATCAAAGCGGTCGGCAAGGGCATGCTCAAGGTCATGTCCAAGATGGGCATCTCGACCTACCAGTCCTATTGCGGCGCGCAGATTTTTGACGCGATCGGGCTGTCTTCGGGTCTGGTCGAGAAGTATTTCTTCGGCACGGCTTCGAACATCGAAGGCGTCGGGCTCGAAGAGATCGCGGAGGAAACCGTCACCCGCCATCATGCGGCCTTCGGCAAGGACCCGGTTCTGGCAACCACGCTCGATATCGGCGGCGAATATGCCTATCGCATGCGTGGAGAAAGCCACGCCTGGACGCCTGACGTCGTCGCGACCCTACAGCATGCCGTGCGCGGCAACAGCCAGGACCGCTACCGCGAATTCGCCGAGATGGTGAACGAAAGCGCGGTTCGGATGAACACGATCCGCGGCCTGTTCAAGATCAAGTCGGCGGAGACGATCGGCCGCAAGCCGGTGTCGATCGACGAGGTGGAACCGGCGGTCGATATCGTCAAGCGCTTCTCGACCGGCGCCATGTCGTTCGGCTCGATTTCCCGTGAGGCGCATACGACGCTCGCCATCGCCATGAACCGGATCGGCGGCAAGTCGAACACCGGCGAAGGCGGCGAGGAGAGCGACCGCTACATGCCGCTTCCGGACGGCAGCCAGAACCCCGAACGTTCGGCGATCAAGCAGGTCGCGTCCGGCCGCTTCGGGGTGACGACCGAATACCTGGTCAACGCGGACATGCTGCAGATCAAGGTGGCGCAAGGGGCCAAGCCCGGCGAAGGCGGCCAGCTGCCCGGCCACAAGGTGGATGCGACGGTCGCCAAGACCCGTCATTCGACGCCGGGCGTCGGCCTCATCTCGCCGCCGCCGCATCATGACATCTATTCGATCGAAGACCTGGCGCAGCTGATCTACGACCTGAAGAACGTCAACCCGACCTCGGATATTTCCGTCAAGCTCGTCTCGGAAGTGGGTGTCGGCACGGTTGCGGCCGGCGTCGCCAAGGCGCGCGCCGACCATATCACGGTCGCCGGCTTCGACGGCGGTACGGGCGCTTCGCCGCTGACCTCGCTGAAGCATGCGGGCAGCCCATGGGAAATCGGCCTTGCCGAAACCCAGCAGACGCTGGTGCTGAACGGGCTCCGCTCGCGCATCGCACTTCAGGTGGACGGTGGTCTTAAGACCGGCCGCGACGTCATCATCGGCGCACTGCTGGGTGCCGACGAATTCGGTTTCGCGACGGCTCCGGTCATCGCCGCCGGCTGCATCATGATGCGCAAGTGCCATCTGAACACCTGTCCGGTCGGCGTCGCCACCCAGGATCCGGTGCTGCGCAAGCGCTTCAAGGGCACGCCGGAGCACGTGATCAACTACTTCTTCTTCGTCGCCGAAGAAGTGCGCGAGATCCTCGCCTCGCTCGGCTTTACGAAGTTCGACGAGATCATCGGCATGGTCGAGCTTCTGGAAAAGGACGAGATGATCGCCCACTGGAAGTCCAAGGGCCTCGATTTCTCAAAAATCTTCCACAAGGTCGAGGCTCCAAAGAACGCGACCTTCTGGACCGAACGGCAGAAGCATCCGATCGACGATATCCTCGACCGCAAGCTGATCGAGAAGTCGCAGCCCGCCCTTGAAAACAAGGAGCCGGTGGTCTTCGAAGTGCCGATCAGGAACGTCGATCGGTCCGCCGGAGCGATGCTGTCCGGCGCGCTTGCAAAGCGCTGGCGCCACAAGGGCCTCAAGGACGACACGATCCATGTGACGCTGCGCGGCACGGCCGGTCAGTCGTTCGGCGCGTTCCTTGCGCATGGCATCACGTTCGATCTCGTCGGCGACGGCAACGACTATGTCGGCAAGGGGCTTTCGGGCGGCCGCATCATCGTGCGCCCGCCGGAAAACTCCAAGATCGTCGCGGAGAACTCGATCATCGTCGGCAATACGGTTCTATACGGCGCTATCACCGGCGAGTGCTATTTCCGCGGCGTGGCCGGCGAGCGTTTTGCCGTGCGCAACTCCGGCGCCATCGCGGTCGTCGAGGGGGTCGGTGACCACGGTTGCGAATACATGACCGGCGGTATCGTCGTCGTGCTCGGCGAGACGGGACGCAACTTCGCGGCCGGCATGTCCGGCGGTGTCGCCTACGTGCTCGACGAGAGCGGCGATTTCGCCAAGCGCTGCAACATGGCGATGGTCGAGCTCGAGCCGGTTCCGGAAGAGGACGACATGCTGGAGAAGCTGCACCATCATGGCGGCGACCTCATGCACAAGGGACGCGTCGACGTTTCCGAGGACATGACGCGCCACGACGAGGAGCGGCTCTACCAGCTCATCTCCAACCACCTTCACTACACCGGCTCGACCCGCGCCAAGGAAATTCTCGACCGCTGGAGCGAATACCGGCCGAAGTTCCGCAAGGTCATGCCGGTCGAATACCGCCGCGCGCTGGTGGAGATGGAGCGGATGCGGATGGGAGTGGCTGCGGAATGAGCGGGATCATCGTCACCACGACGTCGACGATCGAAGGCAAGGCGATCGCCGAATACCGGGGCATCGTCACCGGCGAGGCCATTCTCGGGACCAACATCTTCCGCGACCTTTTCGCGGGGATCCGGGATCTCGTCGGCGGCCGCTCGGCCTCCTACGAGCAGGTTCTGAAAGAGGCGCGCGAGACGGCGCTCGGAGAGCTTGAAGAACGGGCTCGCGCCATGGGTGCCAACGCCGTCGTCGGCGTCGACATCGATTATGAAAACATTTCCACCGGTTCCAGCGGTTCGATGCTGATGGTTTCAGTATCCGGAACGGCCGTGGTCGTACGGTAAAGGGGTTTAGATATGGGCAAGGTAACAGGTTTCCTGGAAATCGACCGGCAGGTGGGCAAGTATCAGCCTGCTTCCGACCGCATCCGCCATTTCCGCGAGTTCACGATCCCGATGTCGGATGCGGAAGTGACCAAGCAGGCGGCGCGTTGCATGGACTGTGGCATTCCCTATTGCCACGGCCCGACCGGCTGTCCGGTTCACAACCAGATCCCGGACTGGAACGACCTCGTCTATAACAACAAGTGGGAGGAGGCGATCCGCAACCTCCATTCCACCAACAATTTTCCGGAATTCACGGGCCGCGTCTGCCCTGCGCCCTGCGAGGAGGCCTGCACGCTGAACCTCGAGGATGCGCCGGTCGCCATCAAGACCGTCGAGCAGGCGATTGCCGACAAGGCCTATGAACTCGGCTTCATCGCGCCGCAGCCGGCGACCATCCATACCGGCAAGAAGGTTGCGATCATCGGGTCCGGCCCCGCCGGCATGGCGGCCGCCCAGCAGCTGGGCCGCGCCGGCCATGAGGTGCATGTCTACGAGCGCGAGTCGAAGGCCGGCGGCCTGCTGCGCTACGGCATCCCGGACTTCAAGATGGAGAAGAATTTCATCGACCGCCGCGTCGAGCAGATGACCGGCGAAGGGGTTACCTTCCATTACGGCGCCAATATCGGCGTCGATATCCCGGTCGAGAAGCTTCTCGCCGAACATGACGCCGTGCTCTACTGCGGCGGTTCGGAAACTCCGCGCCCGGCCGGCATACCCGGCGTCGAGCTGCATGGCGTCTACGACGCGATGCCTTACCTCGTGCAGCAGAACCGCCGCCTCGGCCGCGAAAACATCGACAGCGTCGCCTGGCCGGCCGATCCGATCCTGGCCGGCGCCAAGCATGTGGTCGTCGTTGGCGGTGGCGATACGGCCTCCGACTGCGTCGGCACGGCCTTCCGCCAGGGCGCCGTCAAGGTGACCCAGCTCGACATCCGCCCGCAGCCGCCCGAGAAGGAGGACAAGCTCGCCGTCTGGCCGTTCTGGGCCACCAAGATGCGCACCTCGTCTTCGCAGGCCGAAGGTGCGGTCCGCGAGTTCCAGGTGGCGACGCTCGAGTTCGTCGGCGAAGACGGTCAGCTCACCGGCGTGCGCTGCTGCGAAGTCGATGAACGCCGCAAGCCGATCGCCGGCACGGATTTCATCATCAAGGCCGATCTCGCCTTCATCGCCATCGGTTTCTCCGGTCCGCTGACGGACGGGGTTCTCACCGAACTCGAAGGCAAGCTGACGCTGAATGTCGACCGCCGCGGCTCGACCAACGTGGTTGCCAACGAAAAGGACTACAAGACCTCGGTTGACAAGCTCTGGAGCGCTGGCGACGTGCGCCGCGGCCAGTCGCTGGTCGTCTGGGCGATCCGCGAAGGCCGCCAGGCGGCGCGTGCCATCGACGAGGCGCTGATGGGAAGCTCGGTTCTGCCGCGGTAAGCGGTGGCGGTTATTGGTATGCGAGGCGGCGCGGCAGTCTCCCTCTGATCTCCCCCCTTGAGGGGGAGATGTCACCGGAGGTGACAGAGGGGGGTGGCGCCGCGCACTCAAACTCTGAAGAGTATGCCGCAGCACCCCCCTCTGCCCTGCCGGGCATCTCCCCCTCAAGGGGGGAGATTGGATGTGGCGCGGTTTCGCTCCCTCTCCGACATCGTGCGTGACCCGTCCCTCGCTAATGCGTATCGCTAACGTGTCGCCGCGCTCACGGCCGGTACCCCATAATCGTCAATCCGTCCTGCCGGGGCAGGCGCCAGTTCGCCGCGCCTGACCAGTTTGTCGCGCGGCGTCTCGATGAGGACGGAGGGGAGCGGGCCGGCGCCGAGCAGGTCCTTGCCGCCGTCGAGTTCGGGGTCGGAGAGGCTGATCGGATGGGTCGGCACGGCCTGACCGGGCGAGGCCGGAAGGGCCGATAGCGCCGGCAGGTTTGAGCCGTCGAGCTTGACGACGTCGGGGCTCGCCATTTCGCCGAGATGCCGGCGAACCAGTTTTTCCACGTAGAAGGCGAGCTTCTGCTTGCCGGCCTTGGTGAAGGTGATGCCGTCGGAGCCGCGCAGGCGCACCTGCTGGCCGTTGACGTCGGAACCGGTGACGACGAACTTGCCGTCCTCGTCGACGAAACCTTCCCAGATATCGACGAATTCGCCGCCCGCCTTTTCCACCTGGTTGCGGTAGATGGCGTTGAGCGTCACCGCATCGGCGGTCGCCAGCGGCGACTGGAAGGAGGGCAGGCCCACCCAGAGAAGCGGCAGCTTGCGGGTGGCGACGATGCCGACCAGCTCGGTCACCCGATGCTCGTACTCCTTGAACCAGGCGTCGCTGCGGAACTTTTCCTTGATGCTGCCGCCGATCGTCATCTGCTGCCGGTCGTTGGCGCCGATCATGACGACGACGACGGCGGGCTTCACCTCGTCGAGCATGGCGGGAAGCGCAGCCGGCCAATCGAAGTGATCCTCGCGCACGAGGCCGGAGGAGCCGTCGCTGCGTTCGGTGATCGCAACGCCCGGTGCCGCCGCGAAGGTGGTTTCCAGCTCGCTGCCGATATTGCCCGCCATGAAATCGCCGACCACCAGGATCTGCTTGGCATTTTCAAGCTTGGCGACCGGTTCCGGTGCCGGCGGGACGATCGGCTGCACCGGGCGGGGTGCTGCCGCCCGTCCCGGGCTGCGGCGCGGGCGTGGCCTCATGTCGATGATCGAGCCGTCCCGCTCGTAACGGCGCCGGCCATAGGGGGCGGGCTGCTCATAGCGGTCGTCGCGCTCATAACGCGGTCCGCCGAACAGGTAGTCCAGGAGATTGCGGCGGGGCGGAGGCTCCTGAGCGGCAGCCGGCACTGTCGACACCGGCAGGGCAAGCACGACCGCGAGGAAAAGAAGGGGCAAGCGCGCCGATCCCTTGTTCCGCGACACCGTGTTCCGCCTGGCGCCGTTGCCGCCGGCTTCGTTTCGCCCGGATTTATGCAAAGCCTTCATGTCTCCGCCATCCCGCATGCCTTGCGGGAGATTCTCTCGAACGATGGGGCGCGAAGCACCTGGTTGTCAACGCAAAGCTTCGAGAAGCGACCTCGACGGCTCGCCGTTCTGCTGCATGCCGAGCCGCTTCTGGATCGCGGAAATCGCGGCCTTCGAGCCGGAGCCGAAATTGCCGTCGACTTCGCCCTCGTAATATCCCAGCTGCTTCATGCGGTTCTGCAGCTCGAATTTCTGCTTGATGTCGAGCGTGCCCTCGGGGCGAGGCCAGCTCTGCTGGACGCCGCCGAAACCGGCGATCTCGTCGGCGAGCAGGCCGACCGCGAGCGCGTAGCTGTCGGCCGCATTGTATTTCTTCACGGTGAAGAAGTTGCCGAGCATCAGGAAGGCGGGGCCGCCGTCGCCGGCCATCAGCTTCAGCGTCGCCCGGTCGTTGCCGCGCGGAAAACCCTTGCCGTTCGGGCGGGCGAAACCGAGCTTTGCCCATTCGCCGAGCGTCTTGGTCTGGCCCTCGTGGCGGGCGCCCTCCGCCGGCAGCGCGGTTTCATAACCCCAGGTCTTGCCGCTCTGCCAGCCGTTCTTGGCGAGAAGGTTGGCAGAGGTGGCGAGCGCATCCGGCACCGAGTGCCAGATGTCGCGCTTGCCGTTGCCGTCCGCATCGATCGCGTAGAGCAAGTAGCTGGTCGGGATGAACTGGGTATGGCCCATGGCGCCGGCCCACGAGCCGGTGAGCTGCTTGGGCGTGATGTCGCCCGACTGCAGGATCTTCAGCGCCGCGATCAGCTGCGTGCGGGCGAATTTTGCGCGCTTTGGATCACCCCAGGCGAGCGTCGCCAGCGCCTGCGGCACGTGGTGCAGGCGGTCGGGATTTTCGAGCGCTGCCCCATAATTGGACTCCATCGACCAGATGGCGAGCAGGATGTTCTTGTCGACGCCGAAATGGCGCTCCAGGGCGGCCAGCGTCGAGCCGTGCTTGGCTGCCATCTCGCGGCCGATCTTGACGGTATAGGGATTGACGCGGCTGTCGAGGTAATCCCAGATCTTCGACTTGAATTCCGGCTGATAATTGGCCTTTTCAAGCACGTCCTGGTCCGGTTCGGTCACGCCCGCGAACGCTCTCTCGTAGGTGGAGCGGGTGATCCCGCTCTTGGCTGCGGTATCGTAGAATTTTGCGATCCACGTCTTGAAACCGGCGTCTGCCTGAGCATCTATCGGCATGGCCGCGGCGGCGAGCCCGGCGATCAGGGAGAAGGCAAACCCGCGAAACAGGTTGGTGCGAAGCGTCTTCATCGGCAGTCGGTCCATTCTTCTTTTACCAAGCCTTACGGCAAGAGTGGCATGCGGCTTAACGATGTAATAACAGAATTCGGTCAACAAATTCTTTACCATAGAAACCCGACCCGCGGCAGTCTTTGCGAAACGGTAGCAATTCGTCATTAGATGCCAAGAATCGAATATTCGCACAATGACGTGCTTTCAGGAGGCATGAGTGGCACAACAACAAAAGATCCGTAAGGCAGTGTTTCCGGTAGCAGGTCTGGGCACGCGCTTCCTGCCCGCCACCAAGGCGGTGCCGAAGGAAATGCTGACCGTCGTCGACAAGCCGGTCATCCAGTATGTGGTGGATGAGGCCGCCGAAGCGGGGATCGAGCATTTCGTCTTCGTGACGGGGCGCGGCAAAGGCGTGATCGAAGATTATTTCGACATCCAGTACGAACTGGAGCAGATGCTGCGCGAGCGCAATAAGAACGCCGAGCTGACGCTGCTCGCCGGCCTTCTGCCGGTTGCCGGTACCGCCAGCTTCACGCGCCAGCAGGTGCCGCTCGGGCTTGGCCATGCGGTGTGGTGCGCCCGCGACATCGTCGGCAACGAGCCCTTCGCGGTGCTGCTGCCCGACATGATCATGGCCGGCGGCAAGGGTTGCCTCAAGGGCATGGTCGATCTCTATGCCGAAAGCGGCGGCAACGTGATTGCGGTGCAGGAATGCGATCCGGAACAGGCGCATAAATACGGCATCGTCGGCATCGGCGCGCCGGTCGGCGAAGGTTTCAAGATCACCCAGATGGTCGAAAAGCCGGCCAAGGGCACGGCCCCGTCCAACCTCTACATCAACGGCCGCTACATCCTGCAGCCGGAGATCTTCAAGATCCTGGAAACCCAGGAGCGCGGCGCGGGCAACGAGATCCAGCTCACCGACGGCATGCTGACGCTTGCCAAGGCCCAGGAATTCGCAGCCTATCCGTTCAAGGGCGATACGTTCGACTGCGGCGCCAAGGATGGCTTCATCCTGGCCAACCTGGCGTTTGCCCTGCAGCGCGCCGATATCCGCCCGGCGATCGAAGAGCCGCTGAAGGCGCTGATCGCCTCGCTGAAATAAGCTTCGGCCGGCGGCCTGCCGGTCCGATGTGACATAACCCCTCATGGTCCTGCTATGAGGGGTTTTCTTTTTCATGGGTGCCGGGTGCCATGACCATCTCCGCAAATCGCGATTTCCTGGAATTTCATGACCTGCCGGCGGACGCGGTACTGGCAATCATCGAACGCGCCCGTGCCCTTGGCGAAGCGTGGCGGGAAAGGCGGATGCCGCGAAGCCTCGAAGGCAGGCGGATCGCCCTGATCGTCGACGATGGCGGCTGGCGTAATACGACGGCCTTCGATCTCGGGATCCAGGCGATGGGCGGCATCTGTGTGCACGCGCCGGTCAGTCTCGGGGGACGGGAGGCGATTGCCGATCTGGCCGGTTACCTCGACAACTGGTTCGACACGATCGTCGTCCGCACGCCGGAACTCGCCTCGCTCCGGGAGCTGGCGGCACATGCCCGGGCGCCGGTCATCAACGCCCGGACCCGATCGAACCATCCGTGCGAGACGCTCGGCGACCTCTCCTATGTCCACAGCCGGAGGGGTGGAGTCGAGAGACTGAAGATCGTCGGCGTGGCGCCGGACGCCAATATCCTGCGATCCTGGGTGGAGGCGTCGATCGCGCTGCCGATCGAGGTGGTGCAGGTCTATCCGGACGATTGGCACGTCAGCGATCCGGCGCTTCTCAATCCCAATTTCCGGCTGAGCACGGATATGCGCGAGCTTGAGGACGCGGATGTCATCTTCACCGACAGTTGGGCAAGCGAACAGGCTGCAAGCCAGCTTTTGGCCTACCGGATTTCGGCTGAAATCCTCAACAAATGCCGCCCCGATGCGATCTTCATTCCTTGTCCACCGGTGGTTCGCGGCCAAGAAGTGACCGCGGATGCGATGGCGCATCCGGCCTGCCAGAGTGCGGCGGCGAAGGCCTTTTTGCTGCATGCGCAGAATGCGCTGATGGAATGGATTGCCGCGAAAGCGGAAATCAGCGCTTCAAGGTGAGGCCGACGCCGGCCCGGACGATCTTGTCGTTGGTGCCGCCGCCTTCCGCCTGTTCGTATTCGACATCGCCGGTCAGATCGAGATAGCGGTTGATCGCCCAGGTGAGACCGGCGCCGCCGATCCAGACCGTTTCGTCGCTCGGGCCGCCGCTCGGGAAATCGCGAAGCGTCGAACTGCCGGTCAAGCGGGCGATGAGGTTGTCGCGCATCTCGTGGGTCAAGGCCGCGGTCGCCCGGTATTCCACCCAGCCGCTCTGGCCGGGCGTGGTCGAATCCTGCACCGTGGTGCGCAGGCCGAGATCGACATTGGTGCCGCGCTGCGGCGACCAGGTCGCACTGCCGTTGAAGGTGACCGCGCCGACCGATTTCAGGCGGTCGTCCTCGTAATCGACCACTTCGTAACCGGTGCCGATCTCGCCTCGCAGTTTTTCGCCGAGATCGAATTCGACGCCGGTGCGTGCCGCATAGCTCTGCGACGAACGGGCATAACCGGAATTGTCGCGCCTCAGATCATAGAAGGTGTGGCCGGTCGCCACTTCAACATAGGGGATAAGCGCCGGCGACAGTTCGT
Source organism: Neorhizobium sp. 2083 (assembly GCF_031455615.1). Classification (NCBI taxonomy): domain Bacteria; kingdom Pseudomonadati; phylum Pseudomonadota; class Alphaproteobacteria; order Hyphomicrobiales; family Rhizobiaceae; genus Neorhizobium; species Neorhizobium sp. 2083. The sequence continues at coordinate 529,394 of NZ_JAVDTC010000002.1, read as the reverse complement.
AGCCGAGCCGCAGGCGGCCGTCGATGCCGGTGCGGTTGCGATCCTTCATGCTGACGACCGTGCCGTCGGAGAGTTTCGCATCCGTGTAGGTGGCGCGGGAAAGATCGATTGCGGCAGTACCGCGGATCTTGCCGAAGTCGCGCTGGACCGAAGCGCCGCCGGTGAATTCGTGGACGCCCGACTGGGTCGACGCGCCGCCGAGCGCATTCGGATCGTAGTCGTCCTCGCGGGAGAACCGGTAGCCGCCGGTGATATGGGCGACCGTGCTCTCGGAGAGATCGAGCCGCAGGTCGGCATTGATGTTGGCGTTCGGCTGCTCGCCCGTCTTGGTGCTGCCGATATTGCGTTCCAGCGTGCCTTCGCCGGTCACCGTCAGCGAATGGCGCGACCAGTCGGAGGTCAGCGTGCCGCGCATCGTCGTCGACAGGTAATCGCGGCGGATCTTGGTGCCGTTCGAGCGGCGGGTCTCGGTGTCGATGCTCTGGTTGATCGAGGGGCGCAGCAGGAAACTGCCCATCCGGATGCCGGTCGGATCGCCCTGTTCGCGGGGCTGTTCCTGGGTCTCGATCGGCTCTGCGCCGCGGTCGAGCGGCTCCTCGCGGGGCTGGTTCAGGTCGTCCTCGTAGGGAGGTTCCTGATTGGCGGTCTGGTTGCGGCCGGGCGTGGTGCCGGTCGCGACATTGGGATCGTCCTGGTTCTGGCCGTCGGCGGCATTGGCGGCCGCCTGTGTCGAGGTGCCGGTGCTGCCCCTCAAGGCCGTATTCGCAGTCGTGCTCGAGGCCGATGACGTGGTGTTCGCCACGGAAGGAAGCGAGCCGTTCTGGGGTGGAAACACACTGCGGGTCTGGGCGGCCGCGGGGGAAACAAGCGCCGAACAGGCCAGCAGCAGGCCAAGTGCCGCCCGGCGCCTCTGACGCGTCCCGCCTGTCGTTGTGGTGATCTTCATAAGGCCTGCCCGGGCAATCGCAAATGCTTACCCAAACGTAAAGCCATGTGGTTAACGTTTGGTTGCGACACTATGGGCGGCGGCTAACTTCGTTGCCCCGCAGCAAAGCCGATAGACTTGGAAGGCGAAAAGGATTAAGCCTTGGCCATGATCAAGAGAGCTTTGCAACTGGTCGAGAACGACGTCGTCGATTCCGCTTTGAGGACGATTTCCTTTGGGAAACAAGGGCTTAATGCGCTAGAGCTGGCGCTTCAAAACGGCCTGGGAGACGCGTTCCGCAAGGCTGCCGAACTGATCGGAAACATCGAGGGCCGGGTCGTCGTGACCGGCGTCGGCAAGAGCGGTCATATAGGCCGCAAGATCGCAGCGAGCCTTGCCTCGACGGGTACGCCCGCCTTTTTCGTCCATCCCGTGGAAGCCAATCATGGCGATCTCGGCATGATCGCCCCGAGCGACGTGGTGCTGGCGCTCTCCTGGGGCGGCGAAACCGCCGAACTGCAGGGGATCGTTTCCTTCACCCGCCGGTTCTCCATTCCGCTGATCGCGATGACGTCTGGCGCGGTTTCGACGCTGGCCCGTGAAGCCGATATCGTGCTGCTCTTGCCCAAGGAACAGGAAGCCTGCCCGCACGGCCTGGCGCCGACCACGTCGACGCTGATGCAGCTTGCCATGGGCGATGCGCTCGCCGTGGCGATGCTCGAGGCGCGCGGGTTCTCGGCGACGGATTTCCGCGTCTACCATCCGGGCGGCAAGCTCGGCGCCATGCTGAGCCATGTCAGCGACCTGATGCATACCGGCGAGCGGATACCGCTGGTGAAAACGGGCGTTCTCATGCCCGAGGCGATCCAGGAACTGTCGCGCAAGCGTTTCGGCTGCGTCGGCGTGCTCGATGATGACGGCTGCCTCTGCGGCGTGATCACCGATGGCGATATCTCCCGCCACCTGGACCTCGACCTGCGCCAGGCGCGGGTCGAAGACGTGATGACCCGCAATCCGAAGACGGTCGACAAGGAAACCCTCGCGACCAAGGCGATGGCCATCCTCAACAAGCACAGCATCGGCGCGCTGCTCGTCGTCGATGCGGAGCGCAAGCCGGTCGGAATCGTCCATTTCCATGACCTGCTGCGCGTCGGCGTGGCCTGATGTCCAGGCGGTCACGGAGCGGCTGGCCGGCAAAAGGTTTTAGGCCGCTTCGACCTTGAGGTCGCGGCCGCTTGCCGCCACTACCTTTACCTGCGTGCCGGCCGGCAGGTCCGGTCCCATCACCGACCACCACGTATCGTCGAGCCTTATGCGGCCGCGCCCCTCAGCGATCGGCTCGTGCAGCGTTGCGGTGCGGCCGACCAGGCTTTCGCCGCGGCGGTTGAGGTTGGGTTCGTCGCTCGCCTGATTGCGGCTGGAATAGAAGCGGCGGCCGGCCAGCGCGAAGGCGCCGGACAGGACTGCGAAGAGCAGGAGCTGGACCTGCCAGCCCCAGAAGGCTGCGTTCCACAGCGCCAGAGACAGCGCGCCGACCACGATTGCGGCGGCGCCGATCCAGATCAGGAAGACGCCCGGTGCGGCAAGTTCTGCCGCCAGGAGGATGACGCCCAATATCCACCAGCTCCAGGGACCGAGATTGACCACGGCATCGTGCAGCATGGCTCAGGTCTCTGAGGAATTCGGGTTGAACGGGTTGAGGACCGGCGTCGTGCGCGGGGCGCTCTGTGGGCGGGGGCCTGCCGGCGGGCGCGGCGGTGCGGCGGGACCCGAGCCATCGCCGAACACTTCCTTGGCGATGGCACCGATGCCGCCGAGCGAACCGATGATCGACGACGCCTCCAGCGGCATCAGGACGATCTTCGAGTTCGGCGCCTTGCCGATCGCAACCAGCGCTTCCGTGTATTTCTGGGCCACGAAGTAATTGATCGCCTGCACGTCGCCGGCGGCGATTGCCTGGGAGACCGACTGGGTGGCGCGGGCTTCGGCTTCCGCCAGGCGCTCGCGGGCTTCCGCTTCCCGGAAGGCGGCTTCGCGCTTGCCTTCGGCCTCCAGCACGGCTGCCTGCTTGGCGCCCTCGGCGCGCAGGATTTGGGCGCTGCGCGAACCTTCGGCCTCGAGGATCTGGGCGCGCTTCTCACGCTCGGCCTTCATCTGCCGGCCCATGGATTCGACGAGGTCGGCGGGCGGCTGGATGTCCTTGATCTCGACGCGGGTGACCTTGATGCCCCAGGGGCCGACGGCCTCGTCGACGACGCGCAGCAGCCGCTCATTGATCACTTCGCGGTTGGAGAGCAGTTCGTCGAGATCCATCGAGCCCATGACCGAGCGGATGTTGGTCATGGTGAGGTTCTGGATGGCATTTTCGAGATTGGAAATCTGGTAGGCGGCCTGGGCCGGATTGAGCACCTGGTAAAAGGATACCGCATCCGCCGAGACGCTGGCATTGTCCTTGGTGATGACCTCCTGGGTCGGGATGTTGAGGACCTGTTCCATGACGTTCATGCGTGTGCCGACGCGTTCGATGAAGGGCGTCAGGATGTTGAGGCCGGGGTCCAAGGTGCGGGTGTAGCGGCCGAAGCGCTCCACCGTGTAGCGATACCCCTGCGGCACGGTCTTGATCCCGGCAAACAGAACCAGGATGATCAGCACCACGATGCCGATCACGACATAATCGAAGCCGCCCAAGTTCATGACATTCCTCCATCTTGGCGCGTGTGCACCTGATCCTCAAGGTGATGAGGTAGCACGTTCTTTGCAGGGAAGAAATGACAGCTCGACCGTCGCCGATGGCCTCCGGGTTATTCACAAGGGCGTGGCGGCGGTCTAGAGAACGGGTTCGCATGCCCGGTCGCAGCCTACCCGGTCAAAACAAGGATGAATGCCCATGAAAACCATCGTCGTCTGCTCCGGCGGACTGGATTCCGTTTCGCTTGCTCACAGGATCGCAACCGAACAGGAACTGCTCGGCCTGATTTCGTTCGACTACGGCCAGCGGCATCGCAAGGAGCTCGATTTCGCCGCAGCCTGCGCCGTGCGGCTGGGTGTCTTCCACGAGATCATCGACATGCGCGGGATCGGCAGCAAACTCACCGGATCGGCCTTGACCGATGATGTGGACGTGCCGGATGGGCACTATGCCGAGGAAACCATGCGGGTGACCGTGGTGCCGAACCGCAATGCGATCATGCTGTCGGTCGCCTTCGGGGTGGCGGCGGCGCGCGGCGCCGATGCGGTGGCGATCGCCGTGCATGGTGGCGACCATTTCATCTACCCCGATTGCCGGCCGGGCTTCATCGACGCTTTCCAGGTCATGCAGGATCACGCGCTGGAGGGTTACGCCTCGGTGAGGCTGCTTGCGCCTTATGTAAACGGCTCGAAGGCGGATATCGTGACGGACGGCGCCCGGCATGGAACGCCGTTCGGCGAAACCTGGTCCTGCTACAAGGGCGGTGACCGCCATTGCGGCCGCTGCGGCACCTGCGTCGAGCGGCGCGAGGCATTCCATCTCGCCGGTATCGAGGATCCGACGGAATACGAGGACCCGGATTTCTGGAAGGCCGCGACTGAAGGCTTCAAGGCCGAAGAGGCCTGCTGACCGACAGGATCGGGCATCCGGGGGCCGCGAGTGCCATGGGCTTCCAGGCAGTGCCCACGGTCGCGGCCATGCAGAACCTTGATTGGACCATCAGCACCCGCCGTTTTAGGTTCCCGATCCTGAGAGCAGAAAAGGAATGCCGATGAAGATCCAATTGATTCGCAACGCGACGCTCAGGCTTTCCTATGCGGGTTGCACCATTTTGATCGATCCCTATCTTGCGCCTGCGCATAGCTTGCCTTCCTACACGGGAAAATCTCCCAATCCGCTGGCGGAGCTGCCTCTTTCGGTGGAGGACATCCTGCGGGACGTCGAGCTCGTTATCGTCTCGCATCTTCATTCGGACCATTTCGATTCCGTGGCGAAGCGGGTCGTTGCGAAAGATCTGCCGGTTCTCTGCCAGCCGGGGGATGAACCGGCGATCAGCGGCGAAGGATTTGCCGACGTCACGGCGCTTGAGGATAGCATTGTCTGGCAGGGAATAACGATCACCCGCCGCCAGGGCAGTCATGGGCTTGGCCCGGTGCAAGAGAAGATGGGCTCCGTCATGGGGCTGACGCTTGCGGCTCCCGGCGAGCCGGTGGTTTATTGGGCGGGCGATACGGTCCTCTATCCGCCGGTCACGGAAACGGTGAAGCAGGCGGTGCCGGATGTCATTGTCAGCCATTCCTGCGGTGCGCTTTGGGACGGCGATCTCATCGTCATGGATGCCACGCAGACGATCGACCTTTGTCGAGCCGCCCCGAAGGCGACCGTGGTCGCGGTGCATATGGAGGCGCTCGATCATGCCACGGTCTCCCGCGCCGACCTGCGCGCGGCGGCGGGGTCTGCGGGAATTGGCTCTTCGCAGCTGTTGATCCCGGCGGACGGCGAGACGATCGAACTGGCTGTCCGCCAGGCCCGATGAACGTCTGAGATCATCGGGCCGCGGTCTCGCGACCTGGCGGGAACGGCCTAAACCCAGCCCTGAAGTTCGCGTCGGACCACATTCTCCAGGACGGTCATGCCGCCGGGGCTGTCGTTCAGGCAGGGGACATGCGCGAACTTTTCGCCGCCGTGATGCAGGAAGATCTCGCCCGCTTCCTCGGCGATCTCTTCGAGCGTTTCCAGACAGTCGGAGACGAAGCCGGGGTTCATCACCGCGATGCGCTTCACGCCGTCATGGGCGAGCTTTTCGACCGTCTTGTCGGTATAGGGCTGCAACCACTCTTCCGGTCCAAAACGGGACTGGAAGGTGATCATGAAGTTCTTGTCCGTCAGGCCAAGCGCCTCCTTCAGGAGCCGCGCGGTCTTCTGGCAATGACAGTAATAGGGATCGCCCGCCTTGAAATAGGATTGCGGGATGCCGTGGAAGGAGGCGATCAGCATTTCCGGCTCCCAGTCGAGAGCGGCGTATTTCGCCCTGACGGAGTTCGCCAGCGCCTCGATATAGGCCGGCTCGTCGTGATAGGGCGGCACGGTGCGCACGGCCGGCTGCCAGCGCAGCTTCATCAGGTGTTCGAAGGCCTTGTCGTTGACGGTCGCGGTGGTTGAGGCCGCATATTGCGGATAAAGCGGGAAGAGGACGATCTTCTCGCAGCCCTTTTCCTTCAGCGCGTCGATGCGCTCGGCGATCGACGGCTTGCCGTAGCGCATCGCCCAGTCGACGACGACGTTCGGCAGATCCTTCAGTCGTTCGGCCATCAGCTCGCCCTGGCTGCGCGTATAGGTGCGCAGGAAGCTTTCGTTCCGATCCTTGTTCCAGATCGCCTCATAGGCCTTGCCGACCTTCTGCGGCCGCTTGTTCAGGACGATGCCGTAGAGGATCGGATACCAGTAGAGCCGCGACCACTCGATCACCCGCCTGTCGGAGAGGAATTCGGCGAGATAACGCCGCATCGACCAGTAGTCCGTGCCGTCGGGCGTACCCAGATTGACAAGCAGCACGCCGACCTTGCCGAAACTCACCTTCGGATGATCGGAGGGCATGGAGGCGGAATGGGAGGTCATGCGGGCACTTTCGGTTGAATCTGACGCGGGCAACTGCGTTCTTCTTTGTCTTGCAGCTTACTTAGAAACAAAAATCGGCCCGGGAAAGCCCGGGCCGATATGCGGATCGGGACAAATCGTCCCAATCCATTGTCCAGGTCACCGTCCCGGACCTTGATCCGGGTCAAGCGGCATCACTTCGCCGGCAGTTCCAGCTCGGCGCCGACCTGGATGACGTTCGGGTGGCGCAGCGCGTTGAGCTTGGCGATCTCGGTCCACTTCTCGCCGTTGCCATAGGTGGCTTCGGCAATCTTCCAGAGCGAGTCGCCCTTGAGGACCTTGTACTTGGTCGGACCGGCCGGCTTTGCAGCGGTTGCCGCAGGAGCAGCGGGCGCAGCCGCCATCGTGTTCGGGGCAGGCGCTGCCGGGGCGGGCGTCGCCGGCTTCGGAGCGGCCGGTGCCGCTGCCATTGTGTTCGGTGCAGGGGCTGCGGGTGCTGCCGGAGCCGCCGCCGTGGGGGCCGGAGCGGCAGGTGCCGGGGCTGCAGGAGCCGCCGCCGTCGGTGCCGGCGCTGCTGCCGGGGCGGGAGCAGCCGGAGCGGCGGCTGTCGGAGCCGGTGCCGGAGGCGCGGCCGGCGCAGGCTTGGCCGGCGGCGTGTAGCTTGCCGGAGTCAGGTCGGTGATACGGCCATCCGTGTAGGGCTTGTAGGGGTTGTGGGCGGCGATGAACTCGGCGGTGACGTCCGCGAGGTCCGGACCGTAGTCATAGGCATTCTTGCCGCCGCTCTTGAAGACGGCGTAGCCGTCACCGCCGGCGCGCATGAAGTTGTTGGTGGCGACGCCATAGGATTTCGCCGGGTCGATGGCGACGAACTTGTCGCCGTCCTTGACCTGCACGTCCGAGACCTTGGAACCGGCCGGCTTCGACTTGTCGAAGGAATATTTGAGGCCCGCGACCTGCGGGAAGCGGCCGGCGCCGTCGTCGATCTGGCTGACGCCGCTTTCCAGCGCCTTGACGATGTCCGCGCCGGTGAGTTCGAAGGTGGCGAGCGTGTTCTGGAAGGGCAGGACGCTGACGACCTCGCCCTGGGTGACTTCGCCGGCGTCGATCGAGGCACGCAGGCCGCCGCCGTTCTGGATGGCGATGGTGATGCCCTGGCCCTTGGTGCGGGCGAGCATGGCGTCGGCGACGAGGTTGCCCATCGAGCATTCCTTGGCGCGGCAGACGCGGCGGTCGCCGTCGATGACGGCGTCAGAGGCGCCGACGATCTTTTTCTTCATGTCTTCGATCGGCTTCTTCAGCTCCGCGACGCGGGCGAGGAAGGCCGGGTCCGGGGTGATCGACTTGTCCATGAGGATCGGCTCGCCCTCGGCCGACTTCACGACGCCGTTGTCGTCGAAGACGATTTTGATGTCGCCGAGATATTTAGAATACTGATACGCCTGTACGACCGGGACCTTGTAGCCGCCCGGGTTGTCCGACCAGGTCGGATAGGGGCCTTCGGCGCCCTTGGCGGTGTTCGACAGCAGCGTGTGGGTGTGGCCGCCGACGACGACGTCGACATCCGGGATCTTGGCGATCATGGCGAGGTCGCGCGGATAACCGACATGGGTCAGCGCGATGATCTTGTCGACGCCCTGAGCCTTCAGGCCCTGGACGGCTTCGGTGATCTTGGCGACGTCGTCGGCAATCGTGATGTTCGGGCCGGGATTGGCGATTTCGGCCGTGTCGTTGGTGACGGCGCCGACGATGCCGATCTTCTGGCCGCCGACGGTCAGAACCAGCGACGGCTTGATGCGGTTGCCGATCTTGGCGGCGGCGCTCGGCACGACGTTGGCGGTGACGACAGGGAACTGGATCTTGTCGAGGAATGTGGCGAGCACGTCGTCGCTGTCGTCGAATTCATGGTTGCCGACGGTCATGGCGTCGAACTTCATGGCATTCAGCGCTTCGGCTTCGGCCGCACCCTTGTAGGTCGTGTAGAAGAGCGAGCCCTGGAAGTTGTCGCCGCCGTTCAGGAGAATGACGTTCTTGTTCTGGGCCTTCAGCGCGTCGCGGGTCTGGTTGATGGCGGTCAGGAGGCGGGCAGCGCCGCCGAAGCAGACGCCCTTGCCTTCATCTTCGGCCGAGCAGGTGGAATCGGTCGCGTTGATGGATTCGAGACGCGAATGGAAGTCATTGATGTGCAGGATATTGAGCTCGAAATCGGCAAATGCCGCGCCGCTTGAAAGAGCCATGACCGAAGCGGTCAAAAGCCCGAGCCCCAATGTCTTCTTCATCTGATCTCTCCTCTTTCTATCCGGCCGGCTGAGCCGCCCTTTTTATCTGTTCTAGTTTTTGAATGTGACAACCGTTCCGGCGGGCATGTTTTCATCAACCGATGGTGGGTTCAAGGGAAATGTGACAGTCATGTATTGGGAAGTTGATGCCCGTAAAACGCGAAAACCCCGCCGGGGCGGGGTCGCGATGATCGGGACGGGATGTGCGTTCAGCCGCGGCGGGCGAGCGAGAACTGGGCGCCGCTATCCTGCGTGCAGTTGAGCTGGTTGGGGGTGACCAGCGAGCAGTTGACGCGCGACTGGGTCTTGCGCACCAGCGAAGTCATGTTGATCTCGACCAGCGTCGGCGACAAGCTGGTATAGGTGCCCGAAGCGAGCAGCGTGTTGCTGTCGCTGGAGCGGGTGTTGAACGTGCCGGCCTGGAACGAGGAGACGATGCCGTTCGGATCGACCCAGCTGCCTTCGACGCCCTGGGGCTGCACGGCCGCCATCTGCTGCGGCGGCGGAGAGGAAACGCAGGCGGTCAGGCCGGCTGCGGCGATGAGCGCAAAGCTCACTTTGAATTTCATGATCTGTCTCCCGCGATTCGGTCCGGCTTCGGTTGGCAAACCTTGCCGCCATCGCCCTATGTAACGCAAGATGTGGCCTTGAAAAGGCAGAAGCTTTCAACATGCAAAAAACCGCCTGCGGCAAGGCAGGCGGTTTCTATTGTGTCTTATCGGACCAGCGAGCCCGTTCGCGAATTAGCGAACCAGGATGTTCTTGAACTGCCACGGATCCTTCTCGTCGATGTCTTCCGGGAAGAGGCCCGGGCGGCCATCGAGCGGGGTCCAGTCGGTATAGTGACCTTCGACCGGGCCGAGATAGGGCAGCTGCACTTCGAGGCAGCGCTTGTAGTCGATCTCGTCGGCCTCGACGATGCCGGCGGTCGGGTTTTCGAGCGCCCAGACCATGCCGGAAAGGACAGCCGAGGTCACCTGCAGGCCGGTGGCGTTCTGGTAAGGCGCGATGCGGCGGGTTTCTTCGAGCGACAGGCGAGAGCCGAACCAGTAGGCGTTCTTCTCGTGGCCGTAGAGCAGCACGCCGAGTTCGTCGATGCCGTCCTCCAGCTCGTCCTCGTCGAGAACGTGGTGGACCGGCTGCGGGGTGCCGCCATTGCCGAACATTTCATGCAGCGAAAGAACCGCGTCGTTTGCCGGATGGTATGCGTAATGGCAGGTCGGGCGGAAGGTCACTTCGCCGTCCTTGTCACGCACCGTGAAATAGTCGGCGATCGAGATCGATTCGTTGTGGGTGACGAGGAAGCCGTACTGCGGACCCGGGGTCGGGCACCAGGAGCGGACGCGGGTATTGGCGCCCGGCTGTTCCAGATAGATGGCGGCCTGGCAGCCCTTCTTGTGCTTCTTGCCGTTCTTCGGCATCCATTCCTCATGGGTGCCCCAGCCGAGTTCCGCCGGCTGCATGCCTTCGGAGATGAAGCCTTCGACCGACCAGGTGTTCCAGAACACGTTGAGCGGCTTCGGGTGCTTGGTGCGCTGGGTGTCGCGCTCGGCGATGTGGACTCCCTTGACGCCGAGCTTCTTCATCAGCTTGGCCCAGCCTTCGCGGTCATGCTGGTCCGGCTCGTCGAATTTCAGGCCGGTGTCGTTGGCGAGGTTGACCAGCGCCTGCTTGACGAACCAGGAAACCATGCCCGGATTGGCGCCGCAGGTGGACACGGCGGTCGCGCCGCCCGGGTTCTTGGCCTTTTCCTTGCGCACGGTTTCGCGCAGCGCATAGTTGGTGCGGTCGGCATTCTTCATGTTCTTGTCGAAATAGAAGCCGAGCCAGGGCTCGACGACTGTGTCGATGTAGAGAACGTCGAGCTTGCGGCAGAGCTTCATCAGGTCGAGCGAGCCGGTGTCGACCGAGAGGTTGACGCAGAAGCCCTGGCCCTTGCCTTCGGTCAGCAGGGGTTTAAGGAGATCCTTGTAGTTCTCCTTGGTCACATATTCCTTGATGTGGCGGACGCCGTGCTTCTTGAGGATCTCCATGTCGGAGGGTTCTTCGCGCGGGTCGATGACCACCATCCGGCTCTTGTCGAACTTGAAATGGCGTTCGATCAGCGGCAGCGTGCCGTGGCCGATCGAGCCGAAACCGATCATCACGATCGGACCGGTGATTTCGCCATAAACCGGATAGGTCGTCTCTGACATGTCTTTCTCCTTGATCGCGGCCTTCTCGGGCCGCTGCCCCGCTTATTCGGCAGTGAGTGGAAATTAGATGCTGCACTTGGGCAATTCGCGGCGCTCTAGATCATAAAACTTCGTCACAATAAAGAGCCTGTCTATTTTCGGGGGAGGAATCCGCGTTTATGCGACGACGGCACTGGCCGCCCTGGATCTTCGGAAGCGTGAAGGCCGGCTGGTCGGCAGACGCCTTTTCGCAATGATCACCCCGTCGCCGTGCCTTGGTGGAAAACCATACGCCATTTGCCGTCCGGGTCCAGCCGCCAGATGGAGCTGCGGTTGGTGAGGAGCCTGCTGCCGTCTTGGTTGATGCGAATGCCGCGATAGGTGGCGAGCGCGATCGTCTCGCTCAACATCTCGGCGCTGAAATCCGAGATCGTGGTGTTGTTGTTCGGGTCGGTCTCGGCGACGAGGCGTGTGACGATGTCGTCGAACGTGTAGGCGAGGCCGGAGCGGCCGAACTCACGGAACTCCGGCGACAGCAGTTCGCGCAGTTTCTCGTCGGAACTGCGGACCTCTCTTGTCTGCAGCGCGGTTTCGAGCGCGAGCAGCTGGTTCGCGAGAGGGCCGGGCGCGGTCATCAGCGACCGGCGCGGGCCATCTTGGCGCGGGGGGCGGGACGAGGGGCTTCCGCCTGCGTTCCGGCTCGGGGCTCCACGGGTGCTTCCGATTGAGCGCTTTGGGCGACGAGTTCCGCCGCGATCAGGCCGCGCAGCGAATTGCCCATGAAGAAGCGGCGGTTTTCGAGGTCGGCAAGGCGGAGGATCTGGCTTTTCGCTTTTCCCTCGCGGATCAGGTCGGCGCGCAGGATGCCGGGCAGGAGGCCGCTCGACAGCGCCGGGGTGAGGAGCGAACCGTCCTTGGCTTCGACGAAGACATTGGTGATCGTGCCTTCGCACACCTCGCCGCGCTCGTTGAGGAGAAGGACCTCATCGGCTTCTTCGGGCGTGAATTCTGCGCGGGCGGCCTCGTAGAGTTCACGGCGGGACGTCTTGTGGCGGTAGGTCGGGTCATCAGAGGGGAGCACGGTCTTCGCCACCCGCACCCGCCACACGGTGTCGGCCGCAAGCGGCACGAAGGGTGTGGCAGTGATCTCGATCTTGCCGCGATAGGTCATCACCAGGCGGACGCGCAGCGGCGTCTCGCCGCCGGCGGTCGCAGCCTGAAGCTGCTTCAGCGTATCGGGTGGCGGCTGGCGGAAACCCAACGCGTCCGCCGAGCGGCTGAGCCGGCGCAGATGCTGGTCCACCCGGAGCAGGCCATTGCCCGGTTCCCAGCGCATTGTTTCGATCAGCGAGAAATCCATTGGTCGCCCACCGCAAAGCGTGCCTTCAACAGGCACTCGTCATACTCGGCATCCGCCTTCGAGTCGAATACGATGCCACCGCCCGCATTGAAGACGGCCTTTTTGTCATTGAAAAGGGTAATCGTGCGAATGGCCACCGAAAAACGCATCGGACCGGCCGGATCACACCAGCCGATCGCGCCGCAATAGGCGTCGCGGGGTTCCTTTTCGAGGTCGGCGAGGATGCGCATGGCCCACATTTTCGGGGCTCCGGTGATCGAGCCACAGGGGAAGAGCGCGGCAAGAATCTCGGGAAAGCTTATCCCGGGCAGCAGCTTCGCCCGCACGTGGCTCACCATCTGGTGGACGGTCGGATAGGTCTCGATCGCGAAGAGTTTCGGAACCGAGAGCGAACCCACTTCGCTGACGACGGAAATGTCGTTGCGCAGCAGGTCGACGATCATGCGGTTCTCGGCCAGCGTTTTTTCGTCGGCCAGCATTTCGGCGATGATCGCTTCGTCTTCTTCAGCCGTCGCGCCACGAGGGGCCGTGCCCTTCATCGGATGGGTCTCGATGATGCCGTCCGCATCGACCGAGAAGAACAGTTCCGGCGACCGCGACAGGATGAGCGGCGATCCCGACGCCGCCCCCAGGTCGATGAATGCGCCGTAACGTACCGGCTGGCGGGCGACGAGCGACCAGAAGGCGGAAAGCGGATCGCCATGCCAGCGGGCGGTGATCGGCATGGTCAGGTTGGCCTGATAGCAGTCGCCGTTGCGCAGATGCTGGTGGAGGCGGCTGAACCGTTCCTCATAGGTCGCGAAATCCCAGCCGGCCCGCGGCTCGCTGAGAAAGGAACCCGCGGAGGAGCCGTCGTCGACGACCGCGCCGGGTGGTTCGGCGAGCGGATGTTCGTTGCCGGAGGGCGCGTCGAATATGCCCATGGCGATCAGGGGCGTCGGCCGGTTATCGACGATCAGCGGCCGGAGCTTCTCTTCGAAGACGTAACCGGCCTCATAGGAAATATGGCCCGCCAGCCAGCAGCCGGCGAGGCGCGCGTCTTCCAGGCGCCGAAGTGCCGGCAGCACTTCGGCGGCAGTCCGCGCCGTGACGATTTCCCTCGGCCGGTCGAAGACGAGGCTCCGGCCGGCGGGGTCGTCGCGAAACAGCGCGAAGGGCGCTTTCTCACTCATGAGGGTGCATTAAGGGAATGGGTCAGGCCTTGTCCAGAGCCTCCAGCTCGTCGATCAGTCCTTCGATCATCGACAGGCCCTTGGACCAGAAGGACGGGTCGGTGGCGTCGAGGCCGAAGGGCTTCAGCAGCTCTGAATGATGCTTGGTGCCGCCCGCCTTCAGGAGCTCGAAATACTTCTGCTGGAAGCCCGGAGCGGCTTGACTGTAGACCGCGTAGAGCGAGTTCACCAGGCAGTCGCCGAAGGCATAGGCATACACATAGAAAGGCGAATGAATGAAGTGGGGGATGTAGGTCCACCAGCTTTCATAACCCTCCGAGATCTTGATCGCCGGGCCTAGGCTTTCGCCCTGGACGGAGAGCCATAGTTCGCCGATCTGCTCGGCGGTCAGTTCGCCCTCCTTGCGGGCGGTGTGGACCTTGCGCTCGAACTGGTAGAAGGCGATCTGGCGCACGACCGTGTTGATCATGTCCTCGACCTTCTGGGCGAGCATCGCCTTGCGCTCGCGTTTGTCGGTGGTCTTTTCCAGCAGCGCCCGGAAGGTCAGCATCTCGCCGAAGACGGAGGCCGTCTCGGCAAGCGTCAGCGGCGTCTGGCACATCAGCGCGCCCTGGTCGCCGGCGAGAACCTGGTGCACGCCGTGGCCAAGCTCGTGGGCGAGCGTCATCACGTCGCGCGGCTTGCCCATGTAGTTGACGAGAACGTAAGGGTGGGCGGAAGGCACGGTCGGGTGCGCGAAGGCGCCGGGCGCCTTGCCCGGGCGGACCGGCGCGTCGATCCATTGCTCGTCGAAAAAGCGGCCGGCGATATCCGCCATTTCGGGCGCAAAGCCGCGATAGGCGTTGAGCACGGTATCTTTCGCCTGTTCCCAGGAGATCAGCGCGTTCGGGGTTTCCGGCAGCGGCGCGTTGCGGTCCCAGAAATTCAGCTGCTCCATGCCGAGCCACTTCGCCTTCATCGCGTAGTAGCGATGCGACAGGCGCGGATAGGCTTGCTCGACGGCTTCGGCCAGCGCATCGACGACTTCTCGTTCGACGCGGTTGGCGAGATGCCGACTGTCGGCGATGTCCTCGAACCCGCGCCAGCGGTCGGAGATTTCCTTGTCCTTGGCGAGCGTATTGGTGATCAGGGTGAAGACGCGCAGGTTGTCGCCGAATGTTTTCGACAGCGCGGCCGCGGCCTTGGCGCGGATATCCGGCTGCGGCTCCTGCAGCATGTTGAGCGTGACTTCGAGCGGCAGCTGCTCGCCGTCGATCTCGAAGCGGAGCTCGGCCATGGTCTCGTCGAAGAGACGGTTGAAGGCGGCGGCCGACGTCATGGACTTTTCGAGGAAGAGCTGTTCCAGCTTGTCCTCGAGCTGGAAGGGCTTGTCTTTCCTCAGGTCCACGAGCCAGGGGCGGTAATGGCCGGCGGCCGGGTCGCGGTCCATGCAGGCGTCCACGACCACGTCGTCGATGCGGTTGAGCTCCAGCGCGAAGAACAAGAGGTGGGCGGAGAGATCGGTCAGCTTCGCCTGCACGTCGCCATAGAACTTGCCGTTGGCCGGGCTCGACGTATCGGAGAAATAGGTGAGGCCGGCAAACGAGCCGATCTTGCCGAGCAGATCGTCGAGCGCCTCGTATTCCTTCAGCGCCTCGCCGATGCCGCCGGCGCCGGTCTTCGTCGCGGCTTCGGTAAGCTTGCCCTTCCACTTTTCCTCGAAGGCGATCGAGAGCTTCTGAGCCTTCTCGAGGTCGGCGGTGAAGGCCGGCGCATCTTTGGCTTCATAGAGATCCGAGAGCTTCCAGACCGGCAGAAGGCCGAGCGCCGGGTCGGAGGCCGCAGCGCCCGCGGCGGTCGCGGCGACAATTTCGGGGAGGACGGGGGCGGACATTCTCATCGCTTTTTTCCTTCTCAACCTGTTGCGTCTGTTTTCCTCGCCGGCCGTTAAAATGCAAGCTTTTCTCAAAAGGGGATGTTCAAGGCTTTCTGACACAACCAGCGACATAACAGCCTAAAAGGGCCATGATGACCATTGCTGGGAGCCGAGCATGATTGCGCAAATCCTCGTTGTCGACGACGATCCTATCCAGCGTCGCCTGTTGAAGAATGCGGTTGAACGTTACGGCCATGCCGCCCATCTCGCCGAGAACGGACTGGTGGCGCTTGAGTTCCTGAAACGTACCGCGACCGACATTAATGTCATCGTGCTCGATCTGATGATGCCGGAAATGGACGGCCTCACCTTCCTCGCGGCGATCCGCGAACTCGGCATTGAAACGCCTGTCATCGTCCAGACGGGGCAGGGCAGCATCGAATACGTGGTGCAGGCGATGCGCGCCGGCGCCTTCGATTTCGTCGTCAAGCCGGTTTCGCCGGAGCGGATCGGCGCCTCGATCGCCAATGCCCTGAAGCTCGACCAGAAGGAATCGAAAGCCCGCGTCGGCCGCCGCCATCGCGCCGGTGCCGTCGGCTTCGGGGACATCATCTCGGCAAGTCCGGACATGCTGCGGGTCATCGACCTTGCCCAGCGCGCCGCCCATTCCAACATTCCCGTGGTGCTGGAGGGCGAATCGGGCGTCGGCAAGGAAATGATCGCCCGCGCCATCCAGTCGAACAGCGATCGGGCCGGCAAGCCGTTCATCACCGTCAATTGCGGCGCCATCCCGCACAATCTGGTGGAAAGCATTCTTTTCGGCCATGAGAAGGGCGCCTTTACCGGCGCTTCGGAAAAACATACCGGCAAGTTCGTCGAAGCCGACGGCGGCACGCTGTTCCTCGACGAGATCGGCGAACTGCCGCTCGACGTGCAGGTGAAGCTGTTGCGCGCGGTGCAGCAGGGCGAGGTCGAGACCGTCGGCGCCTCCAAGATCCAGAAGGTCAATGTCCGGCTGATTTCGGCTACCAACAAGGACCTGATCGAGGAAGTCCGCGCCGGCCGTTTCCGCGAGGATCTCTATTACCGCCTCAACGTCTTCCCGATCACCATCCCGGCGCTGCGTCGCCGCAAGGAAGACATTCCGCATCTCGCCCGGGTGTTCGCCGAACGGTTTTCGAGCGAGCAGAAGCTCAACAGGACGCTTGCGGTCGGCGCCGGCGCGCTGGCGCTTCTGACCGCCTATGACTGGCCGGGCAATATCCGCCAGCTCGAAAACGCCGTGTTCCGCGCAGTGGTGCTTGCCGAGGGCGACGAGCTGACCGAAGAGGACTTCCCGCAGATCGCCGCGCAGATCCCGGAATTCCGGCCTGCGGAACTGGCGGCAACCGCCGTCATGCCGTCACCGGGGGCGGTGTCGGACCAGGCCGTGCGCGAGGCGCTCGCCGATTCACCCGTTTTCATCAATAATGATAAGGCGCGGATCATCCGACCCGACGCGAAGGCGATGCTAGCCGCCGCTTATCCCCAGGAAAACGTCATCGTCAGCACCGACGAGACCGGCGAAGTCAGGAAACTGGCCGACGTCGAGGAGGAGCTGATCCGCTTCGCCTTGAAGTTCTATCGCGGCCAGATGAGCCAGGTCGCCCGCAAACTTGGTATCGGACGCTCGACGCTCTATCGTAAGCTCAAGGATTACGGCATCGATCCCGACGATCCGCTCAAGGAAGCCGCGTGATTACTGCCGCGTAATTGCTAATGTATTAGCTAGTGTTAACCTTCGCGCAAGGATGTCCTGTCAACGTCTGTCAATCTTCGATTAGTCAATTGTTGACTATACGGGAGAAGCTTGTACATGTGTGGCACATTTGCCATCGTGTCACCGCAATTGACAGTCATTTGGGCAACGTCGGACGTTGTCGACAGGACGGGGATCGTTTTGCCGGATCAGTATGCAAAAGAAACGCCTTCGGGTGAGAAGGGGCGCGGTGGCGAAGCCGGGCTTTTTGTCAAGCTCACCAAACGCGTTATGGCTCTCGCCCTGTTGATGTTGATGGCGCTGCCTGTGCTTTCTGTTTCGGCAGGCAATGCGGCCGCCCAGGACAAGAGCCTCAAGCTCTATTTCGTTCATACTGGCGAGAAGGCTGTCATCACCTTCAAGCGCAATGGCAAGTTCGATCCCAAGGGTCTTGCGCAGATCAACCAGTTCCTGCGCGACTGGCGCCGCAACGAGCCTGCCCGGATGGATCCGCGGCTCTTCGATCTCGTCTGGGAAGTCTATCGCCGGTCCGGCGCCAGCGATTACATCCACGTGGTTTCGGCCTATCGTTCTCCCACCACCAACAACATGCTGCGCACCCGTTCGCGCAATACCGGCGTGGCGAAGAACAGCCAGCACATGCTCGGCAAGGCCATGGACTTCTACATTCCGGGCGTGAAGCTCTCGACGCTGCGCGGCCTCGCCATGCAGATGCAGGTCGGCGGCGTCGGCTATTACCCGACCTCCGGCTCGCCCTTCGTGCATCTCGATGTCGGCGGCGTGCGCGCCTGGCCGCGGATGACGCGCCAGGAACTGGTGCAGATCTTCCCGAACGGCAACACGATCCATCTTCCTGCCGATGGCAAGCCGCTTCCCGGTTATGAAACGGCAATGGCCGACTACAAGCGGCGCGTCGGTGCCGATTCGATCCAGATCGCCAGCACTGCCGGTGCCGGTTTCCGCGGCGACTCGGAACGGAAGCGGCAGCCCAATCTCCTGGCATTCCTGTTCGGCGGCGGCGGTGCCGACGAGGAAGAGGACAACGTGGAAAGTGCTGCTCCGGTGGTGGCGCGGCGTGGGGCTCCGGCTGCAAAGCCTGCTGCGGAGGACGAGGACGAAGCTCCGGTCGCGGTTGCCTCGGCTTCGCCTTTGACCGGCCAGACCCAGACCCAGACCCCGGCACAAGCACAGCCGCAGACGATTGCAGCACCCGTACCGCTCTCGCGTCCGGCCTTCCGCTCGGATGCGGGCGGGCTTGCGACGGCGCTCTATTCCCCGGCGCGCAACCCGGCCCAGGAGGCGCTGGCCCTGCAGGCGTCCGCTCCCGCACAGGCCGGCGGCGAAAGCTTTGCCGATCTTTCCGCTTACAACATCCCGGTTCCGACCCTGCTTGGACCGCGCGGCTTCAAGGGCGATGCGGAAAGCGGCGTCATGACCGCGTCCGTCGGCCCGATGTCGGCGCCCGAAGAAATCGCGGCGGTGCCGCTTCCCGGCCAGCGCCCCACCATGGCTGCTGCCGCTCCGGCCCCTGCGGCTGCCAAGGCTGAAGAACAGCAGGAGCTGACGCCAGCCCTCGTTGCGGCTCTCGCCCAGAGCGTCGAGCCGCGTCCGGCAACGGCTCCCTCGGTTCCGGTTGCCTCGGCCCAGCCCGCGCCTTCCCAGCCTGCTTCGGTCCAGCCTGCGCTGGCCCTGCCGGCTCCTGTAGTGGCGGCGGCTCCGATGCCGGCCCAGAAGCCGATCGAGACCGCGTCGGCTTCCCCGAAGGTGATCCATTCCAACAAGAACGCCCAGTTCGGCGACGCTTTCGACGCGCCGCGGAATTCGGTCTCGGCTTCGACGAGCGCGCTACCGATCCCCTCCAAGGGCGGTCGTCCGAACCAAACGGCAAGCGGCGGCGCGCTGACGGGCGACGTCCTGGCGAAATGGGCTCTCAACAACAATCGCGCCAATGCGGCGGCGTCGATGAAGGCACCGCGCGTCGTCAGCCGGACCCTCAACAACGAATATTCGGCCGGTTATTCCGGTGGCGGCTTCAGGCCGGTTGCCGCGACGGTGGCGATCGACCCCAGCCGGTTCAGCGGCCCGAACAACTGATTGCCGGGCTGATCGAAGACCATAAAAAACCCGCCGAAACGGCGGGTTTTTTCATGCCTGCATGCCGGACAAGATCAGGCGGCGTCCTGGTCGGCGGGGCCTTCGATCATGCCGAGCGCCTGGAGGTAGGTGTCGAGGATGAGATCCTCTTCCATGCGCTCCTGGTCGTCCTTCTTGCGCAGGGCGATGACCTTTTTCATGATCTTGGTGTCGTAGCCCATGGCCTTTGCTTCGCCATAGACGTCCTTGATGTCGTCGGCGATGGTCTTCTTTTCTTCTTCGAGCCGTTCGATACGCTCGATAAATGCGCGAAGCTGGTCGCGGGCGACGCCATGAGCATCAGACATCGGGGCCTCCTGATCGTGTCAATTTCAATGAATGGTCGTCAACTGCCGAAAAGCCGCCGCAAGGTCAAGCCCAATCGGCAAATCGATCAGCCATGGTCCGGCTTGTTCACGGCGAATGCGGCTTTTTGTGCATCCGACGCTTCTGCCTGGTGCAGATTTTTCCAGTCCTCGTAGGGCATGCCGTAGACCACCTCGCGGGATGCGTCCTTGGAGAGGTCGATGCCGGCTTCATTCGCGGCATCGCGATACCAGTTCGACAGGCAGTTGCGGCAGAAGCCGGCAAGGTTCATCAGGTCGATGTTCTGTACGTCGGTGCGCTCGCGCAGATGCAGGACGAGGCGGCGGAAGGCGGCGGCCTCGAATTCGGTCTGCTGTTCCCTGGTCAGTCCGGTGGGGGTGAGTTCGCTCATCGCGTGCCTCCTTTTCGTCGCGTCAGATGTCGCGTCAGGCCGGGTAGGGGCCGGTCCGCGACGGAAAGATCCTGTATTCATGCAATGTGGGGTCGGCGTTGAGCGTCTTGAAGATCGGCGCCAGCCTTTCGGCCCAGGCGGCGATGCCGGCCTCGTCGCCGATCAGGTCCTGGCGAACCTCGAGCAGCGCGTGGGCGATGCCGGGTATCATGCAGTGCCTGTACATGGTGTCGCCCTTCAGCGCCCCGTCATAGGGTTCGTTGTCGCCTACGACGATGTCGCCGGGTTCGCCGAGCAGTTTCAGGAACGGGGTGACGGCGCGGTCGTCATTGTCCCAGAGCACTGCCGCATGCCAGGGGCGGGCGACACCTTTCCAGAACGGCGTGAAGGAATGCAGCGACAGGACGAGCGGCGCACGGCCCGCGGCACCCGATCTGGCGATGGTGCGCTCGACGGCGCGGTGATAGGGCCGATGATAGGTGTCGAGGCGGGAATCCCATTCCTCCGGGGTGATCGGATGGTTGCCGGGGATGATCGCGCCGTCGGAGATTTTCATGATCAGCGTCGGATCGTCCTCGCCGCGGTTCGGGTCGATCAGCAGGCGGGAGAAACAGCCGAGCACGGCGGGCACGTTCAGCATCGCGGCAAGCCGGCGGGTCAGGCCCTCGATGCCGATATCGAAGGCGATATGGCGATGGAAGGCGCTCTGCGGCAGGCCGAGGCTGCCGTAGGAAGCCGGCAGGCGGTTCATGGCGTGGTCGGCGATGAGCACCATGCCGCTGTCATATTCGCCTTCTATGATCTCGAAAGGAATGAAGTCCTGCATGGCCTTGGAAATGCGCTGTTTCGAAAGGTGGCTGGGAAGACGGGTGTTGATGGCATGGGGAAAGCCGCGGCGCAAGCCATGCGGGGTGATGATCAGCGTGGGTTGAGGCTGAGAGACGGACTAATCGATTAGAGTTACGTTGACTTTCCGACTCCGTCGCGCGAAGAAAGTGCTTCACGAATAACCATGGAGTCCTGACGGAAACCGTGTCGAAAAAATCCCCCAAAGCCACGCTTCGCTCTCTCGTTTCCGCCCCGGCGCTCGCCGCCATGGTCGCCTCCGGCGTTCCGCTTTTCGCGGCGACTGCAGCGCATGCGGATTTCCGCGTCTGCAACGCCACGCAGAACCTCGTCGGTGTGGCGATCGGCTACCGCGCCAAGGAAGGCTGGACGACGGAAGGCTGGTGGCAGGTCCCGGCTTCCACCTGCGCCACGCTGATCGAGGGCGAGTTGCAGTCGCGCTATTATTATCTTTATGCCGAGGACGCGGCCCGTGGCGGCCGCTGGACCGGCAATGTGAACATGTGCGTCGCGGAGAACGAGTTCAAGGTCGTCGGCGTCAACGATTGTTTTGCCCGTGGCTTCCAGCGCATGGGTTTCAAGGAATATGATACGGGCCGTCAGGGAAGTTGGATGGTCCAGCTTTCGGATACGCCTGGCACACAAGAAGGCCAGAACTGATGAGGCGCAACCGCAAAGTAAAGATCCTCGCCACCCTTGGACCGGCTTCGTCCGAAGAGGCGATGATCCAGAAGCTGCATGAGGCGGGGGCAGATCTCTTCCGCATCAACATGAGCCACGCGAGCCACGACCTGATGCGCACGCTGATCAAGCGCATCCGTTCCGTCGAAGAACGCAGCGGCCGTCCGATCGGCATTCTCGCAGACCTTCAGGGGCCGAAGCTGCGCGTCGGCAAGTTCGCGGCCGGCAAGGTGGCACTCACCCCCGGCCAGACCTTCACGCTCGACAACCGCGACGAACCGGGCGACGAGACCCGCGTATTCCTGCCGCATCCGGAAATCCTCGAAGCGGTGAAAGTGGGCCATCGCCTGCTCATCGATGACGGCAAGCTGGCGCTGAAGGCCGAGAAGGCCGACGGCAAGAGCATCGTCTGCAAGGTCATCGCCGGCACCAGCATTTCCGACCGCAAGGGCGTCAGCCTGCCCGACACGCTGCTCGGCGTCGGGGCGCTGACCGAGAAGGACCGTGTCGACCTCGACGCCGTGCTCGCGACCAACGATGTGGACTGGGTGGCGCTTTCCTTCGTCCAGCGTCCTGACGACCTTGCCGAAGTGCGCAAGATCGCCCGCGGCCGTGTCGGCATCATGTCGAAGATCGAGAAACCCCAGGCGCTGGAGCGGATCGACGAGATCATCGAGCTTTCCGACGCGGTCATGGTGGCGCGCGGCGATCTCGGCGTCGAAATGCCGATCGAAGCCGTTCCGGGCATCCAGAAGCAGCTGACGCGCTTGTGTCGGCGCGCCGGCAAGCCGGTCGTCGTCGCTACCCAGATGCTGGAATCGATGATCACCGCGCCGGTTCCGACCCGCGCCGAAGTATCGGACGTGTCGATCGCCGTTTTCGAAGGCGCCGATGCGATCATGCTTTCGGCCGAATCGGCCTCCGGCCAGTATCCGGTCGAGGCTGTCTCGATGATGGCGTCGATCGCCAGCACGGTGGAGCAGGATCCGCTTTATTCGAGCATCATCTACGCCCAGCGCGCGACGCCCGAAGCGACCGGCGCCGATGCCATCTCGCTTGCCGCCCGCCAGATCGCCGAGACGCTGCGTCTCTCCGCGATCGTCACCTATACCTCGTCGGGCACGACGGGCCTGCGCGCTTCCCGCGAGCGCCCGCAGGTGCCGATCATCGCGCTGTCGCCGATCGTCCAGACGGCGCGCCGGCTTTCGATCTGCTGGGGCATGCACTGCGTCGTGACCCATGACGCGACCGACCTCGACGACATGGTCAACCGCGCCTGCCGCATCGTCGTGTCGGAAGGTTTCGGCAAGCCGGGCGACCGGATCATCATCTCGGCCGGCGTGCCGCTCGGCACGCCCGGGGCCACCAACATGCTGCGCATCGCCTATATCGGCTCGGACGGCCAGAGCGGCATCTGAGACGCAACGCCACGCAAACGAAAACCGCCGGAGCGATCCGGCGGTTTTTTTGTTGCGCAATTTGGTCTGCCGGATGGGAAGTCAGATGGTGATGCTGACGGTCGGCATGGCGGAGACCGTGCCGGTCAGCGCGTTGACGGAGGCGTCGAGGCTCTGGTTGCCGGGCACCGTGGCTGCACTGTTTTGTTCGTGCAGCTTGCGGGCGGCCTCTTCCAGCAGGGCCTTGATCTGGCGGGCGACGGTGCTGAATTCCATCGCCGTCTTGATGTCGTCGAGCGAGAGTTTCGGTGCTTCCCGCGGAGCCTCTTCCATCTCGTCGAGATAGGCCTGTTCGGCATAGGAGACCGGCTTGTCATCCGCTACGGGCTCATCCGCCGAGCCGTCGCCTGCGGGATCGGCGGCTGCGGCCTCTCCGCTCGTATCGAGGATTGGATCGGCGGTCCCTGTTCCGGACGAGGCATTGGCGGGAGCGGAGGTGACGGCACCGCTGCCCCCGGTCAGGGCTTCGGTGAATTCGCGCGCGGCGGCGGCAACGATAACGCCGAGCTGGGCTGCCTGCTTGGCGATCACTTCCGGATCGAAACCCCAGCGGCGCATGAATTGGAGCTGCTGCTTGGCATCGTCGAGCTTCTGCTTGGCGCGGGCCTTTGCCTGTTCTTCCGCCTCGTCCGTCGCCTTGTTCAGCGAGGTCAGGCCATGGACGAGGCGATCGTAGCGCTCGTCCTTGGGGCTGGCTGTATCGGAGGCGACGTTTGTCGAAGCCGACGCATGATCCGCCTTTGCAGGCTGTGCCGAATAGTCCCTGCCAACGCCGCCGATTTCCATCTCGTCTCTCTCCGATTCCCTTTGGTCGGAGGTTGGGACGGGCGACTTGCTTGGGGCTGGCGTTATTCGAGCCGGGCTCAGGTTTTCTCGATCGAGAGATCCAGTTCGGGGGCGGAATCCTCCGCCGCCGGCGCGATCCGTGCTTCGGCGATACGGGCCGCGGCCTTCAGGTCGCGGGGGAGGCCGGCGAGCTTCTCGATTGCCGCAATCACCACGTCGGTCGTCACGTAATCCGGCTTGTGGCCGAGATGGCGGATGGAGACGAGTTCGGACCCGGCGATATCGCGGGAAAGTCCGCGCGAATGGATCTCCTCGGCGACGATCGCGTCGCTGTCGCCGGTGATGATCACCGTCGGTGCTGCGATCTTCTTGTAACGCGGTGCGACGCGCGTCACGTAGCTGTTGAGATTGGCGACGTCGATCGCGTTGCTGCGGAACGATTTCGGGCGCAGCACGAGCGATGGCGCGCCATCCTTCATGTATGTCTCGGGGCAGGGGTTGGGGTGAAAGACCGAGCGGGTCGCAGTCTTCATGACCACGAGGCCGGCCGGCAGGGCGAGGAGATGGCTAAACAGCCGGCCGAAGATGGGGCGGGCGGTGAGGTTGTAGTACCAGTCGATCCTGCCGGGCCAGGGATGGGTGGCGGGGGCGAGGAACAGCAGGCCGGCGGTCTTTTCCGGATGGTAAAGGGCGAAGCTCGCAGCGATCGCGCCGCCGAAGGAATGGCCCGATATGATCGCCTTGTCGATGCCGCGCTTTTCCATCAGTCTTGCGATCGCAGCCGCCTGGCCGTCCGGGAAGCCGTTTTCGGGCCCGCCGCGCTCGGAATAACCATGGCCGGGCCGGTCGACGAAGAGCATTTCGGCGCGGCCTTCGAGCGCCTTGCGGAAGGCGGCCTCCTGATCGCGAAAATTGCCGCTGGCGCCATGGATGAAGATGATCGCCGGCAGGTCGGCGCCTTCAGGCCTGGGCACATGCAGCGAATTCATGGAAAAGCCGCCGACATCGATCAGTTCGCCGGTATTCCGGAATTCGGCCTCGATCGCCTTCGCCTTCCAGGCGGTGAAGCAGAACGCGGTGGCAACAATGCCGGCGATGGCAAGGGGCAGGATCAGCATGAACGGGCTGCCGGAAGGCTCAGGTCCGGTTGCCGGCAAGCTTCTCGGAAAGCTTGGTCACGGCTTCCTGGGCGTCGCGGTCGGCGGGGTAGACGGCGAGATAATCCTGCCATGCCTTCAGCGCCAGCTCGTCCTTGCCGGCTTCCGTCAGGATGCCGGCCATGCCGGCCAGCGCACCAAAATGGCGCGGCTCGCGCTTCAGCACCTCGGCGATGTCGGCCATGGATTTGCGGGGATTGCCCATCGTGTAATGCAGCGTCGCGCGGCGGTTCCAACCCTCGGCGAAGGCCGGATCGAGCACGGTCACCTGATCGAGGAAATCGAGTGCCGCGGCGTTGC
The DNA here is from genome assembly GCF_031455615.1 of Neorhizobium sp. 2083. Lineage (NCBI taxonomy): Bacteria > Pseudomonadati > Pseudomonadota > Alphaproteobacteria > Hyphomicrobiales > Rhizobiaceae > Neorhizobium > Neorhizobium sp. 2083. The sequence goes on along the minus strand of NZ_JAVDTC010000002.1, from coordinate 504,226 downwards.
GCTTTTCCTTGATGGCGGTCGCCGACCACTGCATCAGCAAGTTGACGGTGGCGCTGCCCGAATCGTTGAGGTCGGCGATGATCTGGCTGGCGATGCCGCGTGCCTTGTCCGGATTGCGCTCGCGTTTCAAGGCGTCGAACAACGTGTCCACGGGCCGGCCCGTTTTCTGGGCGACGGCCGGGGTGACCGGAGCGGCGGCGGGCGGGGCTGCTGGCGGCTTTGGCGTCGCGGTCTGGGCGAGAGCGGACGAAGCGGTAAGACTCGCGGCGAGAATCAGGGTGCTGAAACGAAAATAGCGCATGCGGATAAGGTAATCCGCCTGCGCCTAAGGTCAAACCCGATTTGTCGTGTTATCGACAATTTGATCGGCTGCGGCCGAGACCGGAGCCGAATGCGCGTATCAGCCCTGACGAGCCTTGAAGCGCGGGTTCTGCTTGTTGATGATGTAAACGCGGCCCTTGCGGCGAACCAGACGGTTATCGCGGTGACGAGCCTTCAGCGCCTTGAGCGAGTTCTTGATCTTCATTTTCCTGGTCCAGCAGTCTGTGGGCTTAAAGCCGCATGTCTATCAATCAAAAGCGCGCCGCCAGGATTCTTCGAGGGGCGCGCTCTCAGTTGGGCGTGCAGATAACCCGAGCCAGTCTGCATGTCAACCTTGTGACGCCGTTTTCAGGCCTTTCAATTCGGTCACATGGCCCATTTTCCGGCCCGGCCGGGATTCCGTCTTGCCGTAGAGATGTACCAGAACCTCATTGCGGGCGAGCCAGGCCGGTACGTCCAGAATATCGTCGCCGATGAGATTGGTCATCACGCAGTCGGAGTGACGGAGAGGGCTGCCGAGGACCAGGCCCGCGACGGCGCGGATATGCTGCTCGAACTGCGAGACGACGCAGGCAGCCTCCGTCCAGTGGCCGGAATTGTGGACGCGCGGGGCGATCTCGTTGGCGATCAGCGTTCCGTCCGCCATGACGAAGAACTCCATGCCGATGACGCCGACATAATCGAGCGCGGCGAGCAGTTTTTCGGCCGATTCGCGAGCGGTCTTCGCCGTCGCGTCGGAAATCCGGGCGGGCAGGGTCGAGGTATGGAGAATGCCGTTGCGGTGGACGTTCTCGGCCGGATCGTAGCAGGCAACGGTGCCGTCCTCGGCGCGGGCGGCGATGATCGATACCTCGCGTTCGAAGGGCACGAAGCTCTCGAGGATGAGCGGCACGCCACCAAGCGCGTCATAGGCGCCGGCGGAACTGTCCCCGGCGGAGCGGAAAACGCGCTGGCCCTTGCCGTCATAACCCATCCGGCGGGTCTTCAGCACGCCCTTAGCCCCGAAATCGGCGAGCGCCGTTTCGAGGTCGGACTGGCTGTCGACGGCATGGAACCTGGCAGTCTCGATGCCGCAGGAATTCAGGAAGCGCTTTTCGGTCAGCCGGTCCTGCGACATGTCGAGGGCCTTGGCCGGCGGATGGACCGGGACCGAGCGCTGCAGCGTCTCGGCGGCGGCAACCGGTACGTTCTCGAATTCGTAGGTGACGACGTCGCAGCGGCTGGCGAGCTCGGCAAGCGCTGCCGGATCGTCGTAGGCTGCGGTGATCTGGGCGTTGGCGACCTGGGCTGCCGGGCAGTCGGCCTGCGGTTCGAGCACGATGGTGCGGAAATTCAGCCGGGCCGCGGCCATGGCCAGCATGCGGCCGAGCTGACCGCCGCCGATAATGCCGATCGTCTGGACGGTCATGGAGCCTCGTCGATTGGGTAGTCGGCGACGGCGGCGCTCTGGCGGGCGCGCCATTCGTCGAGCCGGTCGGCGATCTCGTCGTCGTTGAGGGCAAGGACGGCGGCGGCGAGAAGGGCGGCGTTAATGGCGCCGGCCCGGCCGATCGCCAGTGTCCCGACCGGAATGCCGGCCGGCATCTGCACGATCGAGAGCAGGCTGTCCTGGCCGGATAGCGCCTTCGACTGAACCGGCACGCCGAACACCGGCAGCGGCGTCATGGCGGCGGTCATGCCGGGCAGGTGCGCAGCACCGCCGGCACCGGCGATGATCACCTGGAAACCTTCGGCACGGGCGCCCTTGGCGAACTGCATCATCCGCTCCGGCGTGCGATGCGCCGAGATGATACGGGCCTCGTAGCCGATATCCAGCGCTTCCAGCGTATCGGCGGCGTTCTTCATGGTCTCCCAGTCGGACTGGCTGCCCATGATGATGGCGACGGCAGGTCTTTCAGACATGGCGGCCCTCTCTTTAAGCGATGATGTCCGGAACGATCTGATCTTCGAACTGCGTGATCTTGTCCTTCAGCGACAGTTTCTTCTTCTTCATGCGCTGCACGCGCAGGGCATCGCAGCCGACCTGGATCATGGCGTTGATTGCCGCGTCGTAATCCTCGTGTTCCTGCCGAAGTTTCGCGAGCGCCAGCCGGATATCCGCCTGTTCCTGATCTGCCATATTCCAGTCCCCATTCTCACGTCCGCATTTTCAGCGACGGTCGGCCATGTCCGCAAGCCTCTACCACCAAACCGCGTTAACGGGAAGTTAGACACGGTCACGAATTTGCCCACTTGAAACCACGATTTCACCTTCGACAAACCCTGCCGATCGTGTCACACTTCCTTCGTAAACCTGAAGCCTCGGCATTAGGGAATGCCGTGGTAGGTACCAAGGAAGGAACATGCCACATGACCGTCCAGGCTCATATCGCATCGCTTGAAAAGAAGCACGGCGCTTTGGAGGAGGAGCTCCAGGCAATTCTCGCGTCCCCCTCCGCCGACGATCGTGAAATAGCCGAGCTCAAGCGGCGCAAGCTGCGCATCAAGGACCAAATGCAGCGCCTAAAGGCAACCACGCGTCATTAGTTCCTCAGTTAGGAGAACCCGCCGCTCGCCCGGTGTTTAATCAGTCAGAGGCGCATATTTTAAAGCGGCAAAAAATCCAGAAATATCAATGACAAACTTCTGGTCGTGGCAAGGGCGCTTAAACCTTGCGGTTCGAACGCCCGAACGTCACGACCAGAACTGATCAAGCCACAGGTTCAGCCTGTCGAAACCCTTGCTGTTGACGGAATAGATGCGCCGCGTGCCTTCCGCCGTCACATTCACCAGATTGCTATCCAGAAGCGCCTTCAGATGCTGCGACACCGCCGGCCGACTGATCGGCAGGCCCTGCGCCAGCTCGTTCACGGTTCGCGGAGCGCGCCGCAATTCCTCCAGCAGATACCGCCGGTTAGGATCAGCTATGGCTGCGAAGGGATCCAGGGTCGTCATGTTTCGAACTTACGGGAATCGTCCGCACACGGCAAGATTTATTGTGCGTCGCAACAATCCCTTTTGCCTTATTTTGCGTTGCTTTTTTAGACGCGCCGCACCCGCGTTGCCGGATCAGAACGAAAGGCCGTCCCACAGCAGTTTCAATCCGGCGCAGAATGCCAGGCCGTAGGTCATCGGATAGAAGGTTTCCGCCTTGAGGTGCTTGACGATCGCCGCGCCGATCATGGTCGCGACCAGTGCCACCGGCAGCAGGGTTGCGGATATGGTCAGGTTTTCCCTGTCGAGGGCGCCGAGAAGGAAATAGGGGATGACCTTGACCGCGTTGACGATCGCAAAGAAGCGGATGCTGGCCCCGGTATAGGATTTCGGGTCGAGCCGCATCGGCAGGACGTAGATCTGGAAGGGCGGTCCGCCCGCATGGGCGACGAAGCTCGCGTAACCGGAGAGCGCGCCCCAGAAGGTGGCGGCGACCGGACGGTGCGGCAGGGGAGCCCGCGGGTGGCCGGAGCGGGGGCCGTAGACCTGCCAGAAATAGCGCATGGTAAACAGGATCGTCGCGACCGCGATGACGAGGCGCAGCGCATTGTCCGAGACATAGGCCGAGGTCGCCCAGCCGAGCGCGATGCCGATAATGCCGCCGGGCAGGATCATCAGCAGCGTCTTGCGGTCGTTGAAGTTCCGCCACGACCACAGCGCGACGATGTCCATGACGATCAGGATCGGCAGGAAGATCGCCGCCGCCTTGACCGGGTCCACGGCGAGCGACATCAGTGGCACGCCGAGCAGCCCGATGGCGCCGCCTATGCCGCCCTTCGAGAGGCCGACAACCAGAACAGCGGGGATGGCGAAGGTGAAGAATGCGAGGCTGAGCGTATCGGGCATGAAGACTCGGGGTCGGGGAGGAGTGAAGCGAGGGAATGGTTGATCCTGCAGTCTGTCCGGTCTATCGAATTTGCGGACAGAAAACGAGTGCGGATTTTCGCAAGCCGATATCCGCCGAACGGGAAGAAACATGACCGGACAGGAAGACCGCTGCCGCCTCGTGCTGATCGTGCCGCACCAGGACGACGCCGATCGCCAAGCCAAGGATCTCGAAGCAGCACTTGCCGGCGGCGACGTCGCCTCGGTGATCCTGCCGCAATACGGCCTTGACGACCAGGCGTTCCAGAAGCGCGCGGAAGCACTGGTCGAACTGATCCAGGCGGCGGGTGCCGCAGCATTGATCTCCGGCGACAGCCGGGTGGCCGGCCGGATCAAGGCGGATGGCCTGCATCTCGGCGGGGACCTGACGGAGCTGGAGGAAACGATCGAGAAATTCGTGCCGAAAATGATCGTCGGTTCCGGCGGTGCGGCTGACCGGCACCAGGCGCTGGCGATCGGCGAACTTCGCCCCGACTACATCTTCTTCGGCAAGCTCGACGGCGACATCAAGCTCGAAGCGCATCCGAAAAATCTTGCGCTCGGCGAATGGTGGGCCTCGATGATCGAGATTCCTTGCATCGTCATGGGCGGCACCGATCCGGCCTCGGCGCTGGCCGTTGCGCAGACCGGCGCCGAATTCGTGGCGCTGAAGGGAGCTGTCTTTTCCAACCCGAAGGGACCCGCCGCCGCGGTCGCCGAAGTCAACGCCATTCTGGACGAAAAAGCGCCACGGTTTGAGGCTTGATGGAGCCCATGCCGTCGAACCGCCTTTCCCGCGTGATTCTGAAAGGGCTGCTGGCGACGCTCGTCGCTTCGGCGGCGATGCCTTCACTTGCGCTGGCGCAGGCGAACTCCAGGGCGGTCACGCGGCCGGTGGAGCCCGATCTGCAGCCGATGAAAAAGGGCCGGGTCGAGATCCAGCCGGTACCGGGCGCGGCGCAGGGGAGCAAGGAGCCCGAGGGCCAGCCGAATGGCATCGTTCCTTCGGGCGGCGTCGAACTTTACCAGCGCATGGGGGCGACCCTGCCGCCCGCGCCGGCCGAAAAGGCCTATGCCGGCACCGTCGACGATGCCTATGGTGCCTATCAGCGCGGCATGTACGTGACGGCGCTCGACAAGGCGCTGACCAGGGCCGGGGCCGGCGATGCGGCGGCGCAGACGCTGGTCGCCGAAATGATGACCAAGGGGCTCGGCATCAAGCGCGACGCCAAGACCGCGGCGTTCTGGTACCAGAAGGCGGCCGAGGGCGGCGATCCGGCGGCGATGTTCCAATATGCGCTGCTGCTGATGACGGGGCGCGACGTGCCTCGCGATAAGCGACAAGCCGACGATTTCATGCGCAGGGCCGCCGAAGCCGGCAACGGGTCGGCCCAGTTCAACTGGGCGCAGATCCTGGTTTCCGAAAATCCGGGCGACAAGGGCCTGCATCTGGCACTGCCCTTCTACGAAAAATCCGCAAGGCAGGGGGTGGCCGATAGCCAATATGCGGTGGCGCAGCTCTATGCGACGCTGAAGGACCTGCCGCCCGAGAAGAAGGCACGGGCCCGCGAGTGGCTTGAGCGCGCCGCCGACGCCGGTTTCGACACCGCCCAGCTCGACATGGGCCTCTGGATGGTCAACGGCGTCGCCGGAGACCGAAATTACGAAAAAGGTTTCGAGTGGCTGCGGATCGCCGCCCATCGCGGCAACGTGGTGGCCCAGAACAAGCTCGCCCATCTCTATATCAACGCGCTCGGCACCCGGCCGGACCCGGTCGAGGCCGCGAAATGGTATGTGCTGTCGCGCCGTGCAGGCCTGCAAGATCCGGAGCTCGAGGACTTCTATCTCGGCATCAACGAACAGACCCAGAAACAGGCGATCGAGGCAGCGAACAAGTTTCGCCGAGGGTGAGGCGCGACGGCTTGCCGTCAAAACGCTCCAGTGGAGCGTTTTGAGCGCCGAACGCGCTGAGCCAAAGCGAAGCGCGGGAGACGGCGCGGCAAACTCCCTTCCACTTCACCGGGGAGGCCGGTCCACTCAGTTCGCCGACAATGCGTGCCCGACGATCAAGGCGTGGCCTGCCGCCAGCACGACGATCACGAAGAGCCAGAGCACTGCATAGAGGACCGGCTTATCGGAAGTCCTGCGGTCGAAGCGCGGGCCAAGCGCGAAGATGATGGTCGAGACGAGTGCGACTGCTGGAACGATCGACAGCGCAAAGGGTGCCGGTGCATAACGGTTCAGCGTGCCGTCGAAGCCGAAATGCACGGCCAAGTCGGCGCCCGGCATTATCGTGGACCACACGGCAATGGATGCCGTGGCCATGGTGGCAAGCAGCGCGAGGCTCAAAGTCAGCGGCAGCGCGGTCTTCATTTTGCATTCCCCCGCGTCGATATGGAAGCAAGAGCACCAATTTTACAGAAGCGGCCGGCGGCGGCAATGCCCGCATTCCGGCGGACGGCTTGAATTTCGCGCTGTTTTATGGTCTTGAAGCCGCCAATCAAAAAATCGCTCATAAAACGCCGTCCCGTCCAGACGATAAGTCGGGACAACCCCAAGGATTTCCCGCATGGCCCGCTCCGCCCTTCTCAATGTCATGGTTCAGGCTGCCCTCAAGGCAGGCAAGTCGCTTTCGCGAGATTTCGGCGAGGTGCAGAACCTGCAGGTTTCGGTGAAGGGCCCGGGCGATTTCGTGTCCCAGGCGGATATGAAGGCGGAGAAGATCGTCCGCGACGAGCTGATGAAGGCGCGTCCGACCTACGGTTTCCTCGGCGAGGAGAGCGATGAACTGAAGGGTACCGACGGCGCGCATCGCTGGATCGTCGATCCGCTCGACGGCACCACCAACTTCCTGCACGGCATTCCGCAGTTCGCGGTGTCGATCGCGCTCGAGCGCAATGGCGAAGTCGTTGCCGGCGTGGTGTTCAACCCGGCGACGGACGAGCTGTTCACCGCCGAAAAAGGCGGCGGCGCCTTCATGAACGACCGCCGCATCCGGGTCGCCGCGCGCCGCGTGCTGTCGGATTGCGTTATCGGCTGCGGCCTGCCGCATCTTGGCCGCGGCAACCACGGCAAGTTCCTGGTCGAACTGCGCCATGTGATGGGCGAAGTGGCCGGCATGCGCAGTTTCGGCGCCGCCGCTCTCGACCTTGCCTATGTGGCCGCCGGCCGTCTCGACGGTTTCTGGGAAACCGACCTTATGCCGTGGGACATGGCCGCCGGCCTGATCCTGATCCGCGAGGCAGGCGGCTTCGTTTCGGACATGAAGGGCACGACCGACATCTTCGGCAGCGCCAATCTCGTCGCAGGCAACGAGCTTATCCAGAAGGCGCTGGTCGAAGTCGCCAACCGGCCCATTCCGACCCGTTGAACAACCCGTCGACCGGCCCGCTGAGGTATTTTTGCGCCACCGGGCGGCTTAGATCTTCCGTACTCGATAGCTGACTGTTTTCCGAAGCTTCCGCACTTCAATTCGTCGCAATTTTCAACTAGCCTCCGGCGCGCAGACTACCGGAGGCGAAGCATATTATGGCGAATGCGACAGTGGACGATTTGGACGCGTCTGAAACGGGCCGCGGCGGCTATGCCTACAAACTCTCCAATCCGGCTTCGTTTTTATGGACGATGCTGATCTTCCTGATCATCGTCGGTTTCGTCGCTTCCATCCTCTACCGCCAGGCCGCCCACGCCTTCCAGACCAATCCGGGTCTGAACAGCCTCATTCTCGGCGTTCTCCTGATCGGCGTCCTCCTGGTCTTCAACCAGGTGATCGCGCTGATGCCGGAAGTGCGCTGGTTCAACTCCTTCCGCGCCGCCGGCAGCGCCGATAAAGTCGGCCGCGAGCCGCGCCTGCTCGCGCCGATGCGCACGCTGATCGGCGGCCGCCGCAAGATGGCGTTGTCGACCAACGCCTTCCGCTCGATCCTCGATTCGATCGGTACGCGCCTCGACGAATCACGCGACACGTCGCGGTACCTGATCGGCCTGCTCGTCTTCCTCGGCCTGCTGGGCACGTTCTGGGGCCTCATTGAAACGATCGGCTCGATCAGCAACGTCATCGGGGCGCTCGATCCGAATTCCGGCAGTTCCAACGATGTGCTCGCGGCCATCAAGAGCGGTCTTGCCCAGCCGCTCTCCGGCATGGGCACAGCGTTCTCGTCGTCGCTGCTCGGCCTTTCCGGCTCGCTGATATTGGGCTTTCTCGACCTGCAGGCCGGCCGTGCCCAGAACCGCTTCTATACGGAACTGGAAAACTGGCTGTCCTCGGTGACCGATCTCGGATCGGACATGCCGCCGGTCGTCGCCGAAACCATCGCGAGCGGCTCCTCCGACGATATCAGGGCGCTGACCGAACAGCTGCGCGCTCTGGCTTCCGCCCAGACCAAGGGACCGGTCGATGCCCAGCAGAACGAACGGTCGCTGTCGGCCATGGCCAATCTCGCCGAGGGCATTCAGGGCCTGGTGAAGAACATGCGCAACGAACAGCAGATGCTGCGCGACTGGATCGAGGCGCAACAGGAAGAATCAAAGGCGCTTCGCCGCACGCTCGACCGGCTTTCCGACAAGATCGGGGGGAAGTAAGCGATGGCGCTCGGCAAGAACCGCCGTCGCGAGCGGGGGGTCGACTATTGGCCGGGTTTCGTGGATGCGCTTTCCACGCTGCTGCTCGCCATCATGTTCCTGCTTACGGTCTTCGTGCTGGCGCAGTTCCTGCTCAGCCGCGAAATCACCGGCCGCGACGAGGTGCTCAACCGGCTGAATGGCCAGATCGCCGAACTCACCCAGCTTCTGGCGCTCGAAAAGAGCAACAACCAGGATGCCGAGGATCAGCTGGCCAACCTGCAGTCGTCGCTCGCCACCGCCGAAGCCGACCGCTCGCGCCTGCAGCAGCTCCTGAACCAGGGAACCGGCAATAGCAGCGCCGCCAGTGCCCGCATCGGCGACCTCACCAACCAGCTCAACCAGGAACAGCAGCTGAGCGCGCGCGCCGCAAGCCAGGTCGAGCTGCTCAACCAGCAGATCGCCGCCCTCCGTGCCCAGATCGCCGCCGTCGAACAGGCTCTGCAGGCCTCGGAAGCCAAGGACGCCTCTTCGCAGGCGCAGATCTCCGATCTCGGCCGGCGCCTCAACGTCGCGCTGGCGCAGCGCGTCCAGGAGCTCAACCGCTACCGCTCGGACTTCTTCGGCCGGCTCAGGGAGATCCTGTCGGACCGGGAGAACATCCGCATCGTCGGCGACCGTTTCGTGTTCCAGTCGGAGGTACTCTTCCCCGTCGGCGGCAACGAACTCGACCCGGCCGGCCGGGTGGAGATGGACAAGCTCGCAGCCGCGCTTCTCGACCTTGCCAAGGAAATCCCGGCCGAGATCAACTGGGTGCTGCGCGTCGACGGCCATACCGACAATTCGCCGCTTTCCGGCACCGGCCGCTACCGGGACAACTGGGAGCTTTCCTCGGCCCGCGCCACGTCGGTGGTCAAATACCTGATCTCCAAGGGCGTGCCGGCCAACCGGCTGGTCGCGGCCGGTTTCGGCGAGTTCCAGCCGATCGCGCCGGGCGATACGCCCGAGGCCCGCTCCCAGAACCGCCGCATCGAGCTGAAGCTCACCGAGCGGTAAATCCGGCTATTTTCATATCGCTAAAGGCCGTCGCATCGCAAGCGACGAGGAAGAACCCACGGAATGGCCGAAGACAAGCCGGACATGGACGCCGTTATAAAGGCGGTCGCCGAAAGCCCTAGACGCGACAACAGCGCCTATCACAAGGCCATCGCCGAGGCGCGCCAGGCCTTCGAAGATGCCGAGGCAAAGCTTGGCGGGCCGGTCGAGGTGCGGACCAAGACCAAGATGAAGCGCAACGGCGACTACGTGGTGAAATGGACGTTCAAGCGACTGAAATAGGCATTTCAGGCGTTATGGAATGGCCGGCCGACGTGAACCCCAAACGGCTGAGACCACGGCGAACCTCCGGCGCGTTCATGAACAGGCGCCACAGCAGACCGGATCGATAGTTCTCGATCATCGCGATGATCGGGCCCTGATCGATCGCGAGATAGGTGCCGGCCACCCAGCCCGTCTTCGGGGCGAACGAATCGACAAAGCCGAATGCGCCGAGCAGCTTGCCGTCGCCGTAGTGAAGCAATGCGCGCATGGCGCTTTCCGCCTCGGCAGGCAGGAAGGGGAGGCTCGAGAGGGCCGCGGTCGGGGCGATGACGCCGCGATCGAATGTCGGCGAATGGGCGCCGTAACCCTGCGGCCCGTCGGATGCGCTGAGGCCCCAGACCCCGGCACCGGCATAGTCGGGCACGGTCAAACAATAGTCGTGGTTGATGCGCGTATGCGCCACGGCCTGGTCGCGGTAGTTGCTGCAATAGCGGTCGCTCAGGCCCCGCGGATCCAGCGCGCAGAAGGAATAATGCGAGATGAACAGCGGCCCGCCATAGGGCTCGCCCAGCGGAAGCTTCGTTCCGAGATAGGTCTCGCCGTTCAGCATGGCGCCCGAGCGTGCCCAGCCCGCATGGTAGCTTTCCGGCCTGATCGGATGGGTGTCCGAGCCTGCCGCCAGGACATAACAGGACAAGGCCTCGTTCCAGCCGCGGATCGGCAGGTTCATCGCCCAGTCGTAATTCGGGCTCCAGTGCCAGTAGAGAGCGTCGTCCTTGCCGCGGGTGAACCAGTCCCACTCCACCTCGTCGAACAATCGCGTGACATCCGCCCGCAATTTCTCTTCCCGGGTGGTCTCTCCGGCGAAATATTCCCGTGCGCAGATCAGCCCTTGCATCAGCAGCGTCGTTTCGACGAGGTCGCCGCCGTCGTCACGTCCTGAAAAGCGGATGACGTCGCTCGTGGAGCCGTCGATGAAATGCGCGAAGGCACCGTGGAAGGTCGGCGAATGCCTCAGGCGATCGATGATGGTCGATATGCGTGCGAGCGCCTGCGACCGCGTGATCCACTGGCGTTCGGAGGCGACGATGATGGCAAGCACCCCGAAGCCGACGCCGCTGATCGAAACCATATTCGGGGAGGGCGCGCCGGAGACAAAGCATTTGTCGAACGGCAGCCCCGATTCGGGATGGGCACCGTCCCAGAAGAAGCGGAAGGTCCGGGACTGTATCTTGTCCAGGCAATCATCGAGGGACAGGCTGGGCGGCAGTTGACTGAAATTCATGGACCTCGAGCTTCTGGCGGCAATAGTATACGCGATACTGGCGGTTCTGCGATAGGTAGGCACTCTGCCCGCCCGGTTCACGTCCAGCCTGGACCGGGCGAAACACGTTGGCGTGAAGGATCAGAGCGCGGCGGCGCTCTGCCGTTCGATGTCGTGGAACTGCAGGCGGGCGAGCTTGGCGTAGAGCCCTCCCTCGGCGATCAGGCTCTGATGCGTGCCTTCCTCGACGATCCGCCCATTTTCCAGAACCAGGATGCGATCGGCCTTCAGCACCGTCGCCAGCCGGTGGGCGATGACCAGCGTGGTGCGGTTCTGCATCAGTCCGTCGAGCGCCTTCTGGACCAGCGTTTCGCTTTCGGCATCGAGAGCCGAGGTCGCCTCGTCGAGCAGCAGGACGGGGGCGTCCTTCAATATGGCGCGGGCAATCGCGATGCGCTGGCGCTGGCCGCCGGAAAGGGTGATGCCGCGTTCGCCGGCCAAGGTGTCATAGCCGTTGTCGAGCTTGGAGATGAACTCGTCGGCCTGGGCGGCCATCGCCGCGGCACGGACCGCCTCGCGGCTTGCATCCGGTGCGCCAAAAGCGATGTTGTCGTGGATCGATGCGGCGAAAATGGTCACGTCCTGGGGCACGATGGCGAGGCGCGAGCGCAGGTCGGCAAGCTTTGCCTGACGCAAGTCGATACCGTCGAGCTTCACCGTGCCGGCGGAGGGATCGTAGAAGCGCAGCAGCAGCGAGAAGATCGTGCTCTTGCCGGCGCCGGACGGCCCGACGATCGCTACCGTCTCACCGGATTTCACCTTGAGCGACAGCGAATTGAGCGTGATGGCGCTGACGCGGGCGGGATAAGCGAAGGAGACCGTCTCGAACTCGACTTCGCCACGCGACGGGGAGGGGAGCGCGACCGGATTTTCGGCATCGCGAATGGCCGGGACCTCGTGCAGGAGCTCGGTCAGCCGCTCGGCGGCGCCGCCGGCTGCGGAAAGCTCGCCCCAGACTTCCGAAAGCTGGCCGAGCGAGCTGGCGGCGATTACCGAATAAAGCACGAACTGGCCAAGCGTTCCGGCGGTCATGGTGCCGGCCAGCACGCTCTGGGCGCCGTACCAGAGCACGCCGACGATGCTGCCGAAAACGAGAAGAATGCCGAACCCGGTCAACAGCGCACGGGCCTTGATCGCGGTGCGGGCGGCATCATAGGCGCTTTCGACCGTGCTGCCGTAACGGCCGTTGGCGGTTTTCTCGCCGCCGAAGGCCTGGACGGTGCGGGTGGCGCCGATCACCTCGGACGCGAAGGCCGAGGTCTGGGCGAGCGTGTCCTGGGCGGCGCGGGAACGTTTTCTGACCGAGCGGCCGAAGCCGACCAGCGGAAACACGATCAGCGGGATGGCGCCGAGCACCAGCGCGGAAAGCCGCGGGCTCGTATAGATCATCATGCCCATCGCGCCGAGACAGAGGATGGTGTTGCGCAGCGCCTGCGAGGCGGCGGAGCCGAAAGCGGACTTGATCTGGGTCGTGTCGGCGGTCAACCGCGAGACGATCTCGCCCGACTGGTTGACGTCGAAGAAGGACGGCGACAGCGACGTCACATGCGAAAACACCTCGCGGCGGAGGTCGGCCACGACCCGTTCGCCGATGGTGATGACGTAGTAGTAGCGCATGGCGCTGGCGACGGCGAGCAGCGCTGCCAATGCCAGCAGCATGCCAAAGTAGTTGTTGATGAAATGGCCGTCGGAAGAGGCAAAGCCATGGTCGACCATGCGGCGCACGGCGAGCGGCAGGGCAAGCGTGGTTGCGGCCGCGAGCACGAGGAAAACGATTGCCGCGGCGACCATCGAACGATAACGGGCAAGATAGGGAAGGAGCCTTGCAAGCGGTCTTAGGGCTCTGCCTCTCGGCTGGTTTTCTCGGGCGTCTGCCACGTCATCTCCATAGGCTCGAAAGGCTCATTTCTCGGCCTTGCGGGTACTTGTACTTCCGGCGACCTTCCTGTATAGGCTCCGCATCGAATTGGGAAGCCGTGACCAGACCGGTCTGCGGCTTCATTTATTAAAGAGGCCTCTCGCTCGCAATTGCGACAAATGGACCTCGCAGCGCAGGAATATCGACATGAAGGCTGGCATCCATCCGCAATACCACGTGATCAAGGTGGTCATGACCGACGGCACCGAATACGAAACCCGCTCGACCTGGGGTTCGGAAGGCGCAACCATGAACCTGGAAATCGACCCCAAGTCCCATCCGGCTTGGACGGGCGGCAACCAGCAGCTCATGGACCGCGGCGGCCGCGTTTCCAAGTTCAACAAGCGTTTCGGCGGCCTCGGCCTCTAATACGCTTCTTGGCGGACAAGATAGGAAGAGCCTGGCGCGAGCCGGGCTTTTTCGTTTCTCGTATTTGACGGGGGGAGCCGTTGAAAGGACAGTCCGATATTCCGGCAGCATTCCGGCGGATCGTGATCATGGGCAATGGCGGTTCCGGCAAGACCTGGCTGGCGCGGCGGCTGCCAGAGCCGCTCGGCCTGCCGCTCGTTCACCTCGACGACGTGCACTGGGAACCGGGCCGCTACGGGATCGCACGCGACAGGGCTGTCGTGCACGGTGATGTCCGGACGATCACGGCGGGAGAGGCCTGGCTGATCGAAGGTGTCTATGGCCTTTATGTCGATATCGCACTACCGAGGACGACGACGTTGATCTGGCTTGATCTGAGCGAGGAGGAATGCCTGGCGAATATCATGCGGCGCGGCATCCAAGGCGGTGAAAGCCAGGAGTCCTTCGACGGGCTGCTGAAATGGGTGTCTGAATACAAAGCCCGAAAGAACAATTGGAATTCGTTCGACGGTCATCTGAAGCTTTATGAAAGCTTTTCAGGCGAGAAGGCCCGGCTGACGAACAGGGCCGAGGTCGATGCCTATACGGAGCGTTTCTTGCAGGCATGAAAAAGCCGGCGCAGAGGGCACCGGCTTTGATCCTGGCGAAAAAGGGCTTATCAGCTGCCGAAGGCGGTGCGCAGCAGGCTGAGCTGGGCGCGGACGCTGTTTTCGTTGTCCGGCAGCACGGCTGCGTCGGCCGGGCGGTAGATTTCGCGGTCGAGAATGGCGACGCGGTTCTGGAGGCGCAGCGAACGCTCGACGAGGTCGCGGAAACCTTCCGGCAGATCGAGCCAGCCCGGAGCATTGCGGTCGACGTTGAAGCCGTCGAGGCGGACCTTGCTCTTTTCCGACATCACCTGTTCGCGGCTCATTTCGCCATTGTTGACGGCGCGCTGCAGAAGCAGCCAGGAGGCCATCTGCATGAGGCGGGTGGTGAGCCGCATGGACTCGGCTGCGTAAAGGACGGATGCCATGCGCGGCAGAACCTTGGAAGCGGCGCGGCCGGTACCGTCGAGGTAGCTCGCAGTCTCCTCGACCAGCGACATGCCCTCGGAGTACAGAGCCTTGAACTGCGAAGACGCAGCGGCGCGGCCTGCAAAACTTACGGTATTCAATCCCTGTTCGGACATCGAGATCATCCTGCTTAACGCAATCACATTCAGGCAATGACAACGGCGGATAAAAGTTCCCATGCCGTTCTGATGGCTTGAAGATGATACTTATAATGGAAATCCGCAAGGCGTTTCTTAAGGAAAGGTTAATACCCACAAGAAGTGGTAAACGGCCACCATGTTCCTGAAATGAGACGCATTTCACGCCCCAATACAGGACTTTGTTGCTCTGGGAAAGCCGGCAGAAAAACGTTGGCCTTGCAACGCGCGCGGCAAGACATGGGACCGGGCCGGCAAGGTCCCAAAAAAGAAGAGCCGCGGAAAGGCGGCTCTCAAGGTAAAACAGGGAGAAATCAGACCATTCGCCGAATGGTGAAACTGTCTGAGTCCAGGAAGCCTGAACGTCCCCATATTCTCAGATGATGATTAATATAGTCTTAAAAGTAAGCAGAAATACTTAGCATTCTTCGCTGCGGTCCGGCGTTCAGGATCGGAACAAATTGTCCGCCGCGCGCCGGCCGGCCGCCTTTGTCTCCTTCTCGGCCTCGATCCGGGCGATCTCCTGCCTCAGGAGGCCGATTCGCGATTCGAGCTCGTCCACCGACAGCATGGAGAGGTCGCAGCCGAGTTCGTGGGTGGTGGGCTTCTTCGGCCGGTCGTCGTCGAGAAAGCTCATGATGCCTCCTTCCTTGCGTTCATTTCTGGCCTGGCGTTCATGTCCGGCCTGGCATTGGCTTCCGGCAATGAGCCGCTGGTCTTGGCGCGCGGGTCGAGCGACAGGCTTTCCGGCGTGGCAAGCGGAGAGGTCGAGGCCGGCGCGGTCGTGTAGGCTTCGCGCTCGGCGACTGGGATGGGTGCCCGCTGGCGGCTGCGGATGATCGCGTAGGCGGTCACCAGAAGGTGGGCACCGGCCGTCACCGCAAACAGCGCATACGGGCCGGCCCAGGTCATCACCGGACCGCCGAGCGTGGGGCCGATGATCGTGCCGATGCCATAGAGAAGAAGCAGGCCGCCTGAGACTTTCACGAAGTCCTCCGGGGCAGCAAAGTCGTTGGCATGGGCAACCGCGATCGGATAGAGCGCGTTGGCGGCGGCTCCGTAGATCGCCACCAGCACGACGATGTCGTAGGTGCCGGATGGCCGGACCAGCACGATCGCCAGGCCCGCGAGCGCTGCCGCGGCCGAGAGGCCGGCGAGCACGTGGCGGCGGTCCATCCGGTCCGACAGCCGGCCCGCCGGAAACTGCATGATCGCGCCGGCGAAGATGGTGATGCTGACCATCGCCGCGACCGCTCCCTGGTCGAGGCCGGCACGCGTGCCGAAGACGGCGCCGAGCGTGCCATAGGCGCCGTTGGCGACGCCGATCAGGAGAATGCCGATGCAGGAGATCGGCGAGTTGCGGAAGAGGGCGCGCAGATCGAGCCGGGCGCGCTTCAGCGGTTGCGGCGACGCGGCTTTGGAAAGCGTGGTCGGCAGTGCCGCAAGGCTGTAGAGGATGCCGCAGATCATGAACAGCGTCGGCGTCGCGATATCCGCGAACGGCACCATGAGCTGGCCCCCGACGACGCCGAAAAGGGTGATCGAGATATAGAAGGAGAAGATCGTGCCGCGGCTTTCGCTGGTGGCGCGCTCGTTGAGCCAGCTTTCGATGATCATCGAGGTGCCGGCGGTGCAGAAGCCGGTGATGGCGCGCAGCACCAGCCACGTGTTCTGGTCGACCAGCAGTCCGGTCAAAAGCACGTTGAGGCAGATCAGCGACAGGAAGCCGGAAAAGGCGCGGACGTGGCCGATGCGGCGCACCACGTTGGGCGCCACGAAACAGCCGATCACGAAGCCGGATGCCCAGGTCGTGCCGAGCAGGCCGAGCACTTCGTTGGAATATCCCTCCTGCGCACCCCGCACCGGCAGAAGCAGGCTCTGCAAGCCATTGCCGAGGAAAAGCAGAAGCGTACCGCAGAGGAGGGCGAGGATTGGAAGGAGGTTTCGTCTCATCTTTGCTACTGTCAGCTCTCTGCGCGAATGCGATCAATCACGGCTTCACCGGCAAGCATTGTTGCATGCGGATGAACCGGGCGTTAACGAAAGCGAAGCGGATTAGCTATTCCTCGAATCCCCTCCACATCTATCTGTCGTGGGGCGCAAAAATGTCCAGCCTGTGGCGGACGAGATCGGCAAGGCGGAGATGACAAAGACAATCGCGGTCCTTCTGGTCCTCGCCATGCTGATACAGATCATCAAGCCGCTCAATTTGCCGGGCATGAGGCGCCGAGGCGATTTCTGGAAGCTCGCCGTTGTCGCCTTCGCGGTCTGGAGCGTCGCGCTGATCCTGCGCGAATTCACCACACTCTGACGCCGAGACTAGACGTCGATGGAGCCGCGCATGACGGGCACGCAGCGGCCGCTGATGGTGACATCGGTGACGGTACCGGCCGACTTGACGACATCGAGCTCGATAATGCTGCGGCGGCCCATCTCGACGCCCTGTTCGATCGTCACATGCACCCCGGCATCCTTCTCCGGCGCCTGCGTGACCAGGAAGGCGGACAAGGCGGCGGAGGCGCTGCCGGTGGCCGGATCTTCCATGACATTGTCGAGCGGCGCGAACATGCGGGCGCGGAGGCTCCAAGGCGTTTGCGGGCTGCGGACATAAAGGAAGACGGGGAAGTCGAGCCCGGCGCCGGCGTGTCTTGCGGCAGCCTCATGGAACATCGTGATGTTCGGCCGGGCGGCGGCAAGCGCGTCGAGGCTATCGAGTTCGGCGATCGCGAAGGCGAGGCCGACGGAGGCGAAGACCGGTTTGTGGGCGGTGGTGCGGATGTGTTCCGCATCGATCGAAACGCAGCCGGCTATGAGGCTCGGCTCGATCTCGGCGCCGATCTCCAGCGGGCGCGGCGCGCGGATCGTTGCGCCGATCACGCCGGCCGCGTCCCGCAGCAGCCCGACCTCCACCAGACCGGCGATCTCTTCGAAACGAAGCTGGTCGGTGACCGGCTTGCCGAACAGGTCGGGGCGCTGGCCGAGCACGTAAGCGGTGCCGACATTGGGATGGCCGGCAAAGGGGATTTCCATCGTCGGGGTGAAGATGCGAACCCGGGCGCTGTTCTCCGGATTTTCCGGCGGTAGAACGAAGGTGCTTTCGGCATAGTTGAACTCGGTGGCGATCTGCTGCATCTGCCGGTCGGTGAGCCCGCGCGCATCCGGCACGACGGCGAGCGGATTGCCGGCGAAACGCTCGGTCGTGAACACATCGACGGTGACGAAATCGGCGGTCGGCATGGCGAAACTCTCCGGAAGCGATGCCGGATTTAAAGCCTCGCCGACCGTCAATACCAGCCAATGTTTTTGATCGTGATCATCACGGGAATGAAAGCGATCGGCGCCATCGGCTCAGATAAGGCCGTGATCACGCATCGCCTTTTCCTCGTCGCCGGTGATATAGGCGAAAATCCTGGGCGCGCCATCGGCGATCGTCACCAGATAGAAGTTGGTGAAGCGCACATTGCCGGCTTCGCCCGCCTTGTTGACATAGGAAAAATCCCAGCCGACTTCGGCAAGCGCATGAAGATCATTGAGGCAGGTGATCTTCACGCCGGTAATGTCCATCCGCTTGCCGCCGACATCACGATATCGGGCGAAACCCTGCGGGATGACTTCGCGGAACGCTGCGTCATTGGCTCCCCCCAATACCCCTTGCGGTGCCGAGCCGACAAAATAGGCGGCGAAAAATGCGGCGATGCCGGCGACGTCTACCGACGCTGCGTCCTTCAGGGCGTCATTGCTGGTCCGGCCGTATTCATCGAACAGTCTGCGGACCTTGGTTTCCATTTCCGTCATGGGCAACCTCCCTTCCAGCAAGGAACGCCGTTTCGCCGGTTCGGTTCATATGTATTTTGATGCCGCGACAAAACAGAAAGGCCGCTCCGTTGCCGGGGCGGCCTTCTTCCTCCTCCTTGAAAAGGCGCTCCTCAAGCGGCCTTTTCGATATCCTTTTTCCAGCGGCCCTTGGCGGCCCCAGGCCCTGAGGGCCCGGTCAGGACTTGTTGACGCTTGCTGCGTAGATCTGATCGATCGTCGCAGCGATGCTCGCGTTGAAATCGGCGTCGCTCATCGAGACGCGCAGGTTTTCCGCCAGAGCGCGCGAGAAGCTGGCGATCATGCCATGGTTGCGGCTGAGCTTTTCGCAGGCATCCGCGGTGCTGTAGCCGCCGGAAAGGGCGACGACGCGGATGACCGACTTGTGAGCGACCAGGGGAGCGTAGAAATCGGCGACCGTCGGGATCGTCAGTTTCAGCATGACCTTCTCGCCTGCCGGAAGCTTGTCGAGCCGCTCGGCGATCTCGTCGCGCAGGATCGCTTCGGCCTGTTCCTTGGTCGGGCTCTTGATGGAAACTTCGGGCTCGATGATCGGCATGAGGCCCTGGCCGATGATCTGGCGGGCGACCTGGAACTGCTGCTCCACGACGGCGGCGATGCCGCCCTTGTCAGCATGAGCGATCACCGACCGCATCTTGGTCCCGAAAATCCCTTTTTCGCGACCGCGGATCAGGAGAGCATCCAGATCGGGCATCGGCTTCATCGTCTGAACGCCGTTTTCCTCGGCATTCAGGCCCTTGTCGATTTTGAGGAAAGGCACCACGCCGCGCTTTTCCCAGAGGTAGGACGGAACGGGCTCACCATCGACGTCGCCGTCCATGGTCCGCTCGAACAGGATGGCGCCGATAACCTTTTCGCCCGTGAAGGCGGGGGCGCTCATGATGCGGACGCGCATGGCATGCACCAGGCGGAACATCTCTTCGTCGCCCTGGTAGTCGGTGTCGGACACGCCGTAAAGACGCAGCGCTCCAGGTGTTGAACCGCCGCTTTGGTCCAGCGCCGCGATAAATCCGGGCGCGGAACTCATCTTGTTCAACATCTTGGCGTCCACCATACTACACTCCTGTCCCTAAGTTGGCGCGCAACGCGCGCATGTCTCCCTAAGCTTTCATTCGCGGATAACAGAAGTTTTTTTAAAGGGAAATGCACCCTTAAGTTATTGAAACGATTGAAATGCTTTCAATCGTTTAAAATATCTAAAAAATTTTAAACCCGTTAACTCCGAAGCGCGCCGCCCTATATGGCGCGCTCCCTGTTTCCCGGGCCGGCCAGGTCAGGCCGCCTTGACGAGCACGGAGACGCCCGGCAGTTCCTTGCCTTCCATCCATTCCAGGAACGCGCCACCGGCAGTCGAGACATAGGAGAAGTCGTCGGCAGCACCGGCATGGTTGAGGGCCGCGACCGTATCGCCGCCGCCCGCCACCGAGGTGAGCTTGCCGGCTTTCGTCTGGGCTGCGGCATGTTGCGCGGCGGCGACCGTCGCCTTGTCGAAGGGTTCGATCTCGAAGGCGCCGAGCGGACCGTTCCAGACGAGCGTCGAGGCCTTGGAAATCCACTCGTTGACGGCTGCGACCGATTTCGGGCCGACATCAAGCATCATCGCGTCGGCCGGGATGGCGGCGATATCTACCACTTCGTTGGCGGCTCCCGCCTTGAATTCGCGGGCGACGACGCCGTCGACCGGCAGCACGATGGCGCAATTGGCGGCTTTCGCTTCCGCCAGGATCGTCCGGGCGGTGTCGGCAAGGTCGTGCTCGCAGAGCGACTTGCCGACATCGATACCCTGCGCGGCGATGAAGGTATTGGCCATGCCGCCGCCGATCACCAGCGCATCGACCTTCTTGACCAGGTTCTGCAGGAGGTCGATCTTGGTCGATACCTTGGCGCCGCCGACGATGGCGACGACCGGGCGGGCCGGATTGCCGAGGCCCTTTTCGAGCGCTTCGAGTTCTTCCTGCATGGTGCGGCCGGCATAGGCGGGCAGGTGGTGTGCCAGCCCTTCCGTCGAGGCATGGGCGCGGTGGGCGGCCGAGAAGGCGTCGTTGACGAAGATGTCGCCGTTCTTGGCGAGCGCCTCGGTGAAGGCCGGATCGTTCTTTTCCTCGCCCTTGTGGAAACGGGTGTTTTCGAGAAGCAGGATATCGCCGTTCTTCATGGCTGAGATCGCCTGTTCGGCTTCCGGGCCGATGCAATCGGAGGCGAAGAGGATTTTTTGACCCAGCACTTCATTGACTGCCGAGACGATCAGCGAGAGCGACATGTCGGCGACCGGTTCGCCCTTCGGGCGGCCGAAATGGGCCAGCAGGATGACCTTGGCACCCTTCTTGGCCAGTTCCAGAATGGTCGGCGCGACGCGTTCGATGCGGGTCGCATCCGTCACCTTGCCGTCGGCGACGGGAACGTTGAGATCGACGCGCACGAGCACGCGCTTGGCTGCGATATCGGTGAGGTCGTCGAGGGTCTTGAAGGCCGGCATGATGTCAATCCATTGACTCGGGAAATGTGCAGCGGACCATACTATGCCTGACCGCCGACGCAAGGCGATTGGTTGCGACCATCCCCTTTCCGTGAGCCGCCTATGGGGAATGGTCGCTCATTTTATCGTGGGAATGCGGAAGGTGGAGGGTTTTATTCAGGCTCCTGCCGACAAGCCGCACAAGGACCGCGGGCAGGGATACCCGGCGCTCCGGCTGAGCTTTCGCTCCTCTATGCCGATCCTTCCGGCGGCACCGCGCCCGGCTTCACGGGCACGTGCTTGCCGCGATATTTGCGGATGAGGTCGCGGATGCGGTGGGCGATCTCGCGCATGTTGATGAAGATCGGCAGGTTGGTCGCCGGCTCCACCGGCTCCAGCGAAATGCCGATGCTGCGGACGTGTTCGTGCTCGTCGAGTTCGCGCACGATCAGGATGATCGAGCCGAAGCGGATGCGGTCGGCATAATCCGCCCTTCCGCCGAGACGCGACGTGATCAGGTCGCCGATTGTCATGTTCTGCTCGTTGGCGGAGAGCAGGCCGGGGCCATAGGCCGCGTCCAGCTCCTTGGCGGGCCTTGTCGGCGAGATCGCAAACGCGCCGAAAAATTCCGCGTCGTCCTCGTCGACCGGCACCTGGCTTGCGAAGATGCGGTCGAGCAGTTTCGAATAGGCGGGCGAGATGAACAGGTAGACCTGGTCGTTCTCCTTCAGCCGGCCGGCATATTGATAACGCATGCTGCGGCCGTCGCGGATGACCAGCGATGGCATCGCCCAGCGGGGAATGCGCTCGCCCTGCAGGATGGGGCTGCCCTTCATGACGCGGTAGGAGATCAGCTCGTGATGGGCGGTACCCGGCAGGTCGAGCTCGACCTTGTCGACGGCGCCGATGCGCGGCGGGATGATCAGGCCGAGCTTGTGGGCGACCGGCTTGATCGTCCAGCCCTGGACGAGGAGCGAGACCAGCACGATGATGAAGGTGATGTTGAAGAACAGCTGGCCGTTCTCGACGCCGCTCAGGATCGGCATGATCGCAAGCAGGATGGAGACGGCGCCGCGCAGGCCGACCCAGGCGAGGAAGCTGGTCTCCTGCTGGGTGAAATCGTAGGGCAGCAGGCTCAGCCACACGGCGATCGGCCGGGCGACGAAGATAAGGAAGAGGGCGAGCCCGATCGCCGGCAGAAGGATGGCCGGGAATTGCGACGGCGTGGCGAGCAGGCCGAGCACCAGGAACATGATGATCTGGGCGAGCCAGGTCAGTCCCTCGTTGAAACGGACGATCTGCGGCTTGGCGAACATCTTGCGGTTGCCGGAATAGATGCCGGCGACATAGACCGCCAGGAAGCCGCTGCCGCCCATGGCGCCGGTGAAGGAAAAGACCAGCAGCGCCAGCGTCAGCACGAAGATCGGCGCCAGGCCGCGGTCGGAGGTGAAGCGGTTCAGCACCCAGACGATCATCATGCCGCCGAACAGGCCGAAGAGGACGCCGAGCCCCATTTCCTCGACGAACAGGAACAGGAAATGCAGGTCGAGGCCGGAAAAACCCTGTCCGGTCGCGAGAAGCTCGGCAAGCGCGATGGTCAGGAAGATCGCCATCGGGTCGTTGGTGCCGGACTCGACCTCGAGCGTCGAGCGCACCTTGTCGCGGATGTTGATGCCGCTGACGCGCAAAAGGAAGAAGACGGCGGCCGCATCCGTGGAGGCGACGATCGAGCCGAGCAGCAGGCCTTCGAGCCAGTTGAAATCGAGGAAGATCGTCGCGGCGAAGGCGAAGATGCCGGCCGTCAGCAGCACGCCGGCCGAGGCGAGCGTGACCGCCGGCGCGGCGGCCATCCGGAACGAGTGGATGGGGGTCATGAAGCCGGAATCGAACAGCACGATCGCCAGCGCCAGGGAACCCAGCATGAAGGTGAAGGAAAAGTTCTCGAACTGGATGCCGAGCCCATCGACGCCGGCGAGCAGGCCGATCGACAGGAAGATCAGGAGAAGGGGCGCACCGAAGCGGAAGGCGAGGAGGCTCGAAAGGGCAGCCGCCAACACCAGGACCGTGCCGACCAGCAGGACGATATAAAAAGCCTCCACCTGGAACGTCCCTTCCTTGTCCCCGCGCCTCATACGATCCCCGCCCGCAGCCCCGGAACCGGAACTGTGCCACGCCGCAACGCGGCCATGCCAGAATGGGGCAGATGCCGGCCGAAGGCCAGCGAATCGACGGACCGATTAGGCGGGAACAATTCCGGCAAGAGAAGGGCAGGAGGCAAACAAGAGCGTGCGGGGAATAAAAAAGACGGATTAATGCCTTGGTGCCGATGGCTTTTCACTTTTCTGCCGGGAGACCCTGTCCAAACTTTCGTGACCTCTGTCAGCTATACTTGTATCCGATGGGTAACTGATAAAGCTGAGACAAGACGGGCCAGAACGCATATGCGGCAGCTCTGCCATCGCCAAAATCTTTAAAGTGATCTCCCAGCCCTAACGCGTGGCCGATCTCGTGGATTGCTACTTCAAAGCTGGCAAGCTGACCGCTAGGTGCGTCGAGATTGATATACAAAATGCAATCGATCTCGCCATTTTGCTTAATCGCATTCATCGGCCAATGAGGGGCAGATCGTGCAGCCCCGACATTCCCCGTACACGCGATATTCGGGGTAGCAGGATTTCCTGCCGCAAAACCTTTTGTGAAGATAAGACCCCGTTCGCGCGCAAGCACATCAGCTTCACTTGCCAGCCGATCAAAAATCGACTTCTCAAGCGTTTTTTCGATCATTGAGAGTGCCGCCGCAGCGCGATAATCATCGTTCTCGAAGACCGGGATTTTCATGTTGCCAATATCCCATCGCTTCGCCCGCCCAGGGGCGTAAAACCTTATAGGAGACAGCTTGGCGCTTCCGTTAATTTTAGAAAGGACATCGACCGTGTCTTTAGGAGTATTCCTACGAATTCTCCAAATAATATTTTCAATATGGCAAATAAAAAAAGTCATTTCATAATTCATGTTGCGCAATTTATGCTCCGAAATGTTTATGCCTCTCCTGTATATTTTAGATAGATTAATGCCCAATAAAATATTGCCGGAAGCCACTTGGGGCTGTCAACCAGCGCGCGCCATATCGTACACATGATATCCCCCGTAGTTCGGAAATGTGAGTGTGCTTTACGGCTGTCGACTTGCTCTCGACGAACTTCTTCGAAGCGAATACCGCCTCTCCAGCAATCTCCCGCAAACAAAAAAACTCCCTTGCCGGGGGGAGGCGATGTCCTGCCGATGGCGTCCAATGATAGCCTCTGCGATCCTGAGATCTGCTTCGAGCACTCCACGTCAGTGTCGGCCATGCGTCCGATGGATCCCATTTGTTGTCGTACCGGCGCGAGATCGGAGGGCATTGCCTTCCAGCGCCTGGACGGCAATTTCTCACGGCCCTCGGCTTCGGTACGCCCGTCCTTGGTCGCGGTGAGGTCGAAGTACTTGAAGAGATCGGCGGACGGACGGATGTTACCGGGTTGGCATTAGTTTTGCGGGTCAGCCAAATTTTCTCGGGCGCACATACGCGACATATCAGCTTCCGAAATAGCGCGTCGGCGTCGTTCCGAGCGCCTTCTTGAACATCACGATGAATGCGGTGACGGATTCGTAGCCGAGGTCGCTCGACACTCTCTGGACCGTGGCGCCGCTCGCGAGTTCGCGCAGGGCGATGATCAGGTGCAGTTGCCGCCGCCAGCGGCCGAAGGTCAGGCCTGTTTCCTGGACCATCAGCCGTTTGAGGGACCGTTCGCTGGTCGCGATATGGGCGGCCCATTCTTTCAGGGTGCGGCGGTCGCCGGGATTGGCCGTCAGGGCGGCGGTGATCATCGCGATCTTCGGATGGCCGGACACGGGCAGTTTCAGCCCCTCCTTCGGCATCACGGCCAGTTCGCCCAGGAGGACCTGCACGAGGCGGCCGATATGGTCGTCCGGAGCATAGCTGTCCGTTACGTCGGCAAGCCGCAGGATCATCTCGCGGAGCATCGGCGATACGGCGAGGGTGCAGCATTCCTGCGGAAGCGTCGCGGCGTCCGGTTCGACGAACAGATAGGAGAGGCGGGCGTTCGGCGTAACCTGGTTACTGTGGAGCACGCCGCCGGGAATCCAGATCCCGCAATCCGGCGGGACGATCCAAAGGCCGTTCGCGGCCGTGCAGGTCACTGCTCCATGCAGGGCGAGCACCAGCTGACCCTGCCTGTGCTGGTGCTGCGGCATCTCGCCTTCATAGTCGCTGAAGTCGAGCCGCAGGGCGACCGCCGGGCGATCCGACCGGTCTGGATCGAAGTCGGCGTAACAGGAACGGCGTTTTTTTTCGGTTTGGCCCGATTTGAAGATCATATGGCATTATCTCCAAATTCATCTGCGCCGCAATCCGTTACCGTTGGTGATCAGCAACGTGATGGAGACTGTTATGAAATTTGCTGTCGTCGGCGCAACCGGACGAATCGGCGCCACCCTGACGCAGACCCTGCTGGGGGCCGGGCACGAAGTAAGAGCGATCTCGAGGGGCGGCCCGGCCCTCGACGCGCTGGTCAGGCTCGGCGCCGAGCCGTTCCTGGGAAGTTTCGACACAGGCGCCGGGGAGCTCGACAA
The DNA here is from genome assembly GCF_031455615.1 of Neorhizobium sp. 2083. Taxonomy (NCBI): domain Bacteria; kingdom Pseudomonadati; phylum Pseudomonadota; class Alphaproteobacteria; order Hyphomicrobiales; family Rhizobiaceae; genus Neorhizobium; species Neorhizobium sp. 2083. The sequence goes on along the minus strand of NZ_JAVDTC010000002.1, from coordinate 478,464 downwards.
GGTCTTCTCGGATGTCGATGCCGCGTTCCTCATGGTGAAGACCGACTGGAACAATATCCACGGGCATTACCCGGCTGTCGCCAGCCGTTTCTTCGATGCGCTCCAGGGGTCTCCGGTCAAGCTGGCCGTCAGTCTGACCGCCATCGGCTCGGAAGTGAGCGGAAACACCGGCCATTTCGAGTGTTTTCATCATCTGGACCAGAAGCTGAACCAGCTCGGCAACATCGATCTTGTCCATCTGCGGGCCAGCTGGTTCATGGAGAACATGCTGGCTTTCACGGATGCGGTCGCGAGACATGGCCGGATCGGCTGGTCCGTCAATCCCGATGTGAAGCTCTCCTGGGTGGCGACGGCCGACATTGCCGGTCTGGCGGCGAGCGAATTGATGAACCCGACGGGCGAGCGCCGCGTCGTGCGGGAGGTCGGTTCGGAAGACCTGACGATGCCCGAGGTGGCCGCGATGATCGGCCGGGAAATCGGCAGGCCGGTGGAATACCGTTTCGTCGACAGGACGCGGCAGGAGATCGAAGCCGAATATCTGCAGAGGTTCGGGACGCCGGAACTGTGGTTGGACGACAGCCTGACCCTTGACGCCCTGAACGATGGCCGCGTGCGTTTCCACGGCGAGCGCAGCCTGCTGCCCACCCGGATGGAAACGTTCATCAGGGACGTCTGGAAGCCGCGTTATCTGGATTCGCTCGCCAACCAGGACGGGCGCGAGACATTCTACACCTGGAGTGCAAAGGCGTAGCCGCCGGAAGCGCTTCGTTATCCGGGCCTCCGGCCGGGGCATGGGCACTCGCCGGTTTTGCCGCCGACCTACCTTGCCGAAGGTGACCGCCCCAAACGAAAAACCCCCTCCCTTGCGGGGAGGGGGCGATACCTTGCCGGTGCCGCCCGAAGGCGGCCTCCGCGATCCTCAGATGAGCTTCGAGAACGCCACGGCCGTGTCGGCCATGCGGTTCGAGAAACCCCATTCGTTGTCGTACCAGGACAGGATGCGGACGAAATTGCCTTCGAGCACCTTGGTCTGGTCGATCGCGAAGATCGAGGAATGGCTGTCGTGGTTGAAGTCGCGGGAAACGAGCGGCTCTTCGGTGTAACCGAGGATGCCCTTCAGCGCGCCGTTCGAGGCGGACTTGATCGCTTCGTTGATTTCGGCGACCGAGGTCGTCTTCTTGGCGACGAACTTGAAGTCGACGACCGAGACGTTCGGGGTCGGCACGCGGATCGAGGTGCCGTCGAGCTTGCCCTTGAGGTGCGGCAGGACGAGGCCGACGGCCTTGGCGGCACCCGTCGAGGTCGGGATCATCGACAAGGCTGCGGCGCGGGCGCGGTACAGGTCCTTGTGCATCGTGTCGAGGGTCGGCTGGTCGCCCGTGTAGGAGTGGATCGTGGTCATGAAGCCGTGGTCGATGCCGACGGCGTCGTCGAGGACCTTGACCACCGGCACCAGGCAGTTGGTGGTGCAGGAGGCGTTGGAGATGACCAGGTGTTCGCGGGTCAGCTTGTCGTGGTTGACGCCGAAAACGACGGTCAAGTCGGCGCCGTCGGCAGGCGCCGAGACGATGACGCGCTTGGCGCCGGCCGTCAGGTGGGCGGCCGCCTTGTCGCGGGCGGTGAAGATGCCGGTGCATTCGAGCGCGATGTCGACGCCGAGTTCGCCATGCGGCAGGGTGGCCGGATCCTTGATCGCGGTCACCTTGATCGGCTTGCCGCCGCCGACGGTGATCGTGTCGCCCTCGACCTTCACGTCGGCCGGGAACTTGCCGTGGATCGAATCGTAGCGGAGCAGGTGGGCATTGGTCTCGACCGGGCCGAGGTCGTTGATGGCAACCACCTCGATGTCGGTGCGGCCGGATTCCACGATAGCACGCAGAACGTTACGGCCGATGCGGCCAAAGCCGTTGATGGCAACTTTCACAGTCATGTCAGTCTCCCGAAAATGTGCGGTCTGTCTTGGCGGGGCGCGCTCTACGCGCCCCCTTGATTGTCTGTCTCTGGCTCAGGCAAGCTGTTTTTCGGCTGCGGCGACAACCGCTTCCGCGGTGATGCCGAAGTGCTTGAAGAGATCCTTGGCCGGGCCGGAGGCGCCGAAGGACTTCATGCCGATGAAGGTCCCGTTCGGACCGATGAAGTGGTCCCATCCCTCGCGCACGGCCGCTTCGACGGCGATCTTGACCGGCGAATTGCCGATGACCGCGGTCTGGTAGGATTCCGGCTGGTCGAAGAAGAGTTCGACGCAGGGGACGGAAACGACGCGGGTGGCGATGCCCTTGCCGTCGAGCACGCCTTGCGCCTTCAGCGCCAGTTCGACTTCCGAGCCGGAAGCGAAGATCGTCACCTTGGCGTCGGCCGCCGAGACGAGTTCGTAGGCGCCCTGGGCGCAGAGGTTCTTCTCTTCATAGGTCTTGCGGGCCGGCGTCAGGTTCTGGCGGGTGAGCGCGAGACCCGACGGGCGGTGCTTTTCCTTGAGCGCCAGCTGCCAGCACTCGGCCGTCTCGGTCTCGTCGGCCGGGCGGAAGAGAAGCAGGTTGGGGATGGCGCGCAGCGCGGCCAGATGCTCGACCGGCTGGTGGGTCGGGCCGTCTTCGCCGACGCCGATCGAATCATGCGTCCAGACATGCACGACGCGGATGCCCATCAGGGCTGCGAGGCGCACGGACGGGCGGCAATAATCCGAGAAGATCAGGAAGCCGCCGGAATAGGGGATCAGGCCGCCATGCAGCGCGATGCCGTTGATGGCGGCTGCGGTCGCATGTTCGCGGATGCCCCAGTGCATGTAGCGGCCGGAGAAATCGGTCGGGGTGATCGACTTCATCTGGCTGGTCTTGGTGTTGTTCGACGGCGTCAGGTCGGCCGAGCCGCCGATCGTTTCCGGCAACAGGCCGTTGATGACTTCGAGCGCGTCCTCGGAGGCCTTGCGGGTGGCGACCGTCGGGTTGTTCTCGGCGATCTTCTTCTTGAAGGCGTCGATGGCGCTGTCGAAATTGCCCGGCAGGTCGCCGGCGAAACGGCGCACGAATTCGGCCTTCTTATCCGCAGCGGTGGCGGCGAGGCGGTCTTCCCAGTCCTTGCGGGTCTTGGTGGAGCGCAGGCCGGCGAGGCGCCAGGCGTCGAGGACGTCGGCCGGAACGGTGAAGGCTTCCGCCTCCCAGTTCAGGTGCTTGCGGGCGGCAGCGATTTCGTCGGCGCCGAGCGGGTTGCCGTGGACCTTGTGGGTGCCCTGCTTGTTCGGGGCGCCGAAGCCGATGATGGTCTTGCAGGCGATGAAGGTCGGGCGGTCGGATTTCTGGGCGGCCTCGATCGCGGCCGAGATCTGGTCCACGTCATGGCCGTCGACCTCGATCGTGTTCCAGTGGGCGGACTTGAAGCGCATGATCTGGTCGGTCGAATCCGACAATGAGACGGCGCCGTCGATGGTGATCTTGTTGTCGTCCCAGAAGAGGACGAGCTTGTTGAGCTTCAGGTGGCCGGCCAGCGCGATCGCTTCCTGGCTGATGCCTTCCATCAGGCAGCCGTCGCCGCAGAGCACGTAGGTGTGGTGGTTCTGCAGGTCGGAACCGAATTCCTCTTCCAGCTTGCGTTCGGCGATCGCCATGCCGACGGCATTGGCGATGCCCTGGCCGAGCGGGCCGGTGGTGGTCTCGATGCCCGAGGCATGGCCGTATTCCGGATGGCCGGCGGTCTTGGAACCGAGCTGGCGGAACTGCTTGATGTCCTCGATCGTCATGTCCTCGTATCCGGTGAGATAGAGGAGCGAATAGAGAAGCATGGAACCGTGGCCGGCCGACAGCACGAAACGGTCGCGGTCCGGCCAGAGCGGGTTCTTCGGGTCGAATTTCAGGTAGCGGGTGAACAGGACGGTCGCGATGTCGGCAGCGCCCATCGGCAGGCCGGGATGGCCGGAATTGGCCTTCTCTACAGCATCCATGGCGAGGAATCGGATTGCGTTCGCCATCCGGTTATGTTTGTCGAGAGAGGTCATGGCTAATCCGCTTTTTACGGGTGTCGGTCACGGTCCGCGTGGGACCACTTGAAGGGCGGCCCGGGGACCACCTGAGAGCGGCTGATCCTTAGCAGGTGCAACGCGCAAGTCAACAAAAGCACCGTTCCTCGAAGGGGTGATGACGAACTTTCCTGCAGCCTGCCTGAATTCTATGCAGCATGCGGGCAACCTGTGGCGAGGCGCAGAAACATAGTTGACGATCCACAGTTAGGACACTTTTGAGAGGCCTCGATTGATTGACCGGCTTGCGGGCGGTGAATAATCTGCCGCCCTTGCTGGAGGGGCCGATCATAGCGATTCGGCCGATTTCGCGTATCGACAGGAAGCTTCGCATGCCGTCGGAAAAGACGATCGACATGGTGATCTCGGAACTCAAGGCAGCGATCGGCGGCCTCGAGAGCGCCGTCGACGCGCGCATCGAGCGCCAGCGCGAGGCGCAGGACGTGGAAGGCGAGGTGCGCCGGGTGCATGCCGACCGCGCGCGCCTGGCGCAGGAGCTCGACCAGTCGCAATTCCGCGCCAATCGGCTGGAAGAGGTGAACCGGGAAGTCTCCCGGCGCCTGGTGACGGCGATGGAAACCATCCGCGCCGTGCTCGATCGCTGACACGCCAAGATCAAAAGGGAATGCCATGGCCCAGGTAACGGTGATGATCGACGGCAAGGCCTATCGCATGGCCTGCGAAGAAGGACAGGAGGGGCACCTGACCGACCTTGCCGACCGATTCGACCGTTACGTCGGCCACCTCAAGAGCCAGTTCGGCGAGATCGGCGATCTGCGCATCACGGTCATGGCCGGCATCATGATCATGGACGAGCTTTCGGAGGTCACCCGCAAGCTTGGCCTCATCGAAGCCGAGGTCGCGGCGCTCAAGTCCAACCGCGACGGGGCGCTCGAAAACCAGCAGCGCAGCGAGCAGCAGGTGGTCTCTGTGCTCGGCGAACTCGCCTCGCGGCTGGACGGCCTGACCGCCAAGCTCAACGGCCGCGCGCCGGCCCAGGTGAACTGATCCAAAGTTCATAATAAAGACTTTCCGCCACTGGTGCGGACCGGCGATCACACATATATTGGCGACGCGGTCTGCGCCTCACGACAGGAACCACAATCCCTGGGGCCATACTCGATCCAAAGGGAGCTGTCCCTGGCCAGGCCCGTGGGCTTGGACACACGGCGCCCACCTACGTTTGTAGGCACCCAGGATCGTAAACATCCATCGGTTGCCGTGGATCGCACTTCATCTTCCCCTCGATATCAGCGCGGTCCCCCGGCCACCCGGACTTCGCGCGGGTGGATCATGAATTTAAGTGATTCCTAATCTATTTACCATGCCGCGGACTTAGGAGCGTGGGATCGCGGCCTGGGCGATGCTCTTAATCCTCTTTTCAAACGACGGGATTACCTTCCCGACATGCGCATCAACGAGATCACCAACTGGGCCTACGGGGTCACGGTCGTGCTGACGGTGCTGTCGGGCACAGCCTTCCTGCTGTCTGCGAGAAGCGCGGACGAGGAGCGCCTCGCCGTCGAGGAACACCTGTCCCTCGATGAGCTCTCCGAACAGCTGGCGCTCGGCGCGGAAGAACGTACCGACGAGGTCCGGCTTTATGTGATGCGCGGCCAGGACCGGCATCTGAAGGCTTTCCAGAACAAGGAGGCGGAGGAGCAGGGGCTCGAACGGGCGATCAAGGATATCCGGGCGCTCGGAGCCTCCGACGGCGAGCTTGCCGCGCTCGTCGAAGTCGAGCAGGATGCCGATGCGCTCGATCAGCTCGAAGAGGCGGCCGTCGCGGCCTACCAGAGCGGCGACCGGGACGGCGCGCAGGAGACATTGTTCGGTCCCGAGCATGACCGTCTCCAGAGCGGGCTCATCGAAACCGTCACCCGCTTCCGCGAGTTGGTGAAGGCCCGTACCGGGACTGCGGTGGCGCTGGCGCAGTCGCGCAGCGACTGGTGGGGTTTTGCCGCCAAGACGATGCTCGCCATTACCGCAGCGCTGTTCCTCGGCGTCCTCTATTTCGTGCTGAAACGCCGCGTCGCCATGCCGCTCACCCGCATGACCGGCATCGTCACGCGGCTTGCCCGGCAGGACTATGCCGTGGAAGTGCCGCTCGACCGCCGGCGGGACGAGATCGGCGAGATGAACCAGGCAATCCATATCTTCCGCGAAAACGGGCTGGAGCGCGATCGCCTCGATGCCGAACGGCGGGCCGACCAGCTGACCAAGGATCTCATTCTGCAGATGATGCACCGTCTGCAGGCCTGCCAGACGCAAGGGGAGCTGGCGGACGTCGTCTCGCGTTTTGCGCCCCAGATCTTTCCGGACCTGGCGGGCCAGCTCTATGTGCTCAACGACAGCCGGACGATGCTCAACCAGATCGGATCCTGGCTCGATCCGCGGCTTTCGGCCATATCCTTCCAGACCAATGCCTGCTGGGGGTTGCGCCGCGGGCGGCCGCATCTCAGCAATCACGGCCAGGGCGACATTCCCTGCCAGCATCTCGGCGAAAGCGATGTCGCCGGGCTCTGCGTTCCCTTGACGGCGCAGGGCGACACGATCGGCCTCATCTATTTCGAGGAGCGTCCCGGCCACGAGATGGCGGCGGAAGGTTCGCGCCTCTATCTCGAGCTGATCGCCGAAAATATCGGCCTTGCGGTCGCCAACCTGCAGCTCCGCGACCGGCTGACCAATCTTGCGGTGCGCGATGCGCTGACGGGTCTTCTCAACCGCCGCTGCCTCGACGAGACGCTTTCGCGCCACGGGCGCGACCACGCGGGGCAGCCGCTCGCCTGCCTGATGATGGATATCGACCGTTTCAAGCGCTTCAACGACGAGTTCGGGCACGATGCCGGCGACATGGTGATGCAATATGTCGCGCAGATCATGCTCGATACCGTCGGCGAGGCGGGCACCTGCTACCGCTTCGGCGGCGAGGAATTCACGATACTCCTGCCGGACGCGGCGGAGACCGCCGCCTTCGAGCTTGCCGAACGGCTGCGGCAGAAGATCGCCGTCACGTCGCTCTCGCATGGCGGCCGCATTCTCGGCCTCGTGTCGATTTCGATCGGTGTCGCGGGTTCCCCTGTGGAGGGGCCGGTTTCGACGCTGCTCACGCGGGCGGACGCCGCACTTCTCGAAGCCAAGGCCGGCGGACGGAACCAGACCGTGCTTGCCGGCGCCGCAAAGCTTGCGGATCAGACGAGCCGCAACTCGGCCTGAGCCGGATCGCGACGGAACGCCGGGCTGCCGATATCCACTCCCGGCCTCGCCATTCTTCAGGCTTTGCTTGACAACGGACGCCGCAGCGACAAGTTCTTGCCGTCCTGTTCACTCGCCCTCTCGTTGACCTGCCGACCGGTATCCATGCCTTTTCTCAATTCGACCTTCGCACGATCCTCGCTGCTGATGCTTCTGCTCGGGGCGGGCGTCCTGGTGGCGATCGTGCTGTCCTCGTTCTTCCTCGCCCGGACGACGCAGGCCTATTTCCAGGACGTGGTCAAGCTGCGCGAGCTTCGCAGCGCCGCCGCCGACATCCAGCTTTTTCTGCGTGCGGCCGAATCCGGCCAGCGCGGTTACGTGCTGACGCAGGATCCCGAATTCCTGAAACCCTATACGACCGCAAGCGCGTTCATTCCGCGATTGCGCGAGCGGCTGAAGACATCCGCGGCCAATCTGGGCGGGATGCAGGTTCCGTTTGCCGAGCTCGATCCGCTGGTCGACGACAAGCTCGCCGAAATGCAGTCCACGGTGGAGATGGTGCAGAAGGGCAATGCCGTCGGGGCGATCGAGGTCATTCGCGGCGCCTACGGCCGACAGCTGATGGAAGGTATAACCGCGATCCTCGGCAGGCTGATGCGCGACATGGACCGGCGCATCGAGGCGGGGATCGACGACCTCAACGATTCCGCGTCGGCGCTGCAATGGATCACCATCGGTGGCGGACTGATGATCATCCTCGTTATCGGCGGCGCGATCCTGATCGTCGGACAGCATGTCCGTGCGCTCCAGCGGGCGCGTTCCGAGGTCGAGGAGCTCAATGCCGGGCTCGAGGAGCGCGTCAACGAGCGCTCCGAGGATCTGATCCAGGCCAATCGCGAGATCCAGCGCTATGCCTATATCGTCTCTCACGACCTGCGCGCGCCGCTGGTCAACATCATGGGCTTCACCAGCGAACTCGACGCGACGCTGAAATCGATCCGCACCTATGTCCTTGCCGACGGTGCGCCGCTGACCGAGAGCGAGGTGAGCGAAGCCCGCATCGCCGTCGAGGAGGACCTGCCGGAGGCGATCTCCTTCATCCGTTCGTCGACGAAGAAGATGGACGGGCTCATCAACGCCATCCTCAAGATTTCCCGCGACGGGCGGCGCGAACTGAAGCCGGAGCGGATCGATCTCGGGGAGTTGCTGGAGGCGACGGCCGCGAGCATCTATCACCAGGTCAGCGAGGCGGGCGGCGAGGTGAATATATCGGTCGATCAGGCGCGGGGCCTTATTACCGACCGATTTTCCATGGAACAGATTTTCGGCAATCTCTTCGACAATGCGGTAAAATACAAACATCCGGACCGGCCGCTCAGTCTTTCCGTCAAAGCCATGCCGATCGGCAGGGCCGCGATGAGAATAGAGGTTGCAGACAACGGCCGGGGTATTGCGCCGCAGGATCACGAGAGGGTTTTCGAGCTTTTCCGCCGCTCGGGAGTTCAGGATCAGCAGGGCGAGGGCATCGGGCTCGCGCATGTGCGTTCATTAGTTAGAAATTTAGGCGGCGAGATTACGGTGACATCCACATTGGGCGGCGGGACGACGTTCGTCATCCGGCTTCCGACGGATTTGTCACAGTATGTCAGGAGTAACGGGTCATGAAGGCTGCCGGAAAAGAAGTCACCATCGTCATGATCGAGGATGACGAAGGTCATGCGCGTCTGATCGAAAAGAATGTCCGCCGCGCCGGCGTCAATAACGAGATCATTCCTTTTACGAACGGCAATACGGCTCTCGACTTTATTCTTGGCGCCGATCGTTCCGGAAACTCAAATCAGGACCGCCATCTGCTGATCCTTCTCGATCTCAACCTCCCGGATATGTCGGGTATTGACATCCTGGAGAAGGTGAAGTCCAACCCTCACTCAAAGCGTCTGCCGGTGGTCATCCTCACGACCACGGACGATGAGCGGGAGATCCAGCGCTGCTACGATCTCGGTGCCAACGTCTACATCACCAAGCCGGTGGACTATGACAGTTTTGCGCATGCCATCCGACAGCTCGGGCTGTTCTTTGCCGTGATGCAGATACCCGGACAATAACGAGACGCGATGCCGCAAACCATACTCTATGTCGACGACGACCTTGCGCTTGCTCGACTGGCCGAACGCCATTTCGGGCGCGCCGGCTATGAGGTCATCCATGCCGTCAACGCGGCATCGGCAATGGACGCGGTGGAAAAAGGCGGTATCGACGTCATCGTTCTCGATCACTACCTGAAGGCGGAAACCGGGCTCGACATCCTTCACAGGCTGAAAGACCAGGGCTCGACCATTCCCGTGATCTACGTCACCGGTTCCAGCGACGCGACGATCGCCATCGACGCGCTGAAGAGCGGTGCGTCGGACTACGTCATCAAGACGGTCGGCGAGGAATTCTGGCCGTTGATGGAAAGCGCCATCGCGCAAGGCATCGCCAATGCGGAATTGCGGCGCGCCAAGGAAAAGGCCGATCAGGAGATCCGGCTTGGCAAGGAACGCGCCGAGGTTCTGCTCGCGGAGGTGAACCACCGGGTCGCCAACAGCCTGGCGCTGGTCGCGGCACTCATCCGCCTGCAGGTATCGAGCAGCAAGAGCGACGAGGTCAAGGCCGCCCTTTCCGAAACGCAGGCGCGCATCAGCGCGATCGCCGGCATGCACCGCAGCCTCTACACGTCCGACGACGTGCGGCATGTGGAGATGGACAAATATCTCGGCACGCTGGTGCGCGAGGTCCAGGGCTCGGTCAATGACGACCAGGGACCGTCGATCCGCCTGAATGCCGAACCGTTGTCGTTGACCTCCGACCGTGCCGTCTCCGTCGGCATGATCGTCACGGAACTGCTGACCAACGCGCTGAAATACGCCTATCCGGCCGGCACCGAAGGCGAGGTGCGGGTGCTTCTCAACCGCCAGGACGAGGGCAGCGCGCTTCTCGCCGTCGAGGACGACGGTATCGGCTGGCGCGAGGGGGACACGCCCAAGGGCACCGGGCTCGGCAGCCGGATCGTCAAATCCATGGCCGCCACGCTCGGCTCGACGATCCACTACGTGCCTTCACCTTCCGGCACCCGCGCCGAACTGACGATCAGCCTTCACTAGGCTGACGAGCCGTGATCGGGGCCTTTTTGCCATGGTCCAAACCGTTCATTTTGTTCCAACCATTGCAATGCCGGCATGGCGACCCTATGATTTCCGGATGCGAGTGAAGGTGCATAGCTCCGAGGACCGGTCTCGGTTTTCGGAACTGTGCGCGAAACATCGCGAACGAGGCGCTTCCGGCGCAGTCGTGTTGATATGTGCCGATCTCGCAATCGGTACATTCGTTTCGCGTGCAGGCATATTGTCCCAATTAAAGAGCTTCTCTTGTTAACCGAAATCCTTATCGTCATTGCCCTCACCGTCCTGAACGGTGTTCTCGCGATGTCGGAACTTGCCGTCGTCTCCTCCCGTCCGGTGCGGCTCCGGATCATGGCCGAACAGGGCAACCGTGGCGCGGCGACCGCCATCCGGCTTGCCGAAGATCCCGGCCGCTTCCTCTCCTCCGTCCAGATCGGCATCACCCTCGTCGGCGTGCTGTCCGGCGCATTCTCCGGCGCCACGCTTGGCGCGAGGCTGACCGCCTGGCTCGAAGCGCAGGGCATGGCCGAGAATGTCGCCGACTGGCTCGGCGTCGGCACCGTCGTCGTCGTCATTACCTATCTGTCGCTGATCGTCGGCGAACTGGTGCCGAAGCAGATCGCGCTCAGGGCGCCGGAAGCGGTGGCCGCCCGTGTCGCGCCGGCGATGAAGCTGCTCGCCACGGTCGGCGCACCGATCGTCTGGTTCCTCGATATTTCCGGTCGCCTCGTGCTCACCGTGCTTGGCCAGCGGGGCGAGTCGGGCGACCGCGTTACCGACGAGGAAATTCGCACCGTGCTTGCCGAGGCCCAGAGCGCCGGCGTGATCGAGACGGAAGAATCCGCGATGATCTCCGGCGTCATGCGGCTTGCCGACCGCACCGCGCGCGGCCTGATGACGCCACGCCGCGATGTCGAGGTCATCGATATCGAGGACGGGCCGGACGAAATCCGCGAGCAGCTTCGCGCCACCCAGCGCTCCCGCCTGCCTATCCGCAACGGCAGTTCGGACGAAATCCTCGGCACGCTGTTCGTCAAGGACGCCTATGACTTCATTGCCGGCGGCAAGATCCTCGATATCCGCAGCATCATGCGCGAGGCGCCCGTCGTCTCGGACCTGACCGGCGCGCTCGACGTCATCCAGGCGTTGCGCCGCGCGCCCGCCCATATGGTTCTGGTCTATGACGAATACGGCCATTTCGAAGGCATCATCACCTCGGGCGACATTCTCGAGGCGATCACAGGCGTCTTCCAGGAGGACGAGGTCGAGGAACCGGCGATCGTATCGCGCGACGACGGTTCGTTCCTGATCGCCGGCTGGATGCCGGTCGACGAATTCGCCGACCAGATGGGGTTCTCGCTCGGCGACGATCCGGGCTACGAGACGGTCGCGGGCTTCGTGCTTGACGAGATGAAACGCCTGCCGGAACTCGGCGAAAGCTTCACCAAGAACGGCTGGACCTTCGAGGTCATCGATCTCGACGGACGCCGTATCGACAAGCTCCTGGTCACGCGGTCGGACAAGGCATGATGAACGTCTCGAAGACCAAGGCGGAGCTTCGCGCCGCGCGGCTTGCCGCGCGGGACGCCATTCCGGCGGTCGAGCGGATCGAGAAGAGCCTTGCCCTTGCCTCGCACGGGGCGGAGGCAATCGGCATCGAGGGCGGCACGATCGTGTCGGGCTTCCTGCCGATCCGATCGGAAGTCGACGTGCGGCCGCTGATGGCCCATCTCCGGGACCTGGGCGCCCGGCTCTGCGTGCCCGTCATCCTCGACAAGCAGACCATCGTCTTTCGCGAACTGGTGCGCGGCGCCGAACTGGTGGCCGGCGTGTTCGGCACGTTCGGGCCAGGGCCGGACGCGGCCGAACTCGAGCCGCAGGTCATGCTGGTGCCGCTGTCGGTTTTCGACGCGGCGGGGCACCGGATCGGTTATGGTGGCGGTTATTACGACCGGGCGATCCACCGCCTGCAGCAAAAAGGCCTGAACCCGAAGCTGATCGGGATTGCCTTCGACTGCCAGGAAGTGGCATCAGTTCCCATTGAACCTCACGATATCAGACTAGACGCTGTCCTGACGGAGAGCGGTTACCGGCCCTTCGAAGACATGGGCCGCGCACGGATTGGATAAGAATGCGCCTTTTGTTCCTGGGTGACATGGTGGGCAAGACCGGCCGCGTGGCGGTCTGGGAAAAGCTGCCTGGACTCGTCGCCGACCTGAAGCTCGATTTCGTCATCGTCAACGGCGAGAATGCCGCCGGCGGCTTCGGCATCACCGAGGATATCTTCCTCGAGACGATCAATGCCGGCGCCGACGTGGTGACCACCGGCAACCACGTCTGGGACCAGAAGGAGGCGGTGAGCTTCGCCGGCCGCCACGAGCAGTTCCTGCGCCCCGCCAACTATCCGGCCGGCACGCCCGGCAAGGGATCCGGCATCTTCTATGCCCGCAACGGCGCGCGCATCCTGGTCGCCAACATCATGGGCCGGGTGTTCATGCATCCCGAACTCGACGACCCCTTCAAGAGCGCCGAGGCGATCCTCGCGGCCGCGCCCCTGAAGGAACAGGCGGACGCGATCATCTTCGATTTCCACGCGGAAGCGACCAGCGAGAAGCAGTGTTTCGGGCATTTCGTCGACGGCCGCGCCAGCCTTGTGGTCGGCACCCATACGCATGTGCCGACGGCCGACTGCCAGATCCTCAACGGCGGCACCGGCTACATGTCAGACGCCGGCATGTGCGGCGACTACGACTCGTCCCTCGGCATGGACAAGGAAGAGCCGCTCAACCGCTTCATCTCGAAAATGCCGAAGGGCCGTTTCGAGGCGGCGAGCGGACCCGCAACCATCTGCGGCCTCGGCATCGAGATTTCCGATACGACCGGGCTTGCGGAAAAGATCGAGCCGCTCAGGATCGGGCCACGGCTTGCCGAGACGATACCGTCGTTCTGGCGGTGACCTTCGTAGTTGATTGTCGCTGCCGGTGATGTTGGCCGTACGACATGGGCTGAAAAATCAACACACGATCACTTCGAGATAGTCGCGTGAGGCGAGATCCAGCATGACGGCATCGCGGGTTATGATGGCGACTTTCTTGATCCTTGCTGTAGCGATCAGATAACAATCTCCCGGGTCTCTATGTCCGGTGTCCATCACCACAGCGGCTGCCTCACAGGCGATCCGCTGTTTGATTGGAATAATTTTCGCTCCGGTCGCTGCAACGGCTCTCGAAAACCATTGAGATGGCGACTTCGCATCGAGATTGGGCGGGTCTCTATGCGCTGGTTTGCGAGAGGCGATCGCCAATTCCCAGGCCGTAATTGGAGATACGTAAAGCGTCCCTGATGCCTGATTGTCGGCGATCGCAATGAGAGCTTCTTGCGATAGCTTTTCAACAGCCGTTACCAGCCAATAAAAGGTGTGGGTATCGAGCAGCGCGCCCGGCAAGGTCAGTTCTTCGCGGAGGGCTTATGCAGCTTGGTTTGGACTTCGAAGGCTTGTTCGGCAATTGGCTTCGTGAGGTCGACGCTCTTTTTTATAGGCAGCTTTGAGGCCTTCATCGAATCCGCACCGCGCACTTCGACAAGGCGGCCGCTCTGTGAATCGCGCACCACCCATCTGCCGGTCGGTTCTCGTCTGAGTTCTGCCTTTGCCATGGCTTTTTATATAGCGCAGAAGCGCCGTCAGCGCGAGTCCCGGAGACGTCGTGATTGTGCCGGGCAGAGGCCAGATCATGCCTCCCACGTTCGACTAACGTTTCTGCTGACGCAGATGCCATTCCTTGAACTCTGCGATTGTTGTCATCTCTCCATCCAATACCGCTTCATAGACCAGCGCGCTCGGCACCGGCTTGCCGTTCTTCGGCGTGTTGGCGGCGAGTTCGGCCTTGATGGCGAGGATCGTTTCCCTCACCTCGTCGGTCAAGCGCGGTGGAAGCGTCTTCAGGTGTCCGAGGTCCGGCTGGCGGTCCGGGTCGTCGACGAACCAGATGTCGAAATTCCAGTCCTCGCCCTTTTCCGTGCGATAGGTGACCGCGAGATAGAGGCCGTCCGGGTAGCTCTGCGGTTCGGCATTCCAGGCGCCGCTATCGTTGCGGTAGCGCACTGCGCCGACGCGGCTGTCGAGCATCAGTTCACCGGCGATCTCGGCGACGGTCTTGCGGGTGGCGGGATCGAGCCTTTCGCAGATGACGGTGATGTCGATGTCGCGGCGGACCATCAGGGCGAGTGCGGAGCTTCCGACCCGCACCGGATTGCCGGCGGTGCGCAGCAGCGCGTCGAGATGCAGCGCGCCGACGATCGCATCCGCCTCGACCTGCAGTGCCGTCTGCCTTTCCAGTATGCCCGACATGGTTCTCTCCGTGCGTCGAGAGGGGTTTACGTCCCGTATCGCGGGACCGGCGTCAAGTCTCAGGCAGACATGCGCTTTGACATTTGCGCCGCGAACAAGTAGGGACGGCGCAAGTTCGGCCGCGAATGTTGCGGCCACGGCGCATCGCGCGCGACAATCCGAAAGACAGATTTAGATGACCGACTACAACGGCGCCGTTCCGGCGATCGCCAAGGCATTGGCGAAACGGGGCTATGTTACGCTGACCCCCGTCCAGAAATCCATGCTCGACCCGGCGCTGGCCTCTTCCGACGCGCTGGTTTCGGCACAGACCGGCTCGGGCAAGACCGTGGCCTTCGGGCTTGCGATCGCACCGACGCTGCTTGGCGAGGCGGAAAAGTTCGGTCCCGCAAGACAGCCCCTCGGCCTGGTCATCGCCCCGACCCGCGAGCTGGCGATGCAGGTGACCCGCGAGCTGGAATGGCTCTACGAGATGACCGGCGCGGTCATCACCAGCTGTGTCGGCGGCATGGATATCCGCAGCGAACGGCGCGCGCTCGAACGCGGCGCCCATATCGTCGTCGGCACGCCCGGCCGTCTCTGCGACCATATCCGCCGCAACGCGCTCGACATGTCCGAGCTGAAAGTCGCGGTGCTCGACGAGGCGGACGAGATGCTCGACCTCGGTTTCCGCGAGGACCTCGAATTCATCCTGGAATCGGCGCCGGACGACCGGCGCACGCTGATGTTCTCGGCAACCGTGCCGGCCGCGATCGCCAAGCTCGCCAAGAGCTACCAGCGCGATGCGGTGCGCATCGCCACCTCGGCCGAGGAAAAGCAGCATGTCGATATCGAATATCGCGCGCTCGCCGTCGCATCCGCCGACCGTGAAAATGCGATCATCAACGTGCTCCGTTATTACGAAGCCACCAATGCGATCGTGTTCTGCTCGACCCGTGCGGCCGTCAACCATTTGACGGCGCGGTTCAACAACCGCAATTTCTCGGTCGTGGCGCTTTCCGGCGAACTGACGCAGAACGAGCGGACGCATGCGCTGCAGGCGATGCGCGATGGACGTGCCCGTGTCTGCATCGCCACCGACGTCGCCGCCCGCGGCATCGACCTGCCGGGTCTCGACCTCGTCATCCATGCCGACCTGCCGACCAACCCGGAAACGCTGCTGCATCGCAGCGGCCGCACCGGCCGCGCGGGCCGCAAGGGCATCAGCGCGCTGATCGTTCCGGTCAATGCCCGCCGCAAGGCCGAGCGTCTGCTGGGCGGCGCCGGCATCTCCGCCACCTGGGCCCGTCCGCCGTCCGCCGAGGAGGTGACGCGCCGCGACGACGAGCGTCTGTTGGCCGATCCGATCTTTGCCGAAAAGCCGCGCGAGGAAGAGCAGGATCTGATCGCCAAGCTGGTCGAGAGCCACGGCGCGGAAAAGCTGGCGGCTGCATTCGTCAATCTCTACCGCACCAAATATTCGGCACCCGAGGACCTGATCGAGATTTCGGTGCAGCAGGATAGCCGCAAGCCGCGCGAGCGGTCCGGCGGCGAGGGCGACTTCCCGATGACGCCGCGCAGCCCGCGCGACGAGTTCGGCCCGGCCGTGTGGTTCTCGCTGTCGGTCGGCCGCAAGCAGAATGCCGAGCCGCGCTGGCTGATCCCGATGCTCTGCCGCAACGGCAACGTCACCAAGCGCGAGATCGGTGCGATCAAGATGCAGCAGGACGAAACCTTCGTCGAGATTGCCGCCGATCACGCCGACGCCTTCATGCAGGCGATCGGCAAGGACAAGGCGCTGGAGCGCGGCATCCGCGTGACGAGGCTGAACGGCGTGCCGGACCTCAGCCGTCCCGCGCCGGCCAAGCCCTATGCGAAGAAGTCCTACGACGACCGTCCCAAGGAGCCCTACGGCGACGACCGGCCGAAGGGCAAGCCGCGGAAGAACACGTCCAATGCGGCTGGTCCGGCTGCCCCCTGGGCAAGCGAGCCACGTGGCGACGGGAAGCCGTTCGGCAAGGAAGGCAAGCCCTTCAACAAGGATGCAAAACCGTTCCGCAAGGAGGGCCAGCCCTTCAAGAAGGACGACAAGCCTTTCAAAAAGAAGGACAAGCCGAAATCGGCCAACAAAAGCAATTTCGAGCGGCGGAAGTAATCTGGAAGGCGATCGGGTGTCGGTCTAGCCGAATGTCCGCGAAGCCCCGCATCCTCTTGACGTCATCCTTGGGCTTGTCCCAAGGATCTGCTCCGCCTCAATAAAATCTGGCGGCAGATGCTCGGCTCAGGGCCGAGCATGACGATAGGGTAGGTGGCAGACCCCAGAACGGCGGCGCGAAGCAGCCTTTTGTCGTTCAGAGGGTTTCCTCGAACAGCGTCAGCAGGCGCTTGAAGTGGCGCTCGGAACCGCCCTTGTCGTAGGCGCCATGATCCGGCACGGTCCAGCCATGCCCCATGCCGAGATAGTTTTCGACGGCATGGTCGACGCCGCCGACGCGAAAAGCTTCGGCGAAGCGGGCGGATTGTTCCGGCGGAAAGCTGTTGTCTATGCCGGCAACGCCGACATAGACCCGCGCCTTGATCCTGTCGGCGAGCCTGTGCGGGCTGTCTTCCGCATCGCTTGCGAGATTGCCGCCATGGAAGCTCGCCGCCGCCCTGATCCGTTCCGGATAGCGGGCTGCGGCGGTGATCGCGCGTGCGCCGCCCATGCAGTAACCGACCGTCCCGATCGCGCCGGTAACGCCTTCCGCCTCCAGCGCTCCGATAAAGGCGGCGCCGTCCTGCGCCGTCAGCGCCTGGGTGGCCGTCTGCATCATTTCCCTGATCCGGGTCTTTGAGGCTTCTTCGCTGAAGGCGGTCCGGGCGTTGAACGGACCATAATCGCCGGAGCGGTAATAGAGGTCCGGAACCAGCACGGTATAACCGGCGTCGGCAATCCGCTGGCCCATCCAGTAGAGTGCTTCGCGAGGGCCGAAGGCATCCATATAAATGATGACGCCGCTGGTCGCCGCCGCTCCGTTTTCCGGCTTGATGACGGCGGCCCTGGCCGTGCAGTCCTGCGTCTTGATCGCAATCTCGTGCTTCATGAAAATATCCTCTTGCGCTTCCGATCCGGGTGCCGGTGGGCCTCTGTCGGGCGCTGGCCATGCTTCTCAATAGTCAATTCCGTGCCCCCGACCAATGACAGAATTGTGAGACTGCCGCTTCCGATTGCGGCTGGACCGGCCTTTCGCATTGCCGCATGTTTTCGCCCGGGCCCATGGTTTCGCCCGGGAATGAGCATGAACGCAGTTCTTTGGGATCAGCATGATGCTACGGGCTCTCGCACTCGGTCTTTCCAGCCTCCTCCTGTCGGCTTTCGCCGCGTTCGCTCAAGACGGCCTGCCCGTCAGCCAATGCCAGGCGATCGCCCAGAAACTGCCCGGCGTCACCTTTGCGAGCTTCAGCCCCTCCGGTCCGCAATTTGCCCAGGCGAAGAAAAACCTCGCGCTGGCCGACCGGGAAGAGGTGAAGATCACCTTTGTCGGGCATTCCACCTATTTCATCGAAACGCCGGAGGGGGTGGGCATCGCCACCGACTATAGCGGGGCCTATCGCCCGTCGCGCCTGCCGGACGTGGCAACGATGAACAAGGCGCATACCACCCATTTTACGCTCAGCCCCGATCCCGGGATAAAGCATGTACTGCACGGCTGGAGCGACGTGCCGGGCGAAAAGGTCCAGCACAGGCTGATGGTGGGGGACGTCTATATCCGCAACGTCATGTCCGACATCCGCAACTGGGGCGGCGGCATCGAGGAAAACGGCAATTCGATCTTCATCTTCGAAGTCGCGGGACTGTGCATCGGTCATCTCGGCCATCTGCATTTCGAGCTCAACGAGGCGCAATATACCGAGATCGGCCGCCTCGACATCCTGATGGTGCCGGTCGATGGTGGCCTGACGATGGGTGCGGACAGCATGAGCCGGGTGGTGCAGCGGCTGCGTTCGTCGCTGATCCTGCCGATGCATCGCTGGGGTCCGCCGCTCGACAATTTCATCGCCATGTTCGACGCGAAGTTCGATATCGCCTATGCGAAGGAACCGACGATCCGGGTGTCGATGCGCAGCCTTCCGAAAAAGCCGACGATTTTGGTGCCGCAGGGGCTTTGACCCCCGCGGCCTGATGGTCCGGGTCTAGTGGAACTGTGGGAAGGCGAGGTGCTGCTTGACGCCGACATCCGGCATCTTCTCGTCGCTCAGATTGGCCTTGGCGATCTCCCAGCCGAATTTCAGCGTGCTGTCGGTGGAGGCCCAGATTTCCGCGTCCTCGACCCGGAAGGCCAGCAGGGTCAGAAGCGGGTCCTCCTTGCCGTGCTCGAACCACGCCGAGGTCACGGCGCTCCAGTATTCGTCGATCTTGGCGCGGTCATTGCGGACTTCCAGTGTGCCGGACAGGCAGGCGTGGTAATCATGGTTCTTGCCGACGACGCAGAAATGGGCGCGGCTGCCGGCGCGGATGGCGCGCACCAGATCGGTGTCGGCCTTGGTGAAGAACCAGATCGTGCTCGATTTGGGATCGGCATTCGGCGCCATCGGCTGGAAATGCATGTGCGAACCCTCGATGCCGAGCATGCCGGCGTGGATTTTGCTGATCTCGTCCCAGAGCTGGCGTTCGGGCGCTTCGCGGGCTTCGGTAAGGCTTGCCATCGATTGTCTCCTTGTTGTTGGTTCAGGTGAACAAACAGCAAGGCTTTGGCTTTGTTCCCGGCCTTGTTTCGGCAAGACGGCATCCGGAAAAGCCTCGCCTTACCCTGGAAATACCCTTGAACGGCTCCGGCTTCGAAATTATAAGGCGCCATTCCAGAACGAGTTCCAGAACAAGCTAAAGTGTCAGGGGTGCCATGGCTGGCCATTCACAGTTCAAAAACATCATGCACCGCAAGGGCAAGCAGGATTCGATCCGGTCGAAGATGTTTTCCAAGCTTGCGCGCGAAATCACCGTTGCCGCCAAGACGGGTCTGCCTGATCCGAGCATGAACGCGGCGCTGCGCCTGGCAATCCAGAACGCCAAGGCGCAGTCGATGCCGAAAGACAATATCGACCGGGCGATCAAGAAGGCTGCCGGCGCGGACGCGGAAAACTACGATTCCGTCCGTTACGAAGGTTACGGCCCGGGCGGCACCGCCGTTATCGTCGAGGCGCTGACCGACAACCGCAACCGCACGGCCTCCAACGTCCGCTCGATCTTCACCAAGGCCGGCGGCGTTCTCGGCGAAACCGGCTCGGTTTCCTTCTCCTTCGACCATGTCGGCGAAATCACCTACAAGGCGAGCGTTGGCGATGCGGACAAGGTTATGGAAGCGGCGATCGAGGCCGGCGCCGACGACGTGACCTCCGATGAAGACGGCCACACGATCATCTGCGGCTTCGAAAGCCTCGGCGAAGTGTCGAAGGGGCTCGAAGCGGTGCTCGGCCAGGCCGAGACCGTCAAGGTGATCTGGCGGCCGCAGAACACGATCGAGGTGGACGAAGAAAAAGCTCAGTCGCTGCTGAAGCTGATCGACAACCTGGAAGACGACGACGACGTGCAGAGCGTCTATTCGAACTTCGAAGTCTCCGAAGAGCTCATGGCCAAGCTTTCGGCCTGATCGCTCGACCGATATAAAAACAGAACGGCACCGCGATTGCGGTGCCGTTTTTGCATTCGGGGATGCTGCGTTCAGAAGACCTGGCGCAGGATCACGTAGAGGCCGAAGGCGATGGCGATCGAGGCCGGCAGGGTCAGAACCCAGGCCAGGAGCATGTTGCGCACGGTCGACCATTGCAGGCCGGAGCCGTTCGCGGCCATCGTGCCCGCCACGCCGGACGAGAGCACATGGGTGGTGGAGACCGGCAGGCCGAGATGGTCGGCAGCCCCGATCGTCACCATGGCGACGACTTCCGCCGAGGCGCCCTGTCCGTAGGTCAGGTGGGTCTTGCCGATCTTCTCGCCGACCGTCACCACGATGCGCTTCCAGCCGACCATGGTGCCGAGGCCGAGCGCCAGCGCGACGGCAACCTTGACCCACAGCGGGATGAACTTGGTCGCGTTGTCGACCGCCTGGTGGTAGGCCTTGACGGCATCTAGATCGGCGCCCTGCATCGGCAGCAGCTTGTTCTTGTCGATCAGTTTCAGCGCTTCGCCGATCAGGTAGACGTCATTGCGGATATTGCCGACGAGCGAGGTCGGAACCGCTTCGAGCGTCGGGAACTTGGAGATCTGCGCGCTCGACGTGTGGATGAACTGCTGCAGCGCCAGGGTCGTCGTATCGTTCCAGGCCTTGTTCTTGACGGCATTGGCGACTTCCGCCTTGGCGTCGGCCACCGTAACGCCCGGCTTGACGTATTTCTGCAGGGCCGTCTCGACATTGGCGGAGGCCTGTTCGTAGGCATGCAGATACTGCGCGTCCGGGGTACGATTCAAAGCGAAGGCAGTCGGCACGAGGCCGATCAGGATGAGCATGATCAGGCCCATGCCCTTCTGGCCGTCGTTGGAGCCGTGGGCGAAGCTCACGCCGGTGCAGGTGAAGATCAAGAGGCCCCGGATCCACAATGGCGGCGGCTTGTTGCCCTTCGGCTCCTCGTAGAGCGCCCTGTTGCGGACGAGGACTTTCATGACGAGCAGCAGGATTGCCGCAAGTCCGAAGCCGATCAGGGGCGAGATCAGCAGCGACAAGCCGATATTGGTTGCCTGCGACCAGTCGACGCCGCTGGTCGCGGTGCCCTGCGGTGCCAGGAACTGGTTGGCCAGGCCGACGCCGATGATCGAGCCGATCAGCGTGTGCGAACTGGAGGAGGGAAGGCCGAGATACCAGGTGCCGAGGTTCCAGATGATCGCCGCGATCAGCAGTGCGAAGACCATGGCAAGGCCGGAGCCGGAACCGACCTGCAGGATGAGTTCGACCGGCAGCAGCGCCAGGATGCCGAAGGCGACCGCGCCGCTCGACAGCAGCACGCCGAGAAAGTTGAAGAAGCCCGACCAGACGACCGCCAGTTCTGCCGGCATGGAGCGCGTGTAGATGACCGTGGCCACCGCATTGGCGGTGTCGTGGAAGCCATTGACGAACTCAAAACCGAGCGCGATCAGCAGCGCAAGGCCAAGCAGCAGCCACGGAACCGAGTTGGCGATCGCCAGATCGGCCGCCAATGCGTAACCGACGTAGCCGAGCCCGCCGATCAGGACGACGCCGAACAGCGGGATGAACCACTTTCCGAGCGAACTCGGGTTTTCCAGAGGGTGGTAGGAGGGGGAGGCACTGTGTTGGGAAGCGGTTGCGTCTGTCACGTTTCGGTACTCCGCATTTGCCAAGATTAACAAATGCTAACTCCGGCCGGTGAACCTCTTGTGACGCCGGCTTCTAGGCGGGCACGGGCTGTTTCTCCATCATCGGAAGCGTCGCGAACAGTTCGACGGACCTCAACCTTGCGTCGATATCGTGGATCGGCATGGAGATGATCAGTTCGTCGGCGCCGGTTTCTTCCAGGAACTCCCTGAGCTTCGCCTCGACGGTCGGGACCGAGCCGACTGCGGCGTAACGCAGCGTGTGCTCGACATTCATCTTTTCCATCGGCGTCCAGAGGCCTTCCATGCTGTCGACCGGTTTCGGGAAGCGGGTGCGGACGTTCTTGCGCAGGTTGACGAACTGCTGCTGCGACGAGGTGAAAGCGCGCTGCGCCTCCGCATCCGTTTCGGCCGCGACGCCCATGACGCCGACCATCATGTAGGGCTTGTCCATTCCGAGCGACGGCTGGAAACGGTCGCGGTAGATCGAGATCGCCTCCATCAGCATGTCGGGCGCGAAATGCGAGGCGAACGCATAGGGCAGGCCAAGGGCTGCGGCGAGATGGGCGCTGTAGACGCTCGATCCGAGCAGCCAGATCGGCACATGCGAATCCATGCCGGGCGTCGCAAGCAGGCCCTGGTCCTTTTCAGGCGTGCCGAGCAGACGCTGCAGTTCGAGAATGTCGTGCGGAAAACTCTCGGCCCCGGCGTCGAGATTGCGGCGCAGCGCGCTTGCCGTGCGCATGTCGGTGCCAGGCGCCCGGCCCAGCCCGAGATCGACGCGGCCGGGCAGCAGCGCTTCCAGCGTGCCGAACTGTTCGGCGATGACGAGCGGCGAATGATTGGGCAGCATGATGCCGCCGGACCCGACGCGGATGGTCTTGGTGGCCGCACCCACATGGCCGATGACGATCGCGGTCGCGGCGCTCGCGATCCCGGGCATGCCGTGGTGCTCGGCGAGCCAAAGGCGCTTATAGCCCTGCTCCTCGGCCTTGATCGCCAGGCGGCGGGACTGGTCGAGCGCATCGCTCACGGAATATCCTTCACCGACGGGTGAAAGATCGAGAATGGAGAAAGGGATCATCGGCACGTCCTGAGAGGCGGAAGACAGAGTGTTCCACTTATCTAGGCAGCCTTGTCCAGAAATACGACCCTGCCGTTGGCGGAAAAAGGCGGCCGGCGGAAAACCGACCGTCCGGGAGGACGATAAGAGACGATCCCTCCGATGTCACGACTTGACCAGCCGCAGGTGCGGACCGGGTTTCGCGGGCTTGCGGCTTTCTGGCACCGTCACGCTTCCCGGGCTGAGAATCGTGACCGGCGTGAAGCGCCCCGCGTGATGCGCCATCGCGCCGATTTCGCGGCCCATACCCCCGACCTTGCCCGTCAAAACGTCCAGGGCGCCGACCTGATCCCGGCTCGCCTTGGCAAGCGTCGTCATCGCCGTTCTCACCGCCGCGGCCGCTTCGATCTCCTTGCCGGAGCTGGCGGCGAGCGCCTCCGCATGTCCCTGCAGGGCATCCGCATAGATGGTCATCGCAGCCAGTTCGCCGCCTACCTTTTCGACCGACCTGCCACCCAGTTCGGCTGCTTCCGCGGATTTGCGTGACAGGCCGGAAATTTCCTTCGCCGCCTCGGCGGCGCGCTCGGCAAGGCCGCGGATTTCCTCCGCGACGGTCCTGAAATCGTTCTCGGCATCGCCTGAATGGGCCGCTTCGATGCCTGCGTTGAGGGCGAGCATGTTGGCCTGGAAGGCGATGTCGCGGATGTTCGCGCTGGCGGGTTCGATCTTCAGCGACGCCTTGCGGATGGCTTCCATCGCGACCGTCGCGGCCTGCATCATCTCCTTCGACGGACGCATGTCCAGCCGGGCACTGTGGGCGATGTCGGCGGCGTGCTGGGCCTGCATCTTCCGCTCCCTCAGCGCTTCGGCGAGCGCGCCGACATCGGCGGCGGCCTTGGCGATGGCTGCCGTGAGGCGGCCACCGGCCTCTGCCGCCTTCGCCATGTCGTCGCGGGTGGCGGCACAGGTCGAGTGAAGGCCATGGGCACCGCTGCCGATCACTCCAAGCACATCTTCCAGGATCGTCAGGGCATGATTGAAATCCGCGCGCAGGCCCTCGTATTCTTCAGGGAACGGCAGGTCGAGCCGCACGGTGAGATCGCCGACCGCGAGCCGCCGCAGGCCACCGTCGAGCGCCTCGACGACGGTCTTCAGGCCATACGTCTCATCTCGGGCAGCCTCGATCTCGCGCCTATGGGCCTTCTTCGCCACCGCCTCCCGCCGTTCGCGCTGCTCCTCATCCTCGATGAGGCGGGTGAGATGATCGCGGCAAAGCCGCTCGAGCGCCCGCGAGATCGTACCGATTTCATCGGTGCGCGACAGGTGTACGGGGGCCGCCGTGGTCTTTCCGGCCGCAATCTGCGAGGCTGCCCCGGCTATTTCCCGCAGCGGATCAACGAGTGCGCCGGTAACAGTCGCGGTGACGAGGGTCAGCGTGATCAGCGATGCTGCGATACCCAGCATCTCGAACAATGTCAGGTCGTGGGCGACATAGAAGAGGAGCCCCGCGAAAATCCCATTCTGTGCCAGCACAAGCCCGATCACCTTGGTGGAAAGGGATTGATGTCTGCCTGTCATGGCTGCCTCCTCACATTGCGTCCAACCTTGCGAATCTGCAACGCGCGAGGCGGGCAGCCGTTGCCGGCCGGCGGGCTCAGGGCGGGCAAACCTTCCCGACGTGGTTACCGGGAGGTAAATCGGCGACGCCAGTCTCGTTTTCGGTTTGTTCACATTCTCGTGGCACTGCTCAGGGCATCAGGATAGGGTATGGGCATGACAGGCACGATTCGCATCATCGGCATCGACCCGGGGCTACGGCGCACCGGCTGGGGCATTATCGAGACGCTCGGCAACAGCCTGAAATTCGTCGCTTCCGGCACGGTGACGTCGGATGGCGACATGGATCTCGCCTCCCGCCTCTGCCAGTTGCATGACGGGCTGGCGGAAGTTGTGCATGCCTACCAGCCGCACGAGGCGGCCGTCGAGCAGACCTTCGTCAACAAGGATGCGGTCGCCACGCTGAAGCTTGGGCAGGCGAGGGGTGTCGTCATGCTGGTGCCGGCCCGCGCAGGCCTGCCGGTTGCCGAATATGCGCCGAACGCGGTCAAGAAATCGGTGATCGGAGTCGGCCACGGCGAAAAGCAGCAGATCCACATGATGCTGAAGATCCTGATGCCGAAGGCGGAATTCAAGGGCAACGACGCGGCCGACGCACTGGCGATCGCCATCTGCCACGCCCATAACCGTGGTGGCCAGCGCATGCGCGCGGCGCTTGCGGGATAGTTTGTTCTTGACTTGTTCTGGTCGGGCGGATAGGTAATACCTCAGAGGTATTACTATGCGCGTCACAGAAAAAGGCCAGGTTACGATCCCCAAGGAAATCCGCGACCGATTGAAGATCGGGCCTGGGTCGCAGGTGGACTTCGTCGTGTCTGAAGACGGCGTAAGGCTGGTCAGGCTCGATGACGGCAAGCAGGATTTCAAAAGCTTCGAGGAATGGGCAGAGAGCGTCAAGGACACATGGGATGTTGGCGGCATGACGACCGACGAGTATATCGACTGGCTTCGAGGACCGCGTGATGACCTCGACCGTCGTTGATACCAATGTCCTCATCGATATGCTGGGACCTGCCACGCCGTTGCGGACGTGGTCGCACAGCGCCCTGAAACGGTGCGCGGAGGAAGGCGAGCTTGTCCTTACTCCGGTTATCTGGTCGGAACTGGCGGCATCG
This sequence comes from Neorhizobium sp. 2083, assembly GCF_031455615.1. Classification (NCBI taxonomy): domain Bacteria; kingdom Pseudomonadati; phylum Pseudomonadota; class Alphaproteobacteria; order Hyphomicrobiales; family Rhizobiaceae; genus Neorhizobium; species Neorhizobium sp. 2083. Next base: position 452,677 of record NZ_JAVDTC010000002.1, on the reverse strand, counting down.
CCCCTCAGCGAGCTTGAGATCAGCCTGGCATTCGGTTGGCTCGGTATGAAGCGAGAAGCCCTGTCCTATGATGCAGCGTTCCAGGCGGGCAAGGCGCATTTTTCATACCGCAAAGCCGGCGGCCTTCGCGAGCGGACACTGCCGGATTTCCTGATTGGCGCCCATGCATTGGTGCGGTCGCATCGCCTTCTGACCCGCGATGCGGCCCGCTACCGTGCCTATTTTCCGGCCCTCGAAATCATCTCCCCCGAAACCCATCCCTGACGGACATCCTTCATGATCGGCAAGCTCAAAGGCACTATCGACGAGATCGGCGACGACAATGTGCTCGTCGATGTCCATGGCGTCTGTTACGAGGTGTTCTGCTCGTCGCGGACGCTGTCGAAGATGGGGTCGGTCGGCGAAGCGGTGGTGTTGTTCATCGAAACCTATGTGCGCGAAGACCAGTTCAAGCTGTTCGGGTTCCTGACGGCGCTGGAGCGGGAATGGTTCAACCTCTTGCAGAGCGTGCAGGGTGTCGGCGCCAAGGTGGCGCTTGCCGTGCTCTCGACCCTGACACCCTCCGAGCTCGCCAATGCGATCGCGCTGCAGGACAAGACGACGGTTTCGCGCGCACCCGGCGTCGGGCCGAAGGTCGCGGTGCGCATCGTCACCGAACTCAAGAACAAGGTGCCGGCCTTTGCCGGCGAAGCCTCGGTCAATATCGGGCTGAAGCAGGAACTCGGCGAAGGTGTCGCCGCAGCACCGGTCGCCGATGCGGTCTCGGCGCTCACCAATCTCGGTTATTCCCGCGATCAGGCCGCGAACGCGGTTGCGGCGGCGCTTAAGAACGGTGGCGAGGGGGGCGACAGTGCCAAGCTCATCCGGCTGGGGCTGAAGGAACTGGCGCGATGATTTGCCGTTCTGGCGGAAATTTGATAAAATTTCTGCCGATAGGCAATTTTTCGGAAAAGGTGATGCATGTGGTGGGAAGTTACTCTTTCGCCGAAGGGCCAAGTGACCATTCCGAAGGAGATGCGCGAGGTTCTCAATCTTCAGCCGGGAGATCGCCTGATCTATTCGCTGGTCGACGGAGAGGTGGTCATCACCCCCAAGAATCTCGATTTCAACGATCTGGCAGGGCTTTTGGGGAAGCCGCCGAAAGGGCGGGCGACGCTCGATAAAATCGATGCGGCGGTGCTCGCAGCCGGAGGCGCAAATGCCGTCGACACTGGTAAAGACAAGGAAGCGGATGCGGCCGCATGACGGTTTTCGGTCTGGATACAAACGTGGTCCTTCGTCTTCTGGTCGATGACGATCCGCTGCAGCGAGCGGGGGCATTGAAGTTCGGAGAAGGCCTTGGAAAAGGTTATTCCGCCTTTATCACCCTTGTCAGCCTGCTCGAGCTTGATTGGGCGCTCAGGTCGCAATACGGATTCAACAGGATGCATGCGGTGCTCGCCATACAGAAGCTTCTGCATATACGGGGGCTGGTTGTTGAGAACCACACGCTCGTCGTAAAGGCGCTTCGGTTTGTCGAATCGAACAGTGCGGACTTTGCCGATGCCCTGATTGCCTGCCGCTCGCTGGAGGAAGGCTGTGAATCGACAAAGACTTTTGATCAAAGGGCCGCACGCAAGGTCCCCGGAATGGAACTTCTCGCATGAGTGAACCCGCCCGCCTGATCACGCCGGAAAAGCGGGGTGAGGACCTCGATACGACGCTGCGCCCGCAGTCGCTGGACGAGTTCACCGGCCAGGCGGAGGCGCGCGCCAATCTGAAAGTGTTCATCGAGGCGGCGAAGAACCGTGGCGAGGCGCTCGATCACGTGCTGTTCGTCGGCCCGCCGGGGCTCGGCAAGACGACGCTGGCGCAGATCATGGCCAAGGAACTCGGGGTCAATTTCCGCTCGACATCGGGCCCGGTGATCGCCAAGGCGGGCGATCTTGCGGCGCTGCTCACCAATCTCGAAGAGCGCGACGTGCTGTTCATCGACGAAATCCATCGGCTCAATCCGGCGGTTGAGGAAATCCTCTATCCGGCCATGGAGGATTTCCAGCTCGATCTCATCATCGGCGAAGGCCCGGCGGCGCGGTCGGTGAAGATCGACCTGTCGAAATTCACGCTGGTTGCCGCCACCACCCGTCTTGGCCTGCTTACCACGCCGCTGCGCGACCGCTTCGGCATTCCGGTGCGGCTAGCCTTCTATACCGTCGAAGAGCTGGAACTGATCGTCAGGCGCGGAGCGCGGCTGATGGGCCTGCCGATGACCGATGACGGTGCCCGCGAGATCGCCAGACGCGCCCGCGGCACGCCGCGCATCGCCGGCCGGCTGTTGCGCCGGGTGCGCGATTTCGCCGAGGTGGCGAAGGCCGAAGCCGTAACCCGCGAGATCGCCGACGAGGCGCTGACCCGGCTTCTGGTCGACAATATGGGCCTTGACCAGCTCGACAAGCGCTACCTCAACATGATCGCCGTCAATTTCGGCGGCGGGCCGGTCGGCATCGAGACGATCGCGGCGGGCCTGTCGGAACCGCGCGATGCGATCGAGGATATCATCGAGCCCTATATGATCCAGCAGGGTTTCATCCAGCGCACGCCGCGGGGCCGCGTTTTGACCGCAAATGCGTGGAAACATCTCGGGCTCCAGCCACCGAAGGATCTCGAGGCCGCGCAGTTCCGGATGTTCACAGAGGATGATTGAGTGATTTCCCGTCGCGGCTTCCTGACGTCTCTTACGGGCAGTATCGCGGCGTTTCTGGCGCTGGCCGGATATGCGGTGGCCGAGCCGCTGGTGCGGTTGCGGGTCGCCCGGAATGCGTTCACGCCGCTTGGCTGGACGCCGGGGCTGAAACTCAGGATCGTGGCGCTTGCGGATTTCCATGCCTGCAAGCCCTGGATGCCGGCTGAGCGGATCGCTTCGATCTGCGAGGCCGCCAATGCGCTCGAACCGGACGTCATCCTGCTGCTGGGCGACTATGTCTCGGGCATGCGCTTCATCACCGATCAGGTGCCGGCGGATGTCTGGGCCGGCGCGCTTTCGAGCCTAAAGGCGCCGCTCGGTACCCATGCCGTTCTCGGCAATCACGACTGGTGGCAGGACAGCGAGGTTCAGGAGAGCGGTGAGGGCGTGCCCTTCGGCCGCAGGGCGCTCGAGGCAGCGGGCATCCCGGTCTACAGCAATCGGGCGGCGCGGTTCGAAAAGGACGGCAGGCCTTTCTGGATAGCCGGCGTGGAGGATCAGATCGCTCTTCTTCCTGACCAGAAAACCCGCCACTGGACGCTCGGCAAGGATGACCTTCCGGCCACTCTGGCGCAGGTCACGGACGATGCTCCCGTCATCCTGATGGCCCATGAGCCGGACATCTTTCCCAAGGTGCCCGATCGCGTGTCGCTCACCCTTTCCGGCCATACCCATGGCGGACAGGTGCGGTTGTTCGGTTATGCCCCGGTCGTCCCGTCCCGGTACGGCAGTCGGTATCTCTATGGGCATGTGGAGGAGGACGGTCGCAACATCGTCATTTCCAGCGGGCTCGGCTGTTCCGGCCTGCCCGTCCGCTTCGGCGTGCCGCCGGAAATCAACTTGATCGATCTGGGATAACCGATGGCTGGCCGTACCCGCATCCGCATCAAGACGAAGAACAAGCGCATCTTTCAGATGCGGATTGCCGGGCTCGGCTTTCGGGACGGGTATGTGCTGGTGCACCGGGCCACGGACGAGGCGTTCTGGACCTTTCCGGGCGGCCGGGCGGAAATCGGCGAGACCTCGGAGGAGACTCTCAGGCGCGAAATGGTCGAGGAGATCGGCGTGGAGGTGACGGTCGGGCGGCTGCTCTGGTCGGTGGAGAATTTCTTCCACTACGAGGACCGCGACTGGCACGAGCTCGGTTACTATTACCTGATGGACATTCCCGAAACGTTTCCCTTCCATCCAACGGAAATCGTTCACCGGGTCAAGGACGAGCACGATCTGGAATTCAAATGGGTTCCGGCCACGGTCGAGGCGCTGAGGGCGCTCGACATCCCACCCTATTTCATCGCCGAGGAGATCGAGAGCCTGCCGGTTAGCCCCCGCCATCTCGTCTGGCGCGACGGCGATCTCGACCTGAAATCCTGAAGTCTGATTTTTCCGGTATCGGCCGGATTGAGAGGTTGCTAACGGCGACCTTCGGCTGGCGCGTGCCGGACCGCCGCTCCCAGGCTGGCGTTGCTGCGGGAACATCTGCGCGCTGCTGTCCGTTTCTCCCCCGAAAGGAGAGCGCCATGCAGAAGATCGAGGTCGGAAACGAGGTCGCCTGGACCTGGGGACGATCCGAAGCCCGGGGCAAGGTCACCCAGAAATTCACCAGCGATGTGGAGCGCAGGATCAAGGGCAAAACGATCAAGCGCAAGGCGGATGCCGATGAGCCTGCCTTTCTGATCAAACAGCAAGACGGGGACCGCGTTCTCAAGAAAGAGGCCGAACTGAGGAAGACCCATGGATAGCGAAATCCCCGATCACATCCCGCCGGCCGAAGTGGCGGCGGCTGCTGAAAAAGGCCTGAAGCTGCGCTCGCAGCACCGGCGCGGCGGCACGATGGTCGGCGTGGCAAGAGCCCGCGACCTCAAGAACCGGAAGTCGATCTCGGAAAAGACGGTGCGGCGGATGGTGAGCTATTTCTCCCGCCACAAGGCCGACAAGCGGGCCGAAAATTTCGGCGACGACGACAATCCGTCGACAGGTTATATCGCCTGGCTTCTCTGGGGCGGCGATGCCGGCCAGAAATGGGCCGAGGAGCACAAGAAGGCGATCGAAAAGACCAAGAACGAGGCGAAGATGCGGCGCTTCAACCAGTCGCACTGAAAGAGCGCACAAGATCTTCGATCGTCTGTCGCAGGAGATCCGCCCCGCCGGGCTGCCAGCCAAGCGCCCTCAATTTGTCCGTCGACATGAGATTTACCGTGCGGCGATCCGCGGGTGCCGGCAGATCATGGCGGGCACCCGGCAGATGGCCGAGGATTTCGTTCGTGTCGGTCAGGATATCGGCAGCATTGAAGACCTGGCCCGCGACCTTGCCGGCTTCGGTTTCCAGCATGAGGCGGACGGCGGCGGCGACATCACGGCCGTGGATTTCCGTTCCCGGCCTCGAGGGGACCGGGCGGCCGGCGCGGAAGTCTGCAAAGAGAGCGTCCCATTTGTTGGGGCGCAGATTGCCGTAGACGCCGGTCAGCCTCAGAGACGAAGTTGTAAAGCCGGGGGCAGACAGGTCTGCCAATGCCCGTTCGGCATGGAGCTTGATTTCGCCGTAGAGGCTGGCGGGTTTCAGGAGCATATCTTCGGTGAGCAACGTTCCTGCCGCCTGCCCGTCATAGACGGCGCGGCTCGACAGGAAGATTGCGCGGCGTGTCCCGGCCTTCCTGGCGGTCTCGAACAGCTTCACCGTGCCGTCGAGGTTCAGCCGGCGGAAGCGTTCCGGTTCGTCCCCTTCGCCGCCGCGGTATTGTCCGGGCAGATGGTCGAAGGCGGCGTGGACAAAGAAATACGCGTCGTCAAAGATCTCGATCTGGTCGAGGGCGGGATCGAGCGAAAGACGCGCGAAAGTGACCGGTTTGGAAAAGAAGCCGGATGCCGGCGGCGTGCGTCCCCCGACGATCACCGGGTAACCCGCTTCCAGCAAGCCTTCGACGATATAGCGCCCGACGAGGCCGGTGCCGCCGGAGACCAGGACCTTCATGGCGTCTCTCCCGGTCTGGGCAAAGAGGAGAGGGCTGGGATGGGGCGGTCGTCGTAAAATGCCTGCCAGAGGTCGATCAGCGGCCGCAGCCGTTCGGCCTTCGGGTGATCCTTTTCCCACGGCTTCTCATACTGGTAGTGCAGCACGCCGATGCTTTCCCAATTCCAGAGATCGGGCATGGCGAACCACACATATTGGAGCATGTTCATGAAGATGGGCAGGCCGTGCCAGTCGGGAAAGAAGCTCTCCAGAAACGTCTGGTCCGTGCGCCGCCAGAAGGCGTCCGGCTGGTCGAGTGCTGTCAGCATTCCGTCGAATGTATCGGCAGATGGTTTGGCGACGAAGACGCCGGAGTTGAGGCGGTGGAAGTCGGAGAGGCTTTCGTAGACGTTCGGGGCAGCGGAGAATTCCGGATAGGAAAACAGCCTGTCGATCGGTTTCAGCACCAGCGCATCGGCATCGATGAACACGCAGGTCTCGTATTCGGCGAGTTGCCAGAGCCGGAGCTTGCAGAAATTGTCGAGCGGCGTGTGGAAGTCCGGCTTGCTGCCCTTGGTGAAGGGGGCGGCGCCATGCAGGTTCTTTCGCTGATGCCGTTCGTTGAAGGCGTCGGATAGCGGCAGGTGTTCGACCTTCACCAGGCGGCAGCCGAGGGCTTCGAGCGGGGCGAGGGAAGGGCGCTCGACGCCGCCGGTATGGAGGATGACGATATCGGCGCCCGTGCCGGTGCGGCGGATAGAGCGCGCGAGGGCGATGGCGCCCATGGCGTAGTCGGCATTGGTGACGAGGGTGACGAAGGCGTTGGTCATGGCGTGTAGTGCCCCGTTGCATTCCTCTCCTTCGTCATGCTCGGGCTTGTCCCGAGCATCTGCTATCGCTCGACAGTTTTTGGCGGGTGGCAGATCCTGGGGACAAGCCCGAGGATGACGGAAGGTGATGTGGCAGATGAGGAGTACCTATCGGCGCCCCCCCTGGTCAAAATCTCACGAAACCGACTTCAGCCGCTTCCCTTCCGGGTCATGCTCCACTTTCGCCGCAATATCCCTGGTCCAGGCGGAGACGGCTGGAACGCGTGATCTGTCAACGCGATAGGCGTATTTCTTCGCAACATCGACGATCTCGCCGAGCAGTCCCTCGCCGAGCGTGGTCGGTTCGAGGCCGAGGCCGAGGAATTTTTCGTTCTTCACCATCAGCTCGTTTTCCGGGGCTTCCTTGCGCGGGTTGGGCAGCCAGGCGATCCGCGAACCGGTCATTTTCGAGATCATTTCGGCAAGATCGCGCACCCGGTGGGTTTCGGTCATCTGGTTGAAGATCTCGACGCGGCTGCCGCGGGTAGGCGGGTTGTGGAGGGCGATTTCAATGCAGCGGACCGAATCCTGGATATGAATGAAGGCGCGCGTCTGGCCGCCGGTGCCGTGGACCGTGAGCGGATAACCGATGGCCGCCTGGATGAGAAAACGATTCAAGACCGTCCCGTAATCCCCGTCATAGTCGAATCTATTGATCAACTGCGCGTGGCGGCGGGTCTGTTCCGTATGGGTGCCCCAGACGATGCCTTGATGCAGGTCGGTGATCCGCAGCCCGTCGTTCTTCGCGTAGAACTGGAAGAGCTGCTGATCGAGGCACTTGGTCATGTGGTAGATCGAGCCGGGATTGCTCGGATAGAGGATTTCCTGGGAGACGGTGCGGCCGTCGGCGGTCTCGATACCGACCGGCAGGTAACCTTCCGGAATTGCCGCGCCGACCGTCGAATAACCGTAGACGCCCATCGTGCCGAGATGGACGAGATGCGCGTCCAGATCCAGTTCCACCAGTGCATTCAACAGGTTATGCGTGGCGTTTACATTGTTGCTGACGGTATAGTTCTTGTGCCGGTCGCTCTTCATCGAATAGGGCGCGGCGCGCTGTTCGGCGAAGTGGATGATGGCATCGGGGCGGTGTTTCGAAAGCCAGCCTTTCAGCAGTTCGTAGTCCTTGGCGAGATCGATCAGGTGGAAATGGATGCGGCGTCCGGTTTCGGCATGCCAGATCCGGGTGCGTTCCTGGATCGAATCCATCGGCGTCAGCGACTGGACGCCGAGTTCGGTATCGATCCAGCGGCGGGAGAGGTTGTCGAGGATATGGATCTCGTGGCCGGCGTCGGACAGGTGAAGCGATGTCGGCCAGCCGACGAAACCGTCACCGCCCAGGACTGCAATCTTCATGAGTTACTCTCCGCTGGTTTTCGACTTATTTCCTGATAGGGAGGATATGTGACAGGACGTCAAAACTGGGGCGGCATTGCGCGCCTATCCAGCGGAGTAGCGGAAATTTCCAAGGCAAGGCCATGAAGGAACACAATTTTTTGTTATCGGGCGAATTGGTGGAAGGCGGCCACCGGCTGGCCCAGCGTGTCTATTATGAAGACACGGATTTTTCCGGCCTCGTCTATCACGCCCGCTACCTGCACTTCCTGGAGCGCGGCCGCACCGACTATCTGCGCTGTCTCGGCTGCGAGCAGAGCGAGCTTCTCTCCGCCGACGAAGAGGGCTTGGTCTTCGTCGTCCACCGGATGGAGATCGATTTCAAACAGCCGGCCCGCATGGACGATATCCTGATCATCCAGACCATCACCGAAAAGGCGGGCGGCGCCAAGATGGTGCTCAACCAGGAGATCCGCCGCGGCGATACGCTGCTGATCGCCGCGAAGGTGGTGATCGCCGTCATCAACAGGCATGGGCGTCCACGCCGGCTGCCGGAAAGCGTGGCGGAGAAGTTTCTCGGGCGTCCGATGGAGCAGGTCGACCCGGCCTAGGACGGCTTACGGGCCGCCGCAGGCATGCTGCGAGTCGGCCATCGCCCAGCTCTGGCCGGTGCGGGCGTTGGTGACGAAATATTCGCGGCCCCGGTCGTCGTCCGGCGGGCAGCGTTTGGGAATGGAAATCAGGCACATGGTCACCTTGTCGCCGGGTTTGGAGGCGATCAGCGCTTCTTCGCGGTAGTAGGAGACCTGGTAGCCGTCATTGGCGTATTCGATGCCGGTGCCTGCATCGTAGTCTTCGTCCTTGATGGGGTCCTCGCCGATGCGCGGATGGACGGCGGTCACGTTCGTGACGGTGCACTGGCCGATCTTGGTTGGCAATGTGGGAGAGGGCTTGGCGCGGCCGGCCGCGATCGCGCTTGCGGTAATATCGGCGGGGATGCTCTTGGAACCGCCGAGTTCTCCGAGGATTGCCAGATACGCGCTCAGCACGCAGGAACGGTCGGAGCCGCAGGCCGATCGGTCGCTGTTGAAATCGCGCAGCGCCTGGCGCGTTTCAGCCTTGCGCTCCTTTTCGGCCTTTTCCCGGACCTGCGGAAGCACCGTATCCAGCGCCGAAAGGAGCGGATCGTTGCAGACCAGCCGCGCATCGGGAGAGGGGACCCCCTTGCAGTCGGACGAGTCGGCATGGGCTGAGCCCGCGACCAAGATCGTCAAGGCTATCATCACCGCACGCCACATGGTCCGTCCCCCCGAAAATCCGATTCCACAGTGTCATAATCCCTGAATGAGAAAAAACTAAGTTGTCAGTGGCCGGCTTTCCTTGCGCCAACTTGAAGTGATCTGGGAACTCGCGATTGCAAGGCCCCTCTAAACCTTTCGTTAACGATAATGGTGTCTTACTGACACATGAGGAATTTGTGCAACGCACGCCTTCCTTTGACCAAAATTGAAAGCGAGAAGCCAAGCTTGAAGCTCAGGGTATCTTGGGGTTAGGGCGAAGCGCTTCCGGCGATCAAAGACATACTCGCGAGAGCGCGCTTTTGAACCGCCCGGTCCTTAAAGCCGGGCGTTTGGATTCGGGGATAGTAGATGGAACAGGTAGGTTTGGCGGCGGCGGCGAGCGAAGTGAGCCTCTGGTCGCTGTTCATGCAGGCTGGTCTTGTGGTCAAGCTGGTGATGATCGGCCTTATCGGCGCATCGGTCTGGACCTGGGCGATCGTGATCGACAAATATATCAATTTCGGCAAGGCCAAGCGCCAGTTCGACCAGTTCGAGCAGGTGTTCTGGTCCGGCCAGTCGCTGGAAGAGCTTTACCGCACGCTGTCGGAGCGCACGAATACCGGCCTTGCGGCGATCTTCGTCGCCGCCATGCGCGAATGGAAGAAGAGCTTCGAGCGCGGCGCGCGTTCGCCGATCGGCCTGCAGATGCGTATCGACCGGGCGATGGACGTCACCATGTCGCGCGAGGCGGAAACCTATGAGGCGCGTCTCGGCTCGCTCGCGACGATCGGTTCGGCCGGTCCGTTCATCGGCCTGTTCGGCACCGTCGTCGGCATCATGACCTCGTTCCAGGCGATCGCCGGTTCGAAGTCCACCAATCTCGCGGTCGTCGCGCCGGGTATCGCCGAAGCGCTGCTCGCCACCGCGATCGGCCTCGTCGCCGCTATCCCGGCGGTCATCGCCTACAACAAGTTCACCGCCGATGCCGGCAAGCTTTCCGGCCGCATGGAAGGTTTCGCGGACGAGTTCTCCGCCATCCTGTCGCGCCAGATCGACGAGAAGCTGCAGCCGCGCCAGGCGGCGCAGTAAAAGCCTTTCGGGCTCTCGAGGAGTAACGTCTCATGGGTATGTCGGCAGGAGGAGCAAAGTCATCGGGTGGCGGTCGTCGTAGGCGCGGCGGACGTCGCGGCGGTGCGATCAGCGAAATCAACGTGACGCCGCTCGTGGACGTCATGCTCGTGCTGCTCATCATCTTTATGGTGGCGGCACCGATGATGACCGTCGGCGTGCCGATCGACCTGCCGGAAACGCAGGCCAAGGCAATGAACGCCGATACCCAGCCGATCACCGTCTCGGTCAATCCGAAGGGCGACATCTATCTGCAGGAAACGCCGATCGCCCTCGACGAGATCGTGCCGAAGCTGCAGGCGATCGCGACCACGGGCTATAACGAGCGCATCTATGTGCGCGGCGATACGACCGCCGCCTACGGCGTCGTGATGAAGGTCATGGCCCGCATTTCCGCCGCCGGTTACAAGAATATCGGCCTCGTCACGCTTCAAGAACAGGCGAAGTGATCGAACCACCATGAAGGTCAGTCTCGGCACATCGCTGGTTCTGCATACGGTGGTTCTAGGCTTAGCCCTGGTCTCGCTCAGCGCCCCCGCGTCTTTCGAAGTGGCCGACGTGGAGGCGCTGCCCGTCGATATCGTACCGGTGGAATCGATCACCCAGACCCAGCAGGGTGACAAGAAGGCGCCCCCTGCCGCGAAGCCTTCGCCGAAGGAAACCAAGAATCAGAAGATCGTCGATAACGCCCAGAACGCCGGCGAGAACAATGTCGATCTGAAGACGCCTCCGACGCCCGTCACCAAACCGGCTCCAACGGAAGTGACAGCCGCGCCAAAACCTGTCGAAAGGCCGACGCCGACCCCGACGCCGGAACAGAACCAGGTCAAGGACATCGTCAAGGAGGAGACGGCTCCGAAGCCGACCGAGATGGCCGCCCTGCCGCAGCCCAAGCCGGAAATCACGCCTCCGAAGCCCGAGCCCACTCCGCCGAAGCCCGAACCTATGCCGCCAAAGCCGGAGGCCGCCAAGCCGACGCCCGCGCCGGTGCAGGCCGAGAATACGTCCGAAACGGGAGAGTTGCCGCAGCAGGTTCCGATGCCTGCTTCCAAGCCGCAGCCGCCGAAGCCCGAGCCGCCGAAGGAGCAGGCCAAGCCCGTCGAAAAACCGGTTGAGAAGCCGGTCGAGACGAAGCCGGCTGCCAAGCCGACCGAGACGGCGAAGACCGACAACAAGTCGACCGCATCCGTCAAGCCGTCCGACAAGAAGGAAGGCAAGCAGCAGGAAACCGCAAAGTCTTCGTCTTCGATGCAGAGCGATTTTAATGCCGACCAGATCGCCGCCCTCCTGAACAAGCAGGATGCATCCGGTGGCGGCGCCAAGCGTTCGACGCAGGTCGCCTCGCGCGGCGACACCAAGACCATCGGCACAGGCCTCAGCTCCAGCGAGATCGACAACGTCAAGGGACAGATCCAGGGCAATTGGGCGCTCGTCGGCGGCCTGACCGGCGTCTCTGAAGTCCGCGTCAAGATCAGGGTGCAGCTCGATCAGTCCGGCAATATCGTCGGCGACCCGGAAGTGACTGCCACCGGCGGTCCGGAAGGCACCCGGCGTGCGGTCGAAGGCAGCACGCGCCGTGCCCTCATGAAGTCCGCTCCGCTCAAGAATTTGCCCGCCGCAAAATATGAAGGCGAAAAAGGTTGGAACGTTTTGGTGCTGAACTTCGATCCGTCGGAGTTCGCATTGTGAGCCGGCAGGTATGGAACCGATGACACGGAACCTGCCCCGAAACTCTGGTGTTAAGCTGAAAGGCTTGTGTAAATGATCAAGAGCTCCTTTTTCCGCGCCGTGATGGTGGCCGCGGGGATGTTGACGGCCTTCATGGCCGCCACCCCGGCCAACGCTCTCGTCGAGATCAACATCAACAAGGGCAACATTCAGCCGCTGCCGATCGCGGTGACGGATTTCCTGTCGAACAACGAACTTGGCGCGCAGATTTCCCAGGTGATCGCCGCAGACCTGCAGCGCTCCGGCCTGTTTGCGCCCATCAACAAGAGCGCCTTCATCGAAAAGATCTCCGATCCCAACAAGGCGCCGCGTTTCGAGGACTGGAAGGTCATCAATGCGCAGGCCCTGGTGACGGGCCGGATCACCCGCGAGAACGACGGCCGCCTGCGCGCCGAATTCCGCCTCTGGGATACGTTTGCCGGCAGCCAGATGACCGGCCAGCAGTTCTTCACCCAGCCGGAGAACTGGCGCCGTGTCGCGCACATCATCGCCGACGCGATCTACAAGCAGATCACCGGCGAGAACGGCTATTTCGATACCCGCGTCGTGTTCGTCTCCGAAAGCGGACCGAAGACCGCCCGCCAGCGCCAGCTGGCGATCATGGACCAGGACGGCTTCAACGTCCGCATGCTGACCAACACCAAGGATATCGTGCTGACGCCGCGCTTCTCGCCGAGCCGGCAGGAAGTCACCTACATGTCGTTCGAAGGCAACCAGCCGCGGGTCTACCTGCTGCAGCTGGAGACCGGGCAGCGCGAAGTGGTCGGCAATTTCCCGGGCATGACGTTCTCGCCGCGGTTCTCGCCGGATGGTCAGAAGGTGATCATGAGCCTTCAGCAGGAAGGCAATTCCAACATCTATACGATGGACCTGCGCTCGCGCACCACGACGCGGCTCACCTCGACGGCGGCGATCGACACGTCGCCTTCCTATGCGCCGGACGGCGGGCGTATCGCGTTCGAAAGCGACCGCGGTGGCCGCCCGCAGATCTACGTGATGAATGCCGACGGTTCCGGCCAGACGCGAATCTCCTTCGGCGACGGCTCCTATTCGACGCCGGTCTGGTCGCCGCGCGGCGATCTGATCGCGTTTACCAAGCAGTCGGGTGGCAAGTTCTCGATCGGCGTGATGAAGCCGGACGGGTCCGGCGAGCGCATCCTGACCAGCGGCTTCCATAACGAAGGTCCGACCTGGGCGCCGAACGGCCGCGTGCTGATGTTCTTCCGCCAGAATGCCGGCGCCGGCGGCCCGCAGCTCTATTCCATCGACCTGACGGGCTATAACGAACTCCAGGTCAAGACGCCGTCCTACGGTTCGGACCCGGCCTGGTCGCCGCTGCTCGAATAGGGCATTTGGGCAAAAGAGGCGGTTTTCCGCCTCTTTCCCGCCCCAATCTGCTGAAAATGAACGAAAATGGACGCCGGGAATATTTTGTTAACCATAAGAATTTGATCATGGTTAACCGAACCCGGTTAGAATCTGGAAACTCTGAAATACTGATCAAGGAGAGACCGGCCATGAGCCGCATCGATACTTCGGCCATGAGCCGCATGCAGATCCTCGCCCGCAATCCTGCCGTCATCGCGCTGACGCTGGCACTTGCGCTCGCCGGCTGCGCCAACAAGAAGAACCTGCCGAACAATGCGGGTGAGCTCGGCCTCAACGGCGCGGGTGCGGCAACTCCCGGCTCGACCCAGGACTTCACCGTCAATGTCGGCGACCGCATCTTCTTCGATACCGACAGCACCTCGATCCGTGCCGACGCCCAGCAGACGCTCGATCGTCAGGCCCAGTGGCTGGCCCGCTATCCGAACTACGCGATCACCGTCGAAGGCCATGCCGACGAACGCGGCACGCGCGAGTACAACCTCGCGCTCGGCGCCCGCCGCGCTGCCGCCACCAAGGAATATCTCGCCTCGCGCGGCGTTCCGGCGAATCGCATGAAGACCATCTCCTACGGCAAGGAACGGCCGGTCGCCGTCTGCGACGACATCTCCTGCTGGTCGCAGAACCGTCGCGCCGTCACCGTTCTGGGCGGCGCCGGTATGTGATCCGCGCCACAGGCTGATAATAAAAGGCGGTCTTCGGGCCGCCTTTTTGTTTTTTCCATAGTTTGGCCCTGTTTTCGGGGATTTTTGACGTCGAGCTCGGTTGCTTTTTGCCGGCAGTTGGAAAAATCTCCTCTCGCGCCAATCCGGCGCAGACTAAAGAGCAGGACGGACTAAGATGAAGAAACTTGTCTTGGCAGCAATGCTGGGGCTGATGGCGACGAGCGCCCCGGCCGGGGCTTTGTCGCTGCCGAAACTCTTCCAGGGCGGCAATCACCCTGCTGCAGAACAGCCGCGGGAGACCACTCCGCCCCCGGTCATTCTGGCGCAGAGCAATGACGCCGTCCGTATCCAGCAGCTCCAGGAAGAGGTCCGCCAGTTGAATGGCCGGATCGAGGAAATGAGTTTTCAGCTGCTCCAGATGCAGGAGCAGATCCGCAAGACGCAGGAAGACAACGAATTCCGTTTCCAGGACCTGGAAAAGAAGAAGCGCACCGAAGCAGACGACACGACCGGGAAACCGGCCGTGGCGTCCAACCGGGCTCCCGCCGCCCAGCCTCCGTCGCAGCCGTCCACGGCGCCCGTCCAATCCTCCGACGACGTTGCGCGGATCATCGATTCGCCTTCCAGCCAGGGCCTCGGCGGGGCGACCGCCCCCGGCCGCGCACCGCCCCCGACGACGCTCGGTTCGATCGATCTCGACGCGAGCGGCAATCCGCGCGCGGCAACGCGCAACGACCGCGCCAATAATGCAGCCGGGCTTCCTGGCGTCGATACCGGTCCCCAGGTTCAGCCCAAGACGCCGCCCGCATCGACCGGCAGACCCGATCCGCAGCAGACGGCCTCGCTCGGCAGCGAGAACGACGCCTATCAGACGGCCTATAACCACGTGCTGGCCGGCGACTATCCTCTCGCCGAGAAGGAATTCAACGGTTACCTGACGGCCTATCCGAAGGGCGCCAAGGTGGCGGATGCCAGCTTCTGGCTCGGCGAATCGCAGTATTCGCAGGGCAAATACAACGACGCCGCCAAGACCTTCCTCAACGCGCACCAGACCTATGGCAAGTCGCCGAAGGCGCCTGAGATGCTTCTGAAGCTCGGCATGTCGCTCGCGGCCCTCGACAATACCGAAACCGCCTGCGCGACCCTCAAGGAAGTCGGCCGGCGTTATCCGACCGCGCCCAAGGCGGTGCTCGCCAAGGTCGGCAGCGAACAGAAGCGCCTGGCCTGCTGATCCTCCGGTGACCGCCGGCCCGAAGACCCTGTCGCCCGAACAGGCCGCCGAGCGGCTGATCGCCGATATCGCCAGACCCGCGCGCCTTCTCGTCGCAGTTTCCGGGGGCAGCGATTCCTGCGGGCTTCTGATCGCCCTTTCAAAATTCAATCCCGCTGGTTCCGGCCTGTCGCTTTTCGCGGCGACGATCGATCATGCGCTGAGGCCCGAATCCGCCGACGAGGCGCGCGCTGTCGCAGCGCTTTGCAGCACGCTCGGCATCCCGCATGTCATCCGCCGATGGGAGGGGGAAAAACCCCGCACCGGCATTTCCGCCGCGGCCCGCGAGGCGCGCTACCGGCTGCTGGTGGACGTCGCCGACGAGATCGATGCGACTGCGATCCTCACCGGCCACACGCTCGACGACCAGGCGGAAACCATCGCCATGCGCGCCATCCGCGGCGAGGGCGAAGAGAATTCGGGCCTCTCCGGCATGGCGCAGGCGGTGCTTCTCGACCGCCGCCGCTGGCTGTTCAGGCCATTCCTTGCGACGCGCCGAGCCGATATCCGTGCTTTTCTGACGAACGAAGGGCAGGGCTGGATCGACGACCCAAGCAATGTCGATCCGCGCTACGAGCGGGTGAGGGTTCGCGGGCAGCTGGCGCAGGAAAGCCCGTTCGATGCTGCCGCCCAGCTTGCGGCCGCCGCGCGGCGCACGGCGCTTTCGGAGGCTGCGGCGCGGCTTGTCCGAAAGCATGTGACGGTCCGCCATGGCGTTCTGGCGCATATCGATCCCGCGGGGCTGGAGGGGGATGCGGCCGTGCGGCGTCATGCGCTGTCCCTGCTCGCTGCGGTGCTCGGGGGCAGGGCGCATGCGCTCGGCAGCGAAAGCATGGATCGGGTGATGGCCTTTCTCGACGGCGGCCTGCCGGGCCGCATTACCGCCGGCCGGGTAATCTTCGACCGGCGCCGCGACGGGCTTTATGTCGTGCGCGAAAACCGCGGCATACTGCCGCTGCATGTTCCGCCCGGCGGCACGGTGATCTGGGACGGCCGCTACCGTATTGCCAACCGCGCTTCTGCCGACATCGTCGTCGGCCCCACCGCGCCGGATCGCGACGAAGCATTGGAGCTGTTTCCCGACGTGCCGCCCGCGATCGCCATGCGCGCCGTGGCGGCGATGCCTTTCATCGAATCCAATGCCCTCCTTTCGGCCGAGGATCGCCAAAACAAGGAGATGGCCGAACGAAGTATCGTCCAGCCCCTTCTTGCACCTTTCGACCGCTTTTTGCCGCAGTTCGAACTTACTCTGGGCAATGAGTTCGCGGTTTTGCTCGGATGCGACGTTTTTCCCCGGCTGCCAATTAAGGATTCCTCGCGGAAAAGGTAGGCGGCGGGTTTGGTTCGCCTTGGCAAGGACTTGCCGCAACCCTATGTTATGCGGCAAGCAAGGCGGCCGCCTCAAGAAGCTGGCCGTCGCAGTCCGGGGAGTTCAATGAACCCAAACTTTCGTAATATCGCCCTCTGGGTCATCATAGCCCTCCTGCTGGTCGCGTTGTTCAGCATGTTCCAGACGGCACCGTCGCAGACCAGTTCGCGTGAAGTCCCCTATTCGCAATTCCTGCGGGATGTGGATTCGGGTCGCGTGCGCGATGTCGTCGTGACGGGCAACCGGGTACTCGGCACCTATACCGAGAACGGTTCGGGATTTCAGACCTATTCGCCTGTCATCGACGACAGTCTGATCGATCGGCTGCAGGCCAAGAACGTGACCATCGTCGCGCGTCCGGAAACAGATGGTTCGTCCGGTTTCCTCAGCTATCTCGGCACGCTCTTGCCGATGCTGCTCATCCTCGGCGTCTGGCTGTTCTTCATGCGGCAGATGCAGGGCGGTTCGCGCGGCGCGATGGGCTTCGGCAAGTCCAAGGCGAAGCTTCTTACCGAGGCGCATGGCCGCGTGACGTTCGAGGACGTCGCAGGCGTCGACGAAGCCAAGCAGGATCTGGAAGAAATCGTCGAATTCCTGCGCGACCCGCAGAAGTTCCAGCGTCTCGGCGGCAAGATCCCGCGCGGCGTGCTGTTGGTCGGACCTCCCGGCACGGGTAAGACCCTGCTGGCGCGTTCCGTCGCCGGCGAAGCCAATGTGCCGTTCTTCACCATTTCCGGTTCCGACTTCGTCGAAATGTTCGTCGGCGTCGGCGCAAGCCGCGTGCGCGACATGTTCGAGCAGGCGAAGAAGAATGCGCCCTGCATCATCTTCATTGACGAAATCGACGCGGTCGGCCGTCATCGCGGCGCCGGTCTTGGCGGTGGCAACGATGAGCGCGAACAGACCCTCAACCAGCTCCTCGTCGAGATGGACGGTTTCGAAGCCAATGAAGGCATCATCCTGATCGCCGCGACCAACCGTCCGGACGTTCTCGACCCCGCGCTCCTGCGTCCCGGCCGTTTCGACCGCCAGGTGGTCGTGCCGAACCCGGATATCGTCGGCCGCGAGCGCATTCTCAAGGTTCACGCCCGCAACGTGCCGCTCGCGCCGAATGTCGACCTCAAGGTTCTCGCCCGTGGCACGCCCGGCTTCTCCGGTGCCGACCTGATGAACCTCGTCAACGAGGCAGCCCTGATGGCCGCGCGCCGCAACAAGCGCATGGTCACCATGAGCGAGTTCGAAGACGCCAAGGACAAGATCATGATGGGCGCCGAGCGCCGTTCGTCCGCCATGACCGAAGCCGAAAAGAAGCTGACCGCCTATCACGAGGCCGGCCATGCGATTACCGCCCTCAAGGTCGCCGTGGCCGATCCGCTGCACAAGGCGACGATCATTCCGCGCGGCCGCGCGCTCGGCATGGTCATGCAGCTGCCGGAAGGCGACCGCTATTCGATGAGCTACAAGTGGATGGTCTCGCGTCTCGTCATCATGATGGGCGGCCGTATCGCCGAAGAGCTCACCTTCGGCAAGGAGAACATCACGTCCGGTGCCTCTTCGGATATCGAGCAGGCCACCAAGCTTGCCCGCGCCATGGTCACCCAGTGGGGCTTCTCCGACGAACTCGGCCAGGTCGCTTACGGCGAGAACCAGCAGGAGGTCTTCCTTGGCCATTCTGTCTCGCAATCGAAGAACGTCTCCGAGGCCACGGCCCAGAAGATCGACAACGAAGTGCGCCGCCTGATCGATGAAGCCTATGCCGAGGCACGCAAGATCCTGACCGACAACCACGATGAGTTCGTGGCGATCGCCGAAGGCCTGCTCGAATACGAGACGCTGTCGGGCGAGGAGATCAAGGCGCTGATCAAGGGCCAAAAGCCGTCGCGCGATCTGGGCGACGATGCACCTCCGACCCGCGGTTCGGCTGTGCCGAGCGCCGGTTCGAAGAAGGACGAACCCAAGGGCGGTGAGCCCGAAAGCGGTCTCGAACCGCAGCCGCACTGAGCCTTTACTGACCAACTCAAAAAAGCCGCCGCGGAGCGATCCACGGCGGCTTTTGCTTGGAAGGGTTTATTTATTAGTAACGGGATATAATCGATTTTGACGCTAATTTATGTGCTTGTGCCTTTAATTTATGGCATGAGCCAAGCTTCAGGCCGGTTTTGCCGTCTAACATTATGCGGGGTTCGAATCCCCGCCTTGAGGCCGCGACGTTCAGGCGCGATGACGAAGGAGCTTATATGACACGCCGCTATTTTGGCACCGATGGCATTCGCGGACAGTCCAACATCCATCCGATGACGCCGGATCTCGCGATGCGCGTCGGCATTGCCGTCGGCACGATCTTCCGCAACGGCAATCATCGCCACCGGGTAGTGATCGGCAAGGATACGCGCCTGTCCGGCTACATGCTGGAAAACGCCATGGTGGCGGGCTTTACCGCCGCCGGCCTCGACGTCTTCCTGCTCGGGCCGATCCCGACGCCGGCAGTCGCCATGCTGACCCGCTCGCTGCGTGCCGATGTCGGCGTGATGATCTCCGCCTCCCATAACCCTTACGAGGACAACGGCATCAAGCTGTTCGGACCGGACGGCTACAAGCTGTCGGACGAGCTCGAAATGCGCATCGAGGACCTGCTCGACAGCGACCTGCATTCGCAGCTCGCCAAGTCCGGGGATATTGGCCGGGCGAAGCGCGTCGAGGGCGACATCTACCGCTATATCGAACACGTCAAGCGCACGCTGCCGCGCGACGTGACGCTGCATGGCCTGCGCGTCGCGATCGATTGCGCCAATGGCGCGGCCTACAAGGTGGCCCCGCTGGCGCTCTGGGAACTCGGCGCCGAGGTGGTGACGATCGGCAACCAGCCGAACGGCACCAACATCAACCTCGACTGCGGCTCGACCAGCCCGGAAGCGCTGCAGAAGAAGGTGCATGAAGTGCGCGCCGATATCGGTATCGCTCTCGATGGCGACGCCGACCGCGTCATCATCGTCGACGAGCGCGGCGAAATCGTCGACGGCGACCAGCTGATGGCGGTCATTGCCGAGAGCTGGGCCGAGGACCGGAAGCTGAAGGGCGGCGGCATCGTTGCGACCGTGATGTCCAATCTCGGCCTTGAACGTTTCCTCAATGCCAAGGGGCTTGATCTCGCCCGTACCAAGGTCGGCGACCGTTATGTCGTCGAGCACATGCGCAACAACGATTTCAACGTCGGCGGCGAACAGTCCGGCCATATCGTGCTTTCCGATTTCGGCACGACGGGTGACGGCCTTGTCGCGGGCCTGCAGGTTCTGGCGCGGGCGAAGCGGCTCGGCAGGCCGATCAGCGAGATCTGCCGCCGTTTCGAACCCGTGCCGCAGCTTCTGAAGAATGTCCGCTTCCAGGGCGGCAAGCCGCTGGAGGACGTGATCGTCCGCCAGGCGATCGCCGATGCGGAAGCCGAACTCGCCGCCAAGGGCCGCCTGGTGATCCGCCCGTCCGGCACCGAGCCGCTGATCCGGGTGATGGCGGAAGGCGACGACCGGGGACAGATCGAACGGATCGTCGACGGCCTGGTTGGCGTGATCGCCAACGTCCGCACCGCGGCCTGAACGGGCATAGCCTCAATGAAAAAAGGCCACCCGCAGTTTCTGCGGGTGGCCTTTCATTTTGTGCGGAGATTTCCGGATGACCGGAAATCCGTTTGCCGGTGCTCAGAACTCTTCCCAATCCTGCTTTGCGGCTGCGGCATTGCCCTGGAATGACTGGGTGACTTTCGCGACCATCTTGCGAGCCGGCGATTCCGCCGGGCGGCTGTGACCGGATGCGAGCGCGGGTGAGGCCCGATGCGAAGAGGGAGCCATTGCGGCTCCTCCGCCGATATGGAACTGCGACAGGAGCTGGAAGAGGCTCTCGGACTCCCGGGCCAGATTGTGGGCCGCCGCAGTCGACTGCTCGACCATGGCCGCATTCTGCTGGGTTCCCTGATCCATGGTGTTGACCGAGGTGTTGATCTCCTTGAGGCCGGTCGCCTGTTCCTTCGAGGCTTCGACGATGGCCTCGACATTGCCGTTGACCTGCTGCACCTGGACGACGATCTCTTCCAGCGCCTTGCCGGTTTCCCCGACCAGCGCCACGCCGCTCTTCACGTGGTCGTTGGAGGTGTGGATCAGTTCCTTGATCTCCTTGGCGGCCTTTGCGGAGCGCTGGGCGAGTTCGCGCACTTCCTGCGCCACAACCGCGAAACCCTTGCCGGCTTCGCCGGCCCGGGCGGCTTCGACGCCGGCATTGAGCGCCAGCAGGTTGGTCTGGAAAGCGATCTCGTCGATGACGCCGATGATGTTGCCGATCTCGACGGCAGACGAATCGATCTTGCCCATCGCTTCGACGGCATCGCGGACCACGCGGCCCGAGTGCTCGGCGTTTTCCTTGGTCATGCGCACGAGGTTGCCGGCCTCCTGGGCGCGATGGCTGGAGTCGGAAACCGTGGTGGTGATCTCTTCCAGCGCCGCTGCGGTTTCCTCGACGGAGGCCGCCTGCTGCTCGGTGCGCTTGGCAAGGTCGTCGGAAGCCGAACGGATTTCCTGAGCGCCGGCGGCGATCGCACTCGCATTTTCGGCGACCTTCTGCATCGCTTCGCGAAGTCTTGCCACCGCAGCGTTGAAATCCACCCTCAACTGGTCGAGCGAGGGGATGAAGGGGGTGTTGATCTGCCGGGTCAGGTCGCCGTTCGCCAGGGCCTGCAGGGCATCCGCGAGCTGGCGGACTGCCTGGCCGGTCTGCTCGGAGAGGGCGCTGCGTTCGCTCGCTTCCTGTTCCAGCCTGTGGCGTTCTCCGACGGTCCGCTTCGCCTCGGCATCCGCTTCCCGCTCGGCCTTGATGGAGATGGCATCTCGCAGGGCGGCCACGGCGCGCGCCAGCATGCCGATCTCGTCGCCGCGCGCCTCGATCGTCCGGTCGCCTTCGAGGCTGCCGGCGGCCATGGCGTTCAGCGATTGCTGCAGCTTGGAGAGCGGCCCGATGATCGAGCGGGCCGTCAGGAAGGCGGCGATGATCGAGAGCAGGGCGGCTATGCCGAGGGCGGCCAGCGCGACGGTGCCGAAGCCGCTCGCCGCGTCGCGGGCATCGCCGCCGATCGATTTGTTGAGCGCCTCCTGGTAGTCGATGAATTTGTTGATCGCGCCGAGCCAGGAGACGAAGAGCGGACGGGCCTGTTCCAGCAGGATCTTGCGCGCCGCATCGCCATCGCCTTTTTCCTGCAGCGAAATGATCTGGGCGACGAGCGGATTGGTCTTCGACTGGATGTCTGCAATTTCGGCCAGTATCGTCTTTTCCCGATCCGATGCGCCGGTGGGAGCGGCGATCATTTCCGCCATGCGTTTTTCGTTTTCCGCATAGGAGGCCGCGAGCTTTGCGATCAGCGCTTCCGCTTCCTTGCGCTCCGTATCGGAGGTGACGAGCGTCACGTCGCGGATGGCGATCGCCCGGTCGTGCACGCTGCCGCGGTAGTTGATGGCATAACGCTGCTTGACGCTATTGACGTCATTCACGGTTGCAAGGTCGTTGTCGATCGTTTCCACCTTGCCGGTGGAGTAAAAGGTCAGCCCGACCATCAGGAGAAGCAAAAAGCCGAACCCGACGGCCAGCCGGAATGCGATGCCGAATGTTTTGAGTTTGCTCATGGACAGTTCTTTCCCTTGCGGCGCCCTGCGCCGCAGCTATACCCGGTCAATCTTCTCCTGAAGGGCATTCGGACAATTCCATCGCCGCCACTCGTCGATGGAGTTGTTTGATTGATGGATGAGATATCGCCGGATCGAACTGTGCTATCAGTCTAAACCAAGGGTTCAGAATGCACTCAGTCTGGTTGTACTTCCCAGTTATTCGGCTTTACCGATTCCCCCGCATTTCCCATTTCGGAATATGCTAAAAATAGGCATCTATAGTTGATAAACGATTAATTGATTATCTAAGCTTAAATTACCTTCCGCTACTGGAGCGGCGGGTCATAATCTGGAATGGCTGACTATGGCGGCTTCGTCCACTTGGCGGACTGCCCAGAATTACCAAGTCTTCGCCGGGGCGCCGCCAAGCAAGTCTCCGGATCTGCCGTTACTTGCAGAATTACCGACCGTTTTAAGGAAAACGCGCGGTAAACAAGCATGGTTAAGCGAGACTTAACCTTTGTCCATCATCATCCATGGCGGATCAACCCGTTGGCTGCGCGTTTTGCATGCCATACGCGATACGAGCTTTGGAGATGAACCCATGAGAAAGTTGCTGGCCAGCGCGTTTGCGCTGACACTGACGGTGAGCGCCGCCAATTCCGCCGATCTTTACCAGCCGCAGCCGGAGCCCTATCAGGATGCGCCGGAAGTGACCGTCCAGGAGGCGACCGGCTGGTACCTTCGCGGCGACGTCGGTTATTCCTTCAAGAAGTCGCGCGGCACCGAATTCTACCAGGGTACCGGCGCACCTGGCGTGGCGCTGGCGGAATTCGACCGTTCCGATCTGCGTGATGCCTTCACGCTCGGAGGCGGTGTCGGTTACCAGATCAACAGCTATCTGCGCACCGACGTCACCCTCGACTATATGTTCGACAGCAAGTTCCGCGGTTCCACTCATGGCAGCTGCGGCGCGGGTCCCGTCTGCACGTCGACGGACCTCGCTGCCCTGCACGCCTACTCGCTGATGGCGAACGCCTATGTCGACCTCGGCACCTATGGCTACTTCACGCCTTACGTCGGTGCCGGTATCGGCGGCACCTACGTCAAGTGGTCGAACCTGCGCAACACGTCCTGCGACGACGCCGGCGCTGGTTGCGACGCGGAAGTGAGCCATGGCGGCGAAAAGAGCTGGCGCTTCACCTACGCCCTCATGGCCGGCGCGTCGATCGACATCACCTGCAACGTCAAGGCTGACGTGGGTTACCGCTTCCGTCAGGTTGCCGGCGGCGACATGTTCGGTCTCGCATCGGGCGGTGGCCCGGGCAGGGACAAGGGTTTCTATTCGCATGAAGCCCGCGTCGGCGCCCGCTACATCTTCGGCGGTTGCGATACGCCGCCGGCCTACGAGCCTCCGCCGCAGCCGATCGTCTACAAGTAAGCTTCTTCCATCTCCAAGCGAAAGCCGCCTCAGGGCGGCTTTTTGCGTTTGGCGCGGCAAACGCGGTGAAGATGCGGCAAAAATTTATCCGCGGGCGACATCACCCGCTTGACTGTGAAAGCGGACAGGCATATCCACGGCGGCGGGACACCTCTCCCCAACGAGAGGCCATCTATCTGGAAGGATAGCCATATGGCAAACGCCGCAAAGCCGGACCTGCGTCCGAACAATACCCACTTTTCTTCTGGCCCTTGCTCGAAGCGCCCCGGTTGGTCGCTCGAAGCGCTCTCCGATGCTCCGCTCGGTCGTTCGCACCGCGCCAAGGTCGGCAAGGCGAAGCTGAAGCAGGCCATCGACCTTACCCGCGAAATTCTGAACGTGCCGGCGGATTACCGCATCGGCATCGTGCCGGCCTCCGATACCGGCGCCGTCGAAATGGCGCTCTGGTCGCTGCTCGGCGAGCGCGGCGTCGACATGCTGTCCTGGGAAAGCTTTGGCGCCGGCTGGGTCACCGACGTCGTCAAGCAGCTGAAGCTCAAGGACGTCCGCAAGATCGAAGCCGGCTACGGCCTGCTTCCGGACCTTTCCACGGTCGATTTCGACCGCGACGTGGTCTTCACCTGGAACGGCACGACCTCGGGCGTGCGCGTGCCCAACGCCGATTTCATCCCGGCAGACCGCAAGGGCCTGACGATCTGCGACGCCACTTCGGCGGCTTTCGCGCAGGACATGGACTTTGCCAAGCTCGACGTCGTCACCTTCTCCTGGCAGAAGGTTCTGGGCGGTGAGGGCGGTCACGGGATGCTCATCCTTTCCCCGCGCGCCGTCGAGCGCCTGCAGACCTACGTGCCGGCCTGGCCGCTGCCGAAAATCTTCCGCCTGACCTCGGGCGGCAAGCTGATCGAAGGCATCTTCGTCGGCGAGACGATCAACACGCCGTCGATGCTGTGCGTCGAGGACTATATCGATGCGCTCAACTGGGCGAAGTCGGTCGGCAGCCTTGAAGGCCTGATCGCCCGTGCCGATGCCAATGCCAAGGTCATCCACGATTTCGTGGCCGCCAATGCATGGATCGACGCCCTTGCCGTCGATCCGGCGACGCGCTCCAACACCTCCGTCTGCCTCAAGATCGCCGACGCGGATGTTGCCGCTCTCGACGCCGACGCGCAGGAAGCCTTCGCCAAGGGCATGGTGTCCATCCTCGAAAAGGAAGGCGTCGCGCTCGACATCGGTGCCTATCGCGATGCGCCTTCGGGTCTTCGCATCTGGGCCGGTGCCACGATCGACGCAGCCGACATGAAGGCCCTGATGCCTTGGCTGACCTACGCTTTCGAAACGCAGAAGGCTGCGCTTTCCAAGGCCGCCGCTTAGCCAAGTCGCGTATCGGCTCCGCTCAAAAGGCGGAGCCCATTCCCTCATTCACGACAGAAACCTTTTCAGGAGGCCTACTGATGGCACCTCGCGTTCTCGTATCCGACGAACTGTCGGAAACCGCCGTCCAGATCTTTCGCGATCGCGGCGTCGAAGTCGATTTCCAGCCGAAGCTCGGCAAGGACAAGGAAAAGCTCGCCGAGATCATCGGCAACTATGACGGCCTCGCGATCCGTTCTGCCACCAAGGCGACCGAGAAGCTGATCGCCGCCGCGACCAACCTCAAGGTCATCGGCCGCGCCGGCATCGGCGTCGACAATGTCGATATCCCGGCCGCCTCGCGCCGCGGCATCATCGTCATGAACACGCCGTTCGGCAACTCGATCACCACGGCCGAACACGCTATCGCCCTGATGTTCGCCGTCGCCCGCCAGCTTCCGGCGGCCGACAGCTCGACCCAGGCCGGCAAGTGGGAAAAGTCGCGCTTCATGGGCGTCGAGATCACCGGCAAGACGCTCGGCGTCATCGGCGCCGGCAATATCGGCGGCATCGTCTGCAAGAAGGCGATTGGCATCGGCATGCATGTCCTCGCTTACGACCCCTTCCTGTCGGCCGAACGCGCCGAGGAAATGGGCGTCACCAAGGTCGAGCTCGACGAGCTGCTGGCGCAGGCCGATTTCATCACCCTGCATGTGCCGATGACCGACAAGACCCGCGGCATCCTCGGCAAGGAAGCGCTCGCCAAGACCAAGCCCGGCGTGCGCATCATCAACTGCGCCCGCGGCGGCCTGGTCGATGAAGCGGCACTTGCCGAAGCCATCAAGTCCGGCCATGTCGCCGGCGCCGGCTTCGACGTGTTCGAAGTCGAACCCGCCACCGAAAGCCCGCTCTTCGGTCTCGAAAACGTCGTCTGCACCCCGCATCTCGGCGCATCGACCACGGAAGCGCAGGAAAACGTCGCGCTTCAGGTCGCCGAGCAGATGTCCGACTACCTGGTCAAGGGCGCCGTCTCCAATGCCATCAACATGCCGTCGATCACGGCGGAAGAAGCGCCGCGCCTGAAGCCGTTCATCCGGCTTGCGGACGTGCTCGGCGCCTTCGTCGGCCAGGTCACCGAGGATGCGATCAAGGAAATCGAAATCCTTTATGACGGCTCGACGGCCTCGATGAACACCAAGGCGCTGACCAGCGCGCTTTTGGCCGGCCTCATCCGCAGCCAGGTCGCCGACGTCAACATGGTCTCGGCGCCGATCATGATCAAGGAAAAGGGCATCATCCTGTCCGAAGCCAAGCGCGACAAGTCGGGCGTGTTCGACGGCTATATCAAGCTGACGGTCACCACCGACACGATGACCCGCTCGGTCGCCGGCACGGTGTTCTCGGACGGCAAGCCGCGCTTCATCCAGATCAAGGGCATCAACCTCGACGCCGATGTCGGCGCCAACATGGTCTATATCGCCAATACCGACGTTCCCGGCATGATCGGCTTCATCGGCACGACGCTCGGCAATGCCGGCGTCAACATCGCCAACTTCCACCTCGGCCGCGACAAGGAAGGCGGCGACGCGATCGCTCTCCTTTATGTCGACGGTCCGGTTCCGGCCGACGTGCTGGCGAAACTGACCGCCAATCCGGCGATCCGCCAGGCCAAGCCGCTGGCGTTCAACGTCGACTAAGGACTCCAAGGCTGCCCGCGTCCGTTGTGGTCGCGAGGGGTTCCCGAACAGGACAAAGGCCTCCGGTGAAAACCGCCGGAGGCCTTCGTCATTTTATCCGTCCGGCATATCCTGCATGTCGGAGAGTTCGATGCCATGCGTGTCGAACCACCATTCCGGGCTCATGCCGGGATGCCTTTCCCGCAGATGCAGGTACCTGGTCCGAAGCCGTTCCTGGCGCTGGACCTCTTCGATGAAGAAGGGATGGTCGAGCGTGCCGCCCATCCGATGCAGCCGGCGGAGCAGTTTGCGCAGCACATAACCCTGCTCCTTGTTTCCCGGACGATAACCGCTTTCGATGATCTTCACGATCGCGCTGCCCAGCGTTTCGAGCGCATTCTCCGGCGGCGTGCCGTTGATGAGCATGTCGAGGCGATCGGCACCAAAGCCGACGTCGATGCAGGTTCCGAGCGGATTGACGATGTTGCCGATCTCCACGCCATCCTTGTAGAACTCGGTGCTGTATCCGGTGATGCTGCCATCGCTCCACGTGCATTCCGGATCCGGGACGATCGGAATGCGTCCGCGGTAAAGCGGCGTCCATTCCGCCAGGCGGTCCGGATGGATGGTGACGTGATCCGGCACAAGACCGAGCGTTCGCAGGAACTCGAGCCAGAAATCGATGGCGGCGCCAACACTCATCTCCCGGAAGGAGAAGAGGCCGAGCATGGTGAAGTGGAGGAAGTGTGTTCCGTCTCCGATTTCATCGTGGTCGCCCAGGCGCAGGCATGCCTGACTGTTTGCGACGGTTCCCCTATGGGACGGATCGGAGAAGAGGGGTTTGTATTGCTGCATGCCGGCGCTGCAGAAGAGCGTGGTGGCGTCATGCGGCCTTACGGATTGAATGTTTGTGAAGTCGATGCCTTTTGACAGGCAGAAGTCTCGATAGTGCCGGATCAGGCGTCCCGCGGTGACATAGGCAACCTCCTTTGCGTTTCGTGTGCCTCGGCAGAAGGTAATGGCATTCGGCCCGCTGTGCAATCTGGTCTGCGGGATCATCTTTCGGTGCGGAGACCCCGCGCCGGGATGTCGCAGGCTCATATCGATAGAATCTACTTTTGATTGTATTTTGACCGCTTGGCTCCCGTTTCAAACTCCGTTATCTACTTCGGCGGGAAAAATTGAGGATGGGCCTAAAATCCCGAAGGTCGCCTCTCTATATAAACCGAGAATACCGCACTCGAGCGGTTTATGAGGAGAAAACGATGTTATCGAAGCTTCGGCGTTTCAAGAACCTGTTCGCGATCATGGCGATCGGAATGGCGGTTTCCTTGACCGCCGTGGATTTGGCTGAGGCCCGTCGCGCCAGCGGTGGCGGTTTCGGCAGCCGCGGCACGCGCACATACTCGGCCCCGGCGACCACCAATACCGCGCCGGCGGCGCCGACCGGCATCAACCGGTCGATGACGCCCAATACGCAGCAGAACGCCACGACCCCGCAGAACGGTTTTGGCCAGCAGGCGGCGCAGCAGCCCCGTCGCGGCCTTTTCGGCGGGATGTTCGGCGGCCTGCTCGGCGGTCTCGCCCTCGGCGGCCTGATCGGCATGTTCATGGGCACCGGTTTCGGCGGCATGGCCGGCATGCTCGGCATGTTGCTGCAGATCGCGCTGATCGGCGGTCTCGCCATGCTGGCTTTCCGTTGGTTCGCCCGCCGTCAGCAGACGGCCGGCGGTCCGGCAGGCGGCATGAACACCGGTTTCGGCCAGCCGCGCAACGCCTATGATGCGCCGAGCCAGAACACCTCGTCCTTCCAGATCCCCAAGATCGGGTCGCTGGGCGGCGGTGGTCAGGGCGGTTTCGGCGGCGGCCATAATGCCGCTCCGCGCCAGGCAGGTCCCGAGACCGACGAGATCGGCATCACCAACCGCGACCTCGACCAGTTCGAGAAGCTGCTGACCAATGTCCAGTCTGCCTATGGCGACGAGGACTATGCCAAGCTGCGCGGCCTCACCACGCCGGAAGCGATGTCCTACCTGGCCGAAGAACTCGGCGAGAACGCCACCAACGGCGTCAAGAACGAGGTGAAGGACGTGAAGCTGCTTCAGGGCGACCTCGCGGAAGCCTGGCGTGAAAACGGCCAGGATTACGCGACCGTCGCGATGCGCTATTCGAGCGTCGACTACATGAAGGACCGCAATACCGGCGCCGTCGCCGAAGGCGATCCGAATGCGGTCACCGAAACCGTCGAAGTCTGGACCTTCGTGCGCAAGCCGGCCAACGACTGGAAGCTCTCGGCAATTCAGGCGGCGGCCTAACTCCCAAGCAGCGCGATGGTCTTTTCGTCGCGCTCGTCATCAAAGAACTGCGAAAGGGCTCGGCTGAAAGGCGAGCCCTTTTTGCTGACCGCCTCGAACAGCGTCATCGAGCTCTTGAACTTCATGTCGTCGGGGGAGCCGAGGATCGCGTGGGCTGAACGATCCGTGTGGGACAGCATCGCTTCGGTGCATTCGATGAGCCGGGGCCCGAGCAGCGGGTGTTCCAGATAGGCCGTCGCTTCCGCCCTCGACCCGATCGCGAAGCGCTGCGACATGATCGAAAAGCCGAGGCCGGCGACCTGGGGGAAGATGTACCACATCCAGTGGGAAAGTTTTTTGCCGTCGCGCAGCTCGCCGATGACGCGCGCATAGACAGGCGCCTGCGCGTCGACAAAGCGCATAAGGTCGAATTGCATTGTTTCTCCGTCCCGATCGCCCTGTTGCCACAAATCACCCCGGTGTCATGAAGCCCCCCAATCGTGAAGTTTTTGCGGCCACGCCTTTCGATGCCGCATTGCCTGGCCTGGGGGAGCGGCGAAGGCTTCACCGGCAATTGAGGGGAGCGTTACCGCGCGAAAATTCGTCTGGATGTTTTACAAAGCCGGTCATAGACAGCTCGGCATGGAAATTTCCGCTGGATCACTATTCTCGATGAACGAAGCAAGCCCGATATGCGCCGTGCTGATCCATGTCGCGGATGTTTCGCAGGCACTGGACTGGTACCAGGCGGCATTCCCGCATGCAGTGCGGCGAAACCTCGCGGCTTTCGATTTCGAGTTTCTCGATATCGACGGAGTCTGCCTCGAGATCGTGCCTGCCGACGAGAAGGTGGGAATGGGCGCAGGCGGATCGGTCGTCTATTGGCGGGTCGATGATTTCGACGCGGCGCTCAAGCACTTTACGTCCATCGGTGCTGCGCTCTATCGGGGACCGCTCGAGATCCAGAACGGACTGCGCATGTGCCAGGTGCGAGATCCGTGGGGAAACTGCATAGGTCTTCGGGGTTGAGAATTGACCGTTTCTTCACGTGACCGATTCACAATGGGCTGTCGGAGCGCGGAGATGGGACGATGGTACTGAACTGGGTGATCTTCCTCGGCGGCATCGGATACCTGACCTATGCGGTCGGCTCGGCAATGACCGGGCAGGAGATTTTACTGTTCGGCGATGACGCCCTCTTCCTGCGTTATTCGGAGCACAGTACTCTCGTCGAGCTCTATTTCGGCGCTATCGCGACCTGCACGCTGTTTGCCGGCATCTTTGTCGTCGGCAGCCTGGTGCCGGAGACCGAATTCGGGCGGGCGACCCGGAGCCTGTGGGCCTGGCTCGAAAAACTGCCCGGACGTTGAACCGATTCGCGCTCCTCCTTGCGCGAAGGGCCAATCCTTTCTATATCCCACAACAATTGCCTCCGACGGCCGATCCCGCCGCAGGCCCTTGACAGGTTGCCTCCTGCGCTTGGAGCGGCGGCTTGAGATACCGAGAGAGTTACCCGTGAATACGCTGGATTTTGACAAGAGGCCGGAAGACACACGCGTTGTCGTTGCCATGTCGGGGGGAGTGGATTCCTCCGTCGTTGCCGGTCTGCTCAAACGCCAGGGTTATGACGTGCTCGGCATCACGCTGCAGCTCTATGATCATGGCGCGGCAGTGCACCGCGCCGGCTCGTGCTGCGCCGGCCAGGATATCGACGATGCGCGGCGCGTTTCCGAAACGCTCGGAATCCCGCATTACGTGCTCGATTACGAAAAGCGGTTCCGCGAAACGGTGATCAACCCGTTCGCGGAGGCCTATGCGATGGGCGAAACGCCGGTCCCTTGCGTTGCCTGCAACCAGACGGTCAAATTCGCCGATCTTCTGGCGACGGCGCGGGAACTCGGCGCTGACGCGCTGGCGACCGGCCATTATATCCGCTCCTCCGCCAATCCGTCGCCGGACAATCCGAACCGCCGCGCGCTGTTCCGGCCGATCGACAGTGATCGCGACCAGAGCTGGTTCCTGTTCGCGACGACCCAGGAGCAGATCGACTACCTGCGTTTCCCGCTCGGCGGCATGTCGAAGGCGCAGGTGCGCGATCTCGCCGAGGAAATGGGCCTGGTGGTCGCCAAAAAGGCCGACAGCCAGGACATCTGTTTCGTGCCGCAGGGCAAATATGCCGACATCATCGCCAAGGTGAAGCCGAACGCAGCACTCGCCGGCGATATCGTGCATATGGACGGGCGCGTGCTCGGCCGCCACGAGGGCATCGTGCATTATACGATCGGCCAGCGGCGCGGCATCGGCATCGCCACCGGCGAGCCGCTCTATGTCATCTATCTCGATGCGCGCTCGCGCCGGGTGATCGTCGGGCCGAAGGAAGCGCTCGATACGCATCGCGTCTATCTGCGCGACGTCAACTGGATCGGCGACGGTTCGCTGGGTGAGGACGCGAAGGGCGGGTTCGCCTGTTTCGCAAAGGTGCGCTCGACCCGCCCGCCGACGCCTGCGACCCTCCATTGCGACAGCCAGGGGATCTATGTGGATCTCGCAATCGGCGAGGCCGGCGTGGCGCCGGGCCAGGCCTGCGTGCTTTATTCGGCCGAAGGTGCCGATGCGCGCGTTTATGGCGGCGGTTTCATCGAGCGTTCGGAACGGGCGGCCGACGCCGAAACCGCTCTGAAGGCACTGCTTTCGACGCCGGTCGCGGCCTGAAACCGGCACTTGCCGGGGCGTATGAAATTGCTGCCGGTTTTTGCCCGAACCCTGCTTGACACTTCGGTGACGGGGGACTTATAAGCCGCACGACCAAAGCGGAACCGGCCACGCCGGAATTTCGCAGTCCCTGTGGCGGGGTAGCTCAGTTGGTGAGAGCGCAGGATTCATAACCCTGAGGTCGGCAGTTCAATTCTGCCTCCCGCTACCATTCATTCACCCGACATGTCTTCAATCCACCCGCTCGGTTCGATCGAACCGGCGCGGCGAATGTCGGTCTGGTGCATTGTCCTTGCGGCTAGATCGCAGGCGCAGTCCGGCCGGAACACCTCTTTTGAGAACGACGGCGATCGTGAGCCTTCGGGACTGGGATCCCGGGCGATGGCCAACATCCGCTGCGGATCTGCGTCGTGATCCGCACGCAGACCGGCGTCAGCGGCGCAACAACGGAAGCAGCTGATCTCCCTGCCGCCTGATCTCCGCGAGATAAGGGGTGTCGGAAAGCACGAAATGGGTGATTCCGAGATCCTCGTATTTGCGCAGCGAACGGGCGACGTCCTCGGCCGAGCCGACGAGCCAGGTGGTGCCGGCGCCGCCGCCGCCGAATTTTCCGGGCGCGGTGTAGAGGTTGTCATCGAGAACGTCGCCGCGCTCGTGCAGCGCCAGCAGCCGGCGCTGGCCCACGGCAACCGGTTTTCCGTGGTCGTTCCAGTTGCCGGCCTTGCCTCTGGCCATCTCGGCGACCTTCGCCTCGGCGTCGGCCCAGGCCTGTTGCGTGGTGTCGCGGACCAGCGTGGTGATCCGCAAGCCGAATTCCAGCGGCGGAAGATCGCGGTCGAGCTGCCTGCTCAGCGCCTTCAGCCGCTCGATCCTCTCCCGCACGCCGTCGAGTGGTTCGCCCCAGAAAAGCTGGACGTCGGCCTCCGTCGCGGCCACCTGCTCGGCAGCTTCCGAGGCGCCGCCGAAATAGAGCCTTGGGTGCTTGCGATCACCGAGGGGCTGGAGGCGCGGCTCGATCGTGGATCCGGCCACCCGGAAATGCTCGCCCTCGAATGTGACGTTCTCTTCGGTCCACAGCCGGCGGACCAGCCGCATGAATTCCTTGGTGCGCGCATAACGATGCGCCTGATCGCCTTCGCTATCGCCATAGGCGGCGAGATTGTCCTGGCCGGAAACGATGTTGACCCGCACGCGGCCGCCGCTGAGGTGGTCCAGCGTCGCCGCGGCGGAGGCGAAATTGGCCGGGCGCCAATAGCCAGGGCGGATCGCGATCAGCGGCTCGAACGTGGTGGTGCGGGCGACAAGGGCGGTCGAGACGGTAAACGTATCCGGCCGGCCCCAGCCGGTGCCGACGAGGGCGCCCCTCCAGCCGTGCTCCTCGAGCGCCCTTGCCTGGGCGGTCAGCATATCCAGGCTGTTGTGGTTCTCGCCGGAAGAATCGCCGCGATGGCCGGCTTTGACGTCGTTGGGGATGTACCAGAGGAATTCGGAACTGCTGCTCATGTGACTGGCCTGCATTTGTTAACATTGAAACGGGGAACGGGAGGGAGGCATCCGGTTCGGGGAGCGTGTGTGAAGCTGGCCGGGACCGAAAGGAACGAGGCGGCGGCCGAGGCCTTGGGGGCGATCCCGTCAGACGACGATCGGGTTGAGGGCGCCATCCATGCCGATCACGACCCCGGTGACGTAGCTTGCCTTCGACGAGCTCAGGAAGGTGACAACGTTGGCGATCTCCTGCGGCGTCGCCATGCGGCCGAGCGGGATGCGCTGGACCAGTTTTTCCAAAGCCGCCTGTTCGCTGATGCCATGGAGGGCCGCTTCCGCCCTGAGGCCTTCGGTCACCCGTTCCGTCTCGGTATTGCCGGGATTGATGCCGACGACCCGCAGGCCGCTGGCGGCATAGGCATTTGCAAGGCCGACTGTCGCCAGCATCAGCGCCGCATTGGCCGCGCCGCCTGGAAGGTGGATCGGCGAGGCGACCTTGCCGCCGCCGCCGATGACGTTGACGATCACCCCCGTGCGCCGGGCCGCCATCCGTTTGACCACCGGATCGATGACGTTGATGTAGGAGAAATACTTGGCATCCATCGCGGCGCGCCAATGGGCCGGGCTCAGGTCCTGCGGGGGAGTGCGGCGCGCGGCACCCGCGCAGTTGACGAGGATGTCCAGCGCTCCGATTTCGGCCTCTATCCTGTCGACGAGGTCAAGTGCGTCTTTTTCCGAAATCAGATCGGCCGTAAAGCCGACAGCGCCCGGCAAGACAGCCAGCGCCGCGTCGATATTCGCCTGGGAGCGCGAACAGATGACGACGCGGGCTCCTTCGGCCAGGAGCGATTGTGCACAGGCAAGTCCGATGCCTTTCGAACCGCCGGTGATCAATGCCGTCTTGCCGTTCAAATCGAGTAGCATGGTCAGCCGCCTCCCTGAAATTCAAGAGAGGCTAGGCTTTCGGGGATTTCGGAACAAGAAATGGGCGACTGCCGGGACCCCGGTTACGGGGAAACGGTTCCTTAGTTGGCCTCCTGGGGAAACAACTCTTCCATGCGAGAACCCGGCGAGCAATTGCCAAACATGCCGGGAGCGCCGCGATGCGCTGCGGCGCGGGCTGCCCGCCGTCCTAACCGCGAATGATTTCCTCATAAGCCATCGAAGCCTGCAGCAGCGGTTCGTCTCGGTTGGCATTGGCCGAAAGGAGGAAGCCGACGGGCATGTCCGCCTCGCCGGTGCCGCAGGGGATGGAGACGCCGCACCAGTCGAGGAAATTGCCGAAGCCGGTATTGCGCAGCGTCCTGCCGTTGGTGGCGAAGAACAGCTCGTCGTCCTTTTCGAGCGGTTCGATCGGCGGCGCCACATGGGCGACGGAGGGCATGGCGACGAAACGGTCGCCGATCAGGGCTTCGGTTTCGGCGATCATGCGGGCGCGGTTTTCGACGATGGCGATATAGTCGGACAGGCTGGTCTTTTCGCCGAGGCGGGTGCGGGCGACCACCCGGTGGTCCATCGCCGCGGCATCCGGGCCCGAGAGTCTCTCCCGATGCAGGGCGAATGCCTCGGCAGTGACCATCGGGCCGTATTTGGCCATCAGTTTCGGAAGCTCGTCGAAGGCCGGAAAGGCGAGGCGGGTGATCCTGGCTCCGGCCTTTGCAAGCCGTTCGATCGTGGCTTCGAAGGCCGCCACCACGCCGGGCTCGGCACCGTCGAAGACGATGTTGGTCGGAATGACGATGTCGAGCGGCTTTGCCGGCAGGCGGGCCACGTCGGGCGCTGCAAGCCCGCGCATGGCAGCATCCACCCAGACGGCGTCCTGCACCGTGCGGCAGAGAGGGCCGAGCGAATCGAGGCTCGTCGCGAGCGGATAGACGCCGTCCATCCGATAGCGGCCGCGGGTCGCCTTGTAGCCGACGATGCCATTGAAACCGGCCGGGATGCGGATCGAGCCTCCCGTATCGGTGCCCATCGCCACGGGTACCAGGCCGGCCGCAACCGCGACGGCCGAACCGGAGGAGGAGCCGCCGGGAATGCGTGGCGCATCCTTTCCATGCGGATTGTGCGGCGTGCCGTAATGCGGATTGATGCCGATGCCGGAAAAGGCGAACTCACTCATATTGGTGCGGCCGATCGCGACCATGCCCACCTGTTTCAGGAGGTCGACGATGGCGGCGTCCTTTGCCGCAGGCGGTGCCTGTCGCAGGACTTTCGAGCCGGCGGTGGTCGGCATGCCCTCGATGTCGAACAGATCCTTCCAGGCGATCGGAATACCGTCGAGCAGGCCGAGCGAGCGGCCCTCCTTCAGGCGCTTCGAGGCGGCACGGGCTTCCGCCGTGGCGCGCTCTTCGAGCAGCGAGACGAATACCGCCTTGTCCGGATAGGCCATTATGCCTGACAGCACCGCTTCCGTGACCTCGACCGGATCGACCTTGCGCATCTGGATGAGCGCGGAAAGTTCGGCGATCGACATGGCACCAAAGGATTTCGTCACGGCAGTCATTCTCCCCATTCCGTTACTGGCGGCCCACAGATGTATCGGATATTTTGTCGATGGGTAGAGGATTTATCGGCCCTGCTTGTGGCATGGAACTTCCCGCATATCGGCGAAGTTCAGTGAGTCCACCGCGTCAGCGGGATATCGGGAAGGATCAGCCCATGAAAAACATCATCGCCATCGCCGGTCTCGCGATCGCACTTGCCGGCTGCAGCACGGACGGCGGCGGAACCACCGGGGCCATCGACATCGGACCCGGCATCCAGCCGATACCCGGCAGTATCACCTATCGCGGCCAGCCGCGCACCAAGCTCACCAAGTCGCCGATCGGCAGCGTCGTGCCCCACGAGTTCCGCAACGAACTCGGCCAGCGGGTCGAGGAAAACTACATCATCCAGCCTGACCGCAGCCTCAAACTGGTCAGCCGGCGGGTCTATCGCGATCCGTTCGGCATCGACGACTAATTGGCTTCAGGCGCGATACGGGCCCAGGCGCGTTCTGTGGCGATCGGTTCGTCGGTCGTGATCTGATCCGGCTTCAATGCCATCAGGGCGGCGAATTGCCGTGCTTCTGCCTCGTCGAACCCCGCGTCCGGGCTTCGGAGGTTGAAGGTCCAGGCATCGACCAGCCTGCCGGCATCGTGGCAGAGGCCGATCAGATCGAGCCCGTCCTTCGCAGCCTGCAGCACCAGTTGCCAGGCCAGGTAGATGGTGTCCGGCTCCGTCGGGCCGGCAATATCTGCGCGCAGGTCCGTCTCCACGCCCTTGAGGCCCTGGTCCCGGTAGATGTCGACGAGCTTGTTGGTCGGGTCGATGCCGCGCTTGAGATCCGGCAGCCTGTTCTTGACGGCGACGATGAGATCGAGATCGGCGCCGCTGATGATGATCGAGGAGCCGGCGCCGGCGAAATATCCGGCGAGATGATCCACGCCGCGCGAGCCAACCGCCGCGAATTCGTCCTTCATGTCGAACTGCAGGAGGGCATCGGGATGGGCGGTCCGAAGCATGGTCGCAAGGTCTTCGCTGAGGATCGGCGGATGGCCGCCTTCCAATAGCGTCAGGCCGCGGATGGTTTCCGGCAAAGCCTCGCGGATGAGGCCGTGGCCGGTGGTCTCCCCTTCCAGTTCTTCGTCATGCAGGACGACGAAGCCGCCATCGGCGCGGACGCGCAGGTCGAGTTCGCTCGAGGCGCCGAGGCGAAAGCCCTCCGCCATGACGCCTGCCGAAAACAGCGGATCCTTGAAACTGCGGCGCAGGCGATGCCACTTCAGCCGGGTGAAATGGCCCTTATAGGCGATGCCGAGGCCTGAAAATTCTGAAGCCATGAAATTCCGTCTAAGGTGGGTGGCGGCGATTCGATCGATGCCAGACTATTGTTTTGGAGCTGCCTGCCATAGATCGATGACAGAATTTTCATGGCTGAGCCTCAAAAGCGGTGATTATCGCTATCGCGGAACGGCTTGTTATGAGGACCTGCCGGATAGTATCCCGAAAATACGCATTATCTCCTGTCACGAAAGGCAGATCTCATGTCCCATGACGCAAACTGGGCGCCTCTTCCTCCCACCAGCACCGGCCTGCGCGGTCGCTGCCCGCGTTGCGGCCAGGGGCATCTGTTCCAGGGGTTCCTGTCGCTGCGGCCAAGCTGCGAGGCCTGCGGCCTCGATTATTCTTTCGCCGATCCGGGGGATGGTCCCGCCTTCTTCGTCATGTGTTTCGGCTGCATCCCGAGCATAGCGCTTGCGGTGTGGATGGAGACCAGTTTCCAGCCGCCCTTCTGGGTACATCTGCTGATCTCGCTTCCCTTCCTGCTCCTCACTTGTCTCGCGCCGATGCGGCCCTTGAAAGGCTGGCTGGTGGCGAGCCAGTATTTCTACAAGGCCGGGCCGGGCAAGGTCGACAAGGGTCAAGGTCCGACGTCCCCCGGCGATGGTCGGGGCAACGGCTGACCGGCGCCGGCGCGTCAGACTTCCTGAACAAGCCTTGCCGGATGGTGAGGAACAATTTTCTCACAAAACCATTCGGCAGGGAGAATTCAAGGAGCATGCAATGTCCGATGCCGATGAAACCGAAATGGAAGTTCACCGAAGGTCGCTTGCGGTCGAAGGTGTGATGATGATGCTGATCGATGGGCTGGCCGCCCGCGGCACCATCTCGGCGGACGAGGCGGAGGACATGCTGCGGATCTTGTCGAAGAGTTCGGCGGCTTCGGCGGCAAGGGCTTCCGGTTCTCTTCGGATCGTACGCCAGCTGAAACGGCTGCGCCGCGGCGACGGTGCAATGACGCCGGGAGCGTGAATTCGAGGAAGCGCGGCGCAACGGCCAAGGGGCGCGGTCCGACGCACCTTTTCTTTTCCGTCCTGTGTTTGACCGGGAACATCTCCAGTCGGGGCCAGTTGGGGGAACTCTTTACGGCTTCAAAGACGAGGAAAGCTCCATGGCTCAGTACCCCACTCCGCCGTTTCCCGAACAGCAGCAGCCGATGCCGGGATTTACCGGACGCATGGATCCGGTGCCGGATCACGGCGAGCTCTCCTATCGCGGTTCTGGCCGCCTGGCCGGCAAGAGGGCGGTCATCACCGGCGGCGACAGCGGCATCGGCCGGGCGGTCGCGATCGCCTATGCGC
Source organism: Neorhizobium sp. 2083 (assembly GCF_031455615.1). Taxonomy (NCBI): domain Bacteria; kingdom Pseudomonadati; phylum Pseudomonadota; class Alphaproteobacteria; order Hyphomicrobiales; family Rhizobiaceae; genus Neorhizobium; species Neorhizobium sp. 2083. The sequence goes on along the minus strand of NZ_JAVDTC010000002.1, from coordinate 414,252 downwards.
GCGAGGGCGCCGATCTTTTGATTTCCTATCTCGACGAAGACGAGGATGCGGAGGACACCAGGCGCCTGATCGAAGAGGCCGGCCGCAAGGCGGTGCTGGTACGAGGCGACATCAAGACCGCGGCGCATTGCCGCTCGATCGTCGACCGGGCCGTCAAGGAGCTCGGCGGCATCGACATCCTCGTCAACAACGCCGCCCATCAGGCGACGTTTTCCGACATTGGAGACATCAGCGACGAGGAATGGGAGCTGACCTTTCAGGTCAACATCCACGCGATGTTCTATCTCACGAAAGCAGCGGTTCCCCATATGAAACCGGGCAGCGCGATCATCAATACGGCCTCGATCAATTCCGACAGTCCGAGCCCGACGCTGCTCGCCTATGCCACGACCAAGGGTGCGATCCAGAATTTCACCGCCGGGCTGGCGCAATTGCTGGCCGAAAAGGGCATCCGTGCCAATGCGGTCGCGCCGGGACCGATCTGGACACCGCTCATCCCCTCCACGATGACGGAGGATCGGGTGAAGAATTTCGGCAAGCAGGTGCCGATGCAGCGCCCCGGCCAGCCGGCCGAACTTGCCACGGCCTATGTGATGCTTGCCGATCCGCTCTCCAGCTACGTTTCCGGCGCGACGATCGCCGTCACCGGCGGCAAGCCCATCCTGTAGTCATGCTCTCCTCCCAACGAAGACAGCGGCGGCGTGGCTCACGCCGCCGTTCATGTCTTGGAGGGATGCGTCAGGTGCGGCGGCCGACTTCCCGCGCCAGATCCTCGAAACAGAACTTGGTACCCTGTTCGCTCGCTTCGTTGGCCAGAAGCAGCAGCCGGATCGGAAATGCGATCGCCTTCTGGTGGGACGTGGAGACGGCAAGCGGCTTGTCGTCGGCAAGCACCGTGCGTTCGGCTGCCTGCAGGGCGCCCTGGATTTCCCCGTGGGAGAGGACGCCCTTTTCGACCAGAAGCCGGTTGATCGCTGCGACTGCAAGATAGAGGCCTTCGAGCTGCGGATTGGCGGTGTTCATGTCTCTGTCCTTTGCGTGGAAGACGGAACGGAGGAGGCGGCATTTTCGTCGATCAGCCGGGCGCCGCGCTGCTGGGTCAGGTAACGCCAGATCCATTGGACGCTGACGAGCAGGCGCTTTTCGAAATTGACGAGAAGATAGACGTGGACGAGCGCCCAGAGGAACCATGCCAGCCGGCCTTTGAGCGTCCATTTGCCGAAATCGAAGATTGCGGCATTGCGGCCGATGACGGCCGTGTTGCCGCGATTGTGGAAGCGGAACGGCTCTGCCGGCCTGCCATCGAGAAGTTTCTCCCGCAGCGCCTTGCCGAGATACTGGCCCTGCTGCTTGGCGACCTGGGCAAGGGCCGGCAAGGGCTTGCCGTCTTCGCCAAGCCCCAGCGCCGTGTCGCCGATCGCAAAGATATCCGGAAAGCCGGTGATGGAAAGATCCGGTTCGACCGGAATGCGGCCACCCGCCTTGCCTTCGATGCCGAGCCATCTTGCCGAAGGGGCTGCCTTGACGCCCGCACCCCAGATGACGCAGCCGGTGCGGAAACGCTGCGAGCCGGCAACCACTTCGTCCTTGGTGACGGATTGGACGGCAAGGTTGGTCATCACCTCGACGCCCGCATTTTCCAGTGCTTTCATGGCGTATCGGGTGAGGTTGTCGGGAAAGGCGGCGAGGATTTTCGGGCCGGCCTCGATGAGGATGACCCGCATGTGATCCGGCTCCAGCCTGCGGAAGTCGCGGGCGATCATGAAATGGCCGAGCTCGGCGATCGCGCCGGCCATTTCGACGCCGGTCGGGCCGCCGCCGATGATGACGCTGGTGAGGAGGGCTTTTTTCTCCTCCGGGTCATGGGAAAGCTCCGCCTTCTCGAAGGCGAGCAGCAGGCGCTGGCGGATCAGCCGTGCCTCGTGGATGGTTTTCAGCCCGGGCGCCCAGGCGCGCCAGTCTTCGTGGCCGAAGTAATTGTAGTCCGAACCGGTGGCGATGACGAGGCGGTCGTAGGGAACCGACGTGCCGTTGTCCAGCATCACCGTCCTGGCGGCCGCATCGACGCCGGTGACTTCAGCCAGCATGACGTTGATGTTCCGGAAACGCCCGAGCGTGCGGCGGATCGGCTCGGATATGTCGGCGGGAGACAGCGCGGCGGTCGCGACCTGATAGAGAAGCGGCTGGAAGAGATTGTGGTTGCGCCGGTCGATCACGGTCACATCGATGGCACTGTTTCCGAGCGCTCCCGCGGTCGCCAGCCCGCCGAAACCGGCGCCGACGATGACGACGCGGGGCGGTTTGTTTTCGTTGCCCGTCATGCCGCTCTGAAAAGTCTCGCCGGCCATATTGCCCCACCCTGTTGGCGGAGCAGAGCTCCGCTGGACGCTCGTTCAACCCACGCCGGAGGCGTTTGTTCCGAGCCTATTTTGCCGGAACCTTTTACGTCCGTCGCCGTTCAATTTTACGACATCAACAGGAGAACGTCATGAACAGCATCGTTTGGTTGGTCGGCGCAGTCGTCATCGTCATCGCCGTTCTGAATCTCGTCGGGTTTGCTTGATTTATTGAATGAATCCAATCGGAAGCCATGCTTCCACCCGGAGCGAACTGAAAAGGAGACAGTCATGAACAGCATCGTATGGCTCGTGGGAGCCGTCGTTATCGTTCTCGCCGTTCTGTCCTTCATCGGCATAGGCTGATCGGTGTGAAGCAAGCTGAAGGATATGGATAAGGCGCCGTCCGCAGGGATCGGCGCCTTCTCTTTGTCGGCTTCACCTTCGAAGCGCCGGCGGATCACTCCGCCAGCAGAAGCGCGAAGGGATGGTCGGCGAACGCCCAGTTAATCGCAATGCGATCCTTGGGATCGATCACCTTGCCCGTGCAGACGTCGCGGTAGCGGCGATTGCCGAGCCGTTCGGGCAAGGCGACCTCGGTTTCCGCCCAGCGCTCCGATCGCGACGGAGCTAGCCCGGTATGGAGCGCGTTGATCACCAGTCGCGGCGCGACGACGACGAAGGCATCGTCCATATCGGCGCGCGCGAAGGCCAGGATATTGTCGGCTCGCTTGCCCGATGCCGTCAGGGGCAGGTATTCGCCCCTGCGGAACAGCGTCGGCGCCTCCTGGCGCACGCGCAGCAGGGTGGCGATGATATGCTGTTTCAGCCGGCCGCTCTGCCATTCCTCCTCCTGCGTGGAGGTAAGTTTTTCCCTTTCCGCCAGCCGTTGCCGCAGCATGCCGAAATCCGGTTCGCGGCGATTGTCCGGATCGACGAGGCTCAGGTCGAGGCTTTCGCTGCCCTGATAGATGTCCGGTACGCCGGGCGCCGTCAGCTTGACGATCGTCTGGGTAATGCCGTTGACGAGGCCGGCGCGGACGAACGGGCGGAGCGTATCGACGAAGTCCGTAAGAAAGGCCTGGTTGCCAGGCGACAGGAGGGTCCGGGCGTAATCCATGACCGCCTGTTCGTAGGCCTCGTTGGCCGTGCCCCAGTTGGTGCGCAGCTTTGCCTCGCGCAACGCCTTTCCGACATAGGCGAGGAAACGTGTCTGCAGCGCCTCGAGGCCCGCCGCGTCTCCTGCCTCGAGATCGTTCGGCCAGACGCCGGCGAGCGCCTGATACAGCATCCACTCGACCGCGGGTTCGGGGGCGGGGCCGTCATCGAGTGGCCGGACGGCGGATCTGTTCATGCCTCGCCAGCGGCCCACGGCATCGGCCCACAGGTCGGGGGCTTCGGTGATCGCATAGAGCCGGGCGCGGGCATCCTCGCCGCGCTTGGTGTCGTGGGTGGAGGTGCCCGACAGCGCGTCGGGCTGCCTTTCCAGCCGCGTCCGCATCTCCGTATGAAAGCGATCGAGCGAGTAGGCCCGGGGCAGGGGCTCGGCTCCGACCTCGTTGAGGGCGAGTGCCATGTGCTGACGGAAGAACAGCGTATCCTCCACAGACTTCGCCATCAGTGGACCGGTGAGCTGCTGGAACCGGGTGCGGAAAATCGAGGCCACGGGTGCTGCCACCGGTTCGACGTTGCCCGCCAGAACGCGTTCGAGGAAGGCGAGTGCGGCGTCCTCCGGCGGGTTCGGGCCGTTGCGCACCTTGTCGAGAACGTTCGCCAGCATTTCACGTCCTTCCGGCGGAAGGCCCTCCCGCGTGCCATAGGTGCGGTAGACCGGGAAAGCGACGAGCAGTTCCCGCAATGCCGTCTTTACCGTCGCCTCCGACAGCGCGGACCCGGGATCTTCCACGGATTGAACCTGCTTGGCGATATTGAGCAGCGTCGAAACCTCGCCGGCAAAATTGTTGTCGGCCATCAAGAGCTTCGCGGCGCGGAGTTCGGTTTCCATGTCCACCGGTTCGCCGATTGCCTTTTCATACGCGCTCCGCAGTTCGTCCAGCTTCCGGCCATCGACCAGCGCGTCGCTGACGGCCGCGATGAACTCGTAGCCGGTCGTGCCCGAGATCGGCCAGTCGCCAGGGATATGCTCGCCTTCGCCGAGGATCTTTTCGACGGTGATGTAGCATTCCGGCCCGGCCTCGTGCCGCAGGTGTTCGAGATAGGCTTTCGGATCTGCCAAGCCGTCGACATGGTCGACGCGAAGGCCATCGACCTTGCCGCTGTGGACGAGTTCGAGGATCAGCCGGTGGGTATCGTCGAACACGACATCGTCCTCCACCCGCACGCCGGCAAGCCCGGTGATCTCGAAGAAACGGCGATAGGAGAGTTCGCGCGGCGCATCCCGCCAGGACATCAGCCTGTAGGGTTGCCGGTCGTGCAGCCCGGCAATCGCCGCGCGATCGGTGATCTCCAGAGTTTCCTCCTCGCGGCCGGCGTAGCTCGCCGGCGTCAGCGGATAATACGTGTCGTAATAGGCCAAGGCGGGCTTGCCGTTCTCCGGATCGGCCTTGACGGCAATCTCGCCGGCGTCCAGCACCTTTTCGAACGTGTCGCCGAGGAAGGGCAAAGTCAGGCGTCGCGTCCAGTCGATGTCGAAATGGCGGGCGTATCGGCTCTTCTCGCCATTCTCGACGACGTCGCGCCACCAGGGGTTTTCAAGCGAGGCGGCCATGTGGTTCGGAACGATGTCGAGAATCAGCCCGAGGCCCTCGGCCTTCAGCGCCTTCACCATCCGTTCGAAACCGTCGCGGCCGCCGATCGCGGGATCGATCCCGTTGGCGTCGGTCACGTCGTAGCCGTGGGTCGAACCGGTCGTGGCGGTGAAGATCGGCGAGGCATAGAGATGGCTGATGCCGAGCCGCTTCAGATAGGGCACCAGCCCGATCGCGCGATCGAAGGTCATGCCGTTGCGGAACTGGAGGCGGTAGGTGGCGGTCGGGATCATCATTCGGCGGCTCCGGCGCGGACGAGGATGGAGTTGGGCGGCAGGTCCTTTGCCTGTTCGGGCCATGCGAAGATTGCCTTGCCGGGCATGTCCGGCGTCGCCTGCGCCTTCGCGCCAATGTTGATCGCCATCGAGAGCTTGCCGTCCGGGAAATCCCAGGAGACCGCGAGGAAACCCTTGTCCGCCTTCAACACCTTGCCGGAGCGGCCGCGGGCAGAGCCTAGAAGCGGCACAACGATCTCCTGCCGCAGCTTCAGGAGCGTTTTGGTGAATTCCAGCCAGTCCCTGCCGTCCGCGGCTTTGAGCTTCTTCCAATCGAGCTTGCTGACATCGAAGGTCTTTTGCGCATTCGGATCGGGAACCGTCTCGCCCTCGTGACCGGCATGGCCTTCGAATTCCTTGCGGCGGCCGTCGCGAACGGCCTTGGCAAGATCGCCGTGGAAATCGGTGAAGAACAGGAAGGGGTTGGTCTCGCCATATTCTTCACCCATGAACAGGAGCGGGATATGCGGCGACAGAATGAGCATGGCGAGGAGCGCCTTCACCCTGTCGGCGCCGGCCAGTTCGATCAACCGTTCGCCCTGCGCCCGATTGCCGACCTGGTCATGGTTCTGGATGAAATCGACGAAGGCGACCGGCGGCTGGTCGAGGCTCTGTACGCCGCGTTTTTTCCCGGTCTGAGGCGAGGTTTCACCCTGGTAGGCAAAACCTTCCGCCAGCGCCCGCGCCACGAGCTTTTCGGGCTCCTTGGCGAAGTCCTCGTAATAGGCATGCGTCTCGCCGGTCGCAAACACATGGGCTGCGTTGTGGAGGTCGTCGTTCCACTCGGCGGTGAATAGCGGCGCCCTGCCGTCTTCGGCGCGGGGGTGCAGGAACGTGACGTTGCGGCTGTCCTCCGTCGTCAGGTGGATGGCCCGCTCGGGGATCTCGGCGCGGATGCGCTCGGCGATCTCGATGAGAACGTGTTTTTCCGACGAATCGTCGATCTGGTCGATGGCGTCGAAGCGCAGCCCGTCGAGGTGGAATTCCTCCAGCCAGTAGAGCGCGCATTCGGTGATGTAGCGCCGCACCGGCTCGACATCATAGGCGATCGCCGCACCCCAGGGCGTCGTCTTCTCCTTGAGGAAGAAGTCGGGCGCCAGAAGCGGCAGATAGTTGCCCTCGGGGCCGAAATGGTTGAGCACGATGTCGAGCACCACCGTCAATCCGTGGCCGTGGGCGGCATCGATGAAAGCCTTGAAATCCTCCGGCGGGCCATAGGCGGCATGCGGCGCATAGAGAAGGACGCCGTCGTAACCCCAGCCTCGGTCGCCGCCGAAATGAGCGACAGGCATGACCTCGATCATGGTGATGCCGAGTTCGGCCAGATAGGGCAGTTTCTCGATCGCGGCCTTGAAAGTGCCTTGCTCGGTGAACGTGCCGATATGGAGTTCGTAGACGACCGTCTCCTCCCAGGGCCGCCCCGGCCATTCGGCATGCTGCCATGTATAGCTTGTCGGATCGATCACCAGCGAAGGGCCGTTGACGCCGTCCTTCTGCCCCCGTGAGGCGGGATCGGGCACGACCGTCCCGTCCGCAAGCACGTAGCTGTACTCCGAGCCGGGGGCGATGCCGGTGGCCAGCAGTTCGAACCAGCCGTCGTCGCTGCGGCTCATCTCCGTGTCGTCGCCGTTCAGCCTCAGCGTCACGATCTCCTGACCCGGCGCCCAGAGCCGGAATCTTACCTCGCCGGCCGCGACATATTCGGCTCCCCATGTCTTTGGAAAGGCACGAAACTCGGTAACGGCATTCAAGTCCGACATGCTGGCCTGCCCCTGGTTGAGAGAGACCGCCAAACGGTCGAAGTCGCTTCGAGTTCCATTGTGGGGCATACGCGCAACAAAATTGCGCGGCGGTGTAACAAATAACAAGTTCAAAGGAGTAGTCGGCGGCCCGGTTCGGCTCTAATTTAGCAGTCATGCAGGCGGTTTCGGGGAGGAGATCAGTGCATGCTGACTGAGGAGGAAGAGCTTATCCGCTCGACTGCCGCGGAGTTTTCCCGGGAGGTCCTGAAACCAGGCGCCGCGGCGCGCGACAAGTCGCACGCGATCGAGCCGGACGTGCTGAAACAGCTCGGTGAACTCGGGTTTCTCGGCATGCGGACGGCGGAGGAATGGGGCGGCGTCGGTTGTTCCTATGTCGCCTATGCCAGCGCCCTGATGGAGATCGCCGCCGGCGACGGCGCGATCTCGACGCTGGTCAGCGTCCACAATTCGCCGGTCTGCTCCCTCCTCGACATGCATGCTTCCGACGACCAGAAGGAACGGTTCCTGCGTCCGCTTGCCGAGGGCAGCCATATCGGCGCCTTTGCGCTGACCGAGGCCGATACCGGCTCGGACGCGGCGGCGATCCGCACCCGGGCCACGCGGGACGGCAGCGACTACGTAATCAACGGCTCGAAGATGTTCATCACCTCGGGCAAGATCGCCGGTACGGTGATCATCTTTGCCGTCACCGATCCGAGTGCCGGCAAACGCGGCATCTCGGCCTTCGTCACCTCGACGGATGTTCCCGGATTTTCGATCTCCAAGATCGAGGAGAAGCTGGGGCAGAAGGCGTCCGATACTGCCGCGCTGATGTTCGACAATATGCGCATCCCGGAAAGCCAGCGGATCGGCGCCGAGGGGGCAGGGCTGAAGATCGCGCTGTCGGGGCTGGAAGCGGGGCGGATCGGCATCGCGGCCCAATGCGTCGGCATGGCGCAGGCCGCCTTCGACGTGGCACTCACCTATGCGAAAGAGCGCAGGACTTTTGGAAAGCTGCTGCTCGATCACCAGGCGATCGCCTTCCGGCTGGCGGATGCGAAGACCCAGATTGAGGCAGCCCGACAACTCGTGCTGCATGCCGCAAGGCTGAAGGATCGCGGCGAGCCGTGTCTCGACGAGGCCTGCATGGCAAAGCTGTTCGCCTCTGAGATGGCCGAGAAAGTCTGTTCGGCGGCGATCCAGACGCTCGGCGGTTACGGCTATATTTCCGATTTCCCAGTCGAGCGCATCTATCGCGATGTCCGCGTCTGCCAGATCTACGAGGGCACGTCCGACATCCAGAAGATCATTATCGCCCGCGGGCTGGCGAACTGAGGAGGGCGGGATGCGGATCGAAGGCGGAAATTTCCTGGTGACCGGTGCGGCGTCCGGACTTGGGCTTGCGACAGCTAAAATGCTTGTCGAAGCCGGTGGTTGCGTCGCTTTGCTCGACCTTGACGAGACGAGCGGTCAGGCGAGAGCGGAGGAACTCGGCAAGGGCGCGGTCTTCGTGAAGACGGATGTGCGCAGCGGCGAGGCGGTGGAGAAAGCCGTCGCCGAGGCCGAGGCGGCCAACGGCCCGATCCGCGGGGCGGTTTGTTGCGCCGGCATCGCGCCATCGGAAAAGGTGCTCGGCAAGCAAGGCGTCCATGCGCTCGAAAGTTTCGCCCGCGCGCTGGAGATCAACACGATCGGCACGTTCAACGTGATCCGGCTGGCGGCGCAGGCGATCGCCAAAGCCGAGCCGAACGAGGAGGGCGAGCGCGGCGTGCTGGTCGCCACGGCTTCGGTCGCCGCCTATGACGGGCAGATCGGGCAGGCGGCCTATTCCGCGTCGAAGGCGGCGGTTGCCGGCATGACCCTGCCGATCGCCCGCGAGCTTGCCCGCGACGGCATCCGCATGATGACGATCGCGCCCGGCATATTCGAGACGCCGATGATGGCCGGATTTTCCGACGAGGTGCGCGCCTCGCTCGGCAAGTCGGTGCCGTTTCCGCCGCGGCTCGGACGGCCGGCGGAATTCGCGCGGCTGGTGCGCGACATCATCGAAAACCCGATGCTGAACGGCGAAGTGATCCGCCTCGACGGGGCGCTCCGGATGGCGCCGCGCTGAACGGCAAATTTTGATCGGTTCTTTGGGAGGAGAAACGAATGACGGATGGACAGAGACTGAGCCTGCATGTGCCCGAGCCGGAGGTACGGCCGGGCGGCAAGCCGGATTTCTCCAATGTGCCGATCCCCAAGGCCGGCTCGGTGCGACGGCCGGACGTGGATGTCGATCCGAAGGAGATCCGCGACCTCGCCTATTCGATCATCCGCGTGCTCGACCGCGAGGGCGAGGCCGTCGGCCCCTGGGCCGGCTCGCTGATATCAGAGGAACTGATGGAGGGGCTGAAGCACATGATGCTGCTGCGCGTCTTCGATCAGCGCATGCTGATGGCGCAGAGGCAGGGCAAGACGTCCTTCTACATGCAGCATCTCGGCGAGGAGGCGGTCTCCTGCGCCTTCCGCAAGGCGCTTCTGCCGGGCGACATGAACTTTCCGACCTATCGGCAGGCAGGCCTCTTGATCGCCGGCGGCTATCCGATGGTCGAGATGATGAACCAGATCTATTCCAACGATGCCGATCCTCTGAAGGGGCGGCAATTGCCGATCATGTATTCGTCGAAGGAATTCGGCTTCTTCACCATCTCCGGCAATCTCGCCACCCAATATGTACAGGCCGTCGGCTGGGCCATGGCGTCGGCGATCAAGAACGATACGAAGATCGCCGCTGCCTGGATCGGCGACGGATCGACGGCCGAGTCGGATTTTCATTCGGCGCTGGTCTTTGCCTCCACCTATCGGGCGCCCGTGGTCCTCAATGTCGTCAACAACCAATGGGCCATCTCGACCTTCCAGGGTGTTGCCCGCGGCGGTTCGGGCACGTTTGCCGCCCGCGGCCTTGGTTACGGCCTGCCGTCGCTGCGCGTCGACGGCAACGACTATCTCGCCGTGCACGCGGTCGCCAAATGGGCGGCGGATCGGGCGAGGCGCAATATCGGCCCGACGCTGGTCGAATACGTCACCTATCGCGTCGGCGCGCATTCCACCTCCGACGATCCCTCCGCCTATCGCCCGAAGGAGGAGTCGGAGGCGTGGCCGCTCGGCGATCCCGTCATCCGGTTAAAGAACCACCTGATCCGCATCGGCACTTGGAGCGAGGAACGCCACAAACAGATGGAGGCGGAAATCCGCGACACGGTTGTCGCCGCCCAGAAGGAGGCGGAGCGCCACGGCACGCTGCATTCCGGCGGCAGGCCTTCGATGCGGGACATGTTCGAAGGCGTCTACGCGGAAATGCCGCCGCATCTGAAGCGGCAGCGGCAGCAGGCGGGGGTGTGAGGATGATTGGCGTTTCCATTCAGCTCTGCCCCTCACCTGCCTGCCGGCATCCTCTCCCCGCGCGCGGGGAGAGGGGTCTTTACCGCAGCGCCGGCGTGCCCCCTTCGCCCCGTTTACGGGGAGAAGGTGCCCGGAGGGCGGATGAGGGGCATGTCCGCAGCGCCGAACTTTCCCCGGAGGCCCGCCCATGCCGCGGATGACGATGATCGAGGCGATCCGCAGTGCCATGGATGTCTCCATGGAGCGCGACGGTGATGTGGTCGTGTTCGGCGAGGATGTCGGTTATTTCGGCGGCGTCTTCCGCGGCACCCAGGGGCTGCAGCAGAAATACGGCAAGACGCGCTGCTTCGACGCGCCGATCAACGAATCCGGCATTGTCGGAGCGGCGATCGGCATGGCGGCCTATGGGCTCAAACCCTGCGTCGAGATCCAGTTCGCCGATTACATGTATCCGGCCTACGACCAGCTCACCCAGGAGGCGGCGCGGCTGCGTTACCGGTCCAACGGCGATTTCACCTGCGGCATCACCGTGCGCATGCCGACCGGCGGCGGCATCTTCGGCGGGCAGACGCATAGCCAGAGCCCGGAGGCGCTGTTCACCCATGTCTGCGGCCTGCAGGTCGTGGTGCCCTCCAATCCCTATGACGCCAAGGGCCTGCTGATCGCCTCGATCGAGAACCCGGACCCGGTGATCTTCCTCGAACCGAAGCGGCTCTATAACGGCCCCTTCGACGGCCATCACGACCGGCCGGTGACCTCCTGGGCGGGGCATCCGCTCGGCGAGGTGCCGGCCGAACATTACGTGGTGCCGCTCGGCAAGGCGGTGGTGCGGCGTCCGGGCTCGGCGGTGACAGTGCTTGCCTATGGCACGATGGTGCATGTGGCCGAGGCGACGGCCGAGGAAACCGGCATCGATGCCGAGATCATCGACCTGCGCACCCTCATGCCGCTCGACCTCGACACGATCGTCACCTCGGTGAAGAAGACCGGGCGATGCATGGTGGTGCACGAGGCGACGCTCACCTCCGGCTTCGGCGCGGAACTGGCGGCTTTGGTACAGGAGCACTGCTTCTACCATCTCGAAGCGCCGGTCATCCGGGTGGCGGGCTGGGACACGCCTTATCCGCATGCGCAGGAATGGGATTATTTTCCGGGGCCGGCCCGTGTCGGCCGGGCGCTGCGCGACATGATGGAGGCCTGAGACATGGCGGAAAAACTCATCAAGCTGCCGGACGTCGGCGAAGGCGTGGCGGAAGCCGAGCTGGTGGAATGGCACGTCAATGTCGGCGACCTGGTGCGCGAGGACATGGTGCTCGCCGCGGTGATGACCGGCAAGGCGACCGTCGAAATTCCGTCGCCGGTTGAAGGCGAGGTGACCTGGCGGCATGGCGAGGTGGGCGACGTGATCGCCACCGGTACCGTCATCCTCAAGATCAGGATCGCCGGTGAGGGGAGCGACGGCGAGGAGCCGGAGGCCGAGAACGGTGACCGCGGGGAGGAGCCACGGGTTAAACCGGTTGTTTTGCCCGTTGCAGCTCTCGAACAGGCTCTTGAGAAAAAGGTTGAATCTCTTAAACCAAAAGCTGAGATGGCTGCGCCGTCCCCTGTGGCCAAAGCTCCGCCTCATGCCGGCGCGCCCCGCGCCGAAGGTGAAAAACCGCTGGCGCCGCCGGCCGTCCGCCTTCGGGCCAAGGAAGCGGGCATCGACCTCCGGCAGGTGGCGGGCACAGGTCCGGCCGGGCGCATCAGCCATGAGGATCTGGATGCGTTCCTGAACAGCCAGGGTGGCGGCGGGGCTGTCGCCGCGGGCCTGCAGCCGAACAAGGCGGTGCAGGAGGTCAAGGTCGTCGGCCTGCGCCGCCGCATCGCCGAAAAGATGGCGCTGTCGAAATCCCGCATCCCCCACATCACCTATGTGGAGGAGATCGACATGACCGCGCTCGAAGAGCTGCGGACCCGCATGAACGGCACCCAGAAGCCCGGCCGGCCGAAACTCACCATCCTGCCCTTCCTGATGCGGGCGATGGTGAAGGCGCTCGGTGAGCAGCCGGGCATCAACGCGCTTTACGACGACGAGGCCGGTATCGTCCGTCAATATGGCGGCGTGCATATCGGTATTGCGGCGCAGACGCCCTCGGGTCTGGTCGTGCCGGTTGTGAAGCACGCCGAGGCGCGCGACATCTTTGACTGCGCCCGGGAAGTGGCACGCCTCAGCGATGCGGCCAAAAACGGCACCGCTTTGCGAGAGGAGCTGTCGGGGTCGACGATCACCATCAGCTCGCTCGGTGCGATGGGCGGCATCGTCTCGACGCCGGTCATCAACCACCCGGAAGTGGCGATCATCGGCGTCAACAAGCTCGCCGTCCGGCCGCATTGGGATGGCACGCAATTCGTGCCGCGCAAGATGATGAACCTGTCTTCCAGCTTCGATCACCGGGTGATCGACGGCTGGGATGCCGCGACATTCGTGCAGCGCCTGAAGGCGCTGATGGAAACGCCGGCGCTTATCTTCGTCGAGGAGTGAGGTGAGAGAACAACAATGAAAGAGATCACCTGCAAGCTTCTCGTCATCGGGGCCGGTCCGGGAGGTTATGTCTGCGCCATCCGGGCCGGCCAGCTGGGGGTAGACACCGTCATTGTCGAAATGGCGAAGCCGGGTGGCACCTGTCTCAATATCGGCTGCATTCCCTCCAAGGCGCTGATCCATGCGGCAGACGATTTCGCGAAGACCGTCGCGATGGCGGCGGGCCGGAATGCGATGGGCATCAAGGCCGATAACCCGGCCATCGACCTTGCAAAAACCATGGCCTGGAAGGACGGTATTACCGGCCGGCTGACGATGGGTGTGTCGAGTCTTCTCAAAAAGGCCGGCGTCAAGATCGTCGTCGGGCGGGCGAAATTCCGGGACGGCAAGACGGTCGCCGTGGAAACCGAAACCGGGGAGCAGGTCATCCGCGCCGAAAACATCGTCATTGCCACGGGTTCGGCGCCGGTCGAGCTGCCGATGCTGCCGTTCGGGGGCAAGGTCATTTCTTCGACCGGTGCGCTGTCGCTGACCGAGGTGCCGGAGAGGCTCGCGGTGGTCGGCGCCGGTTATATCGGCCTTGAACTCGGCATCGCCTTTGCCAAGCTCGGGTCGAAGGTGACGATCGTCGAAGCGCTCGACCGCATCCTGCCCCTCTACGATACGCAGCTTACCCAGCCCGTCGCCAGGCGGCTCGCGGCTTTGGGTGTCGAGGTTCTGCTCGGCACGAAGGTGAAAGGCCCGTCCTCAAATGGAGAGGCCTTGCTTGCGGAGACCGGCTCCGGCGAGGAAAGGCGTATCGCCGCAGACAGGATCCTCGTGACCGTCGGCCGCAAGCCGGTCACCGAAGGCTGGGGCCGCGAGGAGCTGGAGCTCGATACGGACGGCCGTTTCCTTCGGATCGACGAGCAGTGCCGCACCTCGATGCGCGGCATTTATGCAATCGGCGACGTGACCGGCGAGCCGATGCTGGCGCACCGGGCGATGGCGCAGGGCGAGATGGTGGCGGAGATCATCTCCGGTAAGCGAAGGTCCTGGGACAAGCGCGCCATTCCCGCGGTCTGCTTCACCGATCCGGAGATTGTTTCGGTCGGCATGTCGCCGGACGAAGCGAAGGCTGCGGGACGCGAGATCAAGATCGGCCAGTTCCCGTTTTCCGCCAACGGCCGGGCGATGACGCTGTCGGCGGAGGAAGGTTTCGTGCGGGTGGTGGCGCGGGCCGACAACCATCTTGTGCTGGGCATCCAGGGCGTAGGAGCGGGGATATCCGAACTCTCTGCGGCATTCGGGATCGCCGTCGAGATGGGCGCGCGGCTGGAGGATATCGCAGGCACGATCCACGCGCATCCGACACAGTCGGAGGCGTTTGCCGAGTCGGCGCTGAAGGCGCTGGGGCATGCGCTGCATGTGTGAGCATATGCCGGCAAGTTGCCGTGGACGCGCGGATCACCGCAGGATATTCGTGCCTTGAAGCGGAGGCGGTGATGAAGAGACTGTTTGCGATATGCATCTCGTTGTTGCTTCTGCCGGCTGCCGCGCTTGCCGAAACGCGTTGCGGCTGGCTGATCAATCCGACGCCCCGCAACTGGACGCTGGTCGATGCTCAGAACGAATGGCTGATCATGCTTCAGGGCGGCTATGAAGCCAAGGGCATGGACAAGATCAAGGACATGGCCGAGGGCGAGCATGTCACCATCAACTACAGTCACGGCTATGCCTGCTTCTGCATGAACGTTTCGACCGAGAAAGACGGAATCGTCAGGGAGATTTACTCCACGCGCCAACTGCCCTTGTCGAAATGCCGACGCGATCCGGCACTCAGCGAGCCCAGATGAACGAACACGCCTCTCGGGTGTCCGGCACGGACGGGTTTGGCAACGAGAATATCCTAGAGCTGCAGCATTGCGTAAGGCCTGCCGGACGGCTTCTCGATATGGGAGGCGACGTTATAGACGGGCGCCCCGCCCGGCGTCCGGCCCTCGTAAGTGCCGCGATGCGCATGGCCATGGACCACGGCTTTCACCGGAAAACGATCGATGGTCTCGGCCAGTCTTGACGAACCGAGGAA
This sequence comes from Neorhizobium sp. 2083, assembly GCF_031455615.1. Classification (NCBI taxonomy): domain Bacteria; kingdom Pseudomonadati; phylum Pseudomonadota; class Alphaproteobacteria; order Hyphomicrobiales; family Rhizobiaceae; genus Neorhizobium; species Neorhizobium sp. 2083. The sequence goes on along the minus strand of NZ_JAVDTC010000002.1, from coordinate 399,155 downwards.
CGGATAGATCTCCTCCGGTTCGCCGGCCACCGTTTCGCGGATCGGCGCGTAATGCAGCACGACCATCGCCCGTTCGGAGCGCACCTGGCGCAGCGCGTTCTCCAGCCGCATCGTTTCCTCGACGCTCTCCGTGACCATGGCCTTGATCGCCGGCTCGCCGAAGGAGCCGAGCATGTGGCGGCCGAAGCCGCCGGCGAAGCCCTTGGCTCCGGCAAAACCGACACCGTTGATTTCGACCGCCTGGCCTTCCAGAAGATGGATGCCGGCATCCTTCAGAATGTTCGTGACTTCCTCGACGCAGCCGCATTCGTAATCGTGATTGCCGAGCACGCCGACGATCGGGATCGAGCAGGCGCGCAAGTCCGAAGCCAAGATTTCCGCCTCCTTGACCTTGCCGAGATCGGTCAGATCGCCGGTGAGGACAAGGATGTCTGCTGCCTGGGAAATCTCGGTGAACAGTTCCTTGTAGGACGTCGTGCCGTGTTCCTTGACATGCAGGTCGCCCATGGCGGCGATCCTCAGCTTGCCGTTCGCCTTTTCCGTTTCCGCTTTTCTGGTTTCGGTCTTTGCGTCGGTCGTCTTGCTCACGCCAAACCTCCTTCGGCCGTTTCCTCTTCGACGCCGTCGCGAAGGTCGCCTTCGCCGCCAACATCGGCAAAACCCCACTCCTTCACGTCGATCTCGAAATCCACGCGGCTGAACATGCGGCCGCGGCAGATCTTCATCTGCGGCAGCGGCAGTTCGCGCTGCGCCTTCAGGCGGTCGAGCAACTCGTCCAGCAGCCAGTCGGGCACCTTGTCGCGCTCGGTCGGGTAGATCCAGCGGAAGTTCAGGAGGTGGATCAAAAGCACTTCCCAATGCACTTCCATGTGGTTCAGCAGCCGCTCCCAGTCGATCTGGTCGTGGGCGCGCAGGATCATGTGGACGATGTCGCCGCCGTCATAACGGTGGCGGAGCTGCACGAAACATTTCGACCAGATGAGTTCGGTCGGCGCGATGATACGCACCTTGTGGCCGTTCATGTCGATCTGGCGGGCGTTTTCGAACCAGGCGTCGCTAATCGGCATGGTGCCGTTCGAGGCGGCGAAGATGACGTCGAAGAAATGCCGGCCCTTCTTCACCTTGCCGAGCCAGCGGTCGTCCTCGACTTCGATCTGGTAACCCTTGTCTTTGAAGTGGGCGAGGATGCGGGCGTAATCGCCGGCCTTGCAGAAGATATCGAGATCCTTGGTGGGGCGGGTGATGCCGGTATAGGCGCTGATGGCGAAGGTGCCGGCCAGCAGGAAGGGGATGTGGCACTTGACGAGATCCTCGACCGCCTCGGCGACGAAGGCCTCGGAATCCGCGTCGGCCAGCGTCGGCGCAGCCCTTACCTCCATTCCCGGCATCGTATCGACCGGGTGGGTGGCCTTCTCCCTCGGCAGGTTCTGCGCGGCATTCGCTTCAGCATTCATCGAGGATCTCCGAATTTGAACTCGCGCAGAGGAACACCCGGACATGCCGGGAGGTTCCGTTTCGGGGTGTTTTAGAGATAGGAGCGTTTCAGCGTTCGGGATTGTCCGCATTCGCCATCGGGCTGGGACGGCCGTCCGGCTGGTCGCCGTCAACCCGCTGGTCGAGGTCTTCGAGGTCGGTTTCCACCAGGTAGGTATCGCCGGCTCCGAGGCGGGATGCTTCCTTGACAGCCTCCTGATTGGTCTCGTTCGTCTGCGCCTGGAGTGCGTCGTCGGCCCGCTCCCGGTCGGCCCGTTCGACGTGTTCGGATTGATCGGCGGTGTCGGGTTTGCGGTCAGCGTCCATAGGTGTTCCTTTCCTCAACTTCGCGCCCGTCGGGAGCGATGGCCTGTCGTTCAGAACACGCCGATGCCGGAGAGGTTCCGTTGGGCAGGGGGGAACCAAGCGTTGCCGAGCGGTGTTGACCGCCACGATAAAACAGGAGGCAGATATGCCAGCGAAATCCAAAGCACAGCAGAAAGCAGCCGGCGCAGCGCTCGCCGCCAAACGCGGCGACATCAAGAAGGGCGAACTCAAGGGCGCTTCGAAGGGTATGGAGAAATCCATGAGCGAAAAGCAGCTCGAAGAGTTTGCCTCGACCAACCGCAAGGGCAAGCCGGATCACGTCGACCACCACTGACCAGATATCCGATCGGGCTTCCGGTCCGAGACCGGAACTTCGCGGAGAGACGGACGTTCTGCGGGACGTTCGTCTTTTCGTGGAGGAGGAAAGTCATGCCGCCTGAAGAACTCGATACGACCCTGACGGCGCTGCCGCTCAGGATTGGCGTCTATATTCCCGATGACCTGATGGAAGACTGGTTTGCGCCCGGGACCGGCATGAAGCCGGTCAGCGACGCGGCCTTGAAGGCGGCGGAAGCCTATGGACGCCGTTTCGAATGCGAATTCAAATATTACCCGGAGCGGATGGAAGGCGTTTTCTGGAAATGGGTGCCGGCCCTCTAGGCAGCTTTTTGAGGCCTCACAGACTTGAAAGTCGATGAGGCGCGCCGCGCCGCTAAGATCGCTCTCCTCGTATCGGGCAAGCGACCGGTCCGCCTATGGGCGCGGCGGCGCCTCATTCAATGACAATCACCCAGGGGCGGCACGTGGCTGAAAACGATCGTACGGCCGCCAGCCCGCTTCGCGAGGTCTGCCATAATACGCAAATGCACGGGAAAACGAAAGGTTCCGCTAAAAATGATTCGGACGGTTATTTTTCGCCCGAATCACCGAAACTCATAGAAACGCCTGGGTTTATGCCAGGTAGCTGTCGCGCAGCGTCTCGAACTTCTGCAGCTGTTCGGGGATCAGTTCGCGTGCGGCATCCCGCTTGACGAAGACCTTGAACATTGCCGAACCCTTGGCATTCATGAACCACACGGAGCAGGAGCGGCGGCCGTGGAAGGCACGGTCGACGAAGGTCACCGACGCGCAGTTGTCCTTCTTGATGTGACCGCCGATCGGGCTGTCGCCGTGGATGTTGAACCAGCCGTGTCCCTCCGAACCCATCGGCAGGCTGCCTTCCGCCTCCAGCACGATGTCTTCGGTATGGACGATGAACAGGACCTCGCCCCAGGTGCTCATCTCGGCCCAGATGTCCGCGAACTTCTCCTTGTCGGCGATGACCGCCGCGCCCCTGGGCAGGATTTCGAGGATCTCGGCAGGCGTCACGTCGGCATTGGCGGCGATCGCCTCGACGACGCCGTCGGGCTTTTCCGCAAGGGCAGCGATCGCCCGTTCACGACGGTCCGGCTTGATTTCGGAAACGGCGTTCATCACGACCTCAGGCGGCAGCGTCGGCGCGCACGCCGTTCTTGTCTTCGTGGATGATCACTTCGAAACCTTCGAAATGCGGGCCGGAGAGATATTCAACCTTGGCGCGGTTGTTGCCGGCATTCGCATGAGCGGCGCGGAACTGTTCCGACTTCGTCCAGGCCTGGAAGTCCTCGAAGGTTTCCCAGACGGTGTGAGATGCGTAGAGAGTGTGGTCCTCAGCCTTAGGGCCCTTGAGCATGTGGAACTCCACATAGCCGGGCAGCTCGGCAAGGCGGCCCTGGCGGCCACGCCAGATGGCTTCGAATGCGTCTTCGTAGCCCGGCACGACGCGGAATCGGTTCATCGCAATATACATGATCAGTCCCTCATTTTAAGTTTCACTTTCGGCTCAAGATATCTGTGGCCGGTCCCCTTGAAAAGCCCAAAAAACTTGCGTAGTCAACTCAAGTTATCGCCGCCGGCTTGGCGGAACCGGGGCATTTTGCGCTTCGGCCTGCGCACAAGGAGCAGAGTATCATGGGGTCTTCCTTCACCTTCAGAGGGCTATTCGCAGCCGTCCTCCTGGGCGCCAGCCTCGCCGCGGGCGTCGCCTCAGCGTCCGACAAGGGCAATCCGGAAGCCAAGCGGATCGTCTCGATCGGAGGCACGATCACCGAGATCCTCTATGCGCTCGGCGCCGAGGACCGGATCGTAGCACGGGACTCGACGAGCTTCTATCCGGATGCGGCGACTTCCAAGCCCGATGTGGGCTATATGCGCGCGCTTTCCGCCGAAGGCATTCTCGGGCAGAAGCCCGATCTGATCCTGATGGAGGAGGGGTCCGGCCCGCCGCCCGTCATCGAAATCCTCAAGGCCAGCGAAGTGCCGATGGTCGTCATCCCGACGCCGGCGAAGGCTGATTTGATCGGCAGGAAGATCCGGGACGTGGGCGCGGCCGTCGGGCTTTCCGACAAGGCCGAGGCGCTCGCCGTGAAGACGGAAGAGGGGCTGAAGAAGCTCGCCGCCGACGTCGCGAAAATTCCCGGGCCGAAGAAGAAGGTCCTGTTCGTGCTCTCGCTTACCAATAATCGCGTCATGGCCGGCGGTGCCGATACCGAGGCGGGCGCGGTGATCGAAATGGCCGGCGGCGTCAATGCCGCGCCGACCATCAACGGCTACAAGCCGCTTGCCGACGAAGGCGTCATCGCCGCCAAGCCGGATGTGGTGCTCTCGATGTCGCGTGGCGACCACGCTCTCACACCGGAGCAGGTTTTTGCCACGCCGTCGATGCAGACGACGCCTGCTGCCGCCAACAAGGCGCTTGTCACCATGGACGGGCTGCTGCTGCTCGGTTTCGGGCCGCGCACGCCGGACGCCGCTCGCTCGCTCGCCGCACAAATCTATCCGGGAGCGATCAACTGATGATGAAGGCGCTGGCGATGCCGTTCCGGCCGGTGGAGGATGGAGACCGGACCCGCAAGGGTATCGTCGTACTGCTCCTGCTGGCGGCGGCGTTGTTTGTCGCTTGCCTGCTTTCGCTCGGTATCGGCCCGACCGGCGTCGATCTGCATGATCTCTGGATCTATGCGACCGGCAGTGGCGCGAGCCTCTCAACCCAGGAACGGGTGATCCTCGAGGCGGTCCGCCTGCCGCGCACCGCGCTCGGCCTTCTGGTCGGCGCCGGGCTCGCCGTCTCCGGTGCGATGATGCAGGGCCTGTTCCGCAACCCGCTCGCCGATCCCGGCATCGTGGGCGTCACCTCCGGCGCGGGCCTTGCCGCAGTCGCGGCCATCGTGCTCGGCAACGGCATCCTGGCACCTGTCGCCATGGTTCTCGGCAATCAGTTCCTGCCGTTGATGGCCTTCTTCGGTGGGCTGTTCAACACCTGGATGCTCTACCTTATCGCCACCCGCGACGGGCGTACCTCGACGACGACGCTGATCCTTTCGGGTATCGCGATCGGCGCGCTGTCGGCGGCCCTGATGGGCCTGATGATCGTGATGGCCGACGACCGGCAACTGCGGGACATCACGTTCTGGAGCCTCGGCTCGCTCGGGGGCGCGACGTTCGGGCGCGTGTTTTCCATCCTCCCCTTCATCGGCGCGGTGATCGTCATCATCCCCTTCGTGGCGCGCGGGCTCGACGCGCTGGTGCTCGGCGATGCCGCCGCCTTCCATATGGGCATACCGGTTCAGAGGCTGAAGAAGATCGTCATCGTCGCGGTCGCCGCCGCCTGTGGCTCCACCGTCGCGGTCGCCGGTTCGATCGGTTTCGTCGGCATCGTCGTGCCGCATCTGCTGCGCCTCGTGATGGGGCCGTCGCACCGCTTCCTGCTGCCGGGCTCGGCGCTCGGGGGAGGAGCTTTGCTTCTGATCGCCGACTGTGTCGCGCGTACCGTGGCCGCTCCGGCGGAACTGCCGATCGGCGTCGTCACCGCCCTGTTCGGCGCGCCGGTCTTCCTTTTCCTGCTGCTCGGCAAGAACGGCATCACCATGCGGGACATGCCATGATTTCAGCCGAAAACGTCACCGTCACCCGCTCCGGCCGCAAGCTCATCGACAATGTCGGGCTCGATCTCGAACCCGGCCGGTTCACCGTCGTCATCGGCCCGAACGGTGCCGGCAAGTCGACGCTGATGAAAGTGATCTCCGGCGAAATGAAGCCGGATACCGGTTTCGTCAGCTATCACGGCGCCAGCGTCGATCTCTGCCAGCCGGTCGATCTCGCCAGGCGCCGGGCGGTTCTGCCGCAGGCGACGCAGCTCGCCTTCCCCTTCACCGCGCTCGAAATCGTGCGCATGGGAGCGGTGGCGCAAGGGGCGCTCAACCCGACCGAACAGGCCCGCCAGGCACTTTCCCGCGTGGGCTTGCGCGGATTCGAAAGCCGGCCGTATCCGTCGCTGTCGGGCGGTGAGCAACAGCGGGTGCAGTTCGCCCGCGCCCTCGCGCAGGTGCCGCAGCCGGTCGCGGACGGCGTGCCGCGCGCGCTGTTCCTCGACGAACCGACCGCCAGCCTCGACCTCGGCCACCAGATCTCGGTGCTGGAAATCGCCCGCGATTTCGCCGATGCGGGCGGCATCGTGCTCGCCATCCTGCACGACCTCAACCTTGCGGCCGAATTCGCCGACCATCTCGTGGTGCTGAATTACGGCCGGGCGGTGGCGGAAGGCGCCTGCCTGGAAACGGTGAACGACGAGATCATCGCCAGCGTCTACGGCATCGCCGGCGCCGTCGGCCGCATTCCGGCGGCCCATATCCCCTACGTCCTGCCGCAATCGCGACACCGCTGAACGGTTAGATGGTCACGTATCCGGCCGGGTGACGATGAAGGTCGCCGAGCCGAGCATGACGGCTGCCACCAGCACCGCCCGCCACAGCGGCGGCGAGGTGCCGAACAGGAAGACCGCATAACTCAGGGCCATGAGGGAGATCGCCGCGATCTTCGCCTTACGGGCGATCGCGCCCTTTTCCCGCCAGTTGCGCAAGGGCGGCCCGAATTTCGGATGCTCGAGCAGCCAGGTTTCCAACCGCGGCGAGGAGCGTGCAAAGCAGCCGACGGCCAGAAGCAGGAATGGCGTAGTGGGCAGGACAGGCAGGAAAGCCCCGACAATGCCGATCGCTACGAACAGCCACCCGAGGGCGAGAAAGAGGAGACGCATGAAATGACCTATGGGATATCCTGAGTAGAATAGACAAGTTCGGGAGCAACGTCTTCATCCAATTTCTCGTGGTCGTTCGCCCTTCCCATTTAAGCGCCGCCGGTTATAGTGCCGCCGGCTTCAATAACCGCAGGGAAAATGATGTCGCAACAGAAAGTGCTCGTCGTCGGCGGGGCCGGTTATATCGGTTCCCATACGTGCCTGGTGCTCGCCGAGCGGGGTTATCACCCGATCGTTTTCGACAATCTCTCCAACGGACACGCGGAATTCGTGCGCTGGGGTGAGCTGGAACAGGGCGATATCCGCGACCGCGCCCGGCTCGACGAAGTTTTCGCCAAGCACAAGCCCGATGCCGTGCTGCATTTCGCGGCGCTGATCGAGGTGGGGGAATCGGTCAAGAACCCGGTCGCCTTCTACGACAACAATGTCATCGGGGCGCTGACCCTGCTGTCGGCGGCGATCGATGCGGGCGTCAGGGCCTTCGTGTTCTCCTCGACATGCGCGACCTATGGACTGCCGGACCGTGTGCCGATGGACGAGACGCACAAACAGGCGCCGATCAATCCCTATGGCCGCACCAAGTTCATCATCGAGCAGGCGCTGAAGGATTACGGGACCTACAAGGACCTGAAGTCGGTGATGCTGCGTTACTTCAATGCCGCGGGCGCTGATTTCAAGGGCCGGATCGGCGAATGGCATACGCCGGAAACCCACGCCATTCCGCTCGCCATCGAAGCGGCGCTTGGCCGCCGCCAGGGTTTCAAGGTGTTCGGCGACGACTACGACACCCGCGACGGCACCTGCGTGCGCGACTATATCCATGTGCTTGACCTCGCCGATGCGCATGTGCGGGCGGTCGATTACCTGCTTGGCGGCGGCGAGACGGTCGAACTCAACCTTGGGACCGGCACCGGCACGACCGTGAAGGAACTGCTTGCAGCGATTTCCGAAGTCTCCGGCAAACCCTTTCCCGTGGAATATGTCGGCCGGCGCGAAGGTGATTCCACATCGCTGGTTGCCAATAACGACAAGGCGCGGACGGTTCTCGGCTGGGAACCGAAATACGGGCTGAACGATATCATCCGTTCGGCCTGGGATTGGCACTCGCGCTCGAACCACCACGTCATCTGAGGACAGGACATGGCCGAAGCCGAGGTCAAGCTCGAGGAAAGCTGGAAACATGTTCTCGGACCGGAGTTTTCCGATCCCTATATGCATGAGCTGAAGCGTTTCCTCGTTGCCGAAAAGGAAGCGGGCAAGCGGATCTTCCCGAAGGGTTCGGAATATTTTCGCGCGCTTGACCTCACGCCGCTCGACGAGGTGAAGGTCGTGATCCTCGGTCAGGATCCGTATCACGGTTTCGGACAGGCGCATGGCTTGTGCTTTTCCGTGAAGCCCGGCGTGCGCATTCCGCCATCGCTCGTCAATATCTACAAGGAGATGGAGACGGATCTCGGCATTCCGCCGGCCAGGCACGGCTTCCTCGAGCATTGGGCGGAGCAGGGCGTGCTCCTGCTCAACAGCGTGCTGACGGTGGAGGAGAGCCAGGCGGCCTCCCACCAGGGCAAAGGCTGGGAGCGTTTTACCGATGCGGTGATCCGCGCGGTCAACGACGAGTGCGATGGCATCGTCTTCATTCTCTGGGGTTCCTATGCCCAGAAGAAGGCGGCTTTCGTCGATCAGCAGCGCCATCTGGTGCTGCGCTCGGCGCATCCGTCGCCGCTTTCGGCCCATAACGGGTTTCTGGGCTCTCGCCCCTTCTCGAAGGCGAATGCCTATCTGCAGTCGATCGGCAAGGATCCGGTCGATTGGCGCCTGCCGGAACAAGTCTAATTCTGTGAACGATTAACCAACGCTTGTCTACGCAAGGTGAACAATGCGTTCGGATCGTCGCGTCTATCCAATTGCCGGTCGTTCCACCATCTTTACCCCAGAAAGCGGGCCGCACAGGCGGCTCCCAAGACAAGGGGTTTAAAAATGCTCGACCAGATCAAAGGCCTCCACCACGTCACGTCGATGGCCGCCAGCGCCAGCACCAACAACAAGTTCTTCACCGATACGCTCGGTCTTCGCCGCGTCAAGAAGACCGTCAACTTCGACGCTCCGGATGTCTACCATCTCTATTACGGCGATGAGGTCGGCTCGCCCGGCTCTGTCATGACCTATTTCCCGTTCCCGCATATCGCCCGTGGCCGCCAGGGCACTGGCGAAGTGGGCACGACGCTGTTCTCGGTTCCGGAAGGCTCGTTCGGTTTCTGGACCGATCGCCTGACGAAGGCCGGCGCCGAAGGCATCAAGGCCGATACCGCATTCGGTGAAAACCGCCTGCATTTCGCCGGCCCCGATGGCGACGGTTTTGCGCTCGTCGAAGTCAAGGACGATGCCCGCAAGCAGTTCATCGGCAATGGCATTTCCGAAGATCATGCGATCCGCGGCTTCCATTCCGCTTCGCTGCGTCTGCGCGATGAAGGCGCCACCGCCGAGCTGCTGAAGTTCATGGGCTATCAGCAGGTCGACAGCCAGGACGGCGTGCTCAGGCTCGCCATGCCGGGCGGCAACGGTGCCGATGTCATCGACATCGAAACCATGCCGAACATTGCCCGCGCCAATCTCGGCGCCGGCTCGGTCCACCACATCGCCTTTGCCGTCGAGAACCGCGCAACGCAGCTCGAAGTCCGCAAGGCGCTGATGGATACCGGTTACCAGGTCACGCCGGTCATCGACCGCGATTATTTCTGGGCGATCTATTTCCGTACGCCGGGCGGCGTTCTGTTCGAAATCGCCACCAACGAACCCGGTTTCGACCGCGACGAGGATACCGCCCATCTCGGTGAAGCCCTGAAGCTGCCCACGCAGCATGAGCACCTGAGGAAGGTTCTCGAACAGCATCTCGAACCGATCGGCGCCTAACGGCTGCAGTGATCAAGGAGAAAAACAATGAGTTACGACAGTTATGTGCACCGGGCGCGTCCCGGTGCACCCGGTGCGCCGATCCTGTTCGTCTTTCACGGCACCGGCGGCGATGAAAACCAGTTCTTCGATTTTGGCGGCCGGCTGTTGCCGGGCGCCACGGTGATCTCGCCGCGCGGCGACATTTCCGAACACGGTGCGGCGCGCTTCTTCCGGCGCAAGGCGGAAGGTGTCTACGATTGCGAGGATCTTGCCCGGGCGACCGAGCGGATGAGCGAATTCGTCGCCGCCAACCGCGAGCGTTACGAATCCTCGACCGTGCTCGGCCTCGGTTTCTCGAACGGCGCGAACATTCTCGCCAATATCATGATCGAGAAGCCGGGCCTGTTCGATGCGGGCGTATTGATGCATCCGCTGATCCCGTTCGCGCCGAAGGACCGCAAGCGCCAGGACACGGCCCATGTGCTGATCACGGCCGGCCAGCATGACCCGATCAGTTCGGTGGAGCAGACCACGGCCCTTGCCGATTATTTCAGGGCGCAGGGGGATGCGGTGACGCTGGAATGGCATGGCGGCGGGCATGAGATCCGTCCCAACGAGATCGAAGCCGCCAAGAAGTTCTTCGCGCCCTATGGCGCTTGATGCTTAAAAGGAAAATGCCCGGCTCCTCGATCGAGGGCCGGGCGTTTTTGTCCCATATTGGCCGGTTCCTATTGGCGGGCGGTCGCCGTGCCGAACACTTTTGTCAAAGCCGGCTTTGCTTCGGAAGTTTTCTCCTCCGCCTCGTCGTTGCTGCTTTCCTCGCCCTTGCGGAAATAGTTGGCGACCGTCTGCGTGTGCCACTGCAGCAGTTCGTAACAGTAGGTCATCTCACGGTTCTCCGCCGACCAGTAGGCGTTCGGCTCCCCGCACTCGGCGGCGGTCAGCTTGATGCCGTCTTTCAACGCGTAGAGATTGGCCATCAGCGTTGCGACGTTGTCGAGAAGCTTGGCCTTCCTTGCGGCGTCGGCATAGTCCTTGAGGTCCCTTGATTTGGGAGACCGATAGTCGATGACGAATTTCGTCTTCCTGTCGCCGCTCTGCATATGCGGCTTCAGAAGGCCGAACCAGCTGTCGCGGGCCTTCTGGTATTCGCCTACGCATTCGTCGCGGCGGCTTTTCGGCATTTCCAGGTCGTCGGCGGATTCCTTGAATTTTCCGGCATCCTTGCCGACCATCAGGCAGACCATGTTGAAGGCGCGCTGGCGGTCGAGGGCGTGGGCGCCCCAGAGCTCCTGCTCTTCCTCCGCCTCCTCGCTTGCTTCCGCCGAGAACGTCCAGCCGTCGACGGAGTCGATGAGGGCGGTGTTGAACGCGTCCTTGTTCGGCGCCAGCAGCAGCAGGGTGGAGAGCGTGTCCACCGCGTCCTCCTCGCGGCCGAGAACCGGCAGGTCGAACTCCGAGACCAGCATGTGACCGGCTTCGTGCAGCAGGAAGAACATCGAGTTGCCGAGGCTGAACTCGGTCGTGTCGTCGACCTGCTGGCTGGTCAGGTCGTGGAGGTCCTGCTCCAGGGTCGTCGCGCCGGCATCGGTGGCGCAGAAGGGCAGGAGCCCGGCAAGGGCGATGGAAAGGAGAGTGCGTCGCATCCGGCCTGTCTGCCTTTTTGAACTCGATGTTGACCTGTCGCGTTCTAGATCCAGCTGCCGCCGAGCTTCTCTGGTCGTCGCGATATGATCTACTCACTACCAGCAAGCTTTTAAGGCCGGGTGAAACAGTATTGTTGCTGATCTATTTCGACGGGTTTCGCGAATACCCAAGGCTTGTCGGAATTCCTCGGTCCTCGTCTGTCGCGCGGTGCCCGCGAAACCGGTTCGGGCGATTGCACACGCAAGCGTGATGGCCCAAGTGACAGAACGTCGCGGGTGGCGCGGTTGTTAACGGGCGACCGAATATATACATGCTTACCATCAGCACGCTAGTTTTTCAGCCATGCCCAACAACACCCCGACCCTCGGTTTTCTTTTGAACGACGTTGCCCGCCTGTTTCGAAAGCGCTTCGAACAGCGCGCGAAGCATATCGGCCTGACGCGCGCCCAGTGGCAGACGATCGCCTATCTCGCTCGCTGCGAAGGCATTCACCAGAAGGCGCTCGCGGAGCTTCTGGAAATCTCGCCGATCTCGCTGATGCGGGTGCTCGACAATCTTGCGGAACGCGGCCTCATCGAGCGCCGGCCGCACGAGACCGACCGGCGGATCACGCTGCTCTACACGACCGAAAGCTCGAGAGCCCTTCTCGACGATGGTCGCAAGTTCGGCGATGCGACGCGCAAGGATGCGCTCGAAAATATCTCGGACGCCGATCGCGCCCGCCTCTTTGAAATACTCGAACACATGAAATCCAACCTCGTAACGGCCTGCCGCACACCGGCCGACAAAGCTTAAAAGAAGTCCTCCCATGACCGAGACCTCCGCCCGTTCGCCCGAGACCAGCAATGTCACCGTTCTCGAAACGCCTGCTCCGGCAGCGCCCGAGCACAGCAAGGCGCGCAAGCGACGCAGCCTGACGCGGCCGGTGCTCTTTGCGCTGCTGCCGGTCGCTCTGGTCGTCGGCGGTTATTATTACGTCGAGGGCGGCCAGATCATGTCGACCGACAATGCCTATCTCCAGGCGGACATGATCGGCGTTTCGACAGATGTCGCCGGCACGGTCGCATCCGTAGATGTGCGCGAGAACCAGGAAGTCAGCCGGGGCCAGGTTCTCTTCACGCTGAAACCGGACAGTTTCCGCATCGCGCTCGACGGCGCCAAGGCGAAACTCGGTGCTGCCCGCAACCAGCTGCTCAACCTGCAGGCCTCCTATAGGGAAACGCTCGCCCAGATCGCCCAGGCTGAAGCCGACATTCCCTATTACCAGACCGTGCTCGAACGCCAGCAGCGCCTGATATCCGGTTCGGCGGCGTCGCAGACGGCCTATGACGACGCCAAGCACAATCTTGATGCCGCCCAGCAGAAGGTCGCGGTCGCCAAGGCGCAGGCCGACGCGACGCTTGCCCAGCTCGGCGGCAATGCCGACCAGCCGATCGAGCAGAACCCGCTCTATCTCGAAGCCCAGGCGGCGATCGATGACGCGCAGCGCCAGTTTGACGACACCGTGGTGCGGGCGCCCTTCGACGGCATCGTCACCAATGTCAGCGCGCTCCAGGTCGGCAGCTATCTGGAAGCAGCCCAGCAGGGTTTCTCGCTGGTCTCGACGAAGAACATGTGGATTGCCGCCAACCCGAAGGAAACCGAGCTGACCTATATCAAGCCCGGCCAGCCGGTGACGATCAGCGTCGATACCTATCCGGGCGTCCAGTGGACGGGCAAGGTCGCGAGCGTCAGCCCGGCCTCGGGCTCCAGCTTCGCGCTGCTCCCGGCGCAGAACACGTCCGGCAACTGGGTCAAGGTCGTGCAGCGCATCCCGATGCGGGTTTCGATCGACGACACGGCCGGCAAGCCGCCGCTTCGTGCCGGCATGAGTACCGTGGTCGATGTCGATACCGGTCACAAGCGCGGCCTGCCGGAATTCGCCCAGAAGCTTCTCGACCATTCGTCGGCCTACGCCCATGAGTAGCGTGGCTTCACCGGCAGCGTCAGCTGTGGTGGCCAATCGCGGCGCGATCACCGCCTGCGTCATCCTGGCGGTCATCATGCAGGCGCTCGACACGACGATCGCTAACGTCGCGCTGCCCTATATCCAGGGCAGCGTTTCGGCTTCCGCCGACCAGATCAACTGGGTGCTGACCTCCTATATCGTCGCTGCCGCAATCATGACGCCGCCGTCCGGCTTCCTCGCCGCCAAGTTCGGCCGCAAGCGGGTGCTGCTCGTCGCCATCTTCGGCTTCGTCGCCGCGTCGGTCCTCTGCGGGCTCGCCCAGTCGTTGCCGCAGATCGTCGGCTTCCGCCTGCTGCAGGGGTTTTTCGGCGCGGCGCTCGTGCCGCTGTCGCAGGGCATCCTGCTCGACATCTATTCGGTGGAGGAGCGCGGTTCGGCGATGGCGCTGTTCGGTGTTTCGGTCATGGTCGGGCCGGTGCTCGGCCCGGTCATCGGCGGCTGGCTCACCGACAATATCAGCTGGCGCTGGGTCTTCTACATCAACGTGCCGATCGGCATCCTTGCCCTGATGGGCATCAGCGTCTTTGTGAAAGAGACGAAGATCGACGCGCAGGCGAAGCTGGACTGGTTCGGCTTCGGCATGCTCAGCATCGCGATCGCCTCGCTGCAGCTCTTCCTTGACCGTGGCCAGCAGCTCGACTGGTTCTCGTCGAGCGAGATCGTGATCGAGGCCATGGTCTGCGCGGCTGCCTTCTACCTGCTGCTCGTCCACACGTTCACGACGGAAAAGTCGTTCATCAATCCGCGGCTGTTCCTCGACCAAAATTTTACGGTCAGCATGATCTTCATCTTCGTGATCGGGGTGACCTATCTTGCCTCGCTCGCGCTGATGACGCCCTATCTGCAGTCGCTGATGGGTTATCCGGTGATCACCGCCGGCATCGTCATGGGGCCGCGCGGCCTCGGCACGATGGTGTGCATGTTCGTGGTCGGACGACTGATCGGCAAGGTGGATACGCGCATCCTGCTCTTCCTCGGCCTCGCGATCACCGCCTGGGCGATGTATGCGATGATCGGCTGGACGCCTGACGTTTCGCAATGGACGATCGTTTATGTCGGCTTCATCCAGGGCGCCGGCCTTGGCTTCCTGTTCGTGCCGCTGACGACGGTCGCCTTTGCGACGCTACCCGCGCATATGCGCGGCGACGGGACGGGTCTCTACAATCTGTCGCGCAACATCGGCTCCAGCGTCGGCATCGCCGTCGTCTCGGCGCTTTTGGTGGAAAACGTCCAGCGCAACCATGCAGACCTCGTCAGCTATGTGACGCCGTTCAACCATGCCTTCCAGACCAAGGCGGCGGCGGGTCTAGACCCGACCACGGTTGCCGGCGCCTCGGCGCTCGACGGCATCATCACGCTGCAATCGACGATCATCGCCTATATGGACGATTTCAAGCTGCTGATGATCATGTCGCTCGCCGTGATGCCGCTGCTGCTCGTGCTGCGCAAACCGGGCAAGGCGCCGGCTGTCGATCATAGTGTGGCGGTGGAATAATCGGCCTTCCGGGGCCTGAAATTGCCCCTCATCCGCCTGCCGGCACCTTCTCCCCGTTCTGACGGGGAGAAGGACGCAAGCCGCGTGTTCCCCGTCCCTCTGGATCTGGGTTTCTGCCGGGCGAGCGGGTGCGGCATATCCCTTCTCCCCGTCAAGACGGGGAGAAGGTGGCGGCAGCCGGATGAGGGGGCAAACTCCACATGCAAACGCCTCCTTCGGACTTGCGAGGGTCATGGTGATGGCCGATAGTGGCCCGACCACGTCTCTGGCAGCCCGGAGGTTTCCCATGAGCAACCATCTGAAATTCTTCATCGACGGCGCCTGGGTGGAGCCGGACATTCCGGTCGCGCTAGACGTCATCGATCCATCCACCGAAGAGGCCTATACGCGGATCGCGCTCGGCTCCTCGGCCGACGTGGACAAGGCCGTCGCCGCCGCCAAAGCCGCGTTCCCTGCGTTCTCGCAATGGTCGAAGGAGGAACGGCTGGCGCTGCTGCGCCGCATCCTTGCCGAATACGACAGGCGCTACGAAGATATCGCCCAGGCCGTCTCCCAGGAAATGGGTGCGCCGATCGGCTTTGCCCGCGATGCGCAGGCCGCTGCCGGGCAGGGGCATCTCAAGGCGACGATCGAGGCGTTTGAAGCCTACGAATTCACGGAGACGCGCGGTACGACGACGATCGTGAAAGAGCCGATCGGCGTCTGCGCGCTGATCACGCCGTGGAACTGGCCCCTCAACCAGATCGTTTGCAAGGTGGCGCCGGCGATTGCCGCCGGCTGCACAATGGTGCTCAAACCTTCCGAGATCGCGCCGATTTCCGGCATCATCTTCGCCGAGGTGATGGAAGCCGCCGGCACGCCGAAGGGCGTTTTCAACCTCGTCAACGGCACCGGCCCGGATGTGGGGCAGGTGATGGCCGGCCATCCCGATGTCGACATGGTTTCCTTCACCGGCTCGACCCGCGCCGGTGTGATCGTCGCCAAGACCGCTGCCGATACGGTGAAGCGGGTGGCGCAGGAGCTCGGCGGCAAGTCGCCCAACATCATCCTCAACGACGCCGAGTTCGAAAAGGCGGTTGCGGACGGCGTGACGGCGTGTTTCGGCAATTCAGGCCAGTCCTGCGATGCGCCGACCCGCATGCTGGTGCCGGCCAAGCGCCACGACGAGGCGCTTCAGGTCGCCAAGGCGGCAGCCGAAAAGCTCAAGACCGGCGATCCGCGCGCCGAAGGCACCGATCTCGGCCCGGTGGTCAGCAAGACGCAGTTCGACAAGATCCAGCGGCTTATCGAGGCGGGGATCGCCGAGGGGGCGACGCTGGTCACCGGCGGTCCCGGCCGCCCGGAAAACCTCAATCGCGGCTACTATATCCGCCCGACCGTGTTCGGCAACGTCACCAACGACATGACCATCGCGCGGGAAGAAATCTTCGGGCCGGTCCTGTCGATCCTGCCTTACGAGACGGAGGAACAGGCGATCGAGATCGCCAACGACACGCCCTATGGACTTGCGGCCTATGTCCAATCGGGCGACCTCGCCCACGCCCGCAAGGTTGCGGCGTGGCTGAGGGCAGGCTCGGTGTTCATCAACTATCCCGAATGGGACCTCTTCGCGCCCTTCGGCGGCTTCAAGCAATCCGGCAACGGCCGCGAATATGCCGACTGGGCCATTCACGATTTTCTCGAAATCAAGGGTATCGTCGGTTATGGCGTTTGAGACCTTCAATCCACCCTCCGTCCGCAAGCCTTTCGGCGGTTATAATCACGGCCTGCTGGTGCCGCCGGGCGCCAGCCTGCTCGTCACGTCCGGCCAGCTCGGCATCTCGCCGGAAGACAGGATCCCGCCCGACGTGGCAGGACAGGCCGAACTCTGCTTCAGGGCGATCGGCGCGATCCTCGAAGAGGCGGGTATGACCTATGCGGACGTCATCCGCATTTCCGGCTTCGTGACGAGCCGCGAGGATTTTCCTGCCTACATGGCGGTGCGGGACCGATACACGCTCGACCCCAAACCGGTCTCGACCCTGATCGTCGTCGGCGGCTTTACCCGTGCCGAATTCCTGGTCGAAGTGGAAGTGACGGCGGCGAAGGTATTTTGAAGCAACGCCGAATAACGGTGCCTTTCCGGCGGGCCTGCCGCGGGGAGGGACCGCGATTGTTCAGTCTTTATTGATCACGTGGTCGTTTTGTTGCAGCGTATCGCTGCTGTATTCGTGACTTGCCAAGAATATCGCCCTCGATTTTAAATATTCCTTGAGCTGATTGGGGTATCGATCTGTTCCAGGGTTTTATCGGGGGTTTTCTATGCGTCGTATCGTAATGGGAGCCATGGCGCTCTTCTGTGCGCAATTTTTCGCACCTGCTGCTTTTTCCGCAAGTCTCGTGGCCAGCGTCAGCCTGTCGTCCCAAACCATGACCGTCGAGCAGGATGGCGTCGTGGTTTACGAATGGAAGGTTTCGACCGCGCGGCCCGGCTATTCGACGCCGACCGGAAGCTGGGGCGCCAAGTGGCTGTCCCGGGACCACCGTTCGCGCAAATACGATGATGCGCCGATGCCGTATGCGGTATTCTACAATGGCGGTTACGCGGTTCATGCGACTTTCGAGACGAAACGGCTCGGGCGTCCCGCCTCGCATGGCTGCATCCGGCTGCATCCTCAAAACGCAGCGACGTTCTTCGCGCTCGCCAGCCAGTACGGCTTGTCGAACACGCGCATCGTCGTCAGCCGTTAGCGCCAAGGCTCAGTAGCCGCAGCTTCTCAACTGCGCTTCATATTTGGAGGCCATGCCGGCGGATTTTTGCGCGGTCTGCTTGACGCCGTTGCCGAATTCGCCCCGCGCATATCCCGCCTGGCCGGTATAATAGGCGAGGTAGAGATTGTAGCTGTCGGTGAGCGGAATGCCGTTCTTGAGATGGCTGCGGTTGTGATACCAGCCGACGAAATGGACCGCATCGCCGAAATCGGTGCGGCTGGCGTTCCAGCGGCCGGTGTCCTTCTTGTAGGTCAGCCAGGTTCCGTCGAGCGCCTGGGCGTAGCCATAGGCCGTCGACGGGCGCGTCCACGGGATGAAGCCGAGCAGTTTGGTGCGCGGCGGCCGGGCATAGGGCTGGAAGCCGGATTCGACATAGATCGTCGCCATCAGGATCGGCACGGGTACGCCGAATTCCCGTTCCGCGGCCTTGGCGTCGCGTGCCCAGTTGTTGAACAGCCCGTCGCGCTGCTCGAAGATCGCGCAGGCATTGGTGATCCGGCTCGGCGCGGAAGCGCATGCAGATAGCGACAGAGCCATGAGGGCGATGAAAAACGCAATACGCATCGCTTAATCTCTCGGTTTCCAGAGATTAATAACCGGTAAAATTTAAGGAAAAGTTTAGTGGCCGGGGTGAGATGTCGGTGACGCAGAATAAGCGCGCCCGGCAAGCATGTTGCGCACGATGACGGCGAGCGCGGTCGTCGCCGCGATGCCTTCGAGCCCGAGCCCGATTGCCGGCGCAAGCAGCGTCAGGACGGCAAACACCGCGAGCGTGTAGCGTGCCGGGCCGATGCAGACATAACGGTCGCGCACGAACCACAGGCTCGCCAGGTAGATCGCCACGGGGATCGCCACCGCATAATCGCCGACCAGGATGGAGACTTCGGAATGGTGGGTGATGATATCGACGAGCACGGCAAAACCGGCACCGACCGCCGCGCCCGAGGTAAAGATGAAGAAATGGCCGTAACCCCACAGAAGCGAACGTCTGAGGTGATGGCTATTCAGTTGTTCCTCACGGGCGAAATAGACCCACCACAGCGAAAAGACGATGACCAGCGCCGACAGTGCGGTGTGGACGAGCATGATGTTGACCTCGCCGGCGAACTGGCGAAGTGCGGTCGAACCGGCAAGCAGGGTCTCGCCGAGCACGATGATGTTGAGCAGGCCGTAACGCTCGACGATGTGGTGACGGTGCCAGGGCGTATTGGCGGTCAGCCGTTCCGCGACGGCCGGCACGGCCAGTTCAAGCAATACGGCTAGAGCCCACAGGAGGTAGGATACGCCAAAGGCGAGGGGTTGCAGGAAGAGGAAGCTCAGCCACAGAAGCTGGACGAGGAAGATTCCGATCGCATAACCGAGCGCGGTCGGGCGGCAGCCCGGATCGTGATAGGCCGCCCGCAGCCACAGGATGATCATGGCGATGCGCATGATGGCGTAACCGTAGATCACCAGGGTGAAATCCGGCGCCTCGGTGAAGAGCGCCGGAATGCCGGCGGCAATCGTCAGCGAGCCGCCCATCAGCACCATGGTCAGCAGCCTGTAGACGACGTCGTCATTGTCATAGGCTGAGGAAAACCAGGTGAAGTTCATCCAGGCCCACCAGATGGCGAAGAAGGCCATGACGAAGGTCATCACCCCTTGAACCGCATGATTTCCCGCAACCGCATGATGCAGGCCCGCCGCGGCAGATGCGATCGCGATCACCGACACGAGGTCGAACAGAAGTTCGAGCGGGGTTGCGACCCGGTGGTGTTCGTTCGGATCACGGGGGTGCAAGGGACGCAGGATGCTGGCGAGCGGTGAAACCTGGTTCGTCATCGTCTATCTGCCCTTGAACATGAAGATTCGCAATGCGGGGAAATAGCGCAAAAAAGCGGCTTCAAGTAAAGGGTGTAGGGGTGGCGATGATCGGGGCTTTCGGCAGATGCGTGAGGTTCTCAAAACGGACAGGCTGATCTTGAGGGAGATCATCACGGCTGATCTGCGGGTCCTCTATCGCATCTTCGGAGACGCCGAGAGCATGCGCTTCTATCCGCGCCCCAAGAGCTTCGAGGAGACCGAAGCCTGGTTCGAAAAGCTTGCCTTCCGAAGTTATGCGGAAAACGGTTTCGGGCTTTGGGCTGTCGTTGAAAAGGCGACCGGCGAGTTGATCGGTGATTGCGGCATTACCCTGCAGCCGACTCCGAAGGGCCCGGAGCCGGAGATCGGCTATCATTTCCGGCGTGAGTGGCTCGGCCGCGGTTATGCCGTCGAGGCGGCCGCAGCCTGCCGCGAATTTGCTCTCGGTAGTTTCGGTTTCGAGCGGATCGTCTCGATCGTGAGTCCGGAAAATGTTCCCTCGCTTCGCGTTGCCGCGAGAATCCATCAGCGATGGGAAACCTACCGGACGGTGACAGCGGCCGGGAAAGAGGTGGATCGGTTCCTGTTCATATCCGAGCGCGGCGTTGGTGAGCCGACCGGTTCCGTGTCGAACGCCGAGACCCGCGCGGCGATGGTGGAGGCCGACGCCCTGCTATTGACGCGCCGCCGCGAGACGAAGAGCTAAAACCGCTCCATCTCCCGCTTCACCTTGTCCAGAAATGCCGCACGCGTCTGCGGTGTGCAGTTGTTCATGTCGTAATGGGCCAGAAACTTCACCGGCCTTGCCGGGTTGGTCTGCACCCGCAGCACCCGTTTCGACAGTTTGCGCGGCGGGTCGCCGGCGAGGAAGGCGCGCCAGCGGGTGGCGCCGTAGGTGGTCACCACCGCCACCTTGTCGATATGCAGTTTTCGGGTCAGCCTGCCGTCCTTCAGCTCGAAGGTGATGCCCGGCAGCCAGACGCGGTCGAAATAACCCTTCAGCATCGCTGGCCAGCCGAAATTCCAGACCGGGGTGACGATCACCAGCCCTTCGGCCGCCTGCAGGCGGTCGACATAGGGTTTCACCAGCGAAAGGTTGTTCGGATAGTCGTGATAGGTCATCCGGTCATGGCGGGACATGACCGGATCGAAACCTTCGGCATAGAGGTTGCAGTCATCCACCTCGTGCCCGCCCTTGGTCAGGCTTTCGCGCACCTGCCTGTACAGGGCCGCGCCATAACTTTCCTCGACCGGGTGCGAATGGATGAGCAGGACCCGCATCAGCCACCCGCTGCGGCAAGGCCCGGGAAGAGGTAGTTCTTGCCGGCCGAAAAATCGAAGTCGGGATTGTCCCAGGCGATCATCTTGCCGGGATTGAGAAGACCCTTCGGATCCGTCTCCTTCTTGAAGGCGAGCTGCACGACGTCCGTCTGCTTCATGCCGCCTTCCTCCAGCGTGTAGCGGTGCGGGTTGAAGATCGGGCAGCCGTTGTCGCGGTGGATCTGCATGATCTCCTCCAGCCGCTCCTTGGTCGTGTAGCGGACGAGAGGAAGGCCGGAGCACTGCATGCGGCCGTCGAACTTGATGAATTCGAGATGGCCCGGCACTTCGTCGCCAAAGATCTTGGTCATCTTCTCGACCTTGGCGACATGGTCCGGGCCCGGATACTGGACTTGGAGATAGGTGAAGCCGGGATCGACCTTCAGGGCGCGCAGGGTCGTGTGATTCCAGGCAAGCTCGTAGGCATGCGGGATGCCCTTCATGCTTTCCACCTTGTCGGAGCGGAACAGGATCTCGCCCTTCTGGCGCTCGGCAAAGGCGGTGAAGGCGTCCATGGAATGCGGCGCGATCATCAGCACGACGATCGACTGGTTGCGGTCGCGCAGGAACGGCTTGTGGCGGGGGAAATAGTCGTAGGGAATGGGGGCTGCGATCGGGGCGATTTCCTTGATCAACAGGCCGTTCTTGTGGGCGAGCGCATCGCCGAAGCGCACCGCGTCCATGAAGTCGTCGTAACCGACCAGCACGTCCACCCAGTCATAGGCGGGCGCCAGCGGCATCTCGACCTCGACGATGATGCCGTTGGTGCCGTAGGCGTGGGTGACCTTCTGCAGGTCCCAGGCGGTGAGGTCGAGCACGCGCGGTTCGGCCTCCATGGTGACGACGCGCAGGCGCAGGATGTTGCCGAGGTCGCGCAGGCCGCCCCAGTGGATCGAGCCGACGCCGCCGGAGCCGCCGGCGACGAAACCGCCGATCGTCGCCGTCTGGGCGGTCGAGGGGTGGAAGCGCAGTTCCTGGCCGGAATGGGCTTTCGTCTGGCGGTCCAGTTCGGCGATCACGATGCCGGGTTCGGCGATGACGCGGCCCGGATGGATTTCCTTGATCCTGTTCATGTTGATGAGGTTCAGCACAATGCCGCCGGAGAGCGGCATGGCCTGGCCGTAATTGCCGGTGCCGGCGCCGCGCGGGGTGACCGGCACGCCATGGGCATAGGCGACCTTCAGCACGCGGATCACCTCTTCCTCGCTTTTCGGCGAGACGACGAGATCGGCGGTGACGCTTTCGAGCTCTTCTTTCAGGATCGGGGAATACCAGTAGAAATCGCGGCTCTTCTGGCGCACCAGCGCCGGATTGTCCTCGACCGCGAGGCCTTCGAGTTCTTTCTTGATCTGTGCGTAGTCCGGCATGCTCATTTGTCCAAAATCGGGTCCAGGTCACGGTAATCCGGCAGGCGACGGTCGATGCCCATGCCATTCCGCATCACGATGCGGTCGGCCTGCGGACGGGAAAGGAATTCGCTCCAGCGGCGGGCGCTGAACAGTACGAGGTCGGCGGGGCCGCCTTGGGCGATGACGCCGATATCCGGCCGGCCGAGGATTTCGGCGGGCGTCGAGGTGACGACGCGGGCGGAGGTATCAAGCGGGTGGTCGAGATGCAGGATGCGGACCGCCTCGCGAAACACTTCGACCGGGTCCATGTCGCCATAGGCGTAGAAGGGGTCGCGGGTGTTGTCGGAGGAGACAGCCGTCTTGACGCCGGCAGCGGTCAGCTCGTGGAACAGGGTGACGCCGCGCCAGCGGGGCGTGCGGCCGGCATGGCGGTCCTGCAGGTACATGTTGCACATCGGCAGCGACACGACCGAGATACCGGCGCTCGCAACCTTGTCGATGACGCGCTTTGCGGTCTCGTCGTCCTGCCGCGCCAGCGAGCAGCAATGGCCGACCGTGACCGAACCTTCGAAACGGTTGCGGATTGTCGCCTCGGCGATCTGTTCCAGCGTCAGAACCTGTTTGTCTTCCGTCTCGTCCACATGCAGGTCGATGTCTAGGCCGTTTTTGGCGGCCGCCTTGAAGAGCGTATCGAGAATCCGCTCGAAATCCGGCAGGATGCGGGTAGCGCCTCCGAGCAGTCCGCCATAACGCTTCGTCGTCGCGACGATGCCGCCGAAGATGCTTTCGTCGAGCACGCATTCGAGCGGCAGCAGGGCGACCGCCTGGAGTGCGATCCGGTCCTTCCATTCGGCACGGAGTTCGTCGAACAGCGGAAAGGAGATATCCGGCTGCGGCGGGATCGAGTCGAGATGGGTGCGGATGAGTTTCGTGCCGTGGGCATAGGCGCTTTTCAGCGAGAACTCGAAGCGAGCACGGATGTCTTCAGCCGACCAGTTGGCGATCCGGTCCTCGCGCACGTTCATCAACGCGCCTTCGAACGTGCCGTCCGGGTTGGGGCGGCGGTCCCAGAAATGCCCTTTGTCGAGATGGGTGTGCATATCGGCGAAGCAGGGCCAGATCATGCCGCCGCGCATGTCGGCGGTGACCAGATCGGCGGGTGCCGAGCCTGCCGGCAGGATCGCTTCGATCTTCCCGTCCGCGATGACCAGATCGGCTGAGACGAGACCGTCTTTGGCGACGGAGGGCAGGTCTTTGACGAGAACCGCCGGCAGCGTGGCATTGGCGAGCGCGAAACGGCGAGCGTCGGGAAGCGTCATGAAGGCAGTCATCAGTTTTCTCTTTTCAGGCTGCTTTCATGCCAGCGATGCAGGAAGAACCAGGAAATGAACGAGGTGATCGCAAAGATGACCACGCCGAGCAGCGACAACAGGACCAGGGCCGCAAACAGGCGCGGAATGTTGAGGCGATATTGGGATTCGAGCAGGCGGAAAGCAAGGCCTGAGCCGGCGCCCGCGGAGCCCGCCGCGAATTCGGCGACCACGGCGGCGATCAGTGCCAGTCCGCCGCCGATCCGCAGGCCCGTCATGAAATAGGGCAGCGAGGAGGGGAGCTTCAGGTAAAGCAGCGTCTGCCAGCGCGAGGCACCATAAAGGTCGTACAGGTTGAGCAGGTTGTGATCGACGCTCTTCAGGCCCTGAACCATGTTCGACAGGATCGGGAAAAAGGCGACGAGGAAGGCGCAGATCAGCAGCGCCACCTGCGTGGTCGGTGCGTAGATGAGGATCAGCGGCGCGATCGCGACGATCGGGGTCACCTGCAGGATGACGGTGATCGGGTAGAAGGCCGTTTCGATCCATTTCGACTGGACGAGGAAGATCGCGATGCCGACGCCGCCGATCAGCGCCAGGGCCAGCGCCTGCATGGTGATCTGGGTCGTCACCCACAGCGCGGGGGCGAGCGTGCCCCAGTCGTTGTAGAGGGAGTTGGCGACGGCGAGCGGTCCCGGCAGGATGTATTGCGGGATGCTGTTGACGGTGATGATGAACTGCCAGAGGAGCACGAGGCAGATCACCACGCAGACCGGGATCAGGGTGCGCAGCAGTGTTTCGCGGTTGCGGCTGAAGAAGCCGGACTTCGGCAGGGCGAGGGCGGGCTGGGTCTCTACCATCAATGTTCCTCCCCGCCGATCGCTTCGAGAAGCATGTTCGATACCTTTTCGCAGGCCTGGCGATAGTCTTCGGACGTGCGGTAATGGGCGTCGCGGCTCATGCTCGTTTTCAGCGGGAAATCCGCATGCACCCGGCCGGGGCGTGCCTTCATCACCACGATGCGGTTCGACAGATAGGCGGATTCGAAGACGGAATGGGTGACGAAGATCACGGTGATGCCGGTTTCCCGCCACAGCCGGAGCACGTCGTCGTTGAGCTTCTGGCGGGTGATTTCGTCGAGTGCGGCGAAGGGTTCGTCCATCAGCAGCAGTTTCGGCTTGGTCACCAGCGCGCGGGCGATCGAGACGCGCATCTTCATGCCGCCGGACAGTTCGCGCGGATAGGCATCGGCGAAATCCTGCAGGCCGACCGTCGCCAGCGTCGTCATGATCTCGTCGCGGGCGGCGGATTTGGAAACGCCGCGCAGTTTCAGAGGCAGGTAGACATTGCCGAACACCGTCTGCCAGGGCATCAGCGTCGGTTCCTGGAAAACGAAGGAAATGTCGCCTTCCGGCAGTCCCTTCGAATTGATGCGGGAGCTCGGCCAGTCGATCGTGCCGGTCGAGACGTCGCCGAGGCCGGCGATGATGCGCAGCGCCGTCGACTTGCCGCAGCCGGACGGGCCGAGCAGGCTGACGAATTCGCCGCCCTCGACCGTCAGCGACATGTCGGAGAGCGCCAGCGTGCCGCTCGAAAACATCTTGGAGACGCCGCGCATGACGACCAGCGGGCGTCTGCGGGTGTCTCCGGGGGCTGGCATCAGCGGGGCTTGGGATGTGGTCATTACGGGCCTTGAAATGGAAGTGCCGAGGATCGCCCCTCATCCGGCTGCCGCCACCTTCTCCCCGCTTGCGGGGAGAAGGGATATGCCGCGCCGGCTTCCTTCATGCCGCAGCGGTTGCTTGCGGCACGTCCCCTCTCCCCGCGAGCGGGGAGAGGGTTAGGGTGAGGGGCAAAGGGAGAAGCTCAGGTCACACTACTTCTTCAACGCCATGCCGACGCCCTTGCAGACGAACTTGGTCGAATAGGCCTTCTTGTAATCGAGGTCGGCCGGCTCGACGCCGATCGAGACCATCGAATCGAAGAACTTCTTGTAGCGTTCGTCGGTGATGCAGCCGATGCCCTTGGTCTCGGCGTCGCCGGACACCACGATGCCATATTCCTTCATCTTGGCGATGGAATAGGCGATCTGGCCATCCGTCATTTCCGGATTGTCCTTCTTGATCAGATCGTTGGCGGCCTTGTTGTCACCATAGAGGTAAGTGTACCAGCCCTCGAGCGAGGCGTCGACGAAACGCTGCACGACGTCCGACTTCTTGTCGATCATCTGTTGCGTGGTGGTGATCATCGTCGAATAGGGGCCATAGCCGGCGTCGGCAATCAGGAACACTTTCGGCGTCCAGCCAGCCTGCTTGCCGATCTCATAGGGTTCGGAGGTCAGGTAACCCTGCTGGGCGGAGGCCTTGTCGGCGATGAAAGGAGCCGGGTTGAACGTGTAGGGCTTGAACTGGTCGTCCCGGAAGCCTTTGAAGTTCTTCTTCATCCACTCGAAATAGGTGGTGTAGCCTTCCTTGCCCATGAAGATGGTCTTCATCTTGGCGAGGTCCGCGAATGTCTCGACGCCGGCATCGGGGTGAGCGAGCAGGACCTGCGGGTCCTTCTGGAAGATCGAGGCGACGCTGACCAGCGGAATGCCCTGCTTGACGGCGTCCATGTCGCCGAGCGGGCCGCCCATGTAGAAATCGACCTTGCCGGCGATCAGAAGCGCGCGGTTGGCGGCGTTCGGGCCGCCCTGGACGATCTTCACCTTGAGGCCATGCTTTTCATAGGTACCGTCGGCGACCGCCTGGTAGAAGCCGCCGTGCTCCGCCTGCGCGAGCCAGTTGGTGCCATAGGAGACTTCGTCGAGGGCTGCAGCCGGCTGGGCGGCAAATGCTGCCGCCGAGAGGCCGAGAGCCGCCAGAAAACTCTTTATCGTCAATGATTTGGGCATGTCGCTTTGTTCCCCTGTTAAACCGTGCGGCATCGTGAGAGCAGCTTATGATGAGCATTTGTAAGGTTGCGTCGCTCTTTGAAAAGCATCAAATTTCGTCCACATTGATGCCTTTACGGCAGCGGTCGAATTTTCATCTGCCAAATTGTGGTGCATGATCAAAAAATATGCAATCGGGGTCTGGTTGAAATGCTGCATTCGCGAAAACTTCAATATATCGACGAGATCGCCCGTTGCGGCTCGATCCGCAAGGCAGCCGCCCGGCTGAACGTCGCATCGTCGGCGATCAACCGGCAGATCCTGGCGCTGGAGGAGGAACTGGGGGCGCCGATCTTCGAGCGCATGCCGCGCGGGCTGAAGCTGACGGCGGCCGGAGAGCTCTGCATCGAGCATATCCGCGAGGTGCTGAAGACCTATGAGCGGATGGAAGCGCGCATCCGCGGGCTCAAGATGCCGCAGGCCGGCAAGGTCACGCTGGTTTCGACCGTCGGGCTCGCGGCGGGGCCGCTGCCGGACATCATCGCCCGTTTCGTGGCGCAGCATCCGCGCGTGCGTGTGCATTTGCGCAATGACGGGCCGTCGAACACGATGCAGCCGGTCATCAACGGAGAGGTCGATTTCGGGCTCGGCTTCAATATCCCGGCGACGCCCGGCATCCGCACGCTTGCCAATTTCGACATACCGATCGGGGTGGTGATGCCGCCGGGGCATCGGCTGGCGGCGGAAGAGGGGCCTGTCGACCTCGCGGACGTCGTGCAGGAACCGCTTGTGCTTGCGCAGCCCGGAACCAGCCTGCGCAACGTCATCAACCTGGCGCTTTCGCCGCTGTCTGTCGCGGTGGAGCCGCTGGTGGAAAGCAATGCCTCGGAAATGCTCAAGAAGCTGGTCAGGGCCGGCACGGGGCTGACGCTGCTCAATCCGCTCGACGTGCTGCCGGAGTGCCGAAGCGGCGAGCTGATCTTCCGGCCTATCGCCAATCCGCATGCCCGCCACCAGCCGATGAAGCTTTTCGCCCGGGCGCGTACCACGCTCGACACGGCGACCAGCCTGTTCGTGGAGTTCCTGCTGTCGGAACTGGCGGCCATGGTGGCCGAACTGCAGGCCAAGGGCCATCTGCCGCCCCAGCCGCACGGCCGGGACG
Organism: Neorhizobium sp. 2083; assembly: GCF_031455615.1. NCBI lineage: Bacteria > Pseudomonadati > Pseudomonadota > Alphaproteobacteria > Hyphomicrobiales > Rhizobiaceae > Neorhizobium > Neorhizobium sp. 2083. The sequence goes on along the minus strand of NZ_JAVDTC010000002.1, from coordinate 371,597 downwards.
CGTAGCGCGACGACGGTTAGCCGGAATAGAGTTCGTCGAGCGCGAAGGTTTCGAACTCGCGCAGCATCTCGATGAAGCCGGCGACCTGATGGCGGCAGATGATCGCGCCCTTTTCGGCGGTGCCCTTCGAGGCGTCGCCGACGACGCCGTTGGGGTTCAGGTCGTGCGCCAGCCAGGACAATACGTGCGGCGGGGCGGGCTGCATGTATTTCGAGCGGCTTTCCGCCTTGGAGACGAAGTTCTGCGCCTTGTCCATGCGCACCAGTTCGGGGCGGAAATGCAGCATCAGCGAGGTTTCCACTTCGCCGCCATGGATGCCGTATTTCTGTTCGTGGTCGCTGATCAGGCCGGGCGGATGGCCGAAACGGCCCCATTGGGTGCCGATCACGGCCATCTTGTAGCGGACGCGCAGTTCACGGCCGACAATGCTCATGATGTCGACATTGCCGCCATGCGAATTGACGAATACGAGCTTCCTGACACCGGCCTCCGCCACCTTGGCGCCGATCGCGGTCCAGGCGGGGATGAGGATTTCCGGGCCGAAGGATAGCGAGCCGGGGCCGTAGACATGTTCGTTCGCCTTGCCGATCTCCTGGGTGGGAAGCACGAGGAAATCGAGGTCTTCGGGGCGCTGGGCCTTCAGTTCGGCCAGCATGCCGTTGGCGATTGCCACGTCGGTCGCGATCGGCAGGTGCGGGCCGTGCTGCTCGGTCGAGGCGATCGGCAGGATGGCGATGGTCTTGTCGGGGGAAAGGCCGGCGAAATCGAGTGTGTTGAGTTCGTTCCAGTAAAATGGCTTGCCCATGCTGTCCTGCCTTTGTGCGTCCGGTTTTCGAGGGTTAGGAGATCGGGCACGTCTCGAAAAGCATCAATTTCCGCCTGCGCCGCTGCCTTTTTGAGTGCGCACCTTATGGCCCCGCGTGTCAATTCGGGAAAAAAAGCTGATTTCGCTAAAATTGCATCTATCGGTTTAAGCGCCCCGAAATGCCGTTCGGCTAGCGTGGGCTCATTCAAGAAACGGCATCCAAGCCGTCCGAAGAAACAGGGTGCAGAGCCATGATCAAGAAGCTCATCATTTCCGCCATCGTCCTGACGGCGCTCATCGTCGGCAAGGAATCACGGGCAGCGGGCGTCGGCGGTTTCGCCCGCGCGCTGTCCGAAAACGTGGCCGTGGAGCGCCATGACGGCGCGATGACCGGCATGCCGGCGACGCTGACATTTTCCGAGCGCCGCGAATTGCTCAGGGTGAATTCCGCGGTCAACGGTGCGATGTCCGAGCTCGACAGCTATTTCGATACGGTGACCGGCGTGCCTTTCGCGAAGATCCGCGCCAATGCCTGCATCGATTGCGCCGACCTCAAGCGCGATCACCTGATCTCGCTCGGCTGGCCGCCAGCGGTCCTGCGGATCGAATACGCGGTCAGCGGGGAAGGCCGCATCGAACGGGTGCTGGCGATTGCGACCGGCGGCGGCAAGATGATCCTCGGCCATGATGGCGCGATGATCGACATGTCCCGCGATCAGGTGCGCCGCCCGACCAGCGGGCGTGGTATGATCATTCCTACCAGTCATCTTATCTAATCCGGAGCGGCTCTCCTCGCTCCCGTCCGTTGCAGCACGACGGACCGGCCCGCCACCCTCTTTCGGGAGGCGGGCTTTCGCCATGCGGGGGATGTGATGCTCAAGTTGCGGAAACGATTCCAGAGTCTTGCGGAACGCCTTGTATTTAATCGAATATTTAATGTTTTATACGAGGTTGTATTATCTCTCCGTCCAAGTCGAGAGAAGCTGCCGGGTGGTTAAGCGATTGTCCGAATTGCTGATTGCCCGCAAACCGAGCGGCGAGTGTTTTAAATAAGGAGTGATGCAGGTGCGGATTTCAATCAAGCATACTTTGATACTGGCGTTCGTCGTCCTAAGCCTGGGCATACTGGGTCTGATGTCCCGGATGCTGTCTCAGGAAATCGGCCGCTATCAAAATTCCACCCGGCTCTCGGAATTGGCTCAACTCGATGAAGCGCTGTTCAACGCGCTGATCGGCCTGCGCGGCGAACGCGGCGGCATATCCTCGGCCATCAAGCTCGAGCCTGCGGAGGTCGCGTCCAGCCGCAAGAACATGGATACCGGCCGCGAGTCGATGGACAAGGCCTTTTCGGGCGTGAAGAGCCTGGCGGCCGACATCGAGCCGGCGAGCCTGCGCGGCGCAATTTCCCCCGTTCTGAGCGCCTATACGCAGTGGGCCGGCTACCGCGCCAATATCGACATGGCGCTGACCCAGGCCGTCAAGGATCGTGATCCGGCGCTCGGCAAGAACGTGCTCGCACTCGCCGACACGATGCTGGCCGATCTCGAAAAGGTCGCCAACCAGGTGGAAGCCACCATCAATGCGCGCGGGCCGGGGATGATCATGTTCACCCAGATACGCTCGCTTGCCTGGACGGCGCGCACGCAGCTCGGCACCGCCAACTCCACCTTCGTCAACGCCCTGATCGCCAAGCAGCCGCTTGCCGCCGACAAGCTGACGGAAATCGCGGTTCAGGATGCGCGTGTGGCGACCGCATGGGACGTCATCACCCAGCTTTCCAACGCGGAGACGACCCCGGACAAGATCAAGACGCTCTACCGGACAGCGCAAACCACATATTTTGCAGGACCTTATGCCGATCAGCGCAACGCTGCCCTGAAGGCGTTCCAGGCCGGCAAGCCCTTTGACATGGCGGTCGACGACTGGCGCAAGCCCGCCGCGCCGGCGCAGGGTTCGGTCGCCGATCTGGCCTCCGCCGCCCTCGACGAGATGACGAGGCTGACGGCCGAAGAGGTTGCTTCCGCGACGCGGTCGATCACCATCTACAGCGTTGCGACCGTCATCGCCTTTGCGCTCTCGCTTCTCGGTATCTACACCGTCATTGTGCGGATCGCCAATCCGATCAGCCGGTTGACGGGTGTGATGCGCACGCTGGCCGGCGGCGAGCTTTCCGTCGAGATCCCGGGTGCCGGCCGCAGCGACGAGATCGGCGACATGGCGCGCGCAGTGGAAATCTTCCGCGAAGCGGCGCAGCAGAACCGCCAGCTCGAGGCGGACGCCGAACACTCCCGCAAGGCGGCCGAGGCCGAACGCGTCGAGTTCCAGCGCAGGGCGGAAGCCGAAGCCGAGGAGCGTCTGACCCAGGCCACGTCCGAGCTCGCCTATGGCCTGCAGCGCCTTGCTGCCGGCGATCTGCTGTGCGAGATCGACAGGGAGTTCTCCGAGCAGTTCGAATCCCTGCGTCATGACTTCAACAGCTCGGTCCGCCAGTTGCGGAACGCGCTCGAAGGCGTGAACCGGACCGCCCAGGGCGTCCGCAGCGGCAGCGACGAAATCTCGACCGCTTCCGACCAGCTTTCGAAGCGGACGGAACAGCAGGCCGCATCGCTGGAGCAGACGGCGGCGGCGCTCGAAGAGGTGACGACCAATGTGAAGCAGACCTCGGAAAGAGCGAGCGAGGCGCGGGAAATCGTCCGCGATGCAAGCTCCCGCGCTCAGAATTCGAGCACCGTCGTTTCCAACGCGGTCAACGCGATGCAGAAGATCGAGATGGCGTCCAACCAGATCAGCCAGATCATCGGCGTCATCGACGAGATCGCCTTCCAGACCAACCTGCTTGCCCTCAATGCAGGCGTCGAAGCCGCCCGCGCCGGAGAGGCGGGCAAGGGATTTGCGGTTGTCGCCCAGGAAGTCCGCGAACTGGCGCAGCGCTCTGCCAAGGCCGCCAAGGAGATCAAGACCCTGATCGGCAATTCCGAGGCCGCCGTCACCCAGGGCGTCGTTCTCGTCAACGATACGGGCGAAGGCCTCAGGGAGATCGCGCAGCTTGTCGCTGCGGTCAACCAGCACATGGAAGCGATCGCCATTGCCGCGAGCGAGCAGGCCTCCGGTCTGTCGGAAATCAATACGTCCGTGAACCATATGGACCAGATGACCCAGCAGAATGCGGCGATGGTCGAGGAAATGAATGCGGCCGGCGCGTCCCTCGCGCAGGAAAGCAGCCGTCTTTCGGAACTGCTGGCGCGCTTCGAAGTAAGCCGGCAGAACGCGCGCGACCAGCGGTCGTTCGCACCCGCAAGGCTGGCGATGGCCAGCTGAGGACGCATCTGCCGGCCGGCCTTCCCGCCTCCTTATCAGGCGGCGGGATTCCATCGGTCAAGGATTTCTGGACCGCCGGCCCGTTTTGAACGGGCCGGCGGTTTCCGTTTTCGGGAGGCGCCGTCAGGCTGTGCGGGGTTTTCCCCATTCGGCGATGGCGATGCCGCCGAGGGCCAGTACCAGCGCGGCGATGTGGAAGAACTGCAGGCGCTCGCCGATGATGGCGACCGACAGCAGCGTGCCGAATACCGGCACGAGGTTAATGAACAGTCCGGCGCGGTTGGCACCGATCTGCTCGACGCCCTTGATGTAGAGCACCTGCGCGATCAGCGAGGCGAAGATGCCGGTATAAAGCACCACGATCCAGCCTTCGGTGTCGGGCCAGACCAGCCGGTCGTTCGAATATTCCCAGAATACCAGCGGCAGGGAGAAGATCATCGCGAAGAAGGCGGGGATCGCCATCAGCGTGCGCCAATCGATCCTGGGGCGCCATCTGAGCGCCACCGTATAGACCGCATAGGCGACGACCGCGATCATCATGATGGCGTCGCCGGAATTGACGGTGAGCGTCACCAACGCGCCGAGATCCCCGTGGACGGCGGTAAGCACGCCGCCGAGAAGCGTCAGGGTAAAGCCGAGGATCTGGGCCCAGGACACCTTCATCCGGAACAGGACGAAGTTGATGATGAAGATCAGCACCGGGATGACTGCCTGCTCGACCGTCACGTTGATCGCCGTCGTGTAGTTGACGGCCGTATAGAGCGCCGCATTGAAGACGACATAACCGACGACGCCGAGGAACAGGAGAATCGGCAGGTTCTTCCTGACGACCGGCCAGTCCTTGACGAGCTGCGGCACGGAGATGGCGAAGATGATGGCGACGGCGAAAAACCAGCGCCAGAAAGTGAGCATCATCGGACTGACATGGCCGACGGCGAGCTTGCCCGCTACCGCATTGCCGCCCCAGGCCAGGGTAGCAATGACGAGCGAAAGATATGCCTTTTTATGCAAAACGGTCTCCGGAGCCGGAATATGGCCGCGATTTCAGGGGTGGCGGCGGGGAAATAGCGTGCGGTTCACGCTTTTGTCACGTAAAAACCATGGCTGAGTGACAAACAGGTCGCTTTCCGTCGGCCGAGGCTTTATAGATGCGGCCGTTTGCAGTGCCCTTGACGAGTTCTCTCCGCCAAAGGCAGTGCATGTAAAATCAAATTGGCGCATCGACCGTATATCAATATTGATCTACGGAAGGTGCGCGTGTGGTCGCGTGGGGCTTTGCCCGCAATACAGGAAACGCAGATGACGAACGTAGTCGTGGTTGGTTCGCAATGGGGTGACGAAGGCAAGGGCAAGATTGTCGATTGGCTTTCCGAACGTGCCGATGTCGTGGTGCGTTTCCAGGGCGGTCACAATGCGGGCCATACGCTCGTCATCGACGGTGTCAGCTACAAGCTCTCGCTGCTGCCTTCGGGCATTGTCCGTCCCGGCAAGATCGCCGTGATCGGCAATGGCGTCGTGCTCGATCCGCATGCGCTTTTGGCGGAAATCGAGAAGCTCGGCGCCCAGGGCGTCAAGGTGACCCCGGAGAACCTGCGCGTTGCCGATAACGCTACGCTGATTCTGTCGCTGCACCGCGAACTCGACGGCATGCGCGAGGATGCCGCCTCCAACAGCGGCACCAAGATCGGCACGACCCGCCGCGGCATCGGCCCGGCCTATGAGGATAAGGTCGGCCGCCGCGCCATCCGCGTCATGGACCTCGCCGATCTCGAAACGCTGCCGGGCAAGGTGGATCGCATCCTTACCCATCACAATGCCCTGCGCCGCGGCCTCGGCGAGAATGAAGTCTCGCACGAGGCAATCATGCAGGAACTGACCTCGATCGCCGACCGCGTATTGCCCTTCCGCGAAACCGTCTGGGAACTGCTCGACAAGCAGCGCCGCAAGGGCGCGCGCATCCTGTTCGAAGGCGCGCAAGGCTCGTTGCTCGATATCGACCACGGCACCTATCCGTTCGTCACCTCGTCGAACACGGTCGCCGGCCAGGCGGCCGCCGGTTCCGGCATGGGCCCGGGCGCGCTCGGCTACATCCTCGGCATCACCAAGGCCTACACGACTCGCGTCGGCGAAGGCCCGTTCCCGACAGAGCTCAAGGACGAGATCGGCCAGTTCCTTGGCGAGAGGGGCCATGAATTCGGCACCGTGACGGGCCGCAAGCGCCGTTGCGGCTGGTTCGACGCGGCACTGGTGCGCCAGTCGGTCGCCACCAACGGCATTACCGGCATCGCCCTCACCAAGCTCGACGTGCTGGACGGCCTCGACGAACTGAAGATCTGCGTTGGCTACAAGCTCGACGGCCAGCAGATCGATCACCTTCCCGCCAGCCAGGGCGCCCAGGCTCGTGTCGAGCCGATCTACGTCACGCTCGAAGGCTGGAAGGAATCGACCGTCGGGGCTCGCTCCTGGGCGGACCTGCCGGCCCAGGCAATCAAATATGTCCGCCAGGTGGAGGAATTGATCGGCGCGCCGGTTGCCCTACTTTCCACCAGCCCGGAGCGGGACGACACCATACTTGTGACCGACCCGTTTGAAGATTAAAGTCAAGAATTGATTACCATTCGGCCGGCCTTCGGGCCGGCTTACATGAGAAAGTGCTGATGGCTGATTTTGTAGCGGTGATCCGCCGCGCCGTTGACGGTCTGGCGAACAATACGCCGGAGATGCGTGCGAAGGTCTATGACAAAGCTCGTGGCGCCGTGCAGCGGCAACTCGAGAACATGAAGCCGCGTCCGCCTGAAGACATGCTGCGGCGGCAGTTGGAGAAGCTCGAAGCCGCGATCGTCGATGTCGAGAGTGAACATGCCGAAGCGCTGGAGGCGGTAGCCGACGAGGCGGCCGCCTTCGATGGCCAGCCGACCGGCGAAGTGTCGGCCGAGCACCACGTCGAAGAAACAGAACAGGCCTCCGAATACCGCGATGAGCAACCCGCTGCCGGGGAGGCCGAAGCCGAATCGGCACCGGTCGCTCAAGGGGAGCGGCCCGTCTTCTACGAGGACGGCTATGAAGAGCCGGCACCGGCCGTCGTTCATGCCGAGCCCGCCGGGCCTGAGCCCGTCGAACAGGAGCCTGTCCATGTCGAGCCGCCGGTCTCCGAGCCGGCTGTCCTCCATGAGGAAGAAGCGGTAGCCGAGACTGCCGGTCACGAGGAGCCTGCCGTCCAGCAATATGGCGACTGGCGGGACGATGTGCCGTCGGAAGAGCCGGCACCTTACCATCACCCCGAACAGGTGCCGGAGCCTTCGCAGGCTTTCGATGAAAGCCGGATCGAGTTCCCGACAGCGGTACCCATGCCGGCGTCGGAGCCGGTTGTGCCGGAACCGGTCCATGCCGAGCCCGTGGCTGCCGAGCCTGCCGCGGCTCCGGTAGTCGAGAGCGAAACGGCGGAGGATGATTTCCCGTATCCGACGCGCGGCGAGCAGCCCGTCCAGCAGGCGGCTCCCGAGCCTGTGCAAGAGTGGCACAACGAGCCGCATCCCTTCGAAGGCCAGCATCCCGTCGAGGAACGGTTCGAGGTCGAGCAGCCGGTCGAGGCCTATCAGCCGCCGGAGCCCCCCTCGGCGACCGAGCCAGCCAGGCAGGTTGAAGAGGATTGGGGCTGGGAAGTGCCGGCACAGTCCGAGCCTGCGACGCAGAGCCAGGAGGCGGTCGCGGCCATTGCATGGAACGACGTGCCGGAACTCGTCACGGCCGGCCCGGTCGTGCCCATCGATCATGGGCACGGCGATCATGGGCATGGCGCCACACCCGCTCCCGTCGACGCGCATTTCGACGCGGAGACCCATGTGGCGGCCGATACCGTCCGCATGCCTCCCGTCGCCGATCTTCCCGAGCTCGGGCAGCAACCGGGCGCGACGGCAGCGGAAGGGGCCGTAGCGGCTGCTGCCACTATCGATCCCTTTGCGGAATATCTCGACCAGCAGCAGCCCAAGGCGGCTGCCGCTGCGCCCGCCAAACCGGCAGACAGCGATCCCTGGGGCGATCTCGAGGAACTGATCGGCTTCAACAAGGATGCGCAGTCCTCTTCGGGCGGTGCGCGCAGCACGCTTCACACGGATGCCGATGCGGACGACCTGATGCATGCGCCGGCGAGGCCCTATCGGGTCACCCCGGTGCGCAAGCGCAATTATGCCGGGATCGTCCTGGCGATCGTCGGCCTCGTTCTCGTCGGCGGCGGCGGTTATGCGATCTGGATGAACCGCGACTCGCTGAACGACATGGTCGACGGCCTTATTCAGTCGAGCCTGCCGGCCAGCCAGACGGCACAGCAGGCACCGGCGCCCGCACCCTCCACACCGCAGCCCAACCGCACTCCTTCGACGCCTTCCACCCCGGCGACGCCGTCTCAGAACGGTGCGGCCAACACGCCGGCGCCTGGCGCGCCCCGCGCGGCGGACGGATCGGCGGCCGGAAGCAAATTCACGCAGCGGCTGATGGCAGACGGCAGCGAGGTCGATGCGGGACCGGGTGTCACCGCCGGCCTGGCGCAGAATGCCGAAGGTCAGTCGGTGGCGCAGCTCAACGCTCCGCCCGCCAACCCTGCGGCGCAGCAGGCGCCCGCTCCGAACGCCCCGGCTGCGCCCCCGCGCGCTCCGAACGGCAGCGCCAATGCGGCGCCGGTGCCGGCCCAGACGCCGCCGGTTGTGCCGGCGCCGAATGCCGCCGTACCGCCCGCCGGCACGCCTTCGGCGAACCCGGCGGATGCGCCGGCACTCGCCGGCCAGAAGATCTTCCTCTACGAGGAACGGATCGGCCAGACCGCGCCGACGGCCATCGATGGCTCCGTCTCCTGGTCGCTGCAGCGCGAGGCAGGTGCGAACGGCCGGCAGGAACCGGTCGTCCAGGGCCGGATCAACGTGCCGGGCAGGGGGCTGACGGCCCTGATGACCTTCAAGCGCAATACCGACCCGTCCCTGCCTGCGAGCCATCTGGTCGAAATCGTTTTCGCCGTGCCGCCGGATTTCGAAGGCGGCGCGATCGAAAGCGTGCAGCGTATCGCCATGAAGTCGAGCGAGCAGGATCGCGGCAACGCGCTGATCGCGGTGCCCGCCAAGATCACCGACGACTTCCACATGATCGCGCTCAACGATTTCCCGGACGCCCGCTCGACCAACATCGAACTCCTGCGCAGCCGCAACTGGATCGATATCCCGATCGCCTATCGCAACGGCCGCCGCGCGCTCCTGACCCTCCAGAAGGGCCCGGACGGCGAACGCGCCTTCAACGACGCGATCCGCGAATGGGCCACGCTCGGGGCGACCGCCAGCGGGCAGTAAGATCAGGCCGTGTCGCGAACCCGGGGTTCGCGACACTTCTGCTCTAGAGCGACCTGCCTGCGCGCGCCAGGCCGTGTGCGACCAGGCGGTCGATGATCTCGGGATAACTGACGCCGCTTACCTCCATCACCTTGGAATACATGCTGATGTTGGTGAAGCCAGGGATCGTGTTGAGTTCGTTGACGAGAACCCGCATGTCCGGCGTAACGAAGAAGTCGGCGCGCGCCATGCCGTCGCAGCCAAGCGCGCGAAATGCCCTTTTGGCAATGGCACGGATTTCGTCCTCGACCTCCTGGGGCAATTCCGCCGGCACCTTCAGCGCTGCGCCGTCACCATCGATATATTTGGCGTCATAGGTGTAGAAGCCGTGGGTTTCGGCAGGGATGATTTCCCCGGTCCGGGACACGAAGAGCCCACCCTTGCTATCTTCGAGAACCGCGCATTCGATCTCACGGCCGCGAATAAATTCCTCGGCGAGAAGCTTGCGGTCATGGCGGAAGCCCTCCGAAAGCGCCGCTTCATAATCCGCCCTGCCCGAAACTTTGCTGACGCCCACCGAGGAGCCCTGGCGGGCCGGCTTGATAAAGAGGGGGAGGCCGAGTGCTTCTTCCAGCTCCCCGAAATCCGGCAGCGTGCCCTGATGAATCGTGACCGATCGTGCCACCGGGACGCCAGCCTCGATGAAGAGGCGTTTGGCGATATCTTTGTCGAGGGCGTTGGCAGAGCCGGGAATGCCGCAGCCCGCAAGCGGCACGCCTGCCACCTCGGCCAGCCCCTGGACCGCACCATCTTCGCCATGGATGCCATGCAGGACGGGGAAGACGATGTCTATCCCCGTCAGTTCATAGGGAGAGCCATGCTCGGGAGATGCAAGCGCCCGTCCACGTCCTCCAGGGATGAAGCAGAGTTCCGTTCCGCTGATGGGTCGCGCGAGCGCTCCGTCCTCGAAGGCGCTCAGCAGCCATTGCCCTTCACGGGTGACGAAAACCGGGACGGCATCGTATTTTCCCGGATCCAGCGCGTGCATGACGTTGGTGGCTGAAAGCACCGATACTTCATGCTCCGCAGAGCGCCCGCCAAATAATACACAAATACGCAATCTGTTCGAAATGTCGGTCATGAATATCCTTCCCATCCGATTGTCACGGAGAATCTCGGTTCTCGGCCGGGTTCCGTGCGAGATATCTGCGACGCAGAATCCGGATATTCTGCGACGGCCCGAGGCGTCCGATATCTTTCGCGGAGATATTTTTTCCGCCCTCCGGAATAGAATTCCGCAAAGGTGCCAAAAGAAAAGGGGCCGCCAAAGCAGCCCCTTTTTGATGTCGGCGCCGAGCCGGATTTACGCGTCGACGACCCGCAGTGCGTTCGCCTGGGCGAGCGCCTCCTTCTGAACCGCGTCCTGCACCTTTTCAAAGGCGCGGACTTCGATCTGGCGGACGCGTTCGCGGCTGATGTCGAACTCGGCCGACAGTTCTTCCAGCGTTACCGGATCGTCGGCAAGACGGCGGGCTTCGAAGATACGGCGTTCGCGGTCGTTCAGGACGCTCAGCGCCCTGGCCAGCATGCGGCGGCGCGTGTCGAGCTCGTCCTGCTCGATCAGCACTTCCTCCTGGCTGTCGTGGTCGTCCACCAGCCAATCCTGCCACTGGCCGGATTCGCCTTCGGTGGCGCGGATCGGCGCGTTCAGCGAAGCGTCGCCTGAAAGGCGGCGGTTCATGGAAACCACTTCCTCTTCGGAGACGTTCAGCTTCGTGGCGATCTCGGCCACCTGGTCGGGCTTCAGATCACCTTCGTCGATCGCCTGGATCTTGCCCTTCAACCGGCGCAGGTTGAAGAACAGGCGCTTCTGGTTGGCGGTGGTGCCCATCTTCACGAGCGACCAGGAGCGCAGGATATATTCCTGGATCGAGGCCTTGATCCACCACATGGCATAGGTCGCCAGGCGGAAGCCGCGTTCCGGATCGAACTTCTTGACGGCCTGCATCAGGCCGACGTTACCTTCGGATACGACTTCGCCGATCGGCAGGCCGTAACCGCGATAACCCATGGCGATCTTGGCCACGAGACGCAGATGGCTGGTGACCAGCTTGTGGGCCGCATCCCGGTCGGCATGTTCGGCATACCGTTTCGCCAGCATGTATTCCTGCTGCGGTTCCAGCATGGGAAACTTGCGGATCTCGTCGAGATAGCGGTTGAGGCCGGCTTCACCGGCAGTAATGGAAGGCAAAGTATTGCGGGCCATAAAGCACCCCTTTCCGATCTATATATCGGCTCCCTTTTTGATCTAGCTGTGCATGCTGAAGGCGAGCCAAGCGGCGCGGATCATTCTCGACTCCGCACCGACCCAAGTGACAGATAAGTACGGCAGAACAGTGATTCAAGTCATCACAGAAGCGTTATATCATTACAACTTCGTAATATACGCTGCTGCGGATTTCAACGGTAGACGCGTTCCGACAGGGCCCGCATGCCCGACCGCACCATCAGTTCATAGACCATGCGACGGCTGATCGGATTGTGCAATCGTGTCACTTTCGCGCCGAGGAATTCCGTCTCCACATGGTCGAAGGCAAGAAGGTCCGGAGCCTTGGCGATCGCGTTCAGATAGAATTCGTGAAATTCGTTGCGGCAGACATAGGTCTTATACTTGGTCATGCAGAAGGTCGAGAACATATCCTTGCGGTCGCGCAGGAAGTCCGCGACGCCCACCGTCACCTCCGGCCATGCGGGATTGAACGTGTCGTCGAAGGCGATGATGCCGTGATCGGCGAGCGTATCCGTCGCAAGCCGGCTGTCGGCGGCGATGTGCTGCAGCGTGTGGCCGCCGTCGATACTGAAGAAGCGCGTGCGGCCGACCTTCCGGGTAATCTCGTCCGCCCGCATCAGCGTGCTGTCGCCCCTGATGACCAGCTCCTCGTCCACGGCCAACCCCAGACGCCGGCCGTTGGCGATGAACCGGGCATATTGTGTCGATGCAGCATCCGGCGTCTGGCCGAGATCGAAGAGATCGATCGCCAGGATCCTGTCGCCTTCGCTGATCTTCTTCAGAAGAAAATAGGAGCGCCCATAAAAGACGCCGATCTCGGCAATGCCACCTTCCAGCCCGCTTTTCTTCTGCGCCCGCAGAAGAGACAGGAAAACCAGCGCGTCGGGCGGATCGATATATCCCTCGATCGTCTGCAGGTCACGAAAGATGAACTTCCGGAGGCCCGTATCCATATCTTCCGCGTCCTTTGATATCTTTTCTATTTCTGAAGTCCATCATCTACAGTACTGAGTTGTACCGGAGGTTGAGTCTGGTGATATCTCTCTTCATTCGCGCTGCAGCAATGAATGGAAATAGAGCAAAACTTTGACGGTGATTTTTCTTGGTTTCGTCTGGAATAATTCCGACGATGACTCGGAATTATTCCAGAGTGTCTTTGGTTTGACTGGTTCCGCAGAATTTCAAAGGCATTTGCGCTCCAGTCCATGGGCGTTGCTGCGGCGGTAGCGGCTGATATCGCCATAGGCCTGACTGCGCGAGAGGCCGATATCCTTCAACTGGTCATCGCCGAGCTCGAGCAGTGCCAGCCGGTTGCGGCGCTGGCGAAATTTTGCGGCGATAGCGATGAGCACGCGGTGCATCAGCGAAGGCTGGATGACCGGAGCATCCTCCGTCGCGGGCACGTGGGGTTGCGCCAGAGGCGGCAGTTCCAGGACAAGGGGGTAGCGTTCCGATGCGCGGTCAAAGACCGCCCGGTTCTCGTTCTTCATGATCTTTCTCCTGAGGGATGTCGGCCGATCTACGGCCGAGGTTCAGGAGGCGGGCGGCTGACGCCCGCCTCGATGTTGGCGTTTACTTGCTGGCCGATTGTGCCGTGCGGGTTGCAGCTTCCGCTTCCCGCAGCGCTTCGGCGCATTCCTCGCAGCAGACCTCGACCGTCTTGCCGCCGATCTTCACCGCGATCCGGGTCGAATCGAGTTCGCAGTCGCAGGCGGCGCAGGTATTCTCTTTCATGATGTCATCTCCCGACGTGACGTTACGGGAGAAGAAAAGCATTTTGGCGGGGTCTTCCGCTGTCAGAATCTTTAGCGACTTTGCCCCTGGCGATTTACCGGGCGCTATCTCAACCCCGCAAATCTCTGGAATTCCGCCGGCGTGCGGCCATAAGCCTGGCGGAAGGCCGAGGAGAAGTGGCTGTGGCTCGAAAAGCCGAGTTCGAGGCCAAGCGTGGTCAGGTCGTCATAGGTGCCGAGCAGGTCGAGCGCGCGGGCCAGCCTGAGGCGAAGCTGGTAGCGGTAGAGCGGCGTGCCTTCCACCTGCTGGAAGACCTGGGTCAGATAGACAGGCGAAACGCCGGCTTCCCCGGCGATCTCGGCAAGCGTCCAGCGACGGGCGAGATCGGAGGAGAGGGCGAGCTTGGCGCGGTCCACCAGCTTCTGGCGGCCGGCGCTGGCGGTCGCGGCGCGCGCGGTGCGCACGCCGACGGAGCGGCGCACCAGCGTCATGGCCAGCGTTTCGGCCTCCAGCGTCTCGGCGGCGCCACGCATCAGGCTGTGGCGCAGCAGCGCCACCAGCGCTTGGGCCCGCTCGTCGATCCTCAGCCGCTGCTTGTTGAAGACGAAGCGCGAGCCCTTGGGATTGCGGTACTCGGCCGGGACTAGTTCCTCCAGCATCGCTTCCGGCACGTCCATACTCAGGCAGGAATCGCCGCCTTCGACCGGGTGGCTGATCTGATAGGCTTCCTCGCAGTTGAAGAACAGGACCTGGTTGGCTTCCGCGACCGTGTCGTCGCGGCCGACATGACGCATGAAGACGCCGCGATAGGGAAAGACGAGGCTCGTCGCATGCGAGCATTCTTCACCGCTGCGGTGCCTGCATTCGCCGCCGCACACGACGTCGCGGACCTGGATCAGGTCCGTATCGAGAAGCTTTCTGACGGCGAACTGGCTCATGGAGGGGCCTTGGTATGCCTCGTGGATAACGAGGACCTATATACGCCCCGGCCGCCTTTCAGGCCACCCGTTTCATGCCTTCAGGGCTTCGATCAGCTCGGCCATGTCGTCGGGCATCGGGGCTTCGAATTCCATCACCTCGCCGGTGCGGGGGTGTTCGAAGGCGAGCAGGAAGGCGTGCAGCGCCTGGCGCGGAAAGCGGTTCACGACGGTCTTGGCGGGTTCGGGCAGCAGGTTGGCCTTGGTCTTGAAGCCGGCGGAATAATCCTGGTCGCCGATCAGCGGGTGGCCGATATGGGCCATGTGGACGCGAATCTGGTGGGTGCGGCCGGTCTCCAGCCGGCATTCGATCAGCGCCGCGAGTGACGTCGCATCCGGCTTTTCGTGGAAACGTTCGATCACCTCGTAATGAGTGATCGCCTCGCGGGCGTCGCTGCTGTCTTCCTTCTGCACGGCGCGTTTGGTGCGGTCGCCGGCGCGACCGAGCGGCGCGTCGATCGTGCCCTTGAGCCCGCGCGGACGGCCCCAGACGATTGCCTGGTAGGCCCGCTCCAGCGGGCCGGAACGGCCATGGTCGGCAAACTGGTCGGCGAGGTGGCGGTGGGCGATATCGTTCTTGGCGGCGACCATGACGCCGCTCGTGTCCTTGTCGAGCCGGTGGACGATGCCGGGGCGCTTGACGCCGCCGATGCCGGAGAGGCTGGCACCGCAATGGTGGATGAGGGCGTTGACCAGCGTGCCGGTCCAGTTGCCAGCGCCCGGATGGACGACGAGGCCGGCCGGTTTGGCGATGACGATCAGGTCGTCGTCCTCGTAGAGCACGTCAAGCGGAATATCCTCGCCCTTCGGCTCGGGATCCTCGGGCTCCGGGAGATCGATCTCGACGGTGTCGCCGGCGGCGATCTTCTTCTTCGGCTCGGTGATGACCTTGCCATTGAGGCTGACGGCGCCCTGTTCGATCAGCGCCTTGATGCGGTTGCGCGAAAACTCGCCTTCGAGCACCGAGGTCAGCCAGGCGTCCAGCCGCCCTTCGGCCTCGTCGGAGGCGGTGAGGACTTTCCTTGGGCGTCCGGCTTCTTTAAAGGGATCGTTCATTCAATCATTCCGATAGCAATCGACAGCATTCGACAAGAGACAAGGACGCCCTGATGCCCCAACCCGAAATCGAGGAAAAGGAAGAGCCGCTTGATCCGGCGATGGAGAGAATCCGCCGGAAAATGGTGCTTCTGATACTCGTTTCGGGCGGGATCCTGTTCGTCTGCTTTATGGCGGTCCTTGGCGCCATTGTCTACAAGGTCACGCAGCGGCCTGCCACGTCTGCGACGATCGCCTCGACCGGCGGGTTCTCGGTTCCGGCCGGCCAGCCGCTCACGGCAACCGCGGAACTGCCTGCCGGCTTCGTTGTGCAGGGGGTATCGCTCTCCGGCGGCCAGATCCTGTTTTATGGGCTGCTGACCGGCGACCAGAAGGTGCTGATCTACGATATCGCCGCCGGCCGCATCGTCGCCGATGTGACCGTGGCCATTCCGCAATAATGGCGCCGGTCCGCATCGACGACGCGGACGACCTGCGGATCGCCGAGTTCCGGTCGATCCGCGAGCGTGACCTGACCGGCCGCGAAGGTCGGTTCATCGCCGAGGGCACCGTGGTGCTGCGGATGCTTGCCGCCGCGCATGGTTCGGGCGGCGACTTCCTGACCGAAAAGATCCTGCTGCTGGAAAACCGGGTTGCCGGCCTTGCGGAAATCCTGAGCTGTTTTCCGGCGGATGTTCCCGTCTACGTGGCCTCGTCCGCCGTGCTCGATCAGATCGCCGGTTTCCATCTGCATCGCGGCGTGCTGGCGCTCGGCCGCCGCAGGCGGGAGAGGACGGCTTCGGAGCTGGTCGCCGCGTTGCCGGACAAGGCCCTGGTGGTTGCGGCCTTCGGCATTTCCAATCACGACAATATCGGTTCGATCTTCCGCAACGCCGCCGCCTTCGGCGTGGACGCGGTACTGCTCGACCAGGGCTGCTGCGATCCGCTCTACCGCAAGGCGCTCCGGGTCTCGGTCGGGGCGGTGCTGTCGGTGCCCTATGCGCGCCACGGCACGATGTCGGACATTTTGGCAGCGCTGATGGAGAGCGGGTTTGCCGTTTGGGGGCTCTCGCCCTCGGGCTCGGTGGAGATCCGCAATGTACCGGCTTCCGGGCGCATGGTGCTGATCACCGGCACGGAAGGCGAGGGACTGCCGGCACAGGTGCTTGCCCGCATCCAATCGGCGCGGATCGCCCAGGCGCCGGGCCTCGACAGTCTCAATGCGGCGACGGCGACAGGCATTGCGCTCTACGAGATCGCCATGGCGCAGGGCCGTCTGTAGGGATCTCAGCTGTTCGCATCCCCGGTGGTCGCGAGCGTCTTCTTAGACTTCGCGGCCAGGCTTTCCCGGTTGCCGTTTCCGGACTTGCCGGAGAGGATCTTGTGGATCGGCGAGGACGCGCCTTCGGACGCCGCCGTCATGGCCACCATGCTGGCGGCGATCGAAGCAAGCTCCTGGCGGACCGCTTCGTCACTGCCGCCGCCCTTCTGCAGGCGTTCGGAAAGCGCCGTCGCCCTGGTGCGGGCGTCGTCGGCCATCCTGGCCACCGCCGGATCGACGTCCGGCTGTCCGGAAACCCGGGCTTGTCTCGGAGACGGAGCATGCGGAATTTCGCGCAGGTTGATGTCCTCCGGCGTAATCTTCTTTTTCGGTGCCGCCTTTACCACCGGGCGGACGAGGGTGGAATCGCGAAGGGCGCGACTGGCGTCCCGCGCTTCGGAATTTGCGCCTTTCAGCTTGTCCCGCAGCCGGCCGATCTCGGCCAAACGGCGCTCCAGCGTCGTTTCTCGGTCTGCGCGGTCGGAGATTTCCCTGGCGAGCTTGTCCTCCAGTCGCTGGACGCGGTTTTCTTCCTGGGCGAGCCGTGTTTCGGCATCCTTGGCGCGGGCGGTCTGCAGCCGGACGTCGTTGCGCAGCGTATCCCGCTCGTCGCGCAGGGCGGTGACGCGGAATTTCAGGTTCTCCACCTCGGTGTCGCGGGTCGAAAGATCGATCCGGAAATTGTCGGCGTCGGCCATCATCAGAGCCTGGCGCTGCTGCAGCGTCTCGATCTCGAGATCCTTGGCTGCCAGGGTTTCCTCGGCAGTTTCGAGCGCCGCCTTCAACTGCTGGATATAGCTGTCCTCCTGGCGCAGCCGCGCGCGCGCGTCGGCGGCCTCCGTATCCATGGTGTCGATCTGGGTGCGCAGGTCGGTGATCTCGGAAAGAAGCTGTCTGGCTTCCTCGGCAAGGGTGTCGCTCCTGATCTGCAGCGCGACCGCCTTGTCCCTTTCCTGGACGAGTTCCTGCTTGGTGCGGGCATTCTCGGCGGCATAGACGGCGCGCGCCATGTCGCGCTGGGCGCGGACTTCCTGCGGGCTGATCGGCAGCGTCGCCTTGATGCGGTTTTCGGTGTAGCGGACGATGCGATTGTGGACCGCCGGGGCAATCAGCATGACCGCAAGTGCGGCGCTCAGGAAACCCAAGCCGAACAGAAGAGCAAATTGGATCACGATGCGGCCGTTTCGCGGTCTGGATGGGAATGCGCAGGCTGTTTAAGCATGGTGGCATTCAACCGGCAAGCGCCCTTCGGGCGGAAGGCCGGGTTACCGACCACTGTTTCAAAAAACATCAAATCCCCTCCGCTGTGCGGAGAGGACAATGGCAGATTTCAGAAAGGGTTCCAGGTCGGCGACTGGGTGAGCTTGAGATAACCGACATTGATGCCGAGGCGAGCGCCGAGACCGGTGCGGATCGGCACGAGAATCACGTTGTTGTTGCGCAGCACCGTCATGCCGACGCCGGCGACCACGAAGGCGGAACCCGACACGCCGCCGAAGCGGGCGTAGAGGCTGTTCACCGAGGGAAGATCGTAGACCAGCATCATCGCGCGGGTGCCTTGGCCGCCATAGTCGATGCCGAGCGAGGGGCCCTGCCAGAACACCGGATGCTTGCCGGCATTCTTGGTATAGAGCTCGCCCTCGCCATAGGTCAGGCCGGCGATGAACGCGCCCGAACCTTCCTGGCCGAGGATGTAGCCGTTAGGCAGGCCGTATTGGGCAAAGGCGTTCTCGACGACCTTGGCAAGCCCGCCGCTGGTGGAGCCGAAGAAGCCGTGTCCGGCGTCGACGATTTCCTGGGCAGTGTATTGGTTGGAGCCCTGCTGGGCGGATGCCGGGCCTGCGAAGACCGCCACGGCTGCGATCACGGCAAACACCGTCGCTGCGAAACGGGCGAGGGCGGAACGGGTGTGGATGCGCATTGTCAGATCCATGATTGTATCATCCAGGGGCACGCCTTTTGCATCATGCTTAAGGCTCGTCTATTTTGGCGCCATGATCTTAATAATCGGTTTACCAAATATGGTGTCATTATGACCGGGAACATTGCTCAATCCCCGCGCAACCTTCAGATGGCAGGGCGTACAGGGGAGAGCATTTCCCAAACAGGAGACCTACATGCCGAAGAATCCGAATCTTACCCTTGCCGGGCCAGATCTCGCGGCACTTCTGTGCAGCCGCGTCTGCCATGACGTGATCTCCCCGGTCGGCGCGATCAACAACGGTCTCGAACTCCTCGACGAGGGAGCTGCCGACAGCGACGCGCTCGACCTCATCCGCACCTCGGCCCTCAACGCTTCGGTGCGCCTCAAGTTCGCACGTCTTGCTTTCGGTGCCTCCGGCTCCGTCGGCGCCTCGATCGATACGGGCGAGGCCGAGAAGGCCGCCAAGGACTTTGCCGTCGCCGAAAAGAAGACCGAGGTCACCTGGAACGGCCCGCGCGCGATCATCGCCAAGAACCGGGTCAAGCTGCTCCTCAACCTCTTCCTCGTCGCCTATGCGGGCATCCCCCGCGGCGGCTCGATCGACGTGACGCTGGAAAATCCGGAATATGACGCGAAATTCATCCTTACCATCAAGGGACGGATGATGCGCGTGCCGGCCAAGTTCGTCGAGATCGCCAGCGGCACGCTCGAAGAACCGATCGACGCCCATTCGATCCAGCCCTATTACACGGTGCTGCTCGCGGAAGAGTCCGGCATGGAACTGCGGCACGTGGTTTCGGAAGACAAGATCGTCTTCATCGCCGAAACAGTGGCCGCCGAGACGATCTCCGGTTGATTCGCTCCCGAGGGTAACCATTCATTAGCGCCATCGCCCTAATGATAGATGCTCGGAAACCAGAGCGGGTTTGAGCGTCAGGGGGATACGATGCAGCGTTTAATGATTGCCGACGGATCGGACATCGTGCGCACGGTCGGCAAGCGGATCCTGTCCGAACTGGGCTTCCTGGTGGTCGAGGCCGGCACCGCGCGCGAGGCAGTGACGCGTTGCAATGCCGAACTTCCCAATTTCCTGATCGTGGACGCGGGCCTGGAAGGTGCGCTCGAACTCATCGGCACCATCCGGGCGATGCCGAACGGCAAGAGTGTGCGCATCTTCTATTGCGTCATCGAGGCGGACCTGAAGAAGATGATGGCCGGCAAGCGTGCCGGCGCGGACGATTTCCTGCTGAAGCCTTTCGACCGCAAGATCCTGACTTCGGTCTTCTCTGCCCTGGCACAAGCCGCCTGATTCTCAAAACCACCGCATCCGCTCGTCCGATGGTGGCAGCGCCGCCGGCGATTTTCTTGTCCTGTTTCGTTTCGGGTCCGCAAACGGCTCAAAACAAAACGTCCGCCCGGCAGGCCAGGCGGACGTTTCGAAAGGGGACTCTCAGGCAGCTCAGGCGGTTTCGGCGTAGTCCGCTTCCGGTTCGCGCAGCACGTAGCCACGGCCCCAGACGGTTTCGATGTAGTTTGCGCCGCCTGCGGCATTGGCAAGCTTCTTGCGCAGCTTGCAGATGAAGACGTCGATGATCTTCAGTTCCGGCTCGTCCATGCCGCCGTAAAGGTGGTTCAGGAACATTTCCTTGGTGAGCGTGGTACCCTTGCGGAGCGAGAGGAGCTCCAGCATCTGGTATTCCTTGCCCGTCAGGTGAACGCGCTGGCCGCCGACTTCGACGGTCTTGGCGTCGAGATTGACGATCAGTTCGCCGGTGACGATGATCGACTGTGCATGACCCTTGGAACGGCGGACGATCGCGTGGATGCGAGCGACCAGTTCATCCTTGTGGAAGGGCTTGGTCATGTAGTCGTCGGCGCCGAAACCGAGACCACGGACCTTGTCTTCGATGCCGGCCATGCCGGACAGGATGAGGATCGGTGTTTTGACCTTCGAAAGCCTCAGAGTGCGCAGCACTTCGTAGCCCGACATGTCGGGCAGGTTGAGGTCGAGGAGAATGATATCATAGTCGTAAAGCTTGCCGAGATCGACGCCTTCCTCTCCGAGGTCGGTCGTGTAAACGTTGAAGCTCTCCGATTTCAGCATTAGCTCGATGCTCTGGGCAGTCGCGCTGTCATCTTCGATGAGTAGAACCCGCATATTTTTCCCCTTTACCGCCGCGTAAGGTATCTTTGCCCCCTTACTCGATACGGATCCAGACTGAGCCTGATTTGGAAGCTGCCACTAAATGGTTAACAAATTATGATTTCACCTGGCAAGGTTCATCATTTCGTTAAGCAAAATTAGTAGCAACCTGATTTCCCTTATGGATTGGTCATCACCAGGTTTGAATCAGCGGGTGAGGAAATTCCGCTAAGTGATTCATTCGACTCATACATTGTCGCGGCCAATTTAGGCCCTGGCATTTACCGACCCTTAAACGATCAGGTTTATCATTAATGATGCCCGTAAACGAAAGGTTAACGCGACGCCTTATTTATTAACGTTGCGAAAATTTTTTGATCCGGAGTGTACCAATCCGGATACACGGGCCTGGGTCTCGCTATCCACGGAGTATTGCGTATGAAGTCGCGTGACAGCCTGGTTCGCCTGAAAAGCTTTCAGGTCACCGAAAAGCGTCGTCAATTGCAGCAATTGCAGATGATGATGGCCGAGTTCGAAAGAATGTCCAAGGAACTCGAGCACCAGATCACTCTGGAAGAGAAGAAATCCGGCATTACCGACCGGAATCACTTCGCCTATCCGACCTTCGCGAAGGCAGCCCGCCAGCGCGCGGACAATCTTCAGGTCTCGATTCGCGAGCTGAAGGTGCAGGAGGAAAGCGCGGAGCTCGCGCTCGAGGAGGCAGAGGCAGAATTTGCCAAGGCTTCGGCGCTCGAAGAGCGCGATGGCGGAATGCGCGCCCGGGCCTAACGACGCCGGGCCGCATCAGCGACGGAAATGTCATAATCTGGGGCGGTGCCGCGGTGCCGAGGCCCCATTTCCGTTTTTAGCTTTCGTTAACATCCGTGATTCGGGTTCGGCGTCCCATATTAACGAAGCCCGGATTAACGTAGAATGTCCTGCCAGTCGGGGTGGCGTTCCACCTGAGCCTTGAAGAACGGGCAGAGCGGAATGATCTTCCAGCCGCCCTTGCGGGCTTCCTCGACCGCATGCAGCGCCAGGGCCTGGCCGACCCCTTTGCCGCGAAGCTCGTCGGGAACGCCGGTATGATCGACGATGATGAGTTCCGGCGATGCGCGGGAATAGGTCATCTCGGCGAAGTGCCCTTCGACCTCGGCCAGGTAACGGCCGCCCGCCCGCGTTTCTTCGAGGGTGATATTCATGATTGCCTCGCTTTTGTGCTTCCGCCGATGATGTAATACGGGAGGGGCCGCAGGGAAATAGCCGCGCGGCACACCCGGGGGTGACACATCGTCAACGGAGAAAGCGATGAACTGGCTACGGCCGTTTCTTCTCGTGCTGGCCGCGATCTTTCTGGGGCTCGGGCTTTTCCTGCCGATCATCCGCTTCGAGCGGCTCTATTTCTTCAGCGAGACGCCGTCCCTGCTGGAACTCGTCGCGGCGCTTTTCGAGGAGGGGGATGTGGCGCTGTCGCTGGTGGTCGGCCTGTTTTCGATCGTCTTTCCGATCGTCAAGCTCGCCGGGCTCGCGGTGCGGCTCTCCGGCCGAGTGAGGCAGGCCGGGTTTTTCGGCCGTGCGATGCCGCATCTCTCGAAGTGGTCGATGATGGATGTGATGCTGGTGGCGATCGTCGTCTTCGCCGCGAAGAGCAGCGGCCTGGCTGTTGCGGTCTCGCAGCCGGGCCTCTGGTTCTACGCCGCCTCGGCCATCATCGCCGGGGTGCTGCCGTCGCTGTCCCGGACCGGATCCGGGCAGAATTGAGCCGTCTTTCAGAAACCGAAAGGTGCCGTTGCGTTCGTGGCAGCGGCACCTTTTGTTTTCCGGTGCGGGCCGGGACCCGCGAATTCGGCGTCAGTGACGATATTGCTGAATGCGCGTGGTGCGCAGGCCGGCAAGGCCGTGATCGTTGATGGAGGACTGCCAGGACAGGAATTCCTCGACGGTGAGCGTGTAACGCTCGCAGGCTTCTTCCAAGCTCAACAGGCCGCCGCGAACCGCGGCTACCACCTCTGCCTTTCGCCGGATGACCCAGCGGCGCGTATTGGCCGGCGGCAGATCGGCGATCGTCAAGGGGCTGCCATCGGGGCCGATGACATATTTCACTCGGGGACGTATCAATTCGGTCATTGAACTCTCTACACAACGCAAGACCACGTCGGTGAGCCTAGCCGCCCAGTTTTAATATTTGACTAAATAGGCCGCAGCATTTGTTCCGACTGTGGCAGCAATCGCATTGCGTGTCCTAAGGCAGGACGAAAAGCCTTGTTGCTCAAGGGAAAGACGGCGGCTTGGCGGCAGCGCGATCCTGCAAAAAGAGGCGGATCAGAAGCCTTCGCCGCCTCGAAATTCGACAAGCAACGTGCCGAACATGATGCGCAGATCGAGAAAAATCGAGAAATTGTCGATGTAATGGAGGTCGCAGGCGATGCGGGCGCGCGCCTTGCCGGGACGATCCGTCGGACCGCGAAGGCCGCGCATCTGCGCGAGGCCGGTCATGCCCGGCCGCATCGCATGGCGGCGGTGATAGTCCGGAACGAGGTCCTCGTAACGGATGCCGGCCGCCAGCATGCCGATCGCGTGACAGCGTGGGCCGACCAGCGACATGTCGCCTTTCAGGACATTCAGGAGTTGCGGCAGTTCGTCGATATTGGCCTTGCGGATGAGGGCGCCGACACGGGTGACGCGCGGATCGTTCCGCACGGTCTGCGCGATCCCTTTCTCGTCGCCGAGAGCGGTGCGCATCGACCGGAACTTGTAGACGCGGAACCTGCGGCTGTCCTTGCCCCAGCGCGTCTGGGTAAAGAGCACCGGTCCGTCGCTGTCGAGGCGGATCGCCAGCGCGACCGCCAGCATCACGGGCAGGAGCAGGATCAGCGCCGCCAGCGAGACGCCGATGTCGATCGCCCGCTTTGCGGCGAGCTGAAGGCGAAGGCTGGTGCCGGCTTTATGGAGCTGGACCGATTGCCGGATACGGGCTGGCGGCGGCGCGATATGGCGCCTGCCGCGCGACCTGCCGGTCGTGTCGTCATGCAGATCAGGAACACTCAAAACCAGCCACCCGTACTCTACCCCTCCGAAGCCTCGAAGGCCTCGGTGGCTCGTAATAGAACAGCCGCGTTGCGGAGTCATCCGTCAATTTAACGGGTTGTTAAGGATGAATAGATTTTTCCGGGATACCGTCACGACAGCATCGCCAAGGATAGTTCGGTCTTTCCTGCCCCTAGTTCCAGTTGTGCCGTCCCCGCATGCCCGAGCGTCAGGTAATCGCCGGCGGAAAAGGAAAAAATTCCCGTTGCGGATTGTATTTGTGCTCCGCCGGCGATGCCGTTCATCGCGATAAGCGTCTGCGTTGCATTGAGCATCAGGCTGGTCGCATGGCCGGACGAAGACAGGACCGCGACATTGAGGCCAACGAGATAGAGGCCGGTAGCCGGGGCGACGATGCGGCTGCCGCCGCCGGCGACCGCAGCGCCCAGCGAAAAGCCGCCATGGGCGAGGGCGAGCGTGGTGAAACCGCTCTGCTGGCCGGCCGTCGGGGTGAAGCTCGTACCGGTGCGATAGGCTCGGGCGGCCGGCTGGTTCGGCTGCGAGACCTGGCCGGCGGGCGAGATCGAAAGCCCGGTCCTCCAGGTCGTCCCGTCGCTGACCTTGACCGAGAACTCGGTGTTGCCGGCCAGCCCCATCTCCGCGTAACCGGTCCAGTTCGACTGGAAGAGCAGCGAGGCCGTGTCGGCGGAAGCCGCCTTGTTGACCTTGATCTGGTGGCCGTTGCCCGCGTGGTTGAAGAGGCTTGCCGGAGCGGAAAGGGCGAGCCGGTTGGTGCCGTCGGGCGTCGCATTGATCCCGAGCTGGTCGAGGCGGCCGGTGGCGGGCAGGGGGATATCCTGCCAGAGCGCGCCGGAAAACACCTTGAGCTTTTCGGCAGCGGCGAACCAGGCCCGCCAGCCGGTGTGCGGGGCCAGAAATGCCCAGTAGCCGTCCTGCCAGGACGCGATACGTCCGGTCTTGCCGGCCCAGGCGCCCGTGGGTGCGGCCCCGACCAGATAGCAGGCGCCTTCCGCCGGTGCGCCGGGCGGGGTCGCGAGCTCCGCGATGACCGTCAGATGCACGAGCGCATCGAGCCGCAGCAGGGCCTCGTTGTGGGTGACATGTTTCTGCGCCTGCGAAGGCAGGATGAAGGGCATGTTCAGGTTCGCGGTCGTATCGGCCATGGTTCTCTCCGTTCGGTTTCCGACCAGTCTAAGGTCGGCGGCGGAGGCGGGGAGAAGCGAGTGGCCAAGCCTTTGAAAAAGCTGAGGCGGCATTCCCGAAACATGCCCGTCCTCGATGCGGCGTGGCCGGAAAGCAACGGCGGCGGACGGGCAGGGCTTTTCGTCGCATCCGGGCTCGTCAGTGTCCTGATTGCGCTTGTCCTTTCTCTCGCATATGCGAATGTGAGCGCGGCGAGAGACAGGGAAAAGCATGCGTTATTCGGCCTATTCGATCTTCAAGGAAGCGCTTTCCGGCAACCGGATGTGGAAGCCCGCCTGGCGCGAGCCGCAGCCGAAACCGCATTACGACGTGATCATCGTCGGCGGCGGCGGGCACGGGCTGGCGACCGCATATTATCTAGCCAAGGAATTCGGCATCACCAATGTCGCGGTGCTCGAAAAGGGCTATCTCGGCTCCGGCAATGTCGGGCGCAACACGACGATCATCCGTTCCAACTACCTGCTCGAGGGCAATAATCCGTTCTACGAATTCTCGCTGAAGCTCTGGGAAGGGCTGGAACGGGATTTCAACTACAATGCCATGGTCTCCCAGCGCGGCATTCTGAACCTCTTCCATTCCGACAGTCAGCGGGACGCCCATGCCCGCAAGGGCAACGGCATGCGCATCCATGGCGTCGATGCCGAACTGCTCGACCGCGAGCAGGTGCGCCGGAAGGCGCCCTATCTGAATTTCGACCACGCCCGGTTCCCGATCATGGGGGCTCTCTACCAGAAGCGCGCCGGCACGGTGCGGCATGACGCGGTTGCCTGGGGTTACGGCCGCGGTGCGGATGCCCGCGGCGTCGACCTGATCCAGCATTGCGAGGTGACCGGCATCCGCCGCGAAAACGGGCTGGTGGTCGGCGTCGAGACGACCAGGGGTTTCATCGGCTGCAACAAGCTGGCGCTGGCCGCCGCCGGTAATACGACGACGGTCGGCCGGATGGCCGATCTCGAACTGCCGATCGAGACGCATGTCCTGCAGGCCTTCGTTTCGGAAGGGCTCAAACCCGTGATCGACCACGTGATCACCTATGGCGCCGGGCATTTCTACATATCGCAGTCGGACAAAGGCGGGCTGGTGTTCGGCGCCGAGATCGATTTCTATTCCTCCTATGCGCAGCGCGGCAATCTGCAGACCGTCGAACACACGATGGAGGAGGGGGTGTCGCTGATCCCCGGCCTGTCGCGCGCCAAGGTGTTGAGGAGCTGGGGTGGGGTGATGGACATGTCGATGGACGGATCGCCGATCATCGACCGCACGCCGATCGACAACCTCTATCTCAACTGCGGTTGGTGTTACGGCGGCTTCAAGGCGACGCCGGCCTCCGGTTTCTGTTTCGCCCACCTGATCGCCAAGAACGAGACGCACCACGTCTCCCGCTTCATGCGGCTCGACCGGTTCGAGCGCGGTTACACGATCGACGAAGCGGGCCGCGGCCCCCAGCCGAACCTCCACTGAGCAAGATCCCCGATGGCAAGCCTGATCACCTGTCCGCATTGCGGCACCAGACCCAAGGAAGAGTTTTCGATCCGCGGCGCCGCCGCGCCGAAACGTCCGTCGCCGACCGCCAAGGACGAGGCCTGGCATCGTTACGTCTATGTCAGGGACAATCCGAAAGGGCGCTACGAGGAATACTGGCACCATGAGGCCGGCTGCCGCCGCTTTCTGGTGGTCGAGCGCGACAATCTCACTCATGAGGTTTTCGGGGTGACCGACGCTGCGGAATTCAAGCGGGCGGGAGCTGCCGAATGACCTCCTATCGTCTCGGATCGGGCGGCGCGATCAATCGCGGCCAGTCGCTCAGCTTCACCTTCGACGGCCGGACCTACAAGGGGTTCGAGGGCGATACGCTTGCGTCCGCGTTGCTTGCCAACGACCAGATGCTGATGGCTCGCAGTTTCAAGTATCACCGCCCGCGCGGCGTGGTGACGGCGGGTTCCGCCGAGCCCAATGCCCTGATGACGATCGGGTCCGGCGCGCGCGCCGAGCCGAATGCCCGGGCGACGGTGGTCGAGCTCTACAACGGCCTTGCTGCGACGAGCCAGAACCGCTGGCCATCGCTGAAGCGTGATTTCGGCGCGGTGAACGATCTCTTCTCGCCATTCCTCGGCGCCGGGTTCTACTACAAGACCTTCATGTGGCCGGGCGTGTTTTGGGAAAAGCTCTACGAGCCGCTGATCCGCCGCGCCGCAGGCCTCGGCAAGATCGCCATGCAGGCCGATCCCGACCGTTACGAAAAATCCTGGGCGCATTGCGACCTGCTGGTGATCGGCGCAGGACCGGCGGGACTGATGGCGACGCTTGCCGCCGGGCGGGCGGGAGTGCGGGTCATTCTGGCCGACGAGGGGTTCAGGTTTGGCGGCTCGCTATTGTCGGAAAGTGCTGCGGTCGGCGGCCGGCCGGCGGCGGAGTTCGCGACCGAGGTCGTCGAGGAGCTGGCGTCGCTGCCGAATGTGACGCTGATGCCGCGCACCACGGTGTTCGGCTGGTATGACGACATGGTGTTCGGCGCCGTCGAACGGGTGCAGAAACACGTGGCCTCGCCGTCGCCGGACCTGCCGATGGAGCGGCTGTGGCGCATCGTTGCCAAACAGGTGATCCTCGCAGCCGGGGCGGAGGAGCGGCCGATCGTCTTCGGCGGCAACGACAAGCCGGGCGTGATGACGGCAGGGGCCGCGCGCACCTATCTCAACCGCTACGGCGTCGCTGTCGGCGCCAAGGTCGCAATCTTCACCAATGGCGGTTCCGGTTACCGCACCGCTGCCGATCTCGTGGCCCAGGGCGTCGATGTCACCGCGATCATCGATGCGCGGCCGCAATCGGCCGATCCGATGCCGGAAAGCACTCGGGTCATCCACAACGGTTCGGTCATCGCCACGAAGGGCCGGCACCGCATCGAGGGGCTGATCGCCGAGCGCTCCGGTTTCGAGGAGGTGATCGGCTGCGATGCGCTGGCGATGTCCGGCGGCTGGTCTCCGATCGTGCACCTGATGTGCCAGCGCGGCGCCAAACCGGTCTGGTCGGACGAGAAACAGGCGTTCCTGGCGCCGGATGTGGGCAGTGCCTTCGCGGCGGCCGGTGCCGCCGCCGGCCGCGCGTCGCTTAGCGAGTGCCTCAAGGATGGTGCTGCGAAGGCGCATGCGGCGCTCGATGCGTTGGGCAGGCTGGTCGGCTCGATCGACATTCCCGACGTGGAGGGCGAGTACGATCCGGCCTTTGCGCCGCTCTGGTACGTGCCGGGTGCCCGGGACAAGGCCTTCGTCGATTTTCAGAACGACGTGCATGTCGGCGATCTCGGCCTCGCCCAGCGGGAAGGTTTTCGCCATATCGAGCACACCAAGCGTTATACGACCGCCGGTATGGCGACCGACCAGGGCAAGCTCGGCAATGTCAACACGGCCGCCATCGTCGCCGGCATGCGCGGCGTGTCGCCGGCCGAGATCGGCACCACGACGTTCCGGCCCTTCTATACCCCTGTCTCCTTCGGGGCTCTCGCCGGTGCCGCGCGGGCCGAACGGGCCGCTCCGGTTAGAACCTCGCCGCTGCACGGCTGGGCGCGCAAGAACGGTGCCGCCTTCGTGGAATCCGGCCTCTGGTATCGTTCCGCCTGGTTCCCGCGTGAGGGCGAAAAGACCTGGCGCGAAAGCGTCGACCGCGAGGTTTTGAACGTCCGGGCCAATGCCGGGCTATGCGACGTCTCCACGCTTGGCAAGATCGAGATCTTCGGGCGCGGTGCGGCCGAATTCCTCGACCGTATTTATTCGAACGGGTTTCTGAAGCTGCCGGTCGGAAGGGCGCGTTACGGGCTGATGCTGCGCGAGGACGGGATCGTCTTCGACGACGGCACCGCGAGCCGGCTTTCCGAAAACCACTTTGTGATGACCACGACGACGGCCTATGCCGCCGAAGTCCTCACTCATCTGGAATTTTCAGCCCAGACCTTCTGGCCGGAACTCGACGTCCGCTTCGTTTCCTCGACGGACCAGTGGGCGCAGATGTCGCTGGCCGGGCCGAAGGCGCGGATCATCATGAGCCGCGTCGTGCAGGACGACATTTCCGATGCGGCGTTTCCGTTCCTTGCCGCGCGGGAGGTCACGCTTCGCGGCGGGCTGAAGGCGCGGCTCTTCCGCATCTCCTTCTCCGGCGAACTCGCCTACGAGCTTGCTGTGCCGGCAGGTTACGGCGAAGCGGTTGCCGATGCGGTCATGGATGCCGGGCATGAGGAGGAAATCTGCGCCTATGGGGTCGAGGCGCTCAACGTGCTGCGCATCGAGAAGGGCCATATCACCCATAGCGAGCTCGACGGCCGCACCACGGCCGACGATGTGGGGCTTGGCCGGATGATGGCGATGCAGAAGCCGGATTTCATCGGCAAGCGGCTTTCCACCCGGTTCGGGCTGACTGCCGCCGACCGGCTGCAGCTGGTCGGCCTGAAGCCGATCGAAGCCGACAAGGACATCAAGGCCGGGGCGCATCTCCTGAAGGACGGAGCCAAGCCGTCGCTCGCCAACGACCAGGGTTTCGTTTCCTCGGCCTGTTTCTCGCCGACACTGGGTCACTTCATCGCGCTCGCGATGCTGAAATCCGGCCGCGAGCGGATCGGCGAACGGATCATGGTCTGGGACGGGTTGCGCGGCTCCGAAGTGCCTTGCGAAGTCTGCCCGCCGGTCTTTGTCGATCCTGAAAACAGCAAACTGCATCTTTGAGGGCCGCCGATGTCGATCAACCTTCTCCACCGGCATGTGCTCGAGGATCATATTTCCGGCTTCGAGACGGATCCCAATCCGAACCACCTTTCGGTCATTCGCCGGCCGGTGATCTTTTCGGTTCTTGCCAGAGCCGGCCACGAGGCCGAGGTTGCCGAGGCCCTGTGGAACGCCGAGGACGTCGCGCCCCGCTTCTGCGGCCCGTACGAATGGCTGGCGGTATCGCGGACGGTCGGTGCGGAGACCGTCGAGGCCATGCTCTCGGAGATCGCGAACGCCTCCGTTATCGATCAGAGCGACGGCCGCGTGCTGATGGAAATTTCCGGCCCGGGCGTGCGCAAGATCCTCGCCGGATGCGTCGCCGTCGACCTGCATCCGGAGGTCTTCGAAGAGGGGCGGTCGGCCACGATGCTGTGCTGCCATGCAGCGGCGAATATCGCCCGCACGGGCAAGGACACGTTCGAGATCATCGTGCCTCGCTCGCTGGCCGGCTCGGTCTTCGAGGCGCTGATGGAGATGGGGCGCGAGCATGCGCTGACCCGCGGGTTCGGCGACTGAGCCGTCACAAAGCTGAGGGGGAGGCAGGATATGGATTTAACGTTAACCGCGGGACGATCTTAAATTTCGTGCGCCGGGATGTTTGGCTAATTTTTCGACAGTCACTGGCGATTTTTTGGAATTTCCGATCTTTGTGTGGCCAGATTGTTGAGAACTGCCTCGATTTTGTCGGCCTCTCGGCTTTTTGTCTTCACATTCCTTGCGAAAACGTTATGGAATGCGCCAAAGAATGCAAGAACCCGCAAGGGACGAGTATACAAGAGATGCGGCCCTTCCGGGATCGCATCCAGGGGAAAAATATATGGAGTATTTTATCCAGCAGCTCATCAACGGGCTGACTCTTGGGTCCATCTATGGCTTGGTGGCAATCGGCTATACGATGGTTTACGGCATTATCGGCATGATCAATTTCGCCCATGGCGATATTTTCATGCTCGGCGGCTTCGCCGCCCTGATCGTCTTCCTGATCGCAACCTCCTTCTTCGCCGGCATTCCGATAGCGTTGCTGCTGCTCCTGATGCTGCTCGTCGGCATGCTGATGACGGGGTTGTGGAACTGGACGATCGAGCGGGTCGCCTACCGGCCGCTCAGGGGGTCCTTCAGGCTTGCGCCGCTGATTACCGCGATCGGCATGTCGATCGTGCTGTCGAACTTCATCCAGGTGACGCAGGGGCCGCGCAACAAGCCGATCCCGCCGCTGGTGACCGACGTCTTCCATATCGGCGACATCACCATCTCGCTGAAGCAGGTGCTCATCGTGATCATCACGGCGGTGCTGCTGTTCGCCTTCTGGTACATCGTCAACAAGACGCCGCTCGGGCGGGCGCAGCGCGCCACCGAGCAGGACCGCAAGATGGCGGCGCTGCTTGGCGTCGACGTCGACCGGACGATCTCGATCACCTTCATCATGGGTGCGGCGCTCGCGGCCGTGGCCGGTGCCATGTACCTGATGTATTACGGCGTCGCCTCGTTCAACGACGGCTTCATCCCCGGCGTCAAGGCATTCACGGCCGCGGTTCTCGGCGGCATCGGATCCTTGCCCGGCGCGGTTTTCGGCGGGCTGCTGATCGGCCTCATCGAGTCGCTGTGGTCGGCCTATTTCTCCATTGCCTACAAGGATGTCGCCACTTTCGCGATCCTCGCCTTCGTGCTGATCTTCAAGCCGACCGGCATTCTCGGCCGGCCGGAAGTGGAGAAGGTGTAACATGACAGCTTCTACCGAAACCGGTCACCCGAACGTGCTTGCCAAGGCGGTGCGGGAAGGGCTGTTTGCCGGCGTCATCGCCTTCTTCATGTTCCTGCTGTTCGTCGGCATCGAGACCTACCAGGACATCAACAACACGCTGGTCTGGCGCACCCGCTGGGGCCTGCTGGCGGTCTTCGTCGCCGTTGCGGCGGTCGGCCGCTTCCTGACGGTCGGCTTCATCAAGCCCCATATCGACCGCCGCAAGCTCGCCAAGGCAAAGAGCGGCGTTCTCGAGATTTCTGAGAACAAGAGCTTCTTCCACCGGCACTTCCTCAAGATCGCGCTGATCTTCCTCGTCCTTTATCCCTTCCTGTCGCTGATGATCGTCGGCAAGCAGGGATCGCTGAAATATGTCGACAATTTCGGCATCCAGATCCTCATCTACGTGATGCTCGCCTGGGGCCTGAACATCGTCGTCGGCCTCGCCGGCCTGCTCGATCTCGGTTACGTCGCCTTCTACGCGGTCGGCGCCTATTCCTACGCGCTGCTGTCCTCCTATTTCGGCTTCTCCTTCTGGCTGCTGCTGCCGATGTCGGGCATCCTGGCCGCGCTCTGGGGCATCATCCTCGGCTTCCCGGTACTGCGGCTGAGAGGCGACTATCTCGCCATCGTGACGCTCGCCTTCGGGGAAATCATCCGCCTGGTGCTGATCAACTGGACCGACGTGACCAAGGGAACCTTCGGTATCTCGGGTATCGCCAAGGCGTCGTTCTTCGGCATCTGGTCCTTCGATACCGGCACGACCAACAATTTCGTCAAGGCCTGGGGCCTGTCGGCGTCCTCGGTCTACTACAAGGTCTTCCTGTTCTACGTCATTCTGGCGCTCTGCATGCTGACCGCCTATGTCACCATCCGGCTCAGGCGCATGCCGATCGGCCGGGCCTGGGAAGCGCTGCGTGAGGACGAGATCGCCTGCCGTTCGCTCGGCATCAATACCGTCACCACCAAGCTGACCGCCTTTGCGACCGGCGCGATGTTCGGCGGCTTTGCCGGCGCGTTCTTCGCCACCCGCCAGGGCTTCGTGTCGCCGGAAAGCTTCGTCTTCCTGGAATCGGCCGTGATCCTGGCGATCGTCGTTCTCGGCGGCATGGGTTCGCTGACCGGCATCGCGATCGCCGCGGTGGTGATGGTCGGCGGCACCGAAGTGCTGCGTGAAATGGCCTTCCTCAAGGTCGTGTTCGGGCCGGACTTCACGCCTGAACTCTACCGCATGCTGCTGTTCGGCCTGGCGATGATCATCGTCATGCTGTTCAAGCCGCGCGGCTTCGTCGGTTCGCGGGAACCGACGGCCTTCCTCAAGGAACGCAAGGCCGTCTCGGGAAGCTTTACCAAGGAGGGCCACGGCTGATGGCTCCCGGAACGACGACTATGACAAACGGCATTAATGGCGATACCATCCTCAAGGTCGAGCACCTGTCGATGAAGTTCGGCGGCCTTATGGCCATCAACGACCTGTCGCTGGAGGCACGGCGCGGCGAGATCACCGCGCTGATCGGCCCGAACGGCGCCGGCAAGACCACGGTGTTCAACTGCATCACCGGCTTCTACAAGCCGACCATGGGCATGCTCACCCTGCAGCGCAGGGACGGCAAGGAGTACCTGCTGGAACGCCTGCGCGACTTCGAGATCCCGAAGCTCGCGGGCGTTGCCCGTACCTTCCAGAACATCCGGCTGTTCTCCGGCCTGACGGTTCTCGAAAACCTGCTGGTCGCGCAGCACAACGCGCTGATGAAGGCGTCGGGCTATACGATCCTTGGGCTCCTCGGCTTGCCGGCCTATCGCCGGGCCGTCGATGCCTCGATAGAGAAGGCGAAATACTGGCTCGACAAGGCCGATCTGACCGATCGCGCCGACGATCCCGCCGGCGACCTTCCCTACGGTGCCCAGCGGCGGCTCGAGATTGCCCGCGCCATGTGCACCAATCCGGAACTGCTGTGCCTCGACGAACCGGCGGCCGGCCTCAACCCGCGCGAATCGGCGGCGCTGAACACGCTGCTGCACCAGATCCGCGATGAAGGCGTGTCGATCCTGCTGATCGAGCACGACATGTCGGTGGTCATGGAGATTTCCGACCATGTCGTGGTGCTCGAATACGGCCAGAAGATCTCCGACGGCTCGCCGGACCATGTGAAGAACGACCCACGAGTGATCGCCGCTTATCTCGGCGTCGAGGATGACGAGGTGGAAGAGGTGATTGCGGAAGAACTCGACGGGGGCCAACGCTGATGGCGGCTGAATCCCTTCTGAAAGTCCAGGCTGTCGAGACCTATTACGGTAATATCCGTGCGCTCGCAGGCGTCGATGTCGAAGTCAACAAGGGCGAGATCGTCAGCCTGATCGGCGCCAACGGCGCCGGCAAGTCGACGCTGATGATGACCATCTGCGGCGCCCCGCAGGCGCGCGCCGGCTCGATCATCTTCGACGGCGAGGACATCACCAAGCTGCCGACGCATCTGATCGCGCGCCGCCGCATCGCACAGTCTCCCGAAGGCCGACGCATCTTTCCACGCATGACCGTCTACGAGAACCTGCAGATGGGCGCCGGCCTCGACAACCTCAAATATTTCAGCGAGGACGTCGAGAAGATCTTCGCGCTCTTCCCGCGCCTCAAGGAACGCCAGACGCAGCGCGGCGGCACGCTTTCGGGCGGCGAACAGCAGATGCTGTCGATCGGGCGCGCGCTGATGGCGCGGCCGAAGCTGCTCCTGCTCGACGAGCCTTCGCTCGGTCTGGCGCCGCTGATCGTCAAGGGCATTTTCGAGGCGATCAAGAAGCTCAACCAGGAAGAGGGGCTCACCGTCTTCCTCGTCGAGCAGAACGCGTTCGCGGCGCTGAAACTCTCCGACCGCGCCTATGTGATGGTCAACGGCAAGGTGACGATGAGCGGTTCCGGCAAGGAACTGCTCGCCAATCCGGAAGTGCGGGCCGCTTATCTCGAAGGTGGACGGCATTGATCGTGAAGGTTGTGCTTTTGACGGCCGGAGGAATTTAGGATGCAGGGACTGTTTTTCGAAAGCGACAGCGGCGTTCGCTACGTCTTGCGCTTCTTCGTGCTGCTCATCGGTTTCTGGACCGCCTGGCGGTCCGGCAAGGCGGCGGCCGAGGGCTGGAACGGCTATCTGACGGTGGTGGTCTATACGCTTCTGCTCGGCATTGCGATGCGTTTTCTGCACTACGCGCTGTTTCAGGGGCCGTTTATCAGCCCGTTCTATTACATCCTCGACGTGGTCATCCTGCTGGTGTTTTCGAGCGCCGGATTCCGCATCCGGCGGACCCGCCAGATGGTCCAGAATTACTACTGGCTCTACGAGCCGACTTCCGCTTTCTCCTTCAAGAAGAAAGATTGACAGCCGCACTTTTCTGCCCTCAGATTAAGTTCGGGTTGAAACGATAAGTAACCTAGAGTGGAACAATTCCGGCGCAGTGATGGTGGGTATTGCGCCCGGTTTCGAAAATCAGCTCACCTAAAAAATTGGGAGTAACTCGATGAAGAAGTCTCTTCTTTCCGCGGTTGCGCTGACGGCCATGGTCGCCTTCAGCGGTAGCGCATGGGCCGACATCGTTATTGGCGTCGGTGGTCCGCTCACGGGTCCGAACGCCGCCTTCGGTGCACAGCTCCAGAAGGGTGCCGAACAGGCCGCAGCCGATATCAATGCCGCCGGCGGCATCAACGGCGAAAAGATCAAGATCGTCCTCGGCGACGACGTGTCGGACCCCAAGCAGGGCATCTCGGTTGCCAACAAGTTTGCATCCGATGGCGTCAAGTACGTGGTCGGCCACTTCAACTCGGGCGTTTCCATCCCGGCTTCCAAGGAAGTCTATGCCGAAAACGGCATGCTGGAAATCACCCCGGCTGCGACCAACCCGGTCTTCACCGAGCGCGGTCTGTGGAACGTATTCCGCACCTGCGGCCGTGACGACCAGCAGGGCACCGTTGCCGGCGCTTACCTCGCCGACAAGTTCAAGACCGCCAAGATCGCCATCATCGACGACAAGACGCCTTATGGCCAGGGCCTTGCCGAAGAAACCAAGAAGGCGATGAACGCCAAGGGCGTCAAGGAAGTCATCCGCGAAGGCGTCAACGTCGGCGACAAGGACTTCTCGGCCCTCATCTCCAAGATGAAGGAAGCCGGCGTCTCGATCATCTACTGGGGCGGCCTCCACACCGAAGCCGGCCTGATCATCCGCCAGGCAAAGGACCAGGGCCTCAAGGCAACGCTCGTTTCGGGTGACGGTATCGTCTCGAACGAACTGGCCTCGATCGCCGGCGACGCCGTCGCAGGCACGCTCAACACCTTCGGCCCGGATCCGACTCTGAACCCGGCCAACAAGGACCTGGTCGCCAAGTTCAAGGCAGCCGGCTTCAACCCGGAAGCCTACACGCTCTACTCCTACGCGGCCGTGCAGGTCATCGCTGCCGGCATCAAGGCAGTCGGCAAGGCCGACGACGCGGAAGTCGTTGCCAAGGCCCTGCACGAAAAGGGTCCGTTCAAGACCGTTCTCGGCGACATGGCCTTCGACGCCAAGGGCGACCCGAAGATCCCCGGCTATATCATGTACGAGTGGAAGAAGGGCCCGGACGGCAAGTACAGCTACTTCCCGCAGGGCTGAGCCTTACTCGGCCAAGCTATGTTCTAAAAGGAAGCCCGGTCAAAAGCCGGGCTTCTTTGCGTTTTGGCGGAGGACGCTTTGCCTCTTCTCCTCAGCGGGAAGCAATTGCACATGGGACCGCCCCTCATCCGCCTGCCGGCACCTTCTCCCCGTTTTGACGGGGAGAAGGACACAAGCCGCTCCGGCTTTGCCCCGATCGCGGACGGCGAATAGGGGCGAGGCCTTCTCGTCGCTGGAGGGGGACGGAGGCGGTCCGGCATATCCCCTTCGCCCCGCGTGCGGGGAGAAGGTGCCGGCAGGCGGATGAGGGGCAAATCTATCTGCCATCTCCTCACCGGCGAGACGAGGGAATTAGCGGAAATACCAAAGGCTAAACCTGAAACTGCTCACTCGCCGCGCAGCACGTGCGCAGCCTTGACGGCCGCCGAGGCGCGGTTTTCGACGCCGAGCTTCACGTAGATCTGCTCCAGATGCTTGTTCACCGTGCGCGAGGACAGGCCGAGGATGTCGCCGATGTCGCGGTTCGATTTGCCCTTGGCGATCCACAGCAGCACTTCGGACTCCCGCTGGGTCAGCGGAAAATGCTGGCGCAGTACCTCGTCGTCCGGGCGTTTGTTGGCGGCCGTCAGGCGGAAGAGATGTTCGTCGGCGCCGATCGCGCCGAGGAAGGAAAATTGCAGGCTCGCCTGGCCGTTCTGGAGGAGGGCGAAGGCTGCATCGCGGGCAAAGCCGGGCTTGTCGCGCTCGGCCATCCAGGCGGAAATCCGGCGCGAGACGATGTCGAGTCCGTCGTCGCTGTTGGTCGCCGCATTGATCAGCCGTGTCGCCTGCGGCGTCGACCAGTGGATCGCGCCGTTCGCCTTGACCGCCAGCAGGTGCCGCCCGGCGGCATCGAGCGCCACGCGGGCGCTCTGGGCCGAGCGGGCATTGGAGAGGTGCACCCGGATGCGGGCGTGCAGTTCGTCGATATTGATCGGCTTGGTGAGGTAATCGACGCCGCCGGAATCGAGCGCGTTGACCACATGCTCGGTCTCGGTGAGGCCGGTCATGAAGATGACCGGCACCTGGGCGACGGCGCCGTTGGTCTTGAGCTTCCGGCAGGTCTCGAAACCGTCCATGCCGGGCATGACCGCGTCGAGCAGGATGAGGTCCGGCGTGATCCGCTCGACGATGTTGAGCGCCGACTGGCCGGTCGTGGCGATCAGCACCGAGAAGCCGGATTTTTCCAGCGCCTCGGTGAGGAACCCCAGCGCTTCGGGGCTGTCGTCCACGAGCAGGACGATGTCGCGCGGCAGAGCGGTTTCAGCCATCGCTCGTCCTTTCTCCCTCAAGGCGGCTCAGGAATTTCATATAACCGGCAAGATCGAAGGCCTGCACGTAGGTGCCGAGCTCTTCCGCGAAGGGGCGGTGTTCCTCCTCCCGGGCGAGATCGGCAAGTTTGGCTTCGATACCGCGCACGTAGCCGATTTCGCCGAGCCGCAAAAGGTCCTGGACGTGGTTCGTCCCCGGACTTTTGACCGGTTTCTTGGGGCCGACCACGGCCGGAAGCACGGTTTCGTTCTCGTAGACCCAGACGAGGCCGAGATGGGCGGCGAGCTTGTCTGCGAGGCGGCGGAAATCGACAGGCTTGGCGATCGCATCACTATGGCCCTCGTCGCCGGAATGGGCCGCGACGCCGTCTCCGATATTGGCCGAGAGCATGACGATCGGCGCCGTCTGGCCGATCTCGCGCAGCCGGGAGACCAGCTGCCAGCCGCTCATGCCGGGCATGGAAATATCGACCAGGAAAAGGTCCGGCGTCACGCCCTCGATCAGCGTCAGGCAGTCCGGGCCGCTGTTTGCCGTGAGCACCACGAAATCCATCGGCGAGAGCACTTCGCGCATCAGGTCGCGGTGGTCCTCGTTGTCGTCGACGACGACGATGGTGCGGCGCGGGCCCGTATAGGAGACGATCTTCTTTTCCGCGGCCGGCGCCGTGTTCGGCCGCTCGATGGCCGACAGCATCAGCCGCACCTTGAAGATCGAGCCTTCGCCCTTGGTGCTGGCAACCGCGATCTCGCCGCCGAGCGTGTTGGTCAAAAGCTGGGTGATGGTGAGGCCGAGCCCGAGGCCGGGCATCGGCCTTATGCTTTCCGCCTCGCCGCGCTGGAAGGGTTCGTAGATGCGGCCGAGATCCTTCTCCGCAATCCCGCGGCCGGTATCGGAGATGGTGAAGGTGGCGACCTGGCTGCGATAGGCCACCTCGAAACGCACCTTTCCTTCGTCGGTGAACTTAATCGCATTGGAGAGCAGGTTGACGAGTATCTGGCGCAGCCGCTTCTCGTCGGTGCGGACATATTGCGGCAGGGCGCGGGCGCGTTCATGCTCGAAGGTGAGGCCCTTGGCCTGCGCCTGCAGGCCGAACATCTCGACGATCTGGTCCAGAAAATCCTGGATGTTGATCTCGTTGGAATAGACCTGCAGCCGGCCGGCCTCGATCTTGGAAATGTCGAGCAGCCCGTCGATCAGGCCCGACAGATGGTCGGCCGAGCGCTTGATGACCTTGATCGCCGACTGGCGCGGGGCAGGGATCGTTTCGTCGCGTTCGAGAATCTGGGCGTAACCGAGCACGGCGTTGAGGGGCGTGCGCAGCTCGTGGGAGAGACCGACGACATAACGGCTCTTGGCGCGGTTGGCGGCTTCGGCGGTTTCCTTGGCGTCCTGCAGGGCGGCATCTGTCTTCTTGTGGGCGGCGATTTCCTTGAGCAGCAGGGTGTTCTGGCGGGAAGACTCCTCTTCCGCCACGACCCGGCTGTCATGGGCGAGCACGTAGAACCAGGAAACGATGCCGGCGATGATCGCAAAGACGAAAAAGACGATCAGCACCGTGCCGTAGATCACCTCGGCATTGACCGGGGTCGCCTGGCTGACCTGGTAGGCGATCATAGCGAGGATCGCACCGATAGCGGAGGTGGCGAGAACCGCCGTCGTCGCGTAACGCCCGAGGCGGGTCGTCAGCCGGGCGATGACGCTCTCCGGCAGGAAGGAGCGGGCAACGGTGCCGACCTGGGTGTTCAGCCGCGCATGCGGCTTGCACATGTCGTGGCAGCGGCTGTCGAGCGAACAGCAGAGCGAGCAGATCGGTGCGGCATAGGCGGGGCACCAGGCCATGTCCTCGTGTTCGAACGGGTGCTCGCAGATCGAGCAGGTGATCGAGCCGACGCTTTTCCAGCTCTGGCGCGGCTTGCGGGCGAGATAAAATTTGCCCTTGGTGGCGAAGGCGAGCGCCGGCGAGATCAGGAAGGCGACCAGTGTTAGGTAGGTAGCGAGCGAGGCCATCAACGGGCCGAACAGGCCGAAATGGGCGGCGAGCGCGATCGCCGCCGATCCGAACATCGAGCCCAGGCCCACCGGATTGATATCGTAGAGATGGGCGCGCTTGAACTCGATGCCCTCGGGCGACAGGCCCAGCGGCTTGTTGATCATCAGATCGGCCGAAATCGTGCAGAGCCAGGACATGGCGATGATCGAGAAGATGCCGAGCGTCGCTTCGAGCAGTCTGTAGATGCCAAGCTCCATCAAGAGCAGCGCGATCACCACGTTGAACACCAGCCAGACGACGCGGCCGGGATGGCTGTGGGTCAGCCGGGAGAAGAAATTCGACCAGGCGAGCGAACCGGCATAGGCGTTCATCACGTTGATCTTCAGCTGTGAGACGACCACGAAGGCGGCCATCAGCAGCAGTGCGGCCGTATCGTTGGGGATCATGTAGCCGAAGGCGGCGAAATACATATGCGCCGGATCGGCCGCCTCGCGGATCGGCACGCCGGTCGACAACGTCAGCACCGCTAGGAAAGAACCGGCGAGCAGCTTCGGCACGCCGACCACCACCCATCCGGGGCCGGCGAGAAAAACCGCGAGCCGGTGCCGCCACTTGCGCAGGCCTTCGGGCGGCAGGAAGCGCAGGAAGTCGACCTGCTCGCCGATCTGCGGCATCAGCGCCAGGATCACGGCGGAAGCCGCGCCGAACTCGACGAGGTTGAACGGCGCCGGCCCGCCGACCTCCGCGTTGGAGTGACCGATGCCGGCAAAGGCGCGCCAGAGATCGAATTTCTGCCAGTCCAGAAAGGCGATGAACACGAAGGGCAGGATGTTGAGCACGATCCAGAACGGCTGGGTGATCAGCTGGAAGCGGGAGATCAGCTGAACGCCGTAGATGACCAGCGGGATCACCACCACGGCGCTGATGATATAGCCGATCCAGGGAGGGATGCCGAAGGCGAGGTCCAGCGCGCCGGTCATGATCGAGGCCTCGATCGCAAACAGCATGAAGGTGAAGCTGGCATAGATCAGCGAGGTGATGGTCGAGCCGATGTAACCGAAACTGGCGCCGCGGGTCAAAAGATCGATATCGACGCCGTGGCGGATGGCATAACGGCTGATCGGCCAGCCGATGACCAGCATGGCGATGGCGGCCGCGACGATGGCGAAAAACGCGTTGGTGGTGCCGTAGGAGAGGGTGATCGTTCCGCCGATCGCCTCCAGCGCCAGGAAGGAGATGGCGCCGATGGCGGTCTGGGAAATGCGGCTGGAGGAAAACCGGCGGGCGCTCTTGGCGGTGAAACGGAGCGCGTAATCCTCCAGCGTCTGGTTGGCGACCCAACGATTGTATTCACGCCGAACGGGAATGATGCGTTGCCGCGCTGCCATGCCTAATTTCTAGCACCTTTTGAAGGAAGACCGTCAATTGTGCACTTTCGGCTGCGGCGCGGCGTTTTGCAAGCAAAGTATGATGCGGTGCGGTAAATCCCCACCGCATCTGAGGTGTGTCACATGGTGCGGGTCGGGCGCACGACGATCTCGTTGGTATCCACGTCCTCCGGCTGGTCGATGACATGCAGGATGGCGCAGCCGATCGCATCGGGGGTGATCGCGATGCTGCGATAGGTCTTCATCGCGTCCACAGCGACCGGGTCGGTGATCGTGCCCGCGAGTTCCGATTCCACCACGCCCGGATAGACGCAGGTGACGCGGATCTTGTCGTTCTCCTGGCGCAGCCCGTCGGAGATCGCCCGCACCGCGTATTTGGTGGCGCAATAGACCGCGGCGGTCGGCACGACGCCAAGG
The DNA here is from genome assembly GCF_031455615.1 of Neorhizobium sp. 2083. Taxonomy (NCBI): domain Bacteria; kingdom Pseudomonadati; phylum Pseudomonadota; class Alphaproteobacteria; order Hyphomicrobiales; family Rhizobiaceae; genus Neorhizobium; species Neorhizobium sp. 2083. Next base: position 330,257 of record NZ_JAVDTC010000002.1, on the reverse strand, counting down.
CCGCCGACGGAGGAGATGTTGATGATCTGGCCAAAGCCCTGGCCGTTCATGACCGGCAGGACGGCAGCAATGCCGTAGAGCACGCCGCGGATGTTGACGTCGATCATCCGGTCCCATTCCTCGACCTTCAACGACGACATCAGCGACAGCGGCATCAGGCCGGCATTGTTGACAATCACGTCGATGCGGCCGAATTCGGCCAGCGCGTATTCCGTGAAGGCCTCAAAATCATGGCGGTCGGTGACGTCGAGCCTGCGGATGCGGACGGTGCCGCCTTCGGCGGCGATCTCTTGCGCCAGCGCTTCCAGCCGGTCGGTGCGGCGTGCGCCGAGCACGAGTTTGGCGCCGGCCGCGGCGAGGGTGCGTGCCGTGCCTTCGCCGATGCCGCTGCTGGCGCCGGTGATAAGAACCACTTTTTCAGTGATGTGAGTCATGTTGCTGATCCTCTGTGCGAGGCAGCGGCGGCATGCCGCTGCAGGCCCGGGATCTATGCAGCGGATGCGCCACCGACCGGTATCAAGGTTCTCCGCAGTTCTTGCACGATCCTCCGAGCCGGCTTCTTCCGGGCGATAGGCCCTATTTCAGCAGCGGCCAGAGCGTCGCGACCAGCAGCAGTGCCATGACGATGTTGAACCATTTCAGCCGCACCGGATCGGACAGGAACCGCCGCAGCGCCACGCCGAAGCCGGCCCAGACGGCGACGCTCGGCAGGTTGACGACAGCGACGACGAGCGTGATCAGCGCCACGGAGACAAATGGACTTTCCGCGCTGGCGTAAGCGGCCATGGCCGTGAGTGCCGCCACCCAGGCCTTCGGATTCACCCACTGGAAGGCGGCTGATTCGAGGAAGGTGAGGGGACGGGCGGCTTTCGCGCCGTCGTTCGAGGCGGAGCGCGACGTGGGCCGAGACATGGCAATCCGCCAGGCGAGGGTGAGGAGGTAGGCACCGCCGGCGATCTTCAGCGCCAATCCCAGTGGCGGATAGGCCGTCAAAAGCGCGCCCAAGCCCAGGCCGACCGCCAGCATCACCGACGAAAGACCGATGGTGATGCCGAGGATCTGCGGCACCGTGCGCCGGAAGCCGAAATTGGTGCCCGAGGCGAGCAGCATGAAATTGCTCGGCCCCGGCGATACGGAGCCGACGAGCGCGAAAAAGGCGATTGCGAGAATAGTCTCAAAGGTCATGGCAAGGCTCTCCCACGCAAGGAGGCGGCTCCCTGCGGTGCTGGATGCTGGATGGGTCGAGGAGCGAAAGCGGGCGAAATCTAGAGGTGGCGGACGCTGAGCCTGCCGCCCCATTTGCCGTTCAGGTAGTCGCAGACGAGCCGGCGATGGCAATGATGCGGCGTGTCTTCCGAGCAGAGCAGGCAGGACCCGTCGAAAGCCTCCGGCTTCAAGTGACTTTCCACCTGACGTTCCGCCATCAAGCTGAGGAAATCGTTCTGGAAAATATCCCAGTCGCCCTTCTGTTTCTTGAAGGCGGTCATGATCTCCTCGGTCGGCGCCAGAAGCGGTTCATGTACATAACCGGCGCCGCAGATCGTCTTCAGAAAGAAGGCGAGGTCGTCGGATTTAGCAAAACCGGCGAGTTGCGAGGTGTTGTGGAGGCGCACATCCAGGATCCGCTTGACGCCAGCCGCCCTGATGCGGCCGAAGAAATCCTCGGCCGTCGTCTTGGTAAAGCCGATCGTGGTGACGTCCATGCTCATGCGCCTCTTCTTATCGCAACTTGGTCGGTCAGGCGACGTTTTTCAAGCCGAGCACATCGACCTTTTCGATCGACGGCGGTTCGGCCAGAAGCTCCGGCGCGTTGGCCATCAGGGCCTGGGCGATCGAGCCGGTGAGATGCGCCTGACGGCCTGCCTCATCTTTGAAAGCATCGAAAATCGCGAATGTCGATGGCCCCAATTGCAGGGCAAACCAGATAGGCGTGGTGGCCTCGTCCTCAGCCATCGAAAGCCCTGCGGCGAGAAATTCCTTCAGCGCCGCCTCCTTGCCGGGCTTGGCTTGAAGGCGGACGAACAGTGCGACCTTGACCATTGTTTCTCTCCTTTTCCGGAACGACATGGTGGCCTGACAATCTGCCACGCAGGCTTGCTTGCCTATTGTCAATATTGACATTGTTGATAGTGTTCTTGCCATGAAGCTGCAGATCCTTGCCCTCGATCCCGTCTTCGATACCGGCCTGTCGACCATGCTCGACGTGTTCACCATGGCGAACGAGCTGGCGGCGATGCTGTCGCTTGGCGTACCGACTTTCGACGTGTCGGTGATCGGCGTGCGCAAAAAGGTGAAGACGGCGCAGGGGCTTGCGGTGCCGATCTCCGGAAGCTTCGATCCGAAGGCCGGCGGCTGGCTGGTGGTGCCGGCGATCGCCTGCAAGATGCCGGACGTGCTGGTGCCGGCCCTCGACCGTGCCGATATCCGCGATGCCGGGGCGGTGCTGCGCGAGGCGAAGGCGGCCGGCATGAACATCGCCGCTGCCTGCGTCGGCACGTTCGTGCTTGCCGAATCTGGTCTTCTCGACGGGGAGAAATCGACGACGAGCTGGTGGCTGGCGCCGCTCTTTCGCCAGCGTTATCCCTCCGTGCAGCTCGAAGACGGCCGCATGCTGGTGAAATCCGGTTCGCTGGTGACGGCGGGAGCAGCACTCGGCCACATGGACATGGCGCTCTGGCTGGTAAGGCAGGTGAGCCCCGAGCTTGCAGGTCTCGTGGCGCGCTACCTGATCGTCGACAACCGGCCGTCCCAATCGGCCTATGTGATCACCGACCATCTTTCGCATGCCGATCCGCTGGTGCAGCGTTTCGAGCGCTGGGCGCGCGACAGGCTTTCCGAAGGGTTTTCGCTCGACGATGCTGCCGGTGCGGTCGGCGCCAGCAAACGGACCCTGGCGCGGCGCATGCAGCAGGTGCTCGGCAAGACGCCGCTTTCCTATTTCCAGGATCTGAGGGTCGAGCGCGCCGTGCATCTGTTGAAGACCAGCGACAAGAGCCCTGACGAAATCGCGACGCTGGTCGGTTATGCCGACGGTGTCACGCTGCGGGCCTTGCTGCGGCAGAAGACCGGGCGGGGCGTGCGCGAGGTGAGGGCGGGAGGATAGGTCAGATCTCCTTGCGCTTCAGAAGATAATCCAGGCCGCCGACGCGGAACCAGCGGTAGGCATAGGCATCCAGCAGGAGCGTATGCCTGCCATTCGCCTCCGCCTTGCTGTTGCCGCCGTCGGCGATGTCGATCAGCTTCTCGCCGTGGTCGCCGAGACCCACGGAAAACTCCACCTCGACCGGCGTCGAATGCAGGTTGTGGACGACCAGGACGGAATTGTTGCGCCAGTCGTAGCGCAGCGCCAATACGCCCCGGTCGCTGGTCTGCAGCGGCACGCATTCGCCCCAGCCGATTTCCGGCGCTTCCTTGCGCATCCGGATCAGGCGCTCCATCCAGTTCAGCATCGAGTTCGGATCGCGCCGCTGGTGGGCGACATTCAGGTGTTCGAAACCGAACGGCCCGCCGCTGATGACCGGCAGGACCGGTTTGTCGTTCTTGGTGAAGCCGCCACGCGGCTCGGTCGACCATTGCATCGGCGTGCGGGCGCAGTTGCGTTCCGGTAGCGACAGGTCGTCGCCCATGCCGATCTCGTCGCCGTATCGGATGACTGGCGTCCCCGGCAGCGAAAACATCAGGCTATAGGCCAGCTCCAGCCGGCGGCGGTCGCCCTGCAGCATCGGCGCCAGACGCCTGCGGATGCCGCGGTCGTAAAGCTGCATGTGCTTGTCCGGCCCGAATTCCGAAAACACCTTCTGGCGCTGTTTTTCGGTGAGCCGGCCAAGATCGAGTTCGTCGTGATTGCGCAGGAACAGGCCCCATTGGGCGGTCGCGGGACGCTCGTAGGTGTCGTTGATCGCCTTCACGAGCGGTCGGCTGTCGGCAGACGCGAGCGCATAAAACAGCGCCTGGTTGACGTGGAAGTTGAACATCATCTGCATCCGGTCGCCGTCCTCGCCGAAATAGGCGAGGTTCTCCTTCGGCACGACATTGGCTTCTGCGAGAATGATGCTGTCGCCGAGCCGCCATTGCAGGAATTCGCGAAAAGTCCGGAGCATGTCGAACTGCTCCTTCGGCTTTTTCACCTCGGCCCCCTTCTCGGCGATCACGAAAGGCACCGCATCCATGCGGAAACCGGAGACGCCGAGCTGGATCCAGAAACCCATGATCTTCAGGATCTCCGCCTGCACATGCGGGTTGGATGTGTTGAGGTCCGGCTGGAACTCGTAGAAGCGATGGAAATAATACTGCTTGGCCTTCTCGTCATAGGTCCAGGTGGTCTTCTGCACGCCCGGAAACACCATGCCTTCATTGGCATTGGCGGGTTTCTTGTCGGACCAGACATACCAGTCGCGATAGCGGGATTTCGGATCGCTGCGGGCGTCCTGGAACCAGGGATGTTCGCTGGAGGTGTGATTGACGACGAGGTCGATCAGTACCCTGATGCCACGCTGCTTGGCACCATGAGTGAATTCGACGAAATCGCCGAGCGTGCCGTAACGGGGATCGACATTGTAATAATCCGAGACGTCGTAACCGTCGTCGCGACCGGGCGAGGTCTGGAACGGCATCAGCCAGATGGCGCTGACGCCAAGGCCTGAGAGATAATCCAGCCTGCGCTGCAGCCCCTGGAAATCCCCGATCCCGTCGCCATTGGCATCCATGAAGGTCTCGACGGAAAGGCAATAGACGACGGCGTTCTTGTACCAGAGGTCGTTGATCACGGGGCTAAGACTCCTCGGGCGGTTGGCGGGTCCGGGGAGGCAAGCGCGTGAGGAGGGGATTTGTTCCCTCGGGGAACGAATTCAAGACACAGGGAGCGATGGGAGCCGAAGCAGGCCCGATGCATGAGCGGCGCCTCTTCTCAACGTGCTGAGGCGGACCCTGTTATTCGATCAGAAGCAGGCCGCGTTTCTTGTCTCCATCGAGAGTGTCCATTGCCGAGAACAGCCGTTCCCGCTCGATAAGCCAAGGCTTATAGTCCTCATTGACATCGAGGACGAGCACCAGATCCTCGGCCTCCAGATATCCACCGATCGGAGAATGGTGACCGGCGCCTGCTCCAAAGATCTTCTCGCGCGTAAAATTGACGATGTAACGGCGAGCCGGGTCGTTGGCGTGCTTCATATGCTCGCGGAATTCGTCGGCGCTCAGGTCGCGGAGAACCGAAACCTTCCGCCCGGTTTTCATGCGGGCGAGCTCGGCAAGTTCATCCAGCGTCAGGCCGATGATGCAGAACCCGGTCCAGCACATCCCGGTCCCGTCCAGCACTTCGGCCTCGGTCGTTTCCTCCTCACCGACCGAGCGAAGCGCATTGGCAATGCTCGCAGGGCCGCATCGCGAGCCGTTCGACTGCCAGGTCACGCTGCGGCCAAAGGTTGCCGCCACGGGCAGTGTCCAGGCCCGGTCCATCAGTTCGGGAGAGCGGACGACGGACGACTGGATCGCTTCCGGCGGGACTTTTGTCTGGCCGACCACGACGAATGCCGCTCCGGCGAGCAGGCCGGCGGCGGCGATCATGCCGAAAAATAGACCGCGCTTCATTTACAGATCCTCGAAGCCAAGGAGGATCACGAAGAATGACCCAAAGGGGCAGGGACATCAATCCGGCAGGCGACTCGCGACGCTTCCCCGTCAGGAGCGAGGTTGCGCCGAATGGTTGCTGCGGATCGCATGCCAGATGGAAATATCCCGGGGCTTTGCCAGCAGCTCCGGCAACGCCGCGTGCCAGGCCTCGCGGTAGGGCCGCTTCAACTGGATTTCCAGCACGTCGACATGATCCTCCCAGGTCTCATAGAGCATCATGTGGTGCTCGTTGTCGGGATCGGCATGCAGCATGGCATTGTGGAACATCGGTTCGTGCCGCATGGCATCGAGCACGCCGTTCAGAAGAGTGAGGAAGCGGTCGCGCTCGCCAGGGAGGATATCGAAACGGATGACGTAGGTGACGGGCATGGATGTGATCCTTTCTCGCTGCAAAGCTGGATCCCGGGATAGATGCCACCGGTCGCCGGGTCGATTACCTCGGAGGTCATATATCGCATGCGCAGGGAAACCAGCCGTCAGGGACGAAGGTCTCACGGCTGGAAGAGCGTCAGGATGTTTCGCGAATCCGAATTGGCGATGGAAAGCGACTGGAACGCGAGTTGCTGCTGGACCTGCAATGCCTTGAGCCTGCTCGACACCTCACTCATGTTCGCGTCGACGAGACGCGCGACGCCCTTGTCGAGACTGTCGATCAGCCTGTTTCCGAATGCTTCCTGCATCTCGATCCTCGACTTGAGCGAGCCAAGGTAGGCGCCGGCCGATATGACCTTTTGCTGCATTTCGTCGAGAACCAGGGTAATTGTCGGAAAATCGATGTCGGGATCGGTGACGTCGATATCGAGAATATCGATCCCCTCCGGCGGCAGCGTCCGGGTATGGACAGGCGGCTGAATGGTGATCAGCTCCGCGGCGAGCGAAGGGATGGCCCGGAAGAAGATATTCGGCGTCCCGCCCTGCGCCGCAAGCAGGGCGTCGGAGGGGTCCTTGTTGAGAAAGGTCGCCTGCAGGAGGACCTTCGCCCAGTCGGCGGTGCTTTCGATATCGCCGTCGAAGCCATATCCTATCTGGCCTCCGAGCGCCTGATCGACGACACTCTTGGTAATGGCGAACGTATCCTGGAACGTGCCCACCGAGAAGGCGACCGTGACGACGTCGAATTTCGTGATCGTGAAGGGTTGGTCGAATGCGGGGCCCGGCACGTCGCCATAACCCGACGTCGAAAATCCGAGCAATCCACCGATCGTGCCGAGGCCGTAGCCCAGATCCGGATCCGGTTCCTTCTGCAGAATTCCGCCGCCGCCATTCTTGAACAGCGCGATTTTCGAGAGATCGACGTCTATCGACTGGAGGGAGACGGCTCCATCCTCGCCGCGATCGAACGACGAAAGGACGGATGTCTTCGCATCTGTCTGGCCGGCTTGGTCCCGCATGTCCGACCGCAGCCAGTTCTGACCGGCGAAGGTCGCGGCGTTGGATATCGAGACGATCTGCTGCTTCAGCTGCTCCAGTTCTTGCTGGATCTTCTGCTTGTCTATCCCGTCCTGCTGGGCGGAAACGACCTTGGCCATGAACGCCGCCAGGATATCGGTCGTTGCAGCCATGCCTTCATAGGCCGTATCGACTTTTGCGGCTCCGAGGCCAAGGGCGTCCTGCACGACCGAGAGGGCACCCTTGTCGGATCGCATGGTGGTGGCGATCGACCAGTAGGCGGCGTTGTCGGAGGCCTGTCCGATACGCAAGCCGGTCGCCGCCTGCCGCTGCGCACCGGAAACCTCGCTGTCGAGGGACCGAAGTATCTGGAGCGCGGAAGTAGCTCCGGCATTTGTGAGGATGCTACTCATACTATCTACACCGGAAACAACTCCTCACGCTACGTAAGCGCCGTCTTATACAAGCGAAGTATGGTTAATATATCATGAGGATACCCGAGACGGGCCTTGCCCGGCGCTGTTGGCGCGAAGACGCCAGTTGGTCGCGGGGTTTCCGCCGCGTGAGGGTTCTTCCCCCTTCTCCCCCACCGGTACGTCATTCGACGTATACGGTTTTGCGATGCAGCAACCGATAGTCGCTTCAGCAACGGTCAAGTCCTCGTTGCGGACGAACGAGAAGAGGGGTTCGAACCAATGACATTTAAGTCCAAACTCGGCGGCGCGCTGCTCGCCGCCGTCATGTCGGCGACGGCGCTGCAGGGCGCTTTTGCCGCTGACGACACCATCAAGATCGGTGTTCTCCACTCACTTTCGGGCACCATGGCCATCTCCGAGACCACCCTCAAGGATGTCATGCTGATGCTCGTCGAGGAGCAAAACAAGAAGGGCGGCGTGCTCGGCAAGAAGCTCGAAGCCGTCGTCGTCGACCCGGCCTCCGACTGGCCGCTGTTCGCCGAAAAGGCCCGCCAGCTGATTTCCAAGGACAAGGTCGCCGCCGTTTTCGGTTGCTGGACCTCGTCTTCGCGCAAGTCGGTCCTGCCGGTCTTCGAAGAGCTGAACTCGATCCTGTTCTACCCGGTCCAGTACGAGGGTGAGGAATCCTCGCGCAACATCTTCTATACGGGTGCTGCCCCGAACCAGCAGGCCATCCCGGCCGTCGACTATCTGGCCAAGGAAGAAGGCGTGAAGCGCTGGGTTCTCGCCGGTACCGACTACGTCTATCCGCAGACGACCAACAAGATCCTCAAGGCCTACCTGATGTCGAAGGGCGTTGCCGAATCCGACATCATGGTCAACTACACGCCGTTCGGTCATTCCGACTGGCAGACGATCGTCTCCGACATCAAGAAATTCGGCTCGGCCGGCAAGAAGACCGCCGTCGTCTCGACCATCAACGGCGACGCCAACGTGCCGTTCTACAAGGAACTCGGCAACCAGGGCATCAAGGCCGAGGACATCCCGGTCGTCGCCTTCTCGGTCGGCGAAGAAGAGCTTGCCGGTCTCGACACCAAGCCGCTTGTCGGCCATCTCGCTGCCTGGAACTACTTCCAGTCCGTCGATGCCGATGTGAACGCCGAGTTCATCAAGGAATGGAAGGCGTTCACGAAGAACGACAAGCGCGTCACCAACGACCCGATGGAAGCCGCCTATATCGGCTTCAACGCCTGGGTGAAGGCTGTCGAGGCTGCCGGCACCACCAATACCGACGCCGTGCTGGATTCGATCATCGGCGTCTCCGTTCCGAACCTGTCGGGTGGCACGTCCACCGTCATGCCGAACCACCACATCACCAAGCCGGTGCTGATCGGTGAAATCCAGGCTGACGGCCAGTTCGACATCGTTCAGGAAACCGCGCCTGTCGTCGGCGACGAGTGGTCCGACTACCTGCCGGACTCGAAGAACCTGATCTCCGATTGGCGCAAGCCGATGTCCTGCGGCAACTTCAACGTTGCCACCGGCAAGTGCGGCGGCAAGGGCAGCTGATCCGATTGCCTCTGATGTTCATCGACATCATCGCGGGCGGCGTTCAGTCGCCCGCGATCTCGCAAGGGGGTTCCAATGACGAGCAAAGTTGCTTTCCGCGTTCTGCAGAGCCTCGGTCTTCTGCTCTGCCTGATGTTTTCCTTCGCCGCGCCGTCTTTCGCGCAGAGCGATCCCAAGCCGCTGATCAATGCGCTTGCGAAAGCCGATTTCGGCGAGGCTGAAAAATTGATCGGCCAGCTCGCCGCCACCGGCGATGCCCGGCTCGTGCCGGCGCTGAATGCATTTTCCGAGGGCGACCTCTATTTCCGCAAGTCCGACAACCTGGTGTTTATCGGCAAGGCGGCGGGCTCCGGTTACGAGCTGATCGACCCGGTGACGGGTGCTTCCGTCGGCCAGGCCGCCAAGAGCGCGGTCACCAAGATCAAGATCAACAACAGCCTGCGCCGCGTCATCCGTTCCGCGATGGGAGGGCTGACGCTGATGAGCCCGGATCGCGGCGTGCGGCTGCAGGCGGCCGATGCCGTATTGCGCTCCCCGAGCGCCGAAAACCTCGAACTCCTCGAAACAGCAATCGCCAAGGAAACGGACCGCGAAGTCAAGGCCCGCATGGAAGAAGCGCGCGCCGTGTCGCTGCTCTCCTCCGACCGTTCCGTCGATGAAAAGCGGGCCGCGATCCAGACGATCAAGAACTATGGCGGCCGCAACGCAATCGGCATCCTGATGGGCGCATCCGCCTCGCTCGATCCGAGCCTCAAGGGCGATGTCAATGCGGCGATCGCCAGCATCGAAAGCGGGCAGCGGCTCTGGGACATGGCGCAGAACGTCTGGTACGGCCTGTCGCTCGGCTCGGTCCTGCTGCTTGCAGCGATCGGGCTGGCGATCACCTTCGGCGTCATGGGCATCATCAACATGGCGCATGGCGAGATGGTCATGCTCGGCGCCTATTCCACCTTCGTGGTGCAGCAGGTGATCCGCGAGAACGCGCCCGGCCTGTTCGACTGGTCGCTGGCGATCGCGCTTCCGGTCGCCTTCCTCGTCACCGGCGCGGTCGGCCTGGTCATCGAACGCGGCGTCATCCGTTTCCTCTACGGAAGGCCGCTCGAAACGCTGCTCGCCACCTGGGGTGTCTCGCTCATCCTGCAGCAGACGATCCGTTCGATCTTCGGCCCCACCAACCAGGAAGTCGGCAATCCGTCCTGGATGTCCGGTTCATTCCCAGTCGGCGGCATGACGATCACCTGGAACCGCCTGTGGATCATCGCCTTCTCGCTGTCGATCTTCGTCGCGCTTTTGGTGGTGATGAAAAAATCCTCCTTCGGGCTCAACATGCGCGCTGTCACGCAGAACCGCCGCATGGCCTCCTCGATGGGCATCAGGACGCCCTGGGTCGATGCCTTCACCTTCGCGCTCGGCTCCGGCATTGCCGGCATTGCCGGGGTGGCGCTTTCCCAGATCGACAACGTCTCGCCGAACCTCGGCCAGAGCTACATCATCGACAGTTTCATGGTTGTGGTCTTCGGCGGCGTCGGCAATCTCTGGGGCACGCTGGTCGGCGCGCTGTCGCTGGGCGTCCTCAACAAGTTCCTCGAACCCTCGGTCGGCGCCGTGCTCGGCAAGATCCTGGTCCTGGTGCTGATCATCCTCTTCATCCAGAAACGTCCGCGCGGTCTCTTCGCGCTCAAGGGAAGGGCGGTGGACGCATGATTTCCGGCTTTGTCTTCCGCGCCCTCGAGGGCCGTATCGTCGCCGCCGTCGGCATTCTTCTGGCCATCGGCATCCTGGTGCCGGCGCTCAACCTGCTGACCCCGCCCGACAGCGCCATCCATATCCCGACCTATGTCATGTCGCTGTTCGGCAAGTATCTCTGCTACGCGCTGCTGGCGCTGGCGCTCGATCTCGTCTGGGGTTACTGCGGCATCCTCTCGCTCGGCCACGGCGCGTTCTTCGCGCTCGGCGGATATGCGATGGGCATGTACCTGATGCGCCAGATCGGTAGCCGAGGCGTCTACGGCAACCCGATCCTGCCGGACTTCATGGTGTTCCTCAACTGGAAGGAACTGCCCTGGTTCTGGCACGGCTTCGACTGGTTCGTCTTCGCCATGCTGATGGTGCTGGTCGTGCCCGGCCTGCTTGCCTTCGTGTTCGGCTGGTTCGCCTTCCGCTCCCGCGTCAACGGCGTCTATCTGTCGATCATCACCCAGGCGATGACCTATGCGCTGCTGCTCGCCTTTTTCCGCAACGACATGGGGTTCGGCGGCAATAACGGCCTCACCGACTTCAAGGACATCCTGGGCTTCTCCGTGCAAGCGGATGGTACCCGCGCGGTTCTGTTCTTCATGTCGGCGCTGATGCTGTCGCTCTGCCTGATCCTTGCGTCCGCCATTGTCCGCTCGAAGTTCGGCAAGGTGCTGGTCGGTGTGCGCGATGCGGAAAGCCGGGTGCGCTTCCTCGGCTTCCGGGTCGAGAACATCAAGCTCTTCACCTTCGTGGTGTCGGCGATGATGGCGGGGATCGCCGGTGCGCTGTTCGTGCCGCAGGTCGGCATCATCAATCCGGGCGAATTCGCGCCGGCAAACTCGATCGAAGTGGTCGTCTGGACGGCGGTCGGTGGGCGCGGCACGCTGATCGGCCCGATCATCGGCGCGATCCTCGTCAATGGCGGCAAGAGCTTCTTCACCGGCGCCTTCCCGGAGATCTGGCTGTTCGCGCTCGGCGGCCTGTTCATCGCGGTCACGCTTTTCCTGCCGAAGGGCATCGTCGGGACGGTCCAGCACGGCTTGAAGGCTCGTCAGGCGCTGAAGGCTGCGGCTGATGCCGAAAAGGGCAGGGGTGACGCTGCGGCGGTGGCCCAGGCCCAGGCGGCGGAATAGGCGGGGAGACGACACCATGAACATGATTTCCGAAGCACGCCAGAAAAGCCTGCTCTATCTCGAAAATGTCTCCGTCTCCTTCGACGGCTTCAAGGCGCTGAACTCGCTGTCCTTCGTCGTCGAGCCCGGGGAGCTCCGGGCGATCATCGGTCCGAACGGCGCCGGCAAGACGACGATGATGGACATCATCACCGGCAAGACGCGGCCCGATGCCGGCACCGTCCTGTTCGAGGATACGATCGACCTTACCAGACAAGACGAGGCGGATATCGCCCAGCTCGGCATCGGCCGCAAATTCCAGAAGCCGACCGTGTTCGAAAGCCACACCGTCTGGGACAATCTGGAACTGGCGCTCAACCGGTCGCGCGGTGTCTTCGCGACGCTGTTCTATACGCTGTCTGCGGAGGACAAAGCACGCATCGAGGAAATCCTCGAAACGATCCGCCTGACGCACCGCAGGCAAGAATACGCGGCCAATCTCTCCCACGGCCAGAAGCAGTGGCTGGAGATCGGCATGCTGCTCGCCCAGGAACCGAAACTGCTGCTGGTCGACGAACCCGTCGCCGGCATGACCGATGCGGAAACGGCCGAGACGGCGGTGCTCCTGAAGGAAATCGCCAAGACCCGCTCGGTCGTGGTCGTCGAACATGACATGGGCTTCATCCGCGAACTCGGCGTCAAGGTGACGTGTCTGGCGGAAGGTTCGGTGCTCGCCGAAGGCTCGATCGACTTCGTTTCGAACGATCCGAAGGTGATCGAGAACTATCTCGGACGTTGAGTGATGCAACTTATAGGCTTGAACCTCAAATCAGAACCGGTTTTAAAACTAACCGATTTGGAGATGGGGATATTTCATGGCTTTGCTCGGCATTCTGGTTATGGCGATCGGCGGCGCAGCCGTCTGGTACTGGCGATTGAAGACGATGCGGGAGGCGGGGAGCGAGGTCATCGATTCCGTCGAACGGATGCGGGGCGCTTACAAGCGCCGACAATTCCGCAACAAGGCGGAGGCGGCCCCTCTCGCATCGATCGGTGACCCGGCGATTGCGGCTGTGGCGTTCTTCATGTGCCTTGCCAAGGAAAAGCCGATGTATGTGGAGGCGGCGAAGGATGTCGTTCGCAACCGCATGAAAGGCATCGTCCGGCCGGGTGACATGGAGGAAGTGGTGATCTTCGGTGAATGGGCGTCGAAAAACGTCGTCAATCCGGAGGATCCGATCCGCCGCTTCCGTGATCTCTGGACGAAGGCGCTCGATCATGACGAACGCCGGCAATTGATCGGCATTGCTGAGGAAGTCGCCGAAGTCGGCGGTGACAGGACAAAGGAACAGGAGCTCGCCCTGCAGGCGCTGAGGCGAACGCTCATGAATTGAACGGGTAACGGTGGATCGGATGCTGACAGTCAACAACGTCAATCTTCACTATGGCGCAGCGCAGGCGCTGCGAGGCGTTTCGATCCAGGCGGATATGGGCAAGATCACTTGCGTGCTGGGGCGGAACGGCGTGGGGAAGAGTTCTCTTCTCCGCGCCGTGACCGGCCAGCATCCGGTGAGCGGCGGCACGATCAGCTTCCAGGGCGAGGTGCTGAACGGGCTTGCCCCCTATAACCGCGCCAAGCATGGTATCGGCTACGTCCCGCAGGGCCGCGAGATCTTTCCGCTGCTCACTGTCCAGGAAAATCTCGAAAGCGGTTACGCGCCGCTCGCCCGCAAGGACAAGTTCATTCCCGACGAGATTTTCTCGCTGTTTCCGGTGCTGAAATCGATGCTCGGCCGGCGCGGCGGCGACCTGTCGGGCGGGCAGCAGCAGCAGCTCGCGATCGGCCGCGCCATGGTCACCAGACCCAAGATCCTCGTGCTCGACGAGCCGACCGAAGGCATCCAGCCGTCGATCATCAAGGATATCGGCCGGGCGATCCGCTACCTGCGGGATTCAACCGGCATGGCCATTCTTTTGGTGGAACAGTATCTGGATTTCTGCCGGGAACTGGCCGACCAGGTCTACATCATGGATCGTGGCGAGATTGTGCACGAAGGGGCGGCAGAGACTCTGGATACGGCAGAAGCAAGGCGGCATCTGACTGTGTGAGACTAGTATTTTTACTGGTGAATGTTTGTATCGCGTTGCAGCACTTCGTGCGTTTCAATGCCGGCTAATATATGTTAACTACACCCACGTTTTCAGGGCATTCCGCATATAGTCGACAACCCCCGCACCCCATGATGAGGCGCTGATGGTCTTTGCACGCGTTGCCGGTTTCTTCTCTCGTCCCGCTCTTACGCGCATGATTGCTGTAGGAGCTGTTTTTTTTGGCGCAACGACCTTCCTGGGGTCAATGACCGGCAGCGCTCTCGCCGCTGGCTGCGGGCAGCCGATGGCAGCAGGGCGTCACACGATCACCATCGAAACAGACGGTGTCGCCCGTTCGGCAATCTATTTCATTCCCTCATCCTATACCGGCAAGGACAAGGTACCGCTGGTTTTCGATCTCCATGGCAGCCACAGCAATCCCCTGGGGCAGCTGAACAGAAGCTCCTGGGACAAGGTTGCGGAGAAAAACGGCTTCATCGTTCTGGCGCTGCAGGGCAGCCTGCCCGGAAGTTCGGCGGGTACCTATGCCTGGAACGTGCCTTTCGTGACCCAGCAGCCGGGAGGCCTCGACGAGATCGCCTATATCCGGCAGGCAATCGCCACCGCCAAGCAGGAATTCTGCGTCGATCCGGCGCGCATCTATGCCTCCGGTTATTCCGGCGGCGGCCGCATGCTGTCGGCCTACCTCTGCTCGGGCCGCGATGATTTTGCGGCCGCTGGTTTCGTGCATTCGCTGCGCGCCGGCCGCCCGGTCGAGACCGGCGGCAAGTGGAGCCCCGATGCGCAGGGCTGCAACCCGGCAAAGCCGATCTCGATCATGGCTTTTGCCGGCGTCAAGGATGCGGCCAACCCCTATGCCGGCGGTGGCAGCACTTATTGGCAATACGGTTTCAAGACCGCGATCCAGCGCTGGACAGAACTCGACGGATGCAGCGGCAACGGAGAATCGAAGACGATCGGCGACGTGACCTTCAGCCTTTACGGCACCTGCAAGAACGGTGCGCGCGTCGCATCCTATGTTTTCGCCAATGGCACGCATGACTGGCCGAAGCCGGCCCCTGCCACCGAAGCCGTGATCGCTGCCGCCAAGGACGGCGCCGCGAGCGTCACCAAGGTGGCCGCGGTCGCCGTCGCCAAGCCGGCATTCGACGCCAATGTTGATCCGGCCTCGCGGATGTGGGACTTCTTCCGCAAGGCCGACAGCACTGACGTGATCGCCACCGCCGCACCTGCCAAGACCGGCTCTGCGGCCAAGTCTGGCACGGGCGTTGCATCAGACTGCGGAACCGAAGCCGATCTTCAGGGGACGACGTGCAACAGCAACCAGCCGATCGATATGCGCCGCAGCGGGCAAGGGGTGCAGGACGCCTTGTAACCAAGGCTTTCGGCGGACGGACACGGCTCGCCGAATTCTACCAGGAAGGCTGCGCAAAAATTCGCCTTCCGGAAACTTTTTCGCCTGAAATGGAGGCGATCCTCATCAATACGTCAGGGGGACTGACGGGCGGCGACGTGATCGAATGGTCCGTCGCCGCCGCGGCTTCCACGAGACTGTCGGTCACCACCCAGGCGAACGAGAAGATCTACAAGGCTTCGTCCGGCACCGCCTCCGTCTCCACCCATGTCACCGTCGGTGAAGATGCCTCGGTGCACTGGCTTCCCCAGGAAACCATCCTTTTCGATCAGGCCTCGCTGACCCGCCGACTCGACGTCGATCTCTCCGAAACCTCCGAATTCCTGGCCGTCGAAGCGGTCCTGCTTGGCCGCAAGGCAATGGGCGAGGCGGTCGCGCACGGCTTCTTCCGCGACCGCTGGCGGGTGCGTCGGTCGGGTCAGCTGATCCATGCCGAAGAGATGAAATTCGAGGGCGAAATCGAGCAGCTTTCCCAGGCAGCCGCCGTGCTTTCCGGCCAGGTTGCGTTTGCGACGCTGTTTTATACCGGGCCGATGGCCGAGGTGCTTTTTCCCAAACTCCGTCAATGCCTTGACGATACGCCCGGCGGAGCCAGCCTGTGGACTGGCGGAGCCAGCCACTGGAATGGCAAGCTGATCGCACGGCTGGTGGCGCCGACCGGATTCGCCTTGAGAAAAATCCTGACACCGGCAATTTCCGTATTGCGTAACGGCGCGCCAGTGCCGAAAGTCTGGAACATCTGATCTTACTGCGGGAATCCCATGAACCTGACGCCCAGAGAAAAAGACAAACTGCTGATTGCCATGGCTGCGATCGTCGCCCGCCGACGGCTGGAGCGCGGGGTCAAGCTCAACTATCCGGAAGCGATCGCGCTGATCACCGACTACGTGGTGGAAGGCGCGCGCGACGGCCGTTCAGTGGCGGAGCTCATGGAGGCCGGCGCGCATGTCGTCACCCGCGATCAGGTGATGGAAGGCATTGCCGAGATGATCCACGACGTGCAGGTGGAGGCGACTTTTCCCGACGGCACCAAGCTCGTCACCGTGCACGAACCGATCCGCTGAGGCCGCCGCCATGCTGGAACTGCGCCCCAATTGTGAATGCTGCGACAAGGACCTCGCCCCGGAAAGCCGCGAGGCGATGATCTGCACGTTCGAGTGCACGTTCTGCGCCGTTTGCGCCAGCGACGTGCTGAAAGGCATCTGCCCGAACTGCGCTGGCGAACTGGTGCGTCGGCCGGTGCGCCCGGCGGCGGCACTCGCGCGCCATCCGGCGTCCACCAAACGTGTTCTGAAGGCCGAGGGCTGCGCGCCCAAGGCGGCTTGAAGGAGAAAGCCATGATTCCGGGTGAAGTGATTGCCGCAGAAGGCGAAATCGAACTCAATTCCGGTGCTCCGACCGTGACCGTCGAGGTCTCCAATACCGGCGACCGGCCGGTGCAGGTCGGCAGCCATTACCACTTCTTCGAGACCAATAACGGCCTTGCCTTCGACCGTGACAAGGCGCGGGGCATGCGGCTCGACATTCCCGCCGGCACGGCTGTTCGTTTCGAACCCGGCCAGACCCGTTCGGTAACGCTGATCCCGCTTGCCGGCAAGCGCGAGGTCTACGGTTTCCAGCAGAAGATCATGGGTGCGTTGTGAAATCCGTTTCCGCTGCTGCCGCCGCTTTGGTGTTCTGCGCCCTGCCGGCCTTTGCCCAGGAGCCGAAGGCTAATTGCAAGAACCCGAAGACGCAGATGGAGATGAACATCTGCTCGCAGCGGGATTTTGATGCAGCGGACAAGGCTTTGAACGCGCAATACCAGGCGACCCGCAAGACGATGAAGGCATGGGATGCCGATGCCACGCCGGATTCCAAGGGAGCCGATGATGCGCTGGTCAAGGCGCAACGCGCCTGGGTCGCCTATCGCGACGCGCAATGCACTTCCTACGGCTTTCAGGCGCATGGCGGCTCGATGGAGCCGATGCTGATTTCCGGATGCCAGGCGGATCTTACCCGCAAGCGGACTGCCGAATTGAAAGAACTGACCGAGGCTATGGGGAACTGATGTTCGGGTGTGGAAAATTGCTTCGGTATGGAATTTTTGATAAGTAGGGAGAGGTGAGAAGTCAGGGAGTGAGACGATGGGCAGATTTGAGGCGAAGACATCCATGAAGGGGCAGGCCACGATTCCCATCGAGGTGAGGAAGGCCCTTGGCTTGCCTCCCGGTGGCTTGGTGCAATTCATCGTCGATGACAATGGCAAGGTTTCGGTCGTGGCGAAGAAGAGCGGGCTTTCGCATATCAAGGGGATTTTCGGCAAGGCGGACGGCCCTATCGACATCGATGAGGCTATCTATGAGACTGTGAGGCGCCGCACGGCTGTCGACCGGCAGGAGGAGGATCCTTGATCGGTCTCGATACCAATGTCCTGGTGCGCTACGCCCTCGACGATGATTCACACTGGTCGCCGATCGTTACCCGGTTCATCGATACTCAACTATCTCCGCAAAGACCCGGTTACATCAACCCTATCACGCTTGTCGAGCTTGTTTGGACGCTGCGGCGCAAGCCTGGATACGACCGCTCCAGGCTCGCCGATCTCATCGAAAGCCTTCTCGCATCGGACAGTGTCGTCCTTGGCGAGGCCGAGGCGGTCGAGCGCGCAGTTGCTGCTTTCCGGCAGGGTGGCGCCGGCTTTGCCGATTATCTGATTGCCGAGCTCAATGAAGCCGCCGGTGCTTCGCCAACCGTTACCATTGATCGTGGCGCGGCCAAGAGGCCGCCTTTCGTCCCATTGTCCGAGAAGGTCTGAACCATGCCCCACAAGATGTCCCGCGCCTCCTATGCCAGCATGTTCGGTCCGACCACGGGCGACAGGGTGCGGCTTGCCGATACGGAACTGTTCATCGAGGTGGAGAAGGATTTCACCATCTATGGCGAAGAGGTGAAGTTCGGCGGCGGCAAGGTCATTCGCGACGGCATGGGCCAGAGCCAGGCGACCCGGGCCGAAGGCGCGGTCGACACGGTGATCACCAATGCGCTGATCGTCGACCATTCCGGCATCTACAAGGCCGATGTCGGCCTGAAGGACGGCCGCATCCACGCGATCGGCAAGGCCGGCAATCCGGATACCCAGCCGGGTGTCACGATCATCGTCGGCCCATCCACCGAAGCGATTGCCGGCGAGGGCAAGATCCTGACGGCCGGCGGCATGGATGCGCATATCCATTTCATCTGCCCGCAGCAGATCGAGGAGGCGCTGATGTCGGGCGTCACCTGCATGCTCGGCGGCGGCTCCGGCCCGGCGCATGGCACGCTGGCCACGACCTGCACCGGTGCGTGGCATATCGAGCGGATGATCGAAAGCTTCGACGCCTTCCCGATGAACCTCGCGATTGCCGGCAAGGGCAATGCGTCGCTGCCGAAACCGCTTGAAGAGATGATCCTCGCCGGCGCCTCGTCGCTGAAGCTGCACGAGGACTGGGGTACGACGCCCGCCGCGATCGACAATTGCCTGACGGTCGCCGACCAGTTCGACGTGCAGGTGATGATCCACACGGACACGCTGAACGAAAGCGGCTTCGTGGAAGATACCGTCGCTGCGATCCGGGGCCGTACCATCCACGCCTTCCACACGGAAGGGGCGGGCGGCGGACATGCGCCCGACATCATCAAGGTCTGCGGCAATCCGAACGTCATCCCGTCCTCGACCAATCCGACCCGGCCCTATACGGTCAATACGCTCGCCGAACATCTCGACATGCTGATGGTCTGCCATCACCTCTCGCCGTCGATCCCGGAAGACATCGCCTTTGCCGAAAGCCGCATCCGCAAGGAGACGATCGCGGCGGAAGACATCCTCCACGATCTCGGCGCCTTCTCGATCATCTCCTCCGACAGCCAGGCCATGGGCCGGGTCGGGGAAGTGGCGATCCGCACCTGGCAGACCGCCGACAAGATGAAGCGCCAGCGCGGCAGCCTGAAGGAGGAAACGGGCAATAACGACAATTTCCGCGTCAAGCGCTACATCGCCAAATACACGATCAACCCGGCGATCGCCCACGGCATCTCCCACGAAATCGGTTCGGTCGAGGTGGGCAAGCGGGCCGATCTGGTGCTCTGGAACCCGGCCTTTTTCGGCGTGAAGCCGGAAATGGTGCTGCTCGGCGGTTCGATCGCAGCAGCCCCCATGGGCGATCCGAACGCCTCGATCCCGACGCCGCAGCCGATGCATTACCGGCCGATGTTCGCCGCCTATGGCAAGCTCAGGACCAATTCGTCGGTTACCTTCGTCAGCCAGGCCTCGCTCGATGCCGGCCTTGCACAGCGCCTCGGCGTCGCCAAGAAGCTGCTGGCCGTCCGGAATGTGCGCGGCGGCATTTCCAAGGCTTCGATGATCCACAATTCGCTGACGCCGCATGTGGAGGTCGATCCGGAAACCTACGAAGTGCGCGCCGATGGCGAACTCCTGACCTGCGAGCCCGCCACCGTGCTGCCGATGGCGCAGCGTTATTTCCTGTTCTGAGGTGCCGATACCTCGGAGCCCTTGAATGAAAAGGATCTTTCGCCGGCTGTTTGCCGCGGTGCTGTTGGTGGCTTTCGCGGTCGCTGCCGGGACGTTCGTCCCGCGGCCGCTGTTTGCGCCGAGCCGGGCAGCGGAGGTCGGGCAAAGGCGCATCCTGGTGCTCTCCAACCCGATCCACACGGATATCGCCATTCCGCTTTCCGCAGACACCCGTGCCGCCTTTGCTTTCCTGGGCGGGGCAGGCGTTCCGGTCTCCGATCCGGGCGCGGAATGGCTGGTGATCGGCTGGGGTGGGCGTGCCTTCTACCTGGAAACGCCGACTTGGGCGGATCTGAAGCCGATGCCGGTGTTCCGGGCACTGACGCTCGACAGGTCGGTCATGCATGTGGATGTGGCCGGCGGTATCGACGAAGGCCATCCGACGGTCATGCCGCTGGACCTGGGACCGGCGGAATTCCAGCGGCTTTCGGATTTCATCCAGACCAGCTTTGTAAGGCAAGAGGACGAGGTGGCCGTGGTGCCGGATGCGGCCTATGGTGCCTCTGATCGGTTCTTCGAAGCGAACGGCTATTTCAATGCGTTCGCCGGCTGCAATACCTGGACCGCCGCGGCACTTCGTGCAGCCGGTTTGCGCACTGGGCTCTGGAATCCGCTGCCGCAGACGCTTACGCTATCCCTCGAGCTTTTCAATTGACCGGAGTATCCCATGCAGCACATCCATTCCTATCATCCGGCAGGGGTGGTCACCGATCCGCCGGTCGATATCGTCATCCTGCCGCATGATCTGCGGCATCTGCGCCGCAAGCTGCTGCATCTTTCCAATGGCGAGATGGTGATGCTCGACCTCAAGGAGGCGGTGCTTTTCCAACACGGCGACCGGCTGGTGCTCGACAACGGCGACACGATCGAGGTGCAGGCGGCTCCCGAAAAGCTCTTCGAGATCAAGGCGCGCGATACGCTGCACCTGATCGAGCTCGCCTGGCATCTCGGCAACCGGCATCTCTCCGCGCAGATCGAGGAGGGGCGTATCCTCATCCTGCGCGACCATGTCATCCGGGCGATGTTGCAGGGGCTGGGTGCCGAGGTTGCGGAGGTCGAGGAAGGGTTCCAGCCGGCCCGCGGCGCCTATCATTCGCACGGGCCTCACGGCCATGACCATCACGGGCACTAAACTTCGGTGAGCGAAAACGTCGATACGAAAGCGCTTCTAAGGCTGATGGCCTGGCTTTCTCCGGCCTTCCCGATCGGCGGTTTCGCCTATTCGGGTGGACTGGAGCGGGCCGTGCATGACGGTCTCGTCAGGGACGCGGCGGGTCTCGGCGGCTGGCTTTCGAGCCTGCTGCGGCACGGTTCCTTGTGGAACGACGCCGTGCTGTTCGCCGAAGCCTGGCGGCGCTCCGGGGACGAGGCCGGATTGAAGGATACGGCCGAGCTGGGACTGGCGCTTGCGGGGTCGGCGGAGCGTCATACGGAGACGCTGGCGCTCGGCAAGGCATTCGCCGTGGCGGCATCCGCCTGGCCCCATCCGGTCCTTGATCGCCTTCCGGCGACCGTGCCGTTCCCCGTCGCCGTCGGTGCGGTTGCGGCGGCACATGGCGTGGCTCCAGCGTCGGCGCTGGCCGCCTATCTGCATGCCGCCGTTTCGCAATCCGTTTCGGCAGCGATCAGGCTCGGCGTTTCGGGACAGGCGGACGGTGTGGCTGTGCTGGCTGGCCTGGAGGCGCCGATCATCGAGACAAGCGAACGGGCGAGCCTCGCCACGCTAGACGAGCTCGGCGGTGCGGCGGTGCAGGCGGAAATCGCTTCTCTCCGGCACGAAACCCAGCATTCGCGGCTTTTCCGCTCGTGAAGGCGGGCTTAAGCTTGAGACCTGAATCATGAAAGGACGACACATGAAATCGGACAACGGACCCCTGCGTGTCGGCATCGGCGGCCCCGTCGGCTCGGGCAAGACGGCATTGACCGAAAAGCTCTGCAAGGCGATGCGAGAGGATTATTCCGTCGCGGTCGTCACCAACGATATCTATACCAAGGAAGATGCCGAGGCGCTGGTGCGCTGCCAGGCGCTCTCCTCGGACCGGATCGTCGGCGTCGAGACCGGCGGCTGCCCGCACACCGCCATCCGCGAGGATGCGACGATCAATCTGCAGGCTATCGCGGGGCTGAACGAACGTTTTCCGGATCTCGACGTGGTGTTCATCGAGTCGGGCGGTGACAATCTCGCGGCGACCTTTTCGCCGGATCTCGCCGACATCACCATCTATGTGATCTCCACCTGCCAGGGCGAGGAAATTCCGCGCAAGGGCGGCCCGGGAATCACCCGCTCCGATCTCCTGATCATCAACAAGAAGGATCTCGCTCCCTACGTCGATGTCGATCTCGACGTCATGGACCGCGACGCCTATCGCATGCGCGAGGCAAAACCGCATCTGTTCACCGACCTGAAACGCGGCGACGGCGTGGACCATGTCGTCCGGTTCCTGAAGGAGCAGGGCGGTCTTTAAAGCGTGCCGCGATCCTTCGGGCGTGCTCGGCAGGTTTCAGGTCTTTGTTTTACGCATGTTGCTATCGCAAACCCGCTCCACGCTTTTGCGCGACATGCTCCAGAAAAAATGAGGCCGGTGGCCCCCGAAGCCACCGGCCTTATTTGCACGCCGCGGTCCCGCCGCCCGCGTCGCGGCATGCATCCAAAGAGAGCCCGGACCCGCCCGGCCGGCCTCGCTTTCCCTCGAATTTCAGATTTCCCGCAGGGCCTGCACGTCACCGACCTGGATCACGCGTCCGCGCACCGTCACTCCCGTCCGCCGGAGAGTGGAGAATGCGCGGGAGAGAGCCTCGGGAGCCAGACCCAGCATGCCCGCGAGCAGGTTCTTCTGGAAAGGCAGGCGAATGGAGGCCGGGCCGCCATCCACCGGACAGCGGGTGAGGATGTAATTCGCCACCCGCTGCGGCGCCGTATGCAACCTGTCGTTGGCGACGCAGTCCATCGTGGTCATCAGATGTTTCGACAGCGAGGTGATCACCGCCTTGGCGATATCCCTCTCCTGTTCGGCCAGATCCCGCACCGCCTGCATGTCGAAGCGGGCAAGTGTCGTGGCTTCGGCCGTCTGTGCGTGATAGCGGTACTTGGTGCCGCCATAGAGCAGACATTCGGCAAAGGTGTCGCCCGGACTGCAGATCCGGATATCCGCCTCGCGGCCATCGCGATTGAGCTGATAGAGCCGCACGTAACCGCTGAGAACACAGTAAAAAGCGTCCGCATTCTCGCCTTCGCGAAAGATCGATTTGCGGTTCGTCAGGCTTATGACGCTCATGACCGATATCATCCGCATGAGAGAATTACCGCTCAGGCTGGTCAGGAAAGGCGTCTTCATCAGGACGGCCCGGTCCCTGTTGCTGAGCTTGAAGTTGCTGTTCATCATGTCCGCCGTCTCTTCCATAACCTGAACCGCTACGCATTCCCGATGCTGCTAAAATAACAGGTTCATGAAATCTGGTTTTGACATCGATCAAATCTGAATATTTTTTCTGCAATCTCCGCGAGCTGGCGTTTTTTAAACGAAAAACGCCGGACCAAGAGGCCCGGCGTTGTCGAAAAATCGGCTTTGGAGATGACGCTTATTCGGCAGCCAACGGCGGCAGGCGCAACACATTGCTGCTGGTCTGGGCACCGGGAGAGCGATCGTCGTTGGCGCTCGTCTGCCGTTCCATCTGGTTGAGGCGCTCTTCCAGGGAGGCGATCGTCTGGGCGTTCTTGCGCGCCTCCTGGCTGAGCTCCTCGTTGGAAAGACCGAAGTCCTCCTGTTCCTTCTTGCCGACCATGCGGCCGAAGATCTTGCCGAGCAGGCGCGACAGGTCGTCCATGATCAGGAAGAAGGACGGCACGACGAGAAGCGAAAGAACCGTCGAAACGATGATGCCGCCCATTACCGCGATCGCCATCGGCGCGCGGAACGAACCACCTTCGCCGACGCCGAGCGCCGAGGGCAGCATGCCCGCCGACATGGCGATCGAGGTCATGATGATCGGACGGGCGCGCTTGCGGCCGGCTTCCACCATGGCATGGACCCGTTCCAGGCCGTGACGCTTCATCTCGATCGCGAAGTCCACCAGAAGGATGGCATTCTTCGTGACGATGCCCATCAGCATCAGGATGCCGATCAGGACCGGCATCGACAGCGCGTTCTGGGTGATGATCAGCGCCACCGCCACGCCGCCGATCGCAAGCGGCAGCGAGAACAGGATGGTGAAGGGCTGGATAACGTCCTTGAAGAGCAGGATCAGCACCACCAGCACCAGCATCAGGCCCATCAGCATCGCATTGCCGAAGCTCTGCTGCATTTCCGCCTGAACCTTGGCGTCGCCGCTTTCGGCGAGGCGAACCGTCTTCGGCAGCTCGGTTTCGCTGACGATACGCTTGAACTCGGCCGAGGCCGTATCGAGCGCCGTGCCGAAGGGCACGTCGGATCCGATCGCCACGACGCGGTTGCGGTCGTTGCGCTTGATCGAGCTCGGGCCTTCCGAATAGTCGATGTCGGCGACGCTGTAGAGCGGCACGCTGGCACCGGCGGCTGTCTTGATCTTCAAGGCGCGGATGGAGGCCAGATCGCGGCGAACGTCGAGCGACGCCTGGACGCGGATCGGGATCTGCCGGTCGTCGAGCGAGATCTTGGCGAGGTTGGCATCGACATCGCCAATCGTCGCGACGCGGACGGTCTGGGCGATCTGCTGCGGCGTGATGCCGAGGCGCGAAGCCTCCGCCATGCGAGGCCGGATCTGCAGTTCAGGCCGGGGCAGGGCGCCTTCCGACGAGACGTTGGCAAGGATCGGCGAGGCGCGCAGCTTCGATTCCAGCATGCTGACGGCTTCGGTCAGGTCTGCCTCGCTGGTGGAAAGGAAGTTGAACGACAGATCCCGTTCAGCCCGGTCGTTGACCTTGGAGATCCGCACGTCCGGAATGGAGCGGACGGCGGCGAAGATATCCTTTTCGACATCCCATTGCGGACGGGTGCGGCCATTTTCCTTCATCTTCGGCACGAAGTCGCGGACGAGGGGGATGGAGCCGAGGCCCTTGTTGACCAGGGTCTTTACCAGCGAATGATCGATGTTCTGCAGGATGACGCGCACGGTTGCGCGGCGCAGTTCGAGGTCGCCCTTCGGCGAGGCGCCACCGAGAATGAACACGCTCTCCACACCGTCGATATGGCGGATCGCATCATAGACGACATCGGTGCTGGCCGCGGTCTCGTCGAGCGTCGCATTCGGCGGCAATTCTACCGACAAAACGACGCGCGAAGAGTCGTCCGGCGGCAGGAAGCTGCCGGGGACTTGCGAAAGCAGCATCACCGAGCCGATCAGGAAGCCGATTGCGGCGAGCATCGTGGTATAACGCCAGTACCAGCGGCGGGTCGTGCCGGTGACGAGGCGCGTATAGGCCTTCATGATCCAGCCGTCGTTGTCGTGATGGTCTTCCATCCCGTCTTCGGGGCTCATCAGATAGGCGGCCATCAGCGGCGTGATCAGTCGCGCCACTGCGAGCGAGAAGAAAACCGAGAAAGCGACCGTCAGGCCGAACTGGATGAAGTACTGGCCCGGGACGCCCGGCATGAACGAGACCGGCACGAACACCGCGATGATGGTGAAGCTGGTGGCGATCACGGCGAGACCGATTTCGTCCGCCGCCTCGAGCGCCGCCCGATAGGGCGTCTTACCCATCTTGATATGCCGCGCGATGTTCTCGATCTCGACGATCGCATCGTCGACGAGAATACCGGTCGCGAGCGTCAGTGCCAGGAAGCTCACGAGGTTCAGCGAGAACCCCATGATGTCCATGATCCAGAAGGTCGGGACAGCCGAGAGCGGAAGGGCGACCGCGGCGATCAGCGTGGCGCGCCAGTTCCTCAGGAACAGGAAGACCACGATGACGGCGAGGATGGAACCTTCCATCAGCGTGTGGAGGGCCGCCTCGTAATTGCCGTAGGTGAAGTAGACCGAGTCATCGACCATTTCGATCGCGACGTTCGGGTTGGCCTTGCGTACCTGGTCGAGGCTGGTGGCGACGGTTTCGGCAACCGAAACCTCGCTGGCGCCCTTGGCGCGGAACACGGCGAACGTGACCGACGGCGTGCCGTTGAAGCGCGAGAAGGATTTCGGCTCCTCATAGGTGTCGGTGACGTTGCCGAGCTCGGTCAGCTTGACGAACTGGCCGTTGGGCAGGGTGATCGTCGTGTCGGCGAGCTGGGCGACGCTGCGGGCATCGCCCAGCGTGCGGATCGTCTGTTCGTTGCCGGCCACCTGGCCGCGGCCCGAACCGAGATCGACGTTGGTGCCGCGCAGCTGGGTGCTGACATCGGCCGCGGTAATGCCATAGGCATCGAGTTTGGCGGGATTCAGCGAGACGCGGACTTCGCGGTCGGAGCCGCCGTAACGGTCGATGCGGCCGATGCCGGCCTGGCCCTGGAGGGCGCGCTTGACGGTGTCGTCGACGAACCAGGAGAGTTCCTCGAGCGTCATGTTTGGCGAGGAGACGGCGAATGTCTGGATTGCCTGGCCTTCGACGTCGACCTTGGTGACGACAGGCTCTTCGATGCCGGCCGGCAAGTCGCTGCGGATCTTGTCGATCGCATCCTTGGTGTCCTGCACGGCTTCGGCGGTGGGCTTTTCGATGCGGAAGACGACGACCGTCTGCGACTGGCCGTCCGTCACCGTCGACTGGATTTCGTCGATGCCGCTGATCGAGGCGACAGCGTCCTCGATCTCCTTCGTCACCTGCATTTCCAGTTCGGCAGGCGCGGCACCGCTCTGGGTCACGTTGATCGACACGACGGGGACGTCGATATTCGGGAAACGGGTGATCGGCAGCGCGTAGAACGACTGGATGCCGACAACGAGCAAAAGGGCAAAACCGAGCAGCGGCGCAATCGGATTGCGGATCGACCAGGCGGAGAAGTTCATGCGGCTAAACCTCAGTTCGCAATAGTGGCGGGTTCGGCCGGGACCGGGGCGATCTTGTCGCCGTCCCGAACGAAGGCACCGGCCTTCGCAACGACCAAGTCACCGGCCGTAAGACCGCTGACGACCTGAACGAAACCACCATCCTGGATGCCGGTTTCAATTTTCACCTGCTTGACGACGTTGTCCTCGACCTTTCGGGCGGTGGAACCGGTGCGGCCGGTGGTGACGGCCGAGAGCGGAAGCGCCAGCGCTTTGGCCTCGGCTATCACGATCTCGGCGCTGCCATACATGCCCGCGCGTGCGCCGCTCTCGTCGTCGATGACGATATGCACGGCGCCGAGGCGGGTGACCGGATCCACCGTCGGGGAGACGAGCCGGACCTTGCCCTCGATCTTCACCTTGCCACCGGCAACGGTCACCATTGCCTTCTGCCCGGTCTTGATCTTCTGGATATCGGTTTCGGAAAGGTCGGCCACGAGTTCGATCGCGCCGTCTTTGATGATCGTGAACAGCGGATTGCCGGTGCCGCTGGCGATGGCGCCGACCTTGGCATTGCGCACCGAGATTACACCGGGGACGGGCGCCTTCACACCGGTCCGGGCG
This sequence comes from Neorhizobium sp. 2083, assembly GCF_031455615.1. Classification (NCBI taxonomy): domain Bacteria; kingdom Pseudomonadati; phylum Pseudomonadota; class Alphaproteobacteria; order Hyphomicrobiales; family Rhizobiaceae; genus Neorhizobium; species Neorhizobium sp. 2083. The sequence goes on along the minus strand of NZ_JAVDTC010000002.1, from coordinate 302,813 downwards.
AGCTTCAGGTCGATATCGTCGATCTGCGCATCGACGACCTTGATGTCGGATTCGCCGACCGTCACGGCCTGCTTGGCCGCGTTCAGCCGCGCCTGCGCGACCTCGACGGCAGCCGTTGCCTGTTCGAGCTGCGAGACGGTGCCGGTGCCGCTCTGGCTGAGCTTCTGGAGGCGATCGCGCTGGCGGGTCGTATCGGCGACATTTGCCTGAGCCTCGATCACCTGCGCCTGATATTGCGCGACGGCGGCCTTGGCCTTGGCCTTGTTGGCTTGCAGCTGGCTCTTCTGGAGAAGCAGTGCGTCGTCGTTCAGCGTCGCGAGCACGCTGTCGGCCTTCACCTCGTCGCCGACATCGGCATTCAGCGTCTTGATCGACAGCGCGTCCACGAGCGGCTGGACATAAACTTCCTCGACGGGCCTGATCGTGCCGGTGGCGATGACACGGTCGACGAGCGGCTTTTCGATCGCCTCCGTCACCACGATAGACGGCAGCTTGATTTCCGTCGGTGCAGGGGCCGGCGCAGCCGGATCCTGCGCAAATGCGGGAGCGGGCTGCTGCGTCAGGATTGTGGCATAGGCAGCACCTGCAATCAGTGCGAGCTTAAGGGCCGGGATGCCGGCAGACTGAGTGAACTTGCGAAACATGCGACTACTTTCAAACTGAAGTAAGGGGCAAATATTCCGCTGGGAACCGCTCCGGTTACGTCGCGCCCCCTCAGCGCACGGTAACCCGGATCAAGGTGGTAACCGCACAAAACGGTTACAAGACCAGCAGCGAAAGATTCATCAACGCTGCACTTTTACGTGTTTGCGTTGCACAAATCAATCCGTCGCCGTTATAGGATGAATGAGTTTTAGTTATGATTTACATTAGAAAAATTTCAAAAACGCGCAGCTAAAGAGCTGCGCGTTCTCTTTGAGCGAGCAACGGGCGATTATTATTTCAAAGCGGCGTCGGTAATCTCGGTCGTATAGGCGCCTTCCGGCTTCTTGGCGATGATCTTCTGGTCAAGCAGCGCCTTCACCGTACGGTCGTAGGTCGCGGTGTCGAGCTTGCCGGTGCCGGTGCCGATCAGCTTGGCGACTTCGCCCATCATGCGCTTCTGGTGGTTTTCGTCCTGGCCGCCATTGTCCATGACTATCCCGGCCGCTTCCGCCGGGTTGGCGATGGCGTATTTCCAGCCCTTCATCGAAGCGCGGACGAACTTCACCATGGTCTCCTTGAACTTCGGGTCCTTGAGCTTGGTGTCCATCACGTAAAGGCCGTCCTCGAGCAGGTCGTTGCCCATGGCGGAGAAATTGAAGACGGTGAGCTGGTCCGGCTTGAAGCCGGCATCGATCGCCTGCCAGTATTCGTTATAGGTCATGACCGAGATGCAGTCCGCCTGCTTCTGAATGAGCGGCTGCACGTCAAAACTCTGCTTCAGCACGGTGACGCCGTCCTTGCCGCCGTCGGTCTTCAAGCCGAGCTTGTTCATCCAGGCGAAGAACGGATATTCGTTGCCGAAGAACCAGACGCCGAGCGTGTGGCCCTTGAAATCGGCTTCGGTCTTTACCGGGCCGTCCTTGGGGCAGATCATCTGCAGGCCGGATTTCTGGTAGGGCTGGGCGATGTTGATCAGCGGCACGCCCTTTTCGCGGGCGACCAGCGCGCCGCCCATCCAGTCGACGATGACGTCGGCGCCGCCGCCGGCGATCACCTGTTCGGGCGCGATGTCCGGGCCGCCCGGCTTGATCGTGACGTCGAGGCCTTCTTCCTTGTAGAAGCCCTTGTCCTTGGCGACGAAGTAGCCGCCGAACTGGCCCTGCGCCACCCATTTGAGCTGCAGGGTCACCTTGTCGGCGGCGAGAGCCGCCTGGGCTGCGGCAAGCGACATGGTCCCTGCCATCAGTGCAACGAGAATTTTTCTCATGTTTTTTATCCTTCCCTCTGAGGTTTGCCGGGTCCGCCGAAACGGGCCGGATTTCAGCGCCTAACCACCGCGGTTAGACGGATGCCAGAACGTCGTCGCTCTTTCGCCAAGCGCCACGACACCATAAAAAACCGAACCGATGAGCGCTGCAACAGCGATTTCGGCCCAGACCATGTCGACATTCATGCGGCCGATCTCGGTCGAGATGCGGAACCCCATGCCGACGATCGGCGTGCCGAAGAACTCGGCGACGATCGCACCGATCAGCGCCAGCGTCGAGTTGATCTTCAGCGCGTTGAAGATGAAGGGCATGGCGGCCGGCAGCCGCAGTTTTACCAGCGTCTGCCAGTAGTCGGAGGCATAGGAGCGCATCAGGTCGCGCTCCATGGCGCCGGAGGCTGCGAGCCCCGCCACCGTGTTCACCAGCATCGGGAAGAAAGTCATGATGATCACGACGGCCGCCTTGGACTGCCAGTCGAAGCCGAACCACATGACCATGATCGGCGCGACGCCGATGATCGGCAGCGCCGAGACCATGTTGCCGATCGGTAAGAGCCCGCGGCGCAGGAAGGCGATGCGGTCGGCAAGGATGGCGACGACGAAGCCGGAGGCGCAGCCGACCACATAACCGAACAGGACGGCCTTGAAGATGGTCTGCTGCACGTCGGCCCAGAGGATCGGCACCGAGCCGGCGAGCCGTGCGCCGATCGCCGACGGAGGCGGCAGGATGATGAAGGGGATGCCGGCGCCGCGCGTCGCCGCCTCCCAGAGGATCAGGATCCAGACACCGAAGATCGCCGGGATCAGCAGCCGCAGGAAGGTATCGCCGGCGCCGGACCTGGGGCGTAGATGAGACAACACTGCGACGCAACGCCAAGCCAGCAGCCATGAGGCCGCGAGCATCAGGAAAAAGGCGAGTGTCGCCTTGCCCTCGTTACCGGCGATGCCGGCGAGCAGCAACCAGACCGCCAGATGGGCCGCGACGAACAGGATCGTGGCGAGGAGAGGCTGGGAGAGCTTCGTGAACGAGATGGCTGCCGCGCCGGCAACCATCAGGAAGACCAGGGCGACGATGCCGGTGCCGAAGGGTGAGGGGGCATCCGCCGCCATCAGGGGCAGGGAGGCCAGGGCGGCGAGGCAAAGGGCCACGGCGGCGGCACCCTGCCAGGAGCGAAGAATCAGGGTCATGCCGGCCTCCCGCCCATCGAGCGATCGACGATTTTCGCGACGATGCCGACGATGGTGACCAGAAGTGCCGCCAGAACCGAACCGGCGATCAGCGCCGCCCAGATGTCGATCGTCTGGCTGTAATAGGCCGCGGCCAGCAGTTTCGAGCCGATGCCGGCGACGGCCCCGGTCGGCAGCTCGCCGACGATCGCGCCGACCAGGCTTGCGGCGATCGCCACCTTCATCGAGGTGAACAGGAAGGGGATGGAGGCCGGGACCCGTAGTTTCCAGAAGGTCTGGGCGCCGCTCGCATAATAGGTGCGCATCAGGTCGAGCTGGATGATCTCGGGCGAGCGCAGGCCCTTCACCATGCCGACCGCGACAGGGAAGAAGGAGAGATAGGTGGAGATCAGCGCCTTGGGGATCAGGCCGGTGATGTTGATCGCGCCGAGCACGACGATCACCATCGGCGCGACCGCGAGGATCGGCACCGTCTGCGAGGCGATGATCCACGGCATCAGGCTGCGGTCGAGCGCCTTCAGATGCACGATGCCGACCGCGATCAGGATGCCGGTCAGCGTGCCCATGGTGAAGCCGAGGACAGTCGAGGAGAGGGTCACCCAGGCATGGTAGACGAGGCTGCGATTGGAGGTGACGCTGCGCAGGAACGTATTTTCGAAGACATTGCTCACCACCTGATGCGGCGCCGGCAGGATAGGCTTCGGCTGCGCCATGGTTTTGCCGATGAATTCCATCGTGGTGGAGGTGACGCCCGCGCGCCGGTCGAGATCGCGCTGGAACGGGGCGTTCATGAAATAGGCGGCGACGTACCAGATGGCGACGATGGCGATCAGGATGGTGAGGACCGGGATGATGCGTTGGGCGAGGGTGTCGGGTTTCATGCGAACTCCCTCTTCAGAAAAGGAGCTACGTGTTTTTCCATGACCGTGAAGACGTGGTCCGGCCCTTCGAGAACCTGATCGTTGTCGAATCTCAAGATGGTGAAGCCCTGGCTTTTCAGGAAAGCGTCTCTCCTTATATCGTGCTGGCGGCCATGATCGGTTTCATGGCTGTCACCATCCACTTCCACCACAATACGCACTGCAAGCCAGGCAAAATCAGCAATATAGGGACCGATCGGTGTTTCGCGCCGGAAGCGCGCCCCATAAGGTCGGAAATCGCGGAGCATATCCCACATCGCGGATTCGGCTTTCGTTAGTTCGCGGCGGAGTGTTTTAGCGCGTGTTCTGGTTTGGGGAGTGATGTTGGAGTGGGGCATTTAGATTGCTCCTCGAACATCAGGAAGAAAGACCCCGCCCCAACCCCTCCCCACAAGGGGGAGGGGCTTAACCTGCGGCAGCCTTCCCATTCTCTTTCCGACGGTGCGTCTTGGAGCGGCGTTGCTGTTGGATGGGGCGGTGCGGCGCGGTAAGTCCCTCCCCCTTGTGGGGAGGGGTTGGGGAGGGGACTTGCCTCCGCACTCCCGACGATCGGCTCCCCGCCTCCGCAAAACCTCACTCCTCATAACTATGCCCCGCCCTCAAGCCCTCGCGCACCCGATGCGCAATCTCCAGGAACTCCGGCGTCTCGCGGATTTCGAGCGGGCGTTCCCTGGGCAGGGTCGATTCGATCACGTCCGTCACCCGGCCTGGCCGCGGCGACATGACGACGATCTTGGTGGAGAGATAGACCGCCTCCGGGATGGAGTGAGTGACGAAACAGATGGTCTTTTCGGTCCGGGCCCAGAGCTTCAGAAGCTGCTCGTTCAGGTGATCGCGGACGATCTCGTCAAGCGCGCCGAAGGGTTCGTCCATCAAAAGTAGGTCGGCGTCGAAGGCGAGCGCGCGGGCGATCGAAGCGCGCTGCTGCATGCCGCCGGACAGCTGCCAGGGGTATTTCTTGCCGAAGCCGGAGAGGTTGACGAGATCGAGGGTGCGCTCGATGCGGGCTTTGCGATCCACTGAGGAATAGCCCATGATCTCGAGTGGCAGGGCGATGTTCTTCTCGATCGTCCGCCAGGGGTAAAGCGCCGGCGCCTGGAAGACATAACCGTAGGAGCGGGATTTGCGCGCTTCTTCCGGCGTCATGCCGTTGACGGTGATCTCGCCGGAGGTCGCCTTTTCGAGATCGGCGATGACGCGCAGGAACGTCGTCTTGCCGCAGCCGGACGGGCCGATGAAGGAGACGAAATCGCCCTTGTTGACCGTGAGATCGACATTCGAAAGCGCATGGACGGGGCCGTCACCCGTCTCGAAGGTGAGGCCGAGCTTGTTGGCCGAGACGACGGAGGATGGAGCATTGTTCATCGGCATTTCGGCATCGGTCCCAGTTTGGTCCCGTCCGGGAAGCTGACGGTATAGCCCTTGGCGGATTTGGTGAGTGTCGCCGTGTCCTCGGGGCCGACTTCCCCTTCGGCATCGCATTGCGCCTTGATGGTAAACCCGGTGGCCGTCTTCGTGGGCGCACCCTTGAATTCGCAGGCGGAAACGGAGGTCGTCACCCCGTCGTCCTTCAGCAGCAGGAAGTCGTCGGCGCCGGACGATTCACCCGTTTTGGCATAGATACAGCCTTCCTTGCTGCCATAGGCTCCGTCGAGGAAGGTCACCGCCTTGGCGGGAACGGCAACCGACATAACGGCAAGCACTGCCGATGCGGTGGTCAAGCGGATGGTATTCAATGACATTTCTCGAAAGGCCCCCATTCAAGTCCGTCTGCGAAGCGTACAGTATAGACATCGCCGTTGCGCAGGATATCGATCATTGCCGTGTGCTGACCTTCTTCCCCTTCTTCGTCGCAGAGCGCCTCCGTCCGAAAGCCGCCGACGATCCGTCTGGGATTTCCCTTGAACGTGCACTGTGAGGCGAACGTCGTTACGGCTTCTTTCGTCAGCGTGGCGGCAAACTCCTCCCCATCGCCGGTCCGGGCCACCCGGCAGCCTCCTTCGGCGCCATAGGTGCCTTCGATCTCCGGCACCTGGGCGCCAGCGCCGGAAGCGGCCGTCATCGTCAGAAGCAGACAGGCCAGCCCGAAGGCCATCTTTTCGTTTGCGCCCGCTCCCGTCCCCGCGCCGCCGTGATATGCTGGCAGCAGATCCCGTTCGACAGAGGAATTTGGCCATGGACAGTGCATCAAAGCCCACCTGCCATGTCGTGAGGCCCGGCGCCGCCTATGGCGGCAAGCAGGGCTTGAGCTATTTCGAGGGGATCGCGGCAGAAACGGTCGGCTCCAAGGGCATCTGCATGCATCTCGTCACCATTCCGCCGGGCGCGCGGGCGAAGGCCCATCTGCACGCAACCCACGAGACGGCGATCTACGTGCTCTCCGGCTCCGCCGTCACCTGGTACGGCGACCGGCTGGAGGAATGCGCCGAACTTTCGGCCGGCGAGATGATGTACATCCCCGCCGGCGTGCCGCACTTGCCGGCCAACATTTCGGACGCGCCCTGTTCGGCGGTGATCGCCCGCACCGACCCGAACGAGCAGGAGAGCGTCGTGCTTCTGCCGGAGCTGGACGGGCTGGTGAAAGGGTAGGTCTTCCGCGGACGAGTGGGTGGCGGCCCCCCCCTCTGTCCTGCCGGACATCTCCCCCTCAAGGGGGGAGATCGATATGCCGGGCCGGCTTCGTTCGCCATCGATCGAATTCGAATAGGCTTCGGTAAACTGCGGCTTTCGTTTTGGGCGAGGCGTTACAGCTATCCGATCTCCCCCCTTGAGGGGGAGATGCCCGGCAGGGCAGAGGGAGGTATGCCGCGAAGAAAACATCGCTGCTGTTCAAACCCCGCTCGCCGGAATGCCCGTCCGCTCCACCTTGCGGGGCGAGGTCAGTTCCTTCCAGGTCGACAGCGCCTTGTTGACCGCAGGATAAGGCTCGCGCTTGACGAACTGGCCATGACCCTCCTGCGTCTTGATCGCTCCGTCCTCGATCGCCACCACGCCGCGGGTCAATGTGTAGCGCGACAGGCCGGTGACTTCCTTGCCCTCGAAGACATTGTAGTCGATCGCCGACTGCTGGCTCCTGGCAGTGATGGTCTTGGAGCGCTTCGGGTCCCAGACGACGATATCGGCGTCGGCGCCGACCAGGATCGCGCCCTTCCGCGGATAGATGTTGAGGATTTTGGCGATGTTGGTGGAGGTGACGGCCACGAACTCGTTCATGGTGATGCGGCCAGTCGCGACGCCGTAGGTCCAGAGCATCGGCATACGGTCTTCCAGGCCGCCGGTGCCGTTCGGGATCTTGCGGAAGTCGCCGACGCCGGTGCGCTTCTGCTCCGTGGTGAAGGCGCAATGGTCGGTCGCCACCACCTGCAATGACCCGGAGGCAAGGCCCGCCCAGAGGCTGTCCTGGTGCTGCTTGTTGCGGAACGGAGGCGACATCACGCGGCGGGCCGAGTGATCCCAGTCCTTGTTGAAATATTCGCTTTCGTCGAGCGTCAGGTGCTGGATCAGCGGCTCGCCGTAAACGCGCATGCCGTTCTGGCGGGCGCGGCGGATCGCTTCATGCGCCTGTTCGCAGGACGTGTGGACGACATAGAGGGGCACTCCCGCCATGTCAGCGATGATGATGGCGCGGTTGGTCGCCTCGCCCTCAACCGACGCAGGGCGGGAATAGGCATGCGCCTCGGGGCCGTTATTGCCCTCGTCCATCAGCTTGGCCTGCATCGCGGCGACGACGTCGCCGTTTTCGGCATGCACCAGCGGCAGGGCACCGAGTTCGGCGCAGCGCTGGAAGGAGGCGAACATCTCGTCGTCGTTCACCATCAGCGCGCCCTTGTAGGCCATGAAATGCTTGAAGGTATTGATGCCGTGATGAGAAACGACCGCCTTCATCTCGTTGAAGACCTGTTCGCCCCACCAGGTGACCGACATGTGGAAGGAATAATCGCAATTGGCGCGGGTCGCCTTGTTGTCCCAGCGCTTCAGCGCGTCGAGCAGCGACTGGCCGGGCTCGGGCAGGCAGAAATCGACGACCATGGTCGTGCCGCCGGAAAGCGCTGCCCGCGTGCCGCTCTCGAAATCGTCGGAGGAGTAGGTGCCCATGAACGGCATTTCGAGGTGCACATGCGGATCGATGCCGCCCGGCATGACATAACAGCCGGCCGCATCCAGCGTGGTGTCGCCGGAAAGGTTCGGGCCGATCTCGATGATTCTGCCGCCATCGATCTTCACGTCCGCCTTGTAGGTCAGGTCGGCGGTGACGATGGTTCCACCCTTGATGACTGTGGTCATGGTTGTTCCCCTGTTACTGTATCCTGGTTATCGGCAGCACGGACTGCCGCAAACCGGTGATGGTGATGACGGCGGTTTCAAGCCGTTGCATTTCGTCGTCACTCAGATGCCCGATGATCTGACGTATGGCGGACTTTCGCAGATGGGTCATTTTGTCGACCATGATCTGGGATGTTGTTTGCAGCCCGTTATCCGTTGAAGGGGTGATAGTGGGTCGAAAACTGGGGGAGTCTGCGAGGAAAGTGGTGAGCGGGCACAGCAGAAGAGTGACGTGATGTTCGATAAATTCTTCGGCGTGGAGAATGACTGCTGGTCTCGGCTTGCCCAGATCGCCTTGGAATGCCGCCGTAACCATATCACCCCGCCTGAGCCTCACGGTTTGTCCCAGTCTTCTGCGGCGCTTTCGTCGACAAGTTCCACGATCCCGGCCTGCCGGTCAGCCTCCACAGCGGCGCGTGCCTGTCTGGCCGCCTCCTTGCGATAGGCTTCACTCGTCGTGTCGGGAACCCAGATTTCGATCGGGCGATATCCCTGCCGGATCAGTTCGGCTCGTTCTTCGGGTGATATTTCCCTCGGTCGTCCCATTGTCCGTTTCCTGTCTCAAGGTGGCGGCTGCAATGCTACTCCACAATCTCCGCCGTCTCCAGCACGGCATGGAACAGCACGTCGGCTCCCGCCGCCGCCCATTCCTTGGAAATCTCCTCCGCCTCGTTGTGGCTGAGCCCGCCGACGCAAGGGCACATGACCATGGTCGCAGGCGCCACCCTGGCGGCCCAGCAGGCGTCGTGGCCGGCGCCGGAGATGATGTTCATATGGCTGTAGCCGAGTTTTTCAGCCGCTTCGCGGACGCGGCCGACAAGGACCGGATCGAAGGTCACCGGGTCGAAATGGCCGACCGCTTCGACCGAGCAGCCGACGCCGAGCGGTTCGCAGATCTCGGCCGCCTGTTTCTCGATCGTCGCCCGCATGCGGTCGAGCTTTTCCTGGGAGGGGGTACGAATGTCGACGGTGAAGACCACCTTGCCGGGCAGCACGTTGCGGGAGTTCGGCGAGAAGAACACTTGGCCGACGCCGCCGACGGCGCCCGGCTGTTCGGACATTGCCACTGCCTGCACCATTTCGAGGATGCGGCCGAAGGCAAGGCCGGCATTGACGCGCAGGTTCATCGGCGTCGATCCCGTATGCGCCTCGCGGCCGGTCAGCGTGAATTCCAGCCACCACAGGCCCTGACAGTGGGTGACGACGCCGATCTGCTTGTTCTCGGCCTCAAGGATCGGCCCCTGTTCGATATGGTATTCGAAATAGGCGTGCATCTTTCGCGCGCCGACTTCTTCGTCGCCGAGCCAGCCGATGCGCTTCAGCTCGTCGCCATAGGTCTTGCCGTCCGGGTCCTTGCGGCCATAGGCGTAGTCGAGCGAATGTATGCCGGCGAAGACGCCCGACGCCAGCATGGCCGGCGCGAAGCGTGCGCCTTCCTCGTTTGCCCAGTTGGTGACGACGATCGGGTGTTTCGTCTTTATGCCGAGGTCGTTCATGGTGCGCACCACTTCCAGCGCGCCGAGCACGCCGAGCACGCCGTCATATTTCCCGCCGGTCGGCTGGGTGTCGAGATGGCTGCCGACATAGACAGGCAGCGCATCCGGATCGGTGCCGGCGCGGGTGGCGAACATCGTGCCCATCCTGTCGATGCCGACGGTCAGGCCTTCCGCCTCGCACCACCGCTTGAAGAGGTGACGGCCTTCGCCGTCCGCATCGGTCAGCGTCTGGCGATTGTTGCCGCCGGCGATGCCGGGGCCGATCTTCGCCATGTCCATGAGCATGTCCCACAGACGATCGCCGTTGATGCGCAAGTTCTCGCCGGGTGCTGCCACCATTTTTATGTCCTCGCCTTTCCAGGTCCGCCCGTTGCCGGCGGCATGCTTTTGGTTCCCATCGGCCACCTCGCGCATCCCGAACGATACATGCGAAGATCGGCATTGCGTTTATTCCGCTTGTCGCCGATAATTTGACCGCTTGGTAAAACATTACTATTTCCGCCGCGCCACTCAAGACGAAAATCACGAAAAATCCAGAGGAATTTCTAAAGCTCCGGGTGGGCGCGAAAGAGGGCAAGGACAGGCATGGCCATCCCGAGGGCGGCGAAGACGCAAAGACGCACGCGCATCCAGGAGGAGAAGGAGGAGCGCATCCTCGAAGCGGCGCTCGACGTGTTTTCGCAAAACGGTTTTCGCGGCGCCACGATCGACCAGATCGCCGAGGCGGCGGGCATGTCGAAACCGAATCTCCTCTATTATTTCCGCACCAAGGAGGCGATCCACCGCCAGCTGATCGATCGGGTCCTGTTCACCTGGCTGGAGCCGTTGAGGGCCTTCGATGCGGAGGGCAATCCGGAATCGGAGATCCGCTCCTATATCCGCCGCAAGCTCGAGATGGCGCGCGATTTCCCGCGCGAGAGCAGGCTGTTCGCCAATGAAGTGCTGCAGGGTGCGCCGCATATCGAGGACGAGCTGAAAGGCCCGCTGAAAGCGCTGGTCGATGAAAAGGCGGAGGTGATCCGCACCTGGGCGCGCTCCGGCAAGATCGCCAAATGCGATCCCTATCACCTGATCTTCTCGATCTGGTCGACGACCCAGCATTATGCCGACTTCGACGTGCAGGTGCGGGCCGTGCTCGGCCAGAATTATGCGGGCGAAGGCCGTTTCGAGGATGCGGCGCGGTTTCTGGAACAGCTTTTCATCGACGGGTTGCGGGCGCGCCAGAGCTGACCTTCATACGAGAACCGGAAACGAAAAACGCCGGCGCTGAGGCCGGCGTTTCCTGCTTGTCGATAGCCGGCCTTTATCAGGCGGCAGCGGAAGCCTTGTTGGTCGGGACTTCGGCGATCGTCTTCAGAACCTGGGAGGCGATCTGGTAGGGGTCGCCCTGGGAGTTCGGGCGGCGGTCTTCCAGATAACCCTTGTAGTCGTTCTTGATGAACGAATGCGGCACGCGGATCGAAGCACCGCGGTCGGCAACGCCGTAGGAGAACTTGTTCCACGGAGCGGTCTCGTGCTTGCCGGTCAGGCGCTTGTCGTTGTCCGGGCCGTAGACGTTGATGTGGTCCATCAGGTTCTTGTCGAAGGCGGCCATGAGCGCTTCGAAATAGTCCTTGCCGCCGACTTCGCGCATGTACTTGGTCGAGAAGTTGCAGTGCATGCCCGAGCCGTTCCAGTCGGTGTCGCCGAGCGGCTTGCAGTGATATTCGATGTCGATGCCGTATTTTTCAGTCAGGCGCTGCAGGAGGTAGCGTGCCATCCAGATCTGGTCGGCGGCCTTCTTGGAGCCCTTGCCGAAAATCTGGAATTCCCACTGGCCCTTGGCCACTTCGGCATTGATGCCTTCGTGGTTGATGCCGGCGGCGAGGCAAAGATCGAGATGTTCTTCGACGATTTCGCGGGCGACGTCACCAACGTTCGAGTAACCGACGCCGGTGTAATACGGACCCTGCGGAGCCGGGTAACCGCTCTCCGGGAAGCCGAGCGGGCGGCCGTTCTGGTAGAAGAAATATTCCTGCTCGAAGCCGAACCAAGCATCCTCGTCGTCGAGAATGGTGGCGCGGGCGTTCGAAGCGTGCGGCGTGACGCCGTCCGGCATCATGACTTCGCACATGACCAGCGCACCGTTGGTACGGGCCGGATCGGGATAAAGCGCAACCGGCTTCAGCACGCAATCGGACGAGCGGCCTTCGGCCTGCATGGTCGACGAGCCGTCGAAGCCCCACAGCGGCAGCTGCTCGAGCGTCGGGAAGGTGTCGAATTCCTTGATCTGCGTCTTGCCGCGCAGGTTCGGTACCGGGGTGTACCCATCGAGCCAGATGTACTCGAGCTTATACTTGGTCATATTTTATCTCTCAGGCCGTGACGTTCATGGTTGAGTCATCCTGAGGAAGCGGCATCGCGACGATACCGCGCCTCCGGGGTACCTGAGAGAACGCATTTCCCGTGCCAGTTTGGCCCCGGGTGACGATTTTCGGTTAAAAAAGTGTGAATGGCGGTTTTCCGTTGGCCTCCGAAAGAGAGTATGCCCTGGCGTAAATGAGGACACCCTCATGAAATCCGCGGGTTTTGACGGCTTCGTGACAATCGTCCGGAACCGGGGTCGGTTGGCATACGTTTCTGCGGCGGAGGTCCCTGCGAGCAAAATCGATCGTTGGAGCCTCGCTGCCGCTAAATTAGCGCCTAGCGCGAGTCGCGGAAATGATATAAAATAGTGCAATTAGCACAAAAAATGTGCAGATTTGTGCTCTGTGGGTATTTGAATGCACTTTTGAAGGTAGGAGACGATAGGATGACACTTCACATCCATCGTGAGTCGGCAACCATCTATCAGTTCCCGGTCCGTCCGAGGCGGCGGCTGGAAGATGGCCGGACGGTACCGACCGGGATACAGGATGTTGCCTTGAGTATCGTGGATACCAGTTGCTGGTATCACGACGAGGCCGTACGGGATGGCGAGCCGAAGAACGATCCGTCCAAACCCTGCTGATCCCATGGATGACGAAAAGGCCGCGCCATTGCTGACGCGGCCCCTGTTTCTTCGATCTGTTTTTCCTCAGAACGCGAACAGCTTCAGCATCGCGTAACCGAAAACCGCGATGAACAGCCAGCCGAAGGCGCCGAGCGCGAGCGGCCGCCAGCCTTCCGCCTTCAGTTTACGGATGTCTGTCTGCAGGCCCATGGCCGCGAGCGCCATGGAGAGCAGGAAGCTCGTCACGGTCACCAGCGTCTGGCTCACCCCAGCCGGAATGGCGACCGCGCTGTTGACCAGCATCATCCCGATAAAACCGAGCACGAACCACGGCATCGGTGCCGAGGCCTTGGAAGGGCCTTCCGCGCCGGAGCGCATGGCGAGCGCCAGCGTCATGATCAGCGGCGCCAGCATGACGACCCGGGCGAGTTTGGAAATGGTGCCGAACTGGCCGGCGACATCGCCGCCCTGGAAGGCGGCGGCCACCACCTGCGCCACTTCGTGGATGGTCGAGCCGGTCCAAAGGCCATAACCGCGCGCATCGAGTCCGAGCGGGGCGGCGAGCAGCGGGTAGGCGAGCATCGAAAGCGACCCGAACAGCGTCACGCAGGCGACTGCGTAGGCGACGTGCTCCTGCTTGCCGCGCACCACCGTATTGGCGGCGATGACGGCCGAGGCGCCACAGACCGAAGTGCCGGCGGCGATCAGGTCGGTCAGCGAACTGTCGACGCCCATTGCCCGTCCGACCACGCGGATCGCCACAAAGGTCGTCGCGAGCGTCAGCGCCACCATGGCAAGGCCGGCGCCGCCGAGCGAAAGGATCTGGCCTGCCGTCACCTGCAGGCCGAGCAGGACGATGCCGAAACGCAGGATGCGCTTCAGGGAAAAGCCGATGCCGGGTTCGACCGCCGCCGGAACCGGCATGGCGTTGCGGATCAGCATGCCGAAAACGATCGACAGGATGAGCGGGCTCAGCGCCATCCATCCGGTCAGATTGCGGACGGTGAGGGAAGCCGTGGCAATTGCGGCGGTCAGCAGAAGTCCGGGGAGAAACCGGACGACAGCCGGCCAATGGGGCGAGGAAAGGAGGGGGCGCTGTTCCGCAGTCGGCTGGATCGGCTTCATGATTTTTCCGCGAGTCTCTGAAATTGTCGAAAATCATTCTCTCTTTTGAAAAAACATAAATCCAATCGATAAGTTTTCTGATATCGTTCGCTAAAAGCGAATGGTTTTGGACGATGACCCTCGATCAGCTCCGAATTTTCCTGGAAGTCGCCGCCCGCGAACATGTGACGCGCGCCGCCGAAACGTTGAGCCTGACGCAATCGGCGGTGAGCGCGGCGATCTCGGCGCTGGAGGCGCGCCATGCGGTGATCCTGTTCAACCGGGTCGGACGACGGATCGAACTGACGGAGGCGGGAAAGCTCTTCGTGCCGGAGGCCCGCGCGGTGCTGGAGCGGGCGCAGACGGCCGAACATGTGCTTGCGGACCTCGGCGGCTCGGCCTCGGGCATCCTGCGTGTCCATGCCAGCCAGACAGTGGCGAGCTATTGGCTGCCGGCCCGGCTGGTCAGCTATCACGAGCGGTTTCCGCGCGTTGATGTCAGGCTGACAGTCGGCAATACCCAGAGCGCTGCCGAGGCGGTGCTGACCGGAGCGGCGGAACTCGCGGTCGTCGAGGGGGAGGTTTTTCTTGCCGGTCTGAAGCGCCGCAAGGTGGCGGAGGACCGGCTGGTGCTGGTGGTCGGCAGCCGTCACCCCTGGGCGGACGGGCGAAAAATCCGCTCCAGCGATCTGCTTGAAACCAACTGGATCATGCGCGAACAGGGTTCCGGCACGCGGTCGGCCTTCGAGGCGCAGCTCACCAATCTCGGCATCGAGCCGCAATCGCTGTCCGTCGTGCTGGAAATGCCGTCGAACGAGGCGGCGATGGCGGCGGTCGAGGCGGGCCTGAGCGCCACGGTGATTTCAAGCCGCGCCGCTTCATCCCATTCCTTTTCCGGGCGGCTCCACGTTGCCGATTTCCCGATGCCGCTCCGGCAGTTCTCGGCGCTTTTTCACGGCGAGCGCCATGTCACACGGGCGTTGCGCGCCATGCTCGACCTCCTGAACGAGCCTGCGGACGAGGGTCGATGATCGAGAGGCCGGGCACGCCGCCGGTAAACACCTGCTCGCATTTCTGTGAACGAAAAAATTTAACTCGTTCATTTTTATTGAACGCAACGTCCGCAACTTGCTGTCTATCGGCGGGGACGATCTTGCACCATCTTCACCATCAGAAGCGCGGCAACGAGCTTCGAAGAACAAGATCAGACACGAAAGAGAGGGGCTTCGAGAAAACTCGGCTCCGACACATGCAAGGAACAAGACAATGACCAGAATTTCTTCCGCTATCGCCGCAGCCCTGATTGCTTCGGCTTCGTTCGGTTCAGCCGCTCTCGCCGAAGGCGACTATTACCAGGGCATCCAGAAGAACGCTCCCGCCGCTTCGGCCGCCGTCGATCGCACCAGCACCGGCAGCATCGGCCAGACGGCAGACGCCCGGAAGGCCAACATCCAGGCCGACGTCAACAGCGGCGACTATTTCGACGGCGCAAACCGCCCGAACTAAGCATCTCATTCAAGACACCGAAACAATCATCCGTAGGCAAGGTCGCAAACTTGAAGCCGCGGAACACTCTGAAAGGACTACCATCATGACCAGGATCTCTTCCGCTATCGCCGCAGCCCTCATCGCTTCGGCTTCCTTTGCATCCGCTGCTCTCGCCGAAGGCGATTACTACGAAGGCGCCTCCAAGGCTTCCGCCGCCGTCGACCAGGTCCAGACCGGCAGCATCGGCCAGAAGGCAGACGCCCGGAAGGCCGATATCCAGGCAGGCGTCAACAGCGGCGACTATTTCGACGGCGCAAACCGCCCGAACTAATCACGTTTCCATGCGAGACGAAGAAGGCCCGGCACCCGCCGGGCCTCTTTGTTTTCAGCAGCCGGTCCACCGGCGGGCCGGTGCTTCCGGGCCTCGGTCGTCAATCGCGATCCCTAAAAGTAATAATCCCGGTGGATGCCGTCATACCGGCCGGATTCCAGGCAGCAGTTCTTGAAACCGCCTCCGCGAACCGCAGGGGCAGGGGTCGTTGCGGCCGAGCTTTTCGATCAGCTCGACATCGCCGCGCACGAATTGCGTGCCGGTCTTGACCCGTGTTTCGGATGGATAGGACTTGCGTCGCTTGGACGTGACCTCAAAAGCTCACGTCGTCGAAGAGCTTGCGTGACATGGTAGCCTCCTCAGGTTTGGAGCGTTGCGAATGGCAACACCGCCTCCTAGCTCATCCTCCTGCCGAAATCGAGGGACCGTTCCGAAAATATCGCCGGGTATTTTGGAATGTGCTATAGTCTCCGCACCGAAAGAAGTCTTTGGAGGCAAGAGCCATGGAGAGACTGCTTTTTAGGAACCTGCGGCCGATGTACGGCTGGCTTTTCATCGCCGCCTGGTTCGCCATTCTCGTGTTGATGACCTGGGCGTTCTTCCGCAACGGCGGCATCGTCCAGGAACCGTTCCGGGCCCTCATCATTTCCTTCTTCTGGGGCCTCGGCGGCTGGCTGGCGTTCGGAGCGCTTTCCCGGCCGATCGTCTCCGTGCGGCAGGGGAGCGATGGCAACTGGATCGTCATTCGCCGCTGGCTCTGGACCCATGACGAGGAGCGCATCGATCCCGACCGCCTGCCGGCTCCGACGATCGACGCGGAAAGCGACGGCGAGGGCGGCATGCACTACCATTGCCTTTTGCAGACGCCGGAACACGGTTCCGTGGAGTTCAGCGAGCACCTCAAGCTGGACAACGCCGCCCTCGCGCGCGACCGCATGGCCTTCCTGATCCGGAATGCCAGAGCGAAAATGCCGGGAGGCACCCGGCTCCCCGGAGCCCGTTAAGCCGTCCGGTTCCAGGGCATGCGCTGCAGCAGCAGGGCGAGGCCGCACCAGCCGCTTATGCCGGCGAAGGCCAGCATGAAACCGAACAGGCCGGCCAGCGCAAAGGCATAGGTAAGCCCGAGGAAGCCAAGGACCACGCACAAAAGAACGAGAGTGCCGACGATCATCTGCACCTGGCGGAAGATCGACGGCGCGCCCGCGCCGGCTGCCGTGCCGACGACGGGCAGCCCGGCCTGTTTCCAGGCAATGATCCCGCCCTCGAGATTGTAGATCTCACGGCCGGGCAGGATATCGGCCAGCGTTAGGCAGGCCTGCTCGCCGCGCGCGCCCTTCAGGCAATGCACGACGATCTTTGTGTCCGGCGGGATCGTCAGCGTCCGGGGCAGGCCCGCCACCGATTGCAGCGGAAGCGAAGCGGCTGCGGCGACGTGCTCGGCCCGGAACTCGTCCGGCTCGCGCACGTCGATCAGGATCGCATCGCCGGCGGCCAGCCATTCGGCGGCGCGGGTTGCGGATACGGTTCGTGTGGTTTCTGTCATCATCTCATTTCGCCTTGCAGAAGTGCTGGTAAAGGACGCCCATCACCTCGCCGACGGCGGGATGGGCGATGAAATAGAAAAGCGTGCGGTGGTCGCGCCGGAAATCGACGATCCCTTCCTCCTTCAGCTTGGCGAGATGCTGCGACATCGAGGTCGGCGCAATGCCGGTCGCCTCGATCAGTTGCGCCACGTTGCGCTCGCCTTCCGCCAGCGCGCAGAGCACCAGCAGCCGGTGGGAATTGGCCAGTCCCTTGAGGAAGTTCGCCACTTCCTCCGCCTTCGCGGGCATTTCGTCGGTCAGGTCCATCGGAGCCCCTTTACAATTCATATTTTCTTTATATCATAAAAATATGAATTGTAAAGCCGAAGGAGGCCGCAGTGACGAAAGACTATCGCGAGATCACCCGGGACATTTCCGCCTATGCCGCCGAGATGCGCAAACTGGCGCCCGAAGCCATGCAGGGGTTCAATGCCCTTTCGAAAGGGGCGGGCGCCGACGGGGCGCTGGACAAGAAGACCAAGGAGCTGATCGCGCTGGCGATCGGCATCACCCAGCGCTGCGACGGCTGCATCGGTTTCCACGCCAAGGCGCTGCACGGCCTCGGCGCGACGCGCCAGGAGATCGCCGACGTGGTGGCGATGAGCGTCTACATGGGCGGCGGCCCGGCCCTGATGTATGGCGCCGACGCGCTGCGTGCCTGGGACCAGTTTGCCGAAGCGGCGTGAACCTTTTGAAAACGAATAAGGGCGGCTTGCGCCGCCCCATCAGTTATTCCGCGGCTTGTCTTGCCATCGGGTTGTTCGGGTGCTGGGTCCAGTTGGCGTAGGTCGGGTCCACCACCTTGCCGGTGCGCCGGTCGAGTTCGCCGGCTGGCAGAGCTTCCATGGTGATGCAGTTTTCGACCGGGCAGACGTTGACGCAGAGATTGCAGCCGACGCATTCCTCTTCCATCACCTCGAAATGGCGCACGCCGTCGACCATCGAGGTGATCGCCTGGTGCGAGGTATCCTCGCAGGCGATGTGGCAGCGTCCGCATTTGATGCAGGCATCCTGGTCGATATGTGCCTTGGCGATGTAGTTGAGGTTCAGGTACTGCCAGTCGGTGACGTTGGGCACCGCGCGACAGATGACGTCGTCGAGCGTCCGGTGGCCCTTTTCGTCCATCCAGTCGGACAGGCCGGTGATCATCTCCTGGACGATCTTGAAGCCATAGGTCATCGCCGCGGTGCAGACCTGCACGTTGCCGGCCCCGAGCGCCAGGAATTCGGCCGCATCGCGCCAGGTGGTGATGCCGCCGATGCCGGAGATCGGCAGGCCGTAGGTTTCCCGATCACGGGCGATCTCGGCGACCATGTTGAGCGCGATCGGCTTGACCGCCGGGCCGCAATAACCGCCATGGCTGCCCTTGCCGCCGACCGACGGATTGGGCGAGAAGCTGTCGAGATCGACGGAGACGATCGAGTTGATCGTGTTGATCAGCGACACGGCATCCGTGCCGCCGGCCTTGGCGGCACGGGCGGGCTTGCGGATATCGGTGATATTGGGCGTCAGCTTGGTGATGACGGGCATGCGGGTGTATTGCTTGCACCAGCGCACCACCATCTCGATATATTCCGGCACCTGGCCGACCGCGGAGCCCATGCCGCGTTCGGACATGCCGTGGGGACAGCCGAAGTTAAGTTCGATGCCGTCGACTTCGGTCTCTTCCACCAGCGGCAGGATCGCCTTCCAGGCCTGTTCCTCGCAGGGAACCATGATGGATGCAATAACCGCCCGGTCCGGCCAGTTCTTCTTCACTTCCTTCATTTCGCGAAGGTTGGTGTAGAGGTCGCGGTCGGTGATCAGCTCGATATTGTTCAAGCCCAGCAGGCGGCGGTCGGCACCCCAGATGGCGCCGTAACGCGGGCCGTTGACGTTAACGACCGGTGGGCCTTCCTCGCCGAGCGTCTTCCAGACCACGCCGCCCCAGCCCGCCTTGAAGGCGCGCTCGACATTGTAGGCCTTGTCGGTCGGCGGCGCGGATGCCAGCCAGAACGGGTTGGGGGATTTGATGCCGACGAAATTGTTGCGGATATCAGCCATGATCGTTCTCCCCTCAAGCGACTGCGGTTGCCGGCTGCGCAGCGGCGGCCAGGGCTCTTGCGATGCTTTCCGCGGCGTCGCGCCCCTGCGCGACGGCCGAAACGGTCAGGTCCTCGCCTGACCCGATGCAGTCGCCGCCGGCCCAGACGCCTTCGATCGAGGTGCGGCCTTCTCCGTCCACGACGATCTTGCCCTTCTCGAACTGCAGCGCGCCGAGGCCCGAGGCGGAAAAAGTCTGGCCGATCGCCTTGAAGATCTGGTCGGCGGCGATCACGCCGGTCTCGCCGGTGCCGATCAGCTTGCCGTCGCGGATCGCGGTATATTCCACCTCGATGCCGGCGACATGAGCGCCATTGGGGCCGTCCTTGCCGATGATCGATTTCGGCGCCAGCCAGTGGCGGATGATGACGCCGTTGGCGGTCGCCAGATCCTGTTCGTAGGGCGAGGCGTTCATGTTGTCCTTGCCGCGGCGGTAGCAGATCGTCACCTCCTCGGCGCCGAGCAGCTTCGACTGGATCGCCGCGTCGATCGCGGTCATGCCGCCGCCGAGCACGACGACGCGCCGGCCGATCGGAAGCACGCTCTTGTCCTTTGCCTGGCGAAGGGCGGCGATGAAATCCACCGCGTCCTCGACGCCGGTCAGGCTTTCGCCCTCGATACCGAGGCCGTTGACGCCGGCCAAGCCCATGCCGAGGAAGACGGCGTCGTATTTCGCCGTCAGGTCGGAGAGGGAGAAATCCCGGCCGAGCGCCTGGCCGTTGACGATCTCGATGCCGCCGATCGCGGTGACGTAATCCACCTCGCGGGCGGCGAAATCGTCGACGGCCTTGTAGGTGGCGATGCCGTATTCGTTGAGGCCGCCGGCCTTTTCGCGGGCTTCGAGGATGGTGACCGAATGGCCGCGCATGGCGAGCCGATGCGCGGCGGCAAGACCGGCCGGGCCGGCGCCGACGATCGCGACCGTCTTTGCGCTCGGGGCCTTGCGGCTATAGAACTGCCGGCCCTGTTCCATGGCGATGTCGGTGGAATACCGCTGCAGCTTGCCGATCTCGACCGGCTTGTCCTCTGCCGTGTTGCGCACGCAGGCCTGTTCGCAGAGCGTTTCGGTGGGACAGACGCGGGCGCACATGCCGCCCAGAATGTTCTGGTCGAAGATGGTCTTTGCCGAACCCAGCGGATTGCCCGTCGATATCTGCCGGATGAACAGCGGGATATCGATGGAGGTGGGACAGGCCGTCATGCACGGCGCGTCGTAGCAGAAATAACAGCGATCGGATTCGACCAGCGCCTCATGCCTGTCGAGACGCGGGTGCAGATCGGCGAAGTTCGCCTGATAGTCGGCAGCGGTGAGGCGGCCAGCCTCGATCCCGGCCTTTGGACCGTTTCCCAGTCGTTCCATCCTAAGTTCCCTCTTTTATGGATTCATGGACAACTATTGGGAAAAAGGTACCACAGCAGAAAAATTTATCAAACGGTAAAATTTTGGAAATGGCGCCCCTTGTCAGGGGCCCCGATATATCATGATGAAAAGAGTCCACTTTTAATCTTTACTCTGAAAATCAACTTTAATATGGTGCCGGCCATCGAGGAACCGAAGCGTAAGCAGAATCGGCGGCGAGGGCATATGGCCAAGAAGCAGAAGAACAAGAACGGCAATTCCGGCGCAGAGGCGAAAGGTGTGGAAACGCGTGGCTCCGAAACGCGGGGACCAGGCGTGACCGATGTCCGCAGCTTTCTCTATGTCGGCGGCCGTGACTGTCAGGTGGCGCACCTGAGGGAGATCGCCAGCAATTTCGGCGCCGAACTGATCCACCACGACGGCGGACTTCGCGAGGCGGTCTCCCGTATCGACACGGTTCTGCCGTCGGTCGACTGCGTCTTCTGCCCCATCGACTGTATCAGCCACGACGCGTGCCTGAGGGTGAAGACCGGCTGCAAGAAGTTCGGCGTCGCCTTCGTGCCGCTTCGCAACGGCTCCAAATCCAGTCTGGAGCGGGCGCTCCAGACCATGAAGGAACGCAATGATGAACGAAGAACGTCGTGACACCAGCCTTTTCATCGGCCTGCACAAGCTTGCCGAACAGAATGGCGACGGGCTGGTGCCGGAGCTTTACGCGCTGCTGACCGCTCGGGCCGAAGCGGCTGCGGATATGACCAATGTAGTGGTGCTGCCGAAATCTCCAAAGGCCGCTTTGGCGGATGTTGCCAAGGGCGAGAGCGCCCGGGTGCTGGCCTTCAGGCGGTAGGCCAAGTCCCGTCCGGTCATTTCGCTGCAGGACCAAGCCATCAAACATGGGATATGAGCGGGCGCGGCGGTTCGAACCCTCCCCACAAGGGGAAGGGGCTCCACGCGGCCGCTCGCCCTCATGCGATTCCTTGGCCAATCCTCGAGAGAGAGGGTCCGAAGGCCAGAAGTGCCTCTTAAGCCTCCGGCACCCTGAAAAACGCCCCTACAGCCATCACCAGCCAACCCAGCATCATCCCCGTTCCGCCGAGCGGCGCGGCCATCGGGAACAGCCTGTCGCCGAGATAATGGCGGGCCAGCAGATCGCCGGCGAAGATGATCGTGCCGAGACCGAGCACCAGCGCGGCAAGCGTCGCGGTGCGAAAATACCGGTGGCCGATATAGAGGCCCAGCAGAACCGGTGCATGCGCCAGGCACATGGTCGAGGCGGATCCAAGGAACGTGGTGTCGCCGCCATGGCTTGCTGCTGCTGCGAGCGCGACGCCGGCCGCCCCCATGAGGCCGCTCACAAACAGAATCAACGGCCTCAGTTTATGGAGTCTTTCCAACGGCCTATTCCTTGTTCTGCATGTGGAAGGCCAGCCGCTCGATCGGCGGCCAGATGATTTCGCGCAGTTTCGGATTTTCG
Organism: Neorhizobium sp. 2083; assembly: GCF_031455615.1. NCBI lineage: Bacteria > Pseudomonadati > Pseudomonadota > Alphaproteobacteria > Hyphomicrobiales > Rhizobiaceae > Neorhizobium > Neorhizobium sp. 2083. Next base: position 280,581 of record NZ_JAVDTC010000002.1, on the reverse strand, counting down.
ATCGTCTCTTCCATGGCGAGACGGAAGCAGAGCATCCATTCGTCACGCTCGAGAGGACCGATCGCCGCGCCGAAATGGCGCGAGCGCAGCCGAGGATGGCCATGCTTTTCCACATAGACCGGCGGGCCGCCGAGATAACCGGTGAGATAGTCGTAGAGTTTGGCTTCGCTGCCCTCCAGGCTCGGCGGATGGACGGCGCGGCAATGGGCGGCCTCCGGCAGCGTGTCCATCAGTTCGTAAAAGCGCTTGACCAGCGCCCGCACCGTCGCGTCGCCGATCGCCTCGTAAAGTGTGATGGTTTCGTCCGCCATGCCGTCCGGCCCGCTTTTCCCGATTGTTCCGAACGGTGTTACCGATCGATGCCTGGGCGGGCAAGCGCCACGGCGTCGCAGACTGGGGCCTCAGTCGTTTTCAAGCGCCTATGCAAGAGGCTCGCCGGTTATTCCGACCCGGCGTCCACCTCTTTGGCATCCGGCTCGGCAAGCGAGCCGGCGCCGGGCGTTTTCTCCCGGTCGATCAGATGCTCCTTGGCGTGTGGCCCGGCCGGGGGATGGTTGGATGTCTTTACCGGCTTTTCCGTGTGCTCGATGGTTTCCTGTGCAGTCCGGTCTTCAGCCATATCCGCTCCTTCGACGTTTCGGTTCAGGAAACCAACGTCGGGGGAAGACAGGAGTTCCGAGGTGCGGCGCCTCTGCGAAACATGCCGTTGCCGGCAGCCTGGAAAGCGGAAGGCGGAACCGGGGAGAGCCCCGGTTCCGCCGCTGCGGCCCCCTTCGTCAGCGGCGGGCTTCGAAGGGCGGGCGCAATTTTGCGGTCACACGACCTTCATGGCGCCGGGGCCGGGCGTGGCGCCCGGAGGCACCTTGCCGAGGATGATCATGCCGAGCACCTCGTCCTTGGTGACGTCTTCGGTGCGGGCATGGCCGACCACCTTGCCGTTCTTCATCACGAAGACACGGTCCGCGAGGTCGAAGACGTCGTGGATGTCGTGGCTGATCAGGAAGATGCCGATGCCTTCGCGCTTCAGCTGCTTGATCAGGTCGCCGACCTGCGCCGTCTCCTGCGGTCCGAGCGCTGCCGTCGGCTCGTCCATGATCAGGATGCGGGCGTCGAACAGGATGGCGCGGGCGATCGCCACCGATTGCCGCTGGCCGCCGGACAGCGCCTTCACCGGCTCCTTGAATCGCTTGAAGTTGGGGTTCAGGCGACCCATCACCTCGCGGGCGCTGGCCTCCATGGCAACGTCGTCGAGCGTGCCCCACTTGGTCTGCAGTTCGCGGCCGAGATAGAGATTGGCGGCGGCATCGACGTTGTCGGCGACGGCGAGCGTCTGGTAGATCGTCTCGATGCCGTATTTCTTGGCGTCGCGCGGGTTGCGGATATCGGCGGTCTCGCCGTTGATCATGATGTCGCCGTTGTCGCGCTTGTAGGCGCCCGACAGGATCTTGATCAGCGTCGACTTGCCGGCGCCGTTATGGCCGAGCAGAGCCACGACCTCGCCGGGGAAAAGATCGACCGAGGCATTCTCGACAGCGTGGATCCCGCCGAAGGAGATGGAAATGTTCTTCATTTCCACGAGCGGAGTGGTTTGTTCCGTCACGATGAAAACTCCTGTTATTTGGCGCGAGAACGATAGACGGTGTCGAGCCAGACGGCCGTGACGAGCACCATGCCGACGACGATGCGCTGGAACGGCGAATCGATGCCGAGCAGCACCATGCCGGACTGAAGCGACTGCATGACGAGTGCGCCGAGCATGGCGCCGGCGATCGACCCCATGCCGCCGGCAAGCGATGTGCCGCCGATGACCGCCGCGGCGATCGTATAGAGCTCGTCGAGTTCCCCTTGCGCATTGGTCGCGGCGTTGAGGCGGGCGGTGGAGATCGCCGCGGCGATGGCGCAGAGCATGCCCATCAGCGCGAAGATCTTGACCGTCACCCAGCGGGTCTTGATGCCGGCGAGTTCGGCTGCTTCCGGATTGCCGCCGATCGCAAAGACATAACGGCCGAAGCGCAGGCGGGTGGCGATGAAGGTCATGACGATGCCGACGGCGATCGCCATCAGCACGGGTATGGCGATACCCTGCGAGATCAGCAGCCCGCCTTCCGGCCAGGCGATATTGTTCGCCTCGGCATAGCGGCGGGCGATGTTGATCGGCCAGTAATAGTCGTTGGCGATCGAGACCGCGCCGAGCACGATGATGCAGCCGAGCGCGACCAGCACGTATTCCGCCCAGACCGGCCGGCGCGGGAAGGAGAAGCGCTTGCGCTGGCGGCGGGCGTTGATGATCGCCGCGATGATGGCGAGACAGGCGATGCCGCCGACGATCCAGCTCCAGGTGGCGCCGATCGAGCCTTCAGTGCCGCCGCCCATCAGGCGGAAGTTGACATCCATCGGCGCGACCGTCTGGCCGCTCGTCACGAACCAGGTGGCGCCGCGCCAGATCAGCAGGCCGCCGAGCGTGACGATGAAGGACGGCACGCCGAGGAAGGCGATGATGACGCCGTGCAGCGTGCCGATCAGCGCGCCGACGATCAGGCCGCCGGCGAGCGCGATGATCCAGATCGCCGGATGATCGAAGCCGAGCAGTTCGGGCAGAAGTCGCGACTGCAGGACCCCCATGATCATGCCGGTGAAGCCTAGGATCGAACCGACCGAAAGGTCGATGTTGCGGGTGACGATGACGAGCACCATGCCGGTCGCCATGACGGCGACCGAGGCGGTCTGCACCGAAAGGTTCCACAGGTTGCGCGGCGTCAGGAAGAGGCCGCCCGTCAGGATGTGGAACCCGACCCAGATGATCAGCAGCGCGCCGATCATGCCGAGCATGCGCGTGTCGATCTCGGTGGCGCGAAAGAAACGGGCGACGAAATTGCCGTCCGCCTGTCCCGTCGCTGCCGATGTCTTGGAATTGGTTGTGGATTGCATCGTCTCGGCCATGTTTCGCCGTTCCCCACTTTTAACGAGGCGCCGCGGCTCTCAAAGGATCGAGCCGGATCGCGCCTCCGTGACGTTCAGCCGCCGGGTCACCCGCCGGGGGTGCCTTCTATGCGGCCGCGCCATCTTACGCCGAAAACCGACGCCGCGGCAGAAGTGCTGCGGCGTCGGTGAGTTTATCGTCTGCGCAGAGCCATGCTTTACTTGCAGGCAGCCACTGCGCCGGCCTTGACGCCCTGGCAGGCTTCAGCCTTGCTGATCCAGCCGGCCTCGATGACGACGTTCAGGTTGTCCTTGGTGATCGCCTGCGGCTTGAGGAAGACCGACTGCATCTTCACCTTCTTCGGACCGCCTTCGAAGGTCTGGACGCCCTTGATCTCGGTCAGCTTCTTGCCGCCGGCAAGGGCCAGAGCGATTTCAGCGGCGTTCTTGCCGAGCTCGCGCGAGTCCTTCCAGACGGAAACCGTCTGGGTGCCGAGCGCGACGCGGTTCAGGGCAGCCTTGTCGGCGTCCTGGCCGGAAACCGGAACGGAACCGGCAAGGCCCTGGGCGTCGAGGGCAGCGATCGCGCCGCCGGCGGTGCCGTCATTGGAAGCCACTACAGCATCGACCTTGTTGTTGTTCTTGGTCAGGAACTGTTCCATGTTCTTCTGGGCGTTTTCCGGCTTCCAGCCGTCGGTATAGGCTTCGCCGACATTCTTGATCTTGCCGCCGTCGATCGCGGCCTTCAGCACTTCCATCTGGCCGGCGAACAGGAAGTCGGCGTTCGGATCGGAAGAGGAGCCCTTGATGAAGACGTAGTTGCCTTCAGGCTTCGCCTTGAAGACGCCCTGCGCCTGCAGGCGGCCGACTTCCTTGTTGTCGAAGGTGATGTAGAAGGCGGCCGGGTTCTCGATCAGGCGGTCGTAACCGACGACCGGGATGCCTTCGGCGGTTGCCTTTTCGACGGCCGGGCCGATGGCGCTCGAATCCTGCGCCAGAACGATCAGGGCGTTGGCGCCCTGCGAGATCAGCGACTCGACGTCGGTGAGCTGCTTTGCGGCGGACGACTGGGCATCAGCGGAAATATACTTGGCGCCGGCAGCTTCGAGTGCCTTCTTGATGGCGGCTTCGTCGGTCTTCCAACGCTCTTCCTGGAAGTTCGACCAGGAAACGCCGACGACGAGATTGGCCGCCATGGTGGCGGTGTGCATGGAAACGAGGATGGCCGCGCCGGCCATCAGCTTGACGAATGATCTCATAATGTCCTCCCGAGTGACGGCGGATGGGCCTTAGCCTCCGTGCTCTCCCCCCGCCAGATAACCTGCCTGAAAAAGCGTCGAAGCTTTTTTCTCGACAGTCGAGAAATTAGATGTCAGAGATTCCGGATGCTGTCAATCGGCTCTTGTGGAGGACAAGGCACTGCCGTATCGACAGACGGAGTGAGGGAGGCGGCAAGCGGAATGCTGGCGAAATCGAGCACGGAACTGGTCCGGCAGCAGAACAGCGCGCTCGTGCTGTCTGCGCTGCGTCGCCATGGCCGGCTCGCGCATACGGAAATCTCCGATGCGACGGGGCTGGCGTCGGCCACGATCTCGTCGATCACCGCCGATCTGGAACGCGCCCGCATCATCGAAAAGAGCGAGCAGCAGGCGACCGTCGGCCGCGGCCGGCCGCGCGTCCTGTTCAGCCAGCGGCGCAATTGCGGCTATCTGATCACCGTCATCATCTCGTCGGACAGCATCCAGTATTCGCTGGTCGATTATGCCGGGACGCTGCTCGACCGGTTCACAGAACCGCGCGGGGAGGGCGGTACGGCTGCCTTCCTCGCCGCCATCTCGGCGGCACTGATACGGGTCGCGGAGCGTTCCCGGATAGATCGCGGCAGCGTGCTGCTCGTTTCGGTCAGCAGCAAGGGACTGGCGCATCCGACAGAACCGGTGCTCGTCTGGTCGCCGGTCTTCGGTTCGCAGCCGGTCGATTTCGCAGCGGCGCTGAAAGACGGCTGGCAGGCCAAGGTCATCCTCAACAACGAGACGCTGCTGGTGGCCGGCGCGCTGCTCGAGCGGCAGGCCAAGACCGAAGGCGGTGGCGAGCCGGTTCTGGCCGCGCTCTCGCTCGGCCACAGCATCGGGCTCGGGATCGCACGCAGGGCGCCTGCGGGCGTCCCGGAAATCTCGGCACCGAATTTCGGGCACATGCTGCACATGCCGAACGGCGGCCTTTGTCGTTGCGGCGCACGGGGCTGCGTCGAGGCCTATGCCGGTTTCTACGCCATTCTGCGCGCCGCCTTCGAGGTGCCGATGGATACGATCCCGGCGAAATTCGTGCCGGTGGCGGAGATCGACAAGATCGCCACCCGCGCCCGGCAGGGCAACCGCATGGCGCAGCTTGCCTTCCGCCATGCCGGCGCGGCGCTTGGTTTCGGCCTGTCGCGGCTGCTCAGCCTGCATGGTCCCATGCCGGTCTTCATCACCGGCCCCGGCACGCGTTACCAGGACCTGCTACAGGCAGGTATCGAGGAGGGGCTGGCGCAGACGCATGTGGTGCGGCTCGGCGGCATGCCGACACTCGCCATCGTGGCGGACGAGCCCTCGCTGGTGTTCGAGGGGCATCTCAACCTTGCATTTTCGATCGTAGACCAGGATATCATCGGATCACGCCAGAACATGCAGGCCGCCGGCGAATGACACGTGGCGACGACAGGGCGGGAGTGAGACCATGATCGATCCGAACCATCCCTTTTACCAGCCGCTGTGGCGCCGGGTGCTGATTCCGGCCGTGTGCGCCGCCTGGGCGATATTCGAACTGGTCGCCGGCGAACCTCTGTGGGCCGTCATCGTCGGCGCCACCGGGGCTTATGCCACCTACAAGCTGTTCATCGAGAAGAGGAAGCCGCCGGTCGAGAAGCCGGCCGACGATTCGCAGGACTGAGCTTTCCTCTAGCGCCAGAACAATCCCTTGATCGCGGTGTCGATCAGCAGGTTGGCGGTTTTCATGCGGGTATTGGCGTTTTCCCGGAATTCCGGCGCGACGCTGTCGGGATGGTTGGCTTTGGCGAAATGCCGGCGTTTCTCGCCAAGCGTCGCCTCGGTATCGGCGGAGGTGATGGCCAGCTCTTCCGCGATCTCCTCGGTCGTCAGGCGCAGCAGATGGGCGGGAAAGGCCGGTGCCGGCGGTTCCTCCGGCTCGGGCGCCGGATACTCCCGCTCCAGTTCGATTTCGGCGATGTCTGGAAGGAAGGCGAAATAGGCTTCGGTCCCGGCGGCGGCTACCGCCGGACCGTCATCCGTCGGCGCGACGAAACCCATGCCGAGCCCCTTGATGCGGAAGCCCGTGCCGGCCTCTTCGGCCTCGTCATCGCCTTGCTCCTGTCTCAGCCGCGTCAGCACGGACTGGAAGACCGATTGCCCGAACAGCATGCTCCATCCTCGTTTTCGAAGCGGGATCAGAGCATGCGGAGGTGGTGTCGGGCTTGCGACGTTTTCTTTCTCCCCTTGGAGAGAAGTGGTCAGAAAGACCGGATGAAGTGGTGTGGAGCGGCTCGGCGAACGTTGGAAATGAAACCGCAGAGCAAGATTGCGAAATCGGCTAGCAAATGTAGATCAACCAGCTCATTCAGGACGAGGATAATCCGAAAGAGACAATTGCGAGTGGAGGCGACAAATGGCAGAAAAGTCGAACGTTGAGTGGGGGCCTTGCTGCTTCTGCGGCAAAAATATCCAAGCTGAGATGCCCGATCCCTTGCGGATTACTGCTGAGACGTCCGCAGGTAAATGGCAAGTCTGGTTCGCCCACGCAGAATGTTTCAAGAAGCGCTTGGCCGATCCGCCGGAGGCCCCGGGGTTCTTCAATCCGGCCCACTTCTGATTTGTGGCTTGGCCCCTCCAACGCGGCGGCTAGACGGCGCGTGGCTTCGGGCCTCTCTTGGAGCCAAGCCGGCCCGTTCGTAAGGCCCTAAGCCTGCGTTTGGCTCTGCCCCTGCCCATTCTGGCTCTGCGTCTGTCCCGCGGCCACCGTCAGCGACACCTTGAGGTTTTCGCCGGCCGGGCCGAGGCGGATGCCGGAGACGGGGGCGCAGTCGCGGTAGCAGAGGCCGGAAGCGACCCGCACGTAGCTGTCGTTCGGGCAGATCTTGTTCGAAGCGTCGAAGCCGACCCAACCAAGGCCCGGCAGAAACACTTCCGCCCAGGCATGGGTCGCCGCCTGTTCGGTCGTTCCTTCCATCAGCAGGTAGCCGGAAATGTAGCGCGCCGGGATGTCGAGCAGGCGGGCTGCGGCAAGGAAGATATGCGCATGGTCCTGGCAGACGCCACTCCGGGCCTCCAGCGCCTGTTCGGCCGTCGTCTCGGTGCCGGTCGCACCGGGTACATAGGCGACGGTCTCGTGGATCGTCTCCATCAGCGCATGCATCCTGGCAAGCTCGCTGTCGCCCGTCAGGCTCCTGGCGAGTTCGCGGACGAGCTTGCCGGGCTTGGTGAGCGCCGTTTCGCGCAGGAACAGCCAGAGCGGGCAGAAGCCCTGGTGCGGCCCAAACACGCCGGCGCGGTCCTCCGTCTCCACTTCGCCGGATGCGGTGATGCGGATCGTGTGCTCGGCACCTTCGGTCGAGACCAGCTCGACGCGGTTGCCGAACTGGTCGGCGTAACCCGCCTCGATCTTGGCGCCGTCGACGGTGATCGACCAGTTTATGACCTTCTGGCCTGGCCCGTCGACCGGCGTCAGCCTCAGGCGCTGCAGAGAATAGGGCACCGGCTCGTCGTAGAGATATTCGGTCGTATGGGAGATCTTCAGCCGCATGTGCGGTAAATCCTGTGCCTGTTGGGCCTACTGGTAAAAGCGGTAGCCTTCGGTGATTTCGGCGCTGAGCTGGTTGTTGCGGCTGACGAAATCCTCCAGGAATTCGTGCAGCCCCTGGTCCATGATGTCGGAGATCGAGCCGCGCTTCAGCGTCGAGCGGATCGCCGCCGCCGTCTCGTGGGCCTTCAGCCGCTCGTCATAGGTCTGCGCCAGATAGTCCAGATTGCTGGTGATCTTCTCGTAGCAATAGGCCAGCGACCGCGGCATCTGCACTTTCAGGATCAGGAAGTCGGCGATGTTGGCGGACTGGTACTCGCCGTCATAGACCCAGCCGTAGGAACGGTGGGCCGAGACCGAGCGCAGGATCGATTCCCATTGGAAATTGTCGAGCGCCGAACCCACCTGGCTGACGGCCGGCAGGAGCACGTAATATTTCACGTCGAGGATGCGGCTCGTGTTGTCGGCGCGTTCGATGAAGGTGCCGATGCGCGAGAAATTGTAGAGGTCGTTCCGCAGCATCGAGCCGTGGAAGGCGCCGCGGATCAGGCCGCAGCGATGCTTGATGACGTCGATCAGTTCCGGCAGGTCGGCGGGCTTGAGCTTGCGGGCGAGCCGGGCCTTGAGGTCGAGCCAGGCTTCGTTGGTTGCCTCCCAGGTCTCGCGGGTCAGCGCGGTGCGCACCATTCGGGCGTTGTTGCGGCCCCATTCGATGCAGGACATGACGCTGGACGGGTTGGACGTGTCGCGCAGCAGGTAGTCGATCGCATCCGCGGCCGTCAGTTCGGCATGCACTTCCGAATAGGCCTCGCGCACGCCCGCGCTTTCCAGTACCCCGTGCCAGTCCTCGTCGGAGGAGCCGGCGCGGGTCAGCGACACGCGCAGGCCCGCATCGACGAGGCGGGCGATATTCTCGGCCCGCTCGATATAGCGGAACATCCAGTAAAGGCCGTTTGCAGTTCTTCCGAGCATGTCTCTACGACCTCAATCTTCCAGTACCCAGGTGTCCTTGGTGCCGCCGCCCTGGCTGGAATTGACCACCAGCGACCCCTGTTTCAGGGCAACGCGGGTGAGGCCGCCGGGGATGATCTTCACCTTGTCGGAGACGAGCACATAGGGGCGCAGGTCGACGTGGCGCGGCGCGATCCCCTTGTTGACGAAGATCGGCACGGTGGACAAAGCCAGCGTCGGCTGGGCGATGTAATTGGCGGGCTTGGCCGCCAGCTTTTCGGCAAATTCGGTGCGTTCCTTCTTCGTCGCCGTCGGGCCGACCAGCATGCCGTAGCCGCCGGACCCGTGCACTTCCTTGATGACCAGTTCCTCGATGTGCTCCAGCACGTATTTCAGGCTGTCCGGCTCCGAACAGCGCCAGGTCGGCACGTTTTCGAGCAGCGCCTTGCGGCCGGTATAGAACTCGACGATCTCGGGCATGTAGGAATAGATCGCCTTGTCGTCGGAAATGCCGGTACCGGGCGCATTGGCGATCGTGATGTTGCCGGCCCGGTAGACATCCATGATGCCTGGAATGCCGAGCGCCGAATCGGCCCGGAAGGTGAGGGGATCGAGAAAGTCGTCGTCGACGCGGCGGTAGAGCACGTCGATCGCCTCGTAGCCGCGTGTCGTGCGCATCTTGACGCGTCCGTCGATGACGCGCAGGTCGGCGCCCTCGACCAGTTCCACGCCCATCTGGTCGGCAAGGAACGAATGTTCGTAATAGGCCGAGTTGAAGATGCCCGGCGTCAGGACCGCGACGCGCGGCTTGCCCTTGCAGCCCGGAGGCGCGAGCGAGGCGAGCGACTGGCGCAGCAGCCGCGGATAGTCCTCGACCCGCTGCACCTTGTTCAGCGTGAAGAGTTCCGGGAACATCTGCATCATGGTTTCCCGGTTTTCCAGCATGTAGGAAACACCGGACGGCGTGCGGGCATTATCCTCCAGCACGTAGAACTGGTCCTCGCCGGTGCGCACGATGTCGGTGCCGACGATATGGGTGTAGACGCCGCCGGGCGGCTTGAAGCCGATCATTTCCGGCAGGAAGGCGACGTTCCTCTCGATCAGCTCGCGGGGGATGCGGCCTGCCTTGATGATCTCCTGCTTGTGGTAGATGTCGTCGAGAAAGGCATTGAGCGCCAGGACCCGCTGCTCGATGCCCTGCGCGAGCTTGCGCCATTCACGGGCAGAAATGATGCGGGGGATGATGTCGAAGGGGATGAGCTTTTCGGAACTGTCCGCGTGTCCGTAGACTGCGAAGGTGATGCCTGTCTTTCTGAATATGTTTTCCGCATCCTGGGTCTTGCGGATCAGGTGCGCAGCGTCCTGACTGGCATACCATTCGTGATAGGTCTTGTATGGCGGTCGCGGATTGTTGTCCGCAGTCAACATTTCATCAAATGCCAATGGCGCGTTCCCTTGTTTTCCTGCCATTTGAGTACAACGCTGAAGGCAATGCAAGAACTGTGCGCAATTGGCCGAAAAGAATTCTGCGCGGTGAAAAAAGCGAGGTTCGAACCGTCCCGCGCCAATAGATGCGCCGATTCAGGCGCTCGGCAAGCTCCCCGCTTCGGGACGAGCTGGAACGGCCTTCTGCCCTGAAAAACATCAGCTGCCCAAGCTCTGTTCAAATGCTGCCGGCCGGCATCCATTCAGCCCGCTGTTTGCGGGAGGGGCGGGGCCCGGGAAACCGCCGAATCTGCTGCTTGACAGAATTTCGGCTGTTCCGCATAAAGACCCCGGACGTGCGAAAGTCACGGCCCGGTAGGTAGTCCGGGTGGCGCTTTGCGTTCGTATAAGGGTTCGCTCATGGTGAGCGGGCACATCCTGTACGTCCTTTTCCGATGGCGGAAGAGGAGCGTCCCATGCCTAAGCTGAAAGTTATTGTCGTCGGTGCCGGCCTCGGCGGGCTTTGCCTTGCTCAGATGCTGCGTCGCGCCGATATCGAGGTTGAAATCTTCGAACGCGATGCCGGCCCCTGGGCCCGCCAGCAGGGTTATCGCCTGCATATCGATCGGGATGGGGTGAATGCCCTCAGGGAAGTCCTGCCCGACGATCTCTACCGGCTGTTCGAAGCGACCGCGATGCGGCCCTTGCCGTTCACGACGATCGTCGATACCGGCCTGAAGGAATTGCGGCGGATGCCGAGTGGCGGCCCGGACAGGGCGCCGCGGCACTGGCTTGCGGAGGGCGATCCGCAGCATGTCAATGTCGATCGCACCACCTTGCGGCATATTCTCCTGACCGGGCTGCAGGATGTCTGCCGCTTCGGCGCCCGGATGCTGCGTTATGAAACGGATGCCGAAGGGGTGACCGCCGTGTTTTCCGACGGCAGCACCGCGCGGGGAGACATTCTGGTCGGTGCCGACGGGATACGCTCCGCGGTGCGGCGGCAACGCCTTCCCGAGGCGCGGATCGTGGATACCGGAGTGGGCGCCATCTACGGCCGCATTCCGATCGAGCGGGTTCGTCACCTGCTGCCCGGGCAGGTTCTGGGTGACGTCTTCACTGTCGCGTCCGACGATCGCCGGGTGTTCTTCGGACTGGGGCCGGTGGTTTTCCCGAACCGTCCCGATGTCGCCTCCGGCCGGATCGCTCCGCAGGCGGGTCTTTCCAGCCAGGAGGACTATGTCGTCTGCATCGTCGGCGGTCGCCGGGAATATTTCCCCGGTGACGGTGCCATGCCGCGGGAGGCCGGCGGCCCGGAGCTTCAGGCGCTTTCGATCGGGATGCTGGATAACTGGCCGGAGGCGGCCGGGACTATCCTTGCCCACGGAGATCCGTCCTCCTTCTTCGCGATCGAGATGCACACGAGCGTACCATGCGATCTCCAGGAGACTTTTCGCGTGACGCTTCTCGGGGATGCCATCCATGCGATGACGCCGACGCTCGGACGAGGGGCAAACGTCGCCATGCGCGACGCGGCGCTGCTCGGACATGCGATCGTCGCCGTCGAGCGCGGCGAGGTCGGTCTTGCGCTCGCACTCAACGCCTATGAGCGGGAGATGACCGATTATGGTTTCAGCGTGGTGCGCGAGTCGGCTGCCATGGGGCAAAGGCTGATGGGGCAGGATCCGCTTCCGGCGCAACGATCGCACCGCGTCGCCTTTCTCAAGCGGCGTTCATTGCAGCCATCAGTTTTTCTGCTTTGACGCATGCCCGGACAGGCAATAAGCAGGCGGTTTCCTCCTAGAAACAGCGATGCCGGAAATGCCATCATGCTCGATCGTCTGGCTCCGGCCCTCTTCGTCCTCCTCTGGTCCACGGGCTGGATCGTCGCGAAATATGCGGCGAAACATGCCGATCCGCTGACGTTCCTGGCCGGGCGCCATGCGCTCGCCGCCGCGGCTTTTTTCGTCGTCTGCCTGATCACCCGGGCGAAATGGCCGAGGAGCCGTGTCCAGATCGGGCACGCGATGTTCTCCGGCGTTTTCCTGCACGGGCTTTACCTTGCCGGCGTCTGGTATGCGATCGGGCAGGGCGTGCCGGCCGGCCTTTCCGGCATCATCGCCGGGCTGCAGCCGCTCCTGACCGCCCTGGTCGCGCCGCTTTTCCTCGGCGAGCGCCTCAAGCCCCTGCAGAAGGTCGGCCTGGCGCTCGGCTTCGCCGGCATTCTACTCGCGATCTCGCCGCAGCTTCTCGACGTCTTCGAACGCGGGCTGGCCGGACTTGCGGTTCCGGTGCTGATCAACCTCGTCGCCATGACGTCGGTCACCTACGGCACGCTCTATCAGAAGCGCCACCTGCAGGAGGGCGACCTGTTCTCGATCGCGACGCTGCAATTCGTCGGCGCACTGGCCGTCACGATCCCGCTGGCGCTCGCTCTTGAAAACCTGCGCTTCGACTGGACCCACGAGGCGGTCTTCGCCATGGGCTGGTCGGTTTTCGGCCTGTCGATGGGCGCTGTCGGCCTGCTGCTCTACCTCATCCGCCGCGGGCAGGTGTCGCGTGCCGCCTCGCTCATCTACCTGATGCCGCCGGTCGTGGCGATCGAGGCGGCCATCCTGTTCGGCGAACCGCTGACCTGGCCGATGATCGTCGGCACGGTGATCGTGGTCGCAGGCGTCTACATGGTCAACCGGAAGGCTTGAGGGCGTTTTTCGCCCGGTCAGGAAACGGGTGTCGGCGGGAGCCGGGCAGTCATAGACAGCGGATGTAAACCCAACAGGAGCTACATCATGCTGACCAACAAGGTTGCCATCGTCACCGGCGCATCCAGCGGCATCGGCCGCGCCGCCGCCCTTCTTTTCGCCCGGGAGGGCGCGGCTGTCGTTGCCAATGCGCGAGGCGAGGCAGAACTGCTGAAGCTTGTTTCCGAGATCGAGGCGGCCGGCGGCCATGCGGTCGCCGTGGCGGGCGATGTCGCGGACGAGGAGACCCACCGGAGATTGCTCGACGCCGCGCTTGGCCGGTTCGGCGGTCTCGACATTGCCCTCAACAATGCCGGCACGGTCGGGCCCTACAAGCCGCTCGGGGAGGTGACGCGACAGGAGTGGCAGGATACCGTGACCGCCAACCTCACGAGCGCCTTCCTCGGTGCTCGCTCGCAGATCCCGGCCATGGTCGAACGCGGCGGCGGATCGATCATCTTCACCTCCACCTTCGTCGGCACCAGTGTCGGCATTCCCGGCATGGGCACCTATGGCGCATCCAAGGCCGGGATCATGGGTCTGGTGAAGGGGATTACGGCCGACTACGGCGCGCGCGGCATACGCGCCAATGCATTGTTGCCCGGCGGCACCGACACTCCTATGGCCGGCGATGCGGCACAGAAGGAATGGGCGGCGGGTCTGCACGCCCTCAAGCGTATCGCCCAGCCCGAGGAAATCGCCCGGGCGGCCCTTTTCCTGGCAAGCCCGATGGCGAGCTTCGTGGCCGGGTCGGCGCTCTTTGCCGACGGAGGGAACGCCGCGGTCAAATGACAAAAAAAGAGGCCGCGTGAGCGGCCTCTTTCTCTTTGTTTTGTTGTGCTTACGCCGTTGTTGGCTCTGCTTACGCCGGGCGGCGCTTGCGGCCCTGCTGGCCGCCGTTGCGGTTGTCGTTGCCGAACTTCACCGGGCCGCGGTTGTCACCGTTTGCCGGGCGGGCCTGGCCGCCGTTATGCGCCTTGCGCTGGGCGCCCGGTTCATGGGCGCCGTGTGCCGCGTGGGCGGCCGGAGCACCATTGCCCTTGCGGTGGTCGTTGCGGGCCGGACGGCCTTCGCCGTTCTTCATCCCATCCTGGGGGCCGAACTGCTTCTTGGCCGGGCGGAAATCCGACGTCGTCGCCAGGTCGTTGTCGGCTTCGAAGCGCGGGGCTTCCTCGCCGCGACGCTGGCCGCGGAAATCGTCATTGCGGCGGTTGTCGCGCTGCGGACGGTCACCATGGGGGCGATCGCCGTGCGGGCGGGCCGGGCGTGCGGGACGATCTCCACCCTCGGCGCCGTCGGCAGCGAAGAACGGCTTGCGGGCCGGACGTTCGCGACGCTCAGGACGGCCTTCGCCCTGCGGACGGCCTTCGCCGCCATGACCGCGACCCTGGCCATTGCCGCCACGGCCGCGATTTGCGCCGCCGCGGTTGTTGCCGCCGCCACGCGACGGACGGCCCATGCCTTCCGGACGCTGGCCGGATGCGGTGGTGATCTCGATGCCCATCAGCTTCTCGATATCGCGCAGCAGGCCGGTTTCGTCCGTGGCGCAGAAGGCGATGGCGATGCCGTCGCGGCCGGCACGCGCGGTACGGCCGATACGGTGCACGTAGGCGTCCGGCACTTCCGGCAGGTCGTAGTTGAAGACATGCGTGACGCCGGGAATATCGATGCCGCGGGCAGCGACGTCGGTCGCCACCAGAACGCGGATCTCGTTGTCACGGAAGGCCTTGAGGGCGCGTTCGCGCTGGCCCTGGCTCTTGTTGCCGTGGATCGAGGCGACCTTGAAGCCGATATGCTCGAGATGCTTGGAAAGCTTCTCGGCGCCGTGCTTGGTACGCAGGAAAACCATGGCGCGGCCATCCGGGTTCTCTTCGAGCGACTTCTTGAGAAGATCGGTCTTGTCGTTCTTGCCGGCGACGAAATGGACGAACTGTTCGACCTTGTCGGCGGCCTTGCCCGGAGGCGTGACGGAGACCTGGACCGGATCCTTCAGGAAGTCGGCGGCAAGATCGGCGATCGCCTTCGGCATGGTGGCCGAGAAGAGCAGGGTCTGGCGGCGGGCCGGGACCATTTTCGAAATCTTGCGCAGGTCGTGGATGAAGCCGAGGTCGAGCATCTGGTCGGCTTCGTCGAGCACCAGGTAACGGACCGTGGTCAGGCCGATGGCGCGGCGGGCGACGAGATCGAGCAGGCGGCCGGGGGTCGCGACGAGGATGTCGGTGCCTTTTTCAAGCTGCAGCTGCTGCTTGTTGATCGAAGCGCCGCCGACCACCGCATTGATCTTCAGCGGCGTGTTGCGGACATAGCTCTTCAGGTTGACGGCGATCTGGTTGACCAGTTCGCGGGTGGGCGCAAGGATAAGCGTCCGGGTGGTGCGGTTGTCGGGGCGCTTCTGCTCCTTGAGGAGCATTTCGATCAGGGGGAGACCGAAGGCGGCGGTCTTGCCGGTGCCGGTCTGGGCGAGGCCGATCATGTCGCGGCCTTCGAGAAGCTGGGGGATCGCCTGGGCCTGAATAGGGGTGGGCGTCTCGTAACCAAGCGCAAACAGGGTGGCTACGAGCTGCTTGGTGAGGCCAAGCTCATGGAAATTCGTCAAGTCGAATACCTTTTCGGGGCGCCAAAAGCGTATCGCCGGGCTGGCACCATGCCGTCCGGTCTGCCTTTGGCGTCAAGAACCCCGCGTGAAGTGGGAACTTGCAAGTTGGAAATTGCTCTCCAGCGCTTAAACCCTCCGGGATCGAGGGCGATCTATCTTTGCGCCTTGTTCCTTCTTCGCGGTTGTCTTTAAGACGCGGGGCCAACTCACGCGGCGGCCGGAAGGTGAAAGCTGAGGCGCATTTGGTGGTTTTCCGGGCAAAAGTCAAGCAGATGTTTCGCAATCGCGAAATGGAGCGGCCTTCGGGCGCGGTCCGAAACAGCGCCCGAAGGCGATTTCAAATGCAAAGAGCCCGCCTCCGCCGGTGGCGGAAGCGGGCTCGATTTCATTTTTCGGATCCCCGATCAGCGCGAGCAGACCTCGACGCGATAGGGCTCGCCATAACGGTTGCGGCGCCATTCGAGTTCGCAGACCGGCGGATAGTCGCGATAATAGGCGCGGCGGTAATAAACCGGCGGCGGGGGCGGGGGAGCGTAGTCGTATTCCGGCTCCACATATTCGGGCTCGGCATAGGCGGGCCGCTGCGATCCGGCGATGATCGCGCCGCCGATGATGCCGCCGGCAAGGCCTGCGGCCACGCCCGGCCAGACGTTGCGATGGTGGCGGTCGCGGGCTTCAGCCGCCGGAGCGGTCACCGTCAGGGCGCCCGCTACGGACAGTGCGACGAGGCCAAGTGATATCGTCTTTCTCAATGCCGACATGTTTTTTCCTTTCCCTTTTTGTCCTCAAGGGGTGCAGAAATGGTCGCGCCGAAACGCGGCAGATTGATGAAGACGATTTCCCAATAGTCTGAACGGACATTCAGCTTGGTGCCGCCTTCGGTTGATTTTCGTCAAGTCTGAGCAATCGCTAATGGATATTGCGGCGAAATCGTGGCGGCAATGCGGAAAAGACTTGACGTCGCCCTTTCTGCCTAAGTCTCGGATTTTGTGTTCCGATCGCGCTTCGGTCAGCCGCAGACGGCGCGGCAGGGACGAAGTTGAGAATGTCGGCATTCGACCTCAGGCTGTGGTCTCGGGCGAATGCCGGCGCCTATGATTGACAAATGCCAGAAATGACAAGTCGTACTGTTTCAACAACACGATGTTAACACCCGCTATGGTGTTATCAGTCGATTGGGGAAAAACGAATCGAGCCGGGTATCGGCCGGCACGAAGGAGCGGGGGAAGGTGGACACCGAAAGCGAACTCTTGAAAACGGCATGCGCGCGGATCAACGATCTCGCCGAACCTGCCTTCATCAAGGACAGCGCCCTCAACTACGTGGCGGTAAACGCCGCCTATGCGCGCCTTTTCGGCCTGCATCCGAGCGACTTCGCGGGCAATACCAGCCGTGGCCTTGCAGGGGCGCCGGAAGATGCCGACCGCAAGGAAAAGGAATGCCGGGCGATCGTTTTCGGCACCGACGAGACGGCGCTCTGTTTCGACCGGTCCGGCGTGGTTCGCCACGAGATCAATATCGAGCGGTTCCTGACCGAAGACGACCATACCTATCTTTTCGGCGCGTTCGGAGCGATTCCGCGCATCGGCGCCGTTTCCGAGCCCAAGGACGTTGCCCCGCCTGCGGTTGCTGTACGCGCCGTCGTCCCCGCCGGCGGGTCGCATACCGGAAGTGCAAGGCCCGTCGCGCCGTTTTCGCCGTTCAACAATGCCCTTCTCGACGATGCCCTCGACATGCTCGAAATGGGTATCGGCATCTACGACAAGCATAACGTTCTGCTCTACTGCAACTCGCAGCTCATCAACCATTTCGAGTCGATCTCGATCGACGTCCAGCCGGGCATCACGCTCAGGGACATCCTCGGATTCGCCTACGATCGCCGTCACCGGGTGTCACCGGCGAGTTTCGGCCCCGATGCTCCTGACAAGGAGGCATGGATTGCCGAGCGAATGAAGCCGTTCGACCTTCCCTATTCGGAAAGCACCGACCAGCTTTCGGACGGGCGCTGGCTGCGCAGCATCAACAAACGCCTCGAAAACGGCCTGCTGATCGCCATCCGCCACGACGTGACGGAATTCAAGGAGCAGGAAATGCTCCTGCGCGCCCATGTCTCGGAAACGGACCTGTTTCGCGCCGTGCTCGAAGACCTGCCGGTGCCGGTGTTCGTGCGCAACAGCGACCGCCAGCTCACCTATGCCAACGCCGCCTACGAGGCGATGCTCGGCAAGCCCAGGACCCATTTCCTCGGCAAGACCGAGACGGAAATGTTCCCCGGCGCGGCCGATCGTTTCCGTCTCGAAAACGACCGCGTGATGATGGGCGAGGATATCGAGAAGTCGGAGGACATCACCTTCCCCGACGGATCGGTCGTGCCGGTCATCACGCATCTGCGCCGGGTGACCACCAATGACGGCGCGCACAATCTCGTCGGTTCGCGCATGGACGTCTCCCTCATCAAGGAGGCGCAGAACAAGGCGGAGAAGATGGGCAAGGATCTGCAGACGATCCTGCACGCCATGCCTGTCGGCGTGGCGATCCTCGACGCGCAGTTCCTGTTCGAATACGCCAACCCGGCCTTCTATGCCTTCTGGGATGCCGGAGAGCAGTTCGAGCTGCCGGGGCGTTCCTACCGGGATTTTCTGAAAGTCAATTTCGACCACGGCATCTACAGCGGCTCGACGCGCAGCTTCGAGGAGATCTACCAGGAGCGCATCGCCGCCCTGACCGACGGCCAGGAACGGCCGCCGATCGAGGTGAAAAGCCGCAACGGCCTGGTGATCGTGATTTCCGGCACCCAGCTTTCCGGCGGAAAGATCCTGCTGAGCTACATGGACATCACCGCCGTGCGCAAGCGCGAGCAGGAGATCCAGGAAGCCCGCGCGGCGCTGGAAGCCCATGGCGCGCTGATGCGCGACGCGACGAGCGCCATGTCGCAAGGCCTGCTCATCCTGCATGACGGCGAGATCATCTTCTCCAACGACGCGCTGCCGGCCATGCTCGACATGCCGGCCGAGATGGTGGGCGCCGGATGCCTGTGGCGCGATCTCTTCCGCTATTGCGCAAGGCGCGGCGATCTCGGCACGCCCGAGGAGGCGGTGGCGACGCTCAAAGCCTGGGAGGATAACGTCGCTGCCGGCAAGCCGGTATTCGCCGCCTTCCGCATCGAGGGCGCCAAGTGGATCCATGTCGAGGCCAAGCTGACTGGCAGCGACCATTGGCTGGCGGTCTTCACCGACGTCACCGAGATGAAGAGCCGTGAGGAGGAGCTGACCCGTCTCCTGCAGCGCGCCGAGGCCGCCGACCGGGCTAAGTCGGAATTCCTCGCCAATATGAGCCATGAGATCCGCACCCCGATGAACGGCGTGCTCGGCATGGCCGAACTGCTTGCCAAGTCCAATCTCGACACCCGCCAGAAGACCTTCATCGACATCATCGTCAAGTCGGGCAACGCGCTCTTGACGATCATCAACGACATCCTCGACTTCTCCAAGATCGATGCCGGCCAGATGAAGCTGCGCAAGGCGCCGTTCGATCCGGTCGAGGCGATCGAGGACGTGGCGACGCTTCTGTCCTCCTCGGCCGCCGAAAAGGATATCGAGCTGATCGTGCGCGGCGACGCCTCGGTCCGCGAGACGGTGATGGGCGATGCCGGCCGTTTCCGCCAGATCATCACCAATCTCGTCGGCAATGCGGTGAAATTCACCGAAAAGGGACATGTCTTCATCGATCTGAGGTCGGAGGCGAAAGGCCCCCGCGAGATGATGCTGTCGATCCGCATCGAGGATACCGGGCTCGGCATTCCCGAAGAGAAGCTGAAATCCGTGTTCGAAAAATTCTCGCAGGTCGATACGTCCTCGACGCGCCGGCACGAGGGCACCGGGCTCGGGCTTGCGATCACCGCGGGCCTGACCGAGCTGTTCGGCGGTCATATCGACGTGACGAGCGAAGTCGGACGCGGTTCGGTCTTCACCGTCCACCTGCCGTTCCAGGTGGTCAGCGAACGCAATATCCTGACGGCCCTGCCGATCAACACGAGCGGCGCGCGCATCCTCGTCGTCGACGACAATGCCGTGAACCGCCGCATCCTCACCGAACAGCTCAGCATGTGGGGTTTCGACACGGTGGCGGCCGAGAGCGGCGCCGAGGGACTGGCGATCCTCACCGAGGCGGCCCGTATCGGCGTTTTCGTCGATGCGATCGTACTCGACTACCACATGCCGGAGATGAACGGGCTCGATTTCGCAAGACACCTCAGGCGCGACCCGCGCTTCGACGGTACCGGCGTGGTTTTCCTCACGTCGATGGACATGGCCGGCGACGACAGCATGTTCGCCGCCCTCAACATCCAGGCGCATCTGATGAAGCCGGCGCGCGCCAACCTGTTGCGCAGCACGATCATCGATGTCGTCCGTTCGATCCGCACCAGGCGGCGGGCAATCGAGGCGGAGCAGGCGGCGGCCCGGCCGCAGGCGCAGCCAGTGGTCCAGGCCGTGGCTCCGGCCGCCGTCGCCGCGCCGTCGAGTTCCGTCCCGGTAATCGCCGAGGAACCGGCAGCCCCGGTCTCCACGCCTCCCATGCAGGCCGCACCGACGCTCGACGTGCTGGTGGCCGAGGACAACGAGGTCAACCAGATCGTCTTCACCCAGATTCTGCAGACAACCGGCTGGCTGTTCCAGATCGTCAAGAACGGCGCGGAAGCCGTCGAGGCGTGGAAGAAGCACGATCCGGCCGTGATCATCATGGACGTCTCGATGCCGGTCATGAACGGGCATCAGGCGACCCAGAAGATCCGCGAGCTCGAACAGGAAACGGGCACCCATACACCGATCATCGGCGTCACGGCGCATGCGCTCGAAAGTGACCGCGAGCTCTGCTTCCAGGTCGGCATGGACGATTATCTTTCGAAGCCGATCAGTCCCGAGGCGCTCGAGGCCAAGATCCGCAACTGGCTCGGCGGCGCTATCGTGAGTTCCGCCTCGAATTAAGCCGGCAAGGCCCCGTCAGTATCGCCTTTCCCGCGATGCCGCCCACGGCATGCCGGAAAGCGAGGGGCTGGAAAGCGAAGGGCCGGAAAGCGAGAGGCCGGAAATCGATGGGGCCGGGAGGGTGTCGGCCGTGATCCTCATCTGCACTCTGCCCGTCGTCGGGTGAAAGGCGATCCAGCGCGCCAGGTCGTCGCCCAGGCTGGCATCGACAAGCTTGATGCCTTCCTCCAGAAGAAAGCGCCTTGCGAAGGCCGCATTGAGAGATCCCGGATCGTAGCCGCTCGATTTGCGCGAGCGGCCGCCGAACAGCTTGGCGCGAAGATTTCGGCGTTCCGCGCCGAGGCTATAAAGATCGTCGACCAGCGCGCGCATGGCCGGCTCGCCATACCGTTCCGGGCGGTCGACGGTCTCCTGTCCGCCGCATGTCGGCAGGAGGAAATGGTTCAGTCCCCCGATGGCAACGAGAGGATCGTAGATGCAGGCCGAGACGCAGGAGCCGAGGACGGTCATCAGCACGACACCGGGGTCGCACGATACCGCGTACTGGCCGCCAATGACGTGCAGGGGTTGGAAGTCCATGAGGTTCATCTAATGCCCTAAATCCGTGTATGCCGACAGCAGCTTCCCGCAAAAGTATGAAGGTGCCGGGCTGAGAGGAAGGACCAAGAATGAGGGGCGAGAAATTCGGACTAGCCCAGTTTTCATAACTGGAAGCAGGTTTTTGGCATTTTTCGCGCGTCAATTGTGCCGGGTCGAACCTGCCGATGCGCCGATCCGGCGATCGCACGTCGGTGCGATCGGTTTTCCGTTCAGGAACCATTAAGCACGGGACGTGCATTGTCCGCGAATACCGAGCCCCTTCCTGCCGCTTTAGAGCGCGACTCGGTGGAAACGGAGACGCTTGCGATGAAGAAGATGATTGTCTCGGCGCTGATCCTGGCCGCTACCTGCACCAGCATCGTGTTGCCGGCCGGCGAAGCGGCGGCCCAGCAGTGGGACAGACACTACGACCGATATGACAGATATGACCGATACGACCGCCGTGGGCCTCCGCCGCGCAGACATCACAACAATACCGGTGCGGTGATCGCCGGCGGCCTGGCCGCAGGCGTCATCGGCGGCCTGATCGGCGGCGCAATCGCCAATGACGGCGGGCCGCGCTACATCGACCCGCCACCGCCGCCCCGGCCGCGCTGCTGGTACGAGGACCGCCGCGTGCGCAACGCCTATGACGGCGGCTGGCACATGGAAAGCCTGCGCGTCTGCCAATAGGCCGCCGCGTGACCCGATGGATGGCAGCCGGTCGTCAGGCCGGCTGTTCTGCGTCGGGTGCCCCCTTTTGCGCCGGGTGACCGTTTCAGGATGCCGGCTTGATGCCGCACAACATCTCGCGCTTGCCCGCAAAACCTGGACGCCGCTCCACGACGAAGCCGGCCGCCTGAAGGTTTCGCCGTACGAAGCCGGCGGCGGCATAGGTGCCGAACGTGCCGCCGGGCAAGGTCCTGCCGTGGATCGCCTGCATGATTTCGGGCGACCACATGTCGGGATTGCGGGACGGCGCAAAGCCGTCGAGGAACCAGGCGTCGAAATCCGCCTCGGCCAGGGAAACGCCTTCGAGCGCCGGGCCGCAGACGACGGTGAGCCGGGTCTGGGTATCGGCCTCGATCACCACATGGCCGGCAGGCCCGTCAGGCCATGCCCCGACCAGCGCCTGCCGTTCCGCGTCGATCTCCGGCCAGCGGGCAAGCGCCCGATCGATCTCGTCGCGCTGCATCGGATAGAGCTCGAACGAGGTGAAATGCAGCTTTGCGCCGGGGGCGCGGAAAAGCTTCCATTGCCGCCAGGTCTCGCAGAAATTCAGGCCGGTGCCGAAGCCGAGTTCGCCTATCCGGAAATTCTGACGCCCTTCCCAGCGCTCCGGCAGGCCGTTGCCGGCCAGGAACGTGTGGCCGCATTCCAGCCGCCCGTCGGTGCGGCAATAAAAGTGATCGCCAAATTTCTGGGAATAGGGCATATCGCCCTCATGCCAATCCAGGGCCTGGGCATCGGGATTCTGGCTGTCGGTCGCACGAACTTCAGGATGACGATCACTCATGGGACATGCGGATAATCCTGCCGGCTTCGGCGGTCAATCTCATGTCCTTCCGTCATCCGCGGATCTCGTCATCGTCGGTGGCGGCGTCATGGGCCTGTGGGCGGCGGTCAAGGCCGAGCGTCTGGGTATCCGCACCCTGCTTGTCGATGCCGGCCCGCTGGGGCAGGGGGCGAGCGGCGGGCTGCTCGGCGCCCTGATGCCGCACATGCCGGACAAATGGAACGACAAGAAACAGTTCCAGTTCGATGCGCTCCTGTCGCTGGAAGACGAGATCGCCGAGCTTGAGGCCGAGACCGGGATGGCCTGCGGCTACCGCCGGTCCGGCCGGCTGATCCCGCTGCCGAAGCCGCATCTGCGAAAGATCGCGCTCGGCCATTCGGCCGATGCCGAAGCGTGCTGGCGGCGCGGCGAGCGGCGTTTCCACTGGCATGTGCTCGACCGCCCCCCGCAGAAGGGGTGGCCGGATGCCTCCTTTGCCGCGGCCGGCCTCGTCCACGACACCTTTGCGGCGCGCGTATCGCCGCGCGGCCTAGTTTCGGCGCTTGCCGCCTTCCTTCGATCCGCGGGCCATGTGCAGGTCGTCGAGGGGATCGAGGCGGAGACGATCGACCCGGTATCGAATAGGATTATATTCCGCGGGGGCGAAAGCGTCGCGTTCGGGCACTGCATCGTCTCGGCCGGCCACCGATCCTTCCCGCTGCTTGAAGGGATTTCGCCACCCTATCCGCGTCTCATCGGCCAGCCGGTCAAGGGACAGGCGGCCCTGCTGAAGGCCGATATCGACCCCGCCCTGCCGGTGATCTTCCTGAACGGTCTTTATGTGGTCGCTCACGAGGGTGGCCATGTGGCGGTCGGCAGCACCAGCGAGGATGTGTTCGACGATCCGTCCTCGACCGATATCCAACTCGACGACCTCATCTTGCGTGCCCGGGCACTGGTGCCGGCCCTGGCCAAGGCCCCGGTTGCCGAGCGCTGGGCGGGATTGAGGCCGAAGGCGATCGACCGCGATCCGATGGTCGGCCCGCATCCCGATCACGCCCGAGTGATTGCGCTCACGGGTGGTTTCAAGGTGAGTTTCGGCATCGCGCACAGGTTGGCGGATGCGGCGCTCAATGCCGTGAATGGCCGGGAAATGCGGCTTCCGTCGTCATTCACGCTCGCCAATCATCTGGCGGTCGCCTCGCGTTAAACGCGAGTTTTCGGCCCTCCGCGTCGTTATTCTGTCACGCAAATCACTTAACCCCCACCGCAGGGATTGTTGAGCAATGCGTAAAACAACGGGGTTGCTGAAAAGGACGTTCAGAAGGTGACGCATGCGCTATGCCATTCATTTCACGCCTCCGGCGCATGATCCGCTGACGCTGGCCGCGGCCCAGTGGCTTGGCCGCAACGCCTTTTCGGGCGATGCGACGGAGCCGCCGGCAATCCGCGGCATGGGCATTCACGAGGTCGCTTTCCACACCGCACTGCCGCGCCGCTACGGTTTCCATGCGACGCTGAAGGCGCCGTTCCGGCTGGCGCCCGACGTTACCGAATCGATGCTGCTGCGCCACCTGATGCGGTTTGCCGGAACCCACAGCCCGTTCGAGCTGCCCAGGCTCGAAGTCGTGCGGCTCGGCAATTTTTTCGGCCTGGCGCCGGTCGTGCCCTGCGACACCATGCGGTTTCTTGCCGCGTCCGTCGTCCAGGAATTCGACAATTTCCGCACGCCGCTGACCGAGGCAGAACTGGAACGCAACGATCCGGGCAATCTGTCTGCACCGCAATTCGCCAACCTGCACCGCTGGGGCCATCCTTACGTGATGGACGAGTTCCGGTTCCACATGACGCTGACCGGCCCGTTGCTGCCGGTCGAGATGCCGCGTTTCGATCTGGCGCTGCGCGACTATTTCGAACCCTACCTGAAAAAGCCGGTCGAGATCGCCAATCTGGCGCTGTTCATCGAGGAAGAGCCGGGCGCTCCTTTCCAGGTGCATTCGCTGCATCCGATGGGTCGCGTGGCGGCGCGCAAGATCGCCTGAAAGACTGAAGGCGGTCACTTTTGTTCAAGAGGCCGGCGCGGAAATCTGCTATATCCGCGCGATGCAGAACGTCTCGCAGGAACAGGCAGCCGATTACATGCCGCTCGCCCAGGCGGAAACCACCCGCTTCTGGCGCGACAGCCGTTTCGGGGGCATGGAATGTCTGTCCGCCACATTCCTCACCCATGAATTCGCGCCACACGCGCACGACACGTTCAGCATCGGCGCCATCGAGCGCGGCGCCCAGATCGCGACGATCCGGGGCTTACGCGAAAGCTCGGGGCCGGGCGATCTCTATCTCATCAATCCCGGCGAGATCCACGACGGCGCGCCCGTCGAGGGCGGTTATCGCTACCGGATGATCTATCCGGACATGGCGCTGTTTCGCGAAATCCTCGAAGACGTCACCGGCAAATCCTTCCAGGGCACGCCGGCCTTCGGCAGGCAGATCCTTCACGACCAGGCGCTCGCCGACGCGTTTCACGAGGCGCACCGGACGCTCGAGGAAGGGGCGGGCGCTCTCGAAACCAGTCAGGCGATGTTCCTTGTGCTTGACGCGATGTTCCGCCGCCACGGCAGTTCGATCATCGTGCCGGCCGAGACCGCGGAGCGCACGGCGGTGCGCCAGGCCCGCGATTACCTGATCGAAAATTTCGCCTCCGATGTGGGGCTGGAGGAGTTGGCAACGGTCGCGGGTCTCAGCCGGGCGCATCTCATCCGCGCCTTCCGCAAGGAGTTCCACATCACCCCGCATTCCTTCCTCACCGACATCCGCATCCGCGCGGCGCGGCGGCGCTTGCGGGAGGGCGGCCAGCCGGCCGAGATCGCGCTCGAATGCGGCTTTGCCGACCAGGCGCATTTCACCCGGCACTTCAAGGCGCGTACCGGCCTGACGCCGGGGCAGTATCGCGCGCGCTGATCACTTTCGTTCAAGACGGCAGGTCTGGGCGCCTTTAAGCCCCTCACCCAGAGCGCAGCTTGCTGCGCTCCACCTCTCCCCGCAGGCGGGGAGAGGGGACGTGCCCCGCGCGATGTCGGAGTGAAACGGAGAGAGGGCGGCATATGTCCTTCTCCCCGCGTGCGGGGAGAAGGTGCCGGCAGGCGGATGAGGGGCAGACGCCATATCTACCCGAGATCAAGGTTATCGAATGAACGACAACACCAAACAGCAAGACTTCCTCGGCGGCATGCGCGCGATCTCGCCGCTGATCGCAGCGGTCATCCCGATCGGCCTCGTTTTCGGGGCGGTTGCGGCCACCAAGGGCCTGTCGCCGGCGGAAACGGCCCTGATGAGCGCGCTGGTGTTCGCCGGCGGTTCGCAATTCGTGGCGATGGATATCTGGACCCATCCGGCCTCCTGGACCGGCGTCGGGTTCGCAGCCCTCTTGGTCAACATCCGCCATGTGCTGATGAGCGCCTCGCTCGGCACCAGGATGGGCGGTTTCAGCCAGCCGGCGCGTTATCTCTCGATGCTGTTCCTCGCCGACGAGATCTGGGCGATGGCCGAGTTCCGGGCTAAGGTAGCAAAGCTCACGCCCGCCTGGTTCGCCGGCCTCGTCGCGCCCTTCTACCTCGCCTGGGTGCTTTCGGGGCTCGCTGGCGCTGCCCTCGGCGCCTTTCTCGGCGATCCGGTGGTGCTCGGGCTCGATTTCGCCTTTCCGGCCGTGTTCATCGTGCTGGTCATGGGCTTCTGGAAGGGGCCGGAGACCGGTGCCGTGCTGCTGGCGAGCGGGGCTGCCGCCGTCGCCACCCAGCATTTCGTGCCCGGCGTCTGGTATATCGCCGCCGGTGCCGTTGCCGGACTGGCAGCCGCCGTGCTCACCGGCAGGGCGCGGGGCGTGGAGGTGACGCCATGACCGTCGATCTCGCCACGCTTGCCGCCATCCTTGCCATGGCCGCCGCCACCGTGCTCACCCGCCTCAGCGGTCTCGTCCTCATCCGCCATGTCTCGCTCGAGGGCAGCCGCCGGAAGGCGATCGAATCGATCCCGCCCGCGGTGCTGATGGCGGTGGTCGCTCCGACCGCGTTTGCCACCGGGATTGCCGAAACCGTGGCCTGCGCGGTGACTGCTTTTGCGGCACTTCGCCTGCCGATGCTCGTTTCCGTGGCACTCGGGGTCGCCTGCGTCGCGATCCTTCGGGCGCTCGGCCTCTAGGCGACGTTTCCATCTCGACAGGGCCGGAAAGGGTGCGCTACCGTCCGGCCTCATTCGTCGAAGGTGATCCATGCAGGCAAAAGACTATCCGCGCGAACTCGTCGGCTACGGCCGCTCCACTCCCGATCCGAAATGGCCGGGCGGCGCCCATGTCGCCGTCCAGTTCGTGATCAACTACGAGGAGGGCGGCGAAAGCTCGATCATGGACGGCGATCCCGCCTCGGAAAACCTGCTGTCGGAAATCGTCGGCGCCGCACCCTGGCCGGGTCAGCGCAACCTCAACATGGAATCGATCTACGAATACGGCTCGCGCGCCGGCTTCTGGCGGCTGTGGCGGATGTTCACAGACCTCAAGGTGCAGACCACCGTCTATGGCGTGACACTTGCCATGGCCCGCAACCCGGAAGCCGTCGCCGCCATGAAGGAGGCGGGCTGGGAAATCGCCAGCCACGGCTATCGCTGGCTCGAATACAAGGATTTCCCGGAAGCCAGGGAGCGCGAGCACATTCTCGAAGCCGTGCGCCTGCATACCGAACTGGTCGGCGAGCGGCCCTACGGCATGTACCAGGGCAAGCCTTCCGACAACACGCTGAAACTGGTGATGGAGGAGGGCGGTTTCCTTTATTCGTCCGACAGTTACGCGGACGACCTGCCCTATTGGGTCAAGGGGCTCGACCAGAAGCCGTTCCTGATCATCCCCTATACGCTGGAAACCAACGACATGCGGTTCGCGACACCGCAGGGTTTTAACGCCGGCGACCAGTTCTTCACCTATCTCAAGGACGCCTTCGACGTGCTCTACCAGGAAGGCAGGGAAGGCGCTCCGAAGATGATGTCGGTCGGCCTGCATTGCCGTCTCGTCGGGCGGCCCGGCCGCGCCGCGGCGCTGAAGCGCTTCATCGAATACGTGCTCAGCCACGACAAGGTCTGGATCCCGCAGCGTCTGGAGATCGCCAGGCATTGGCACCAACACCACAAGCCGGCGGGCGCGCCATGACCGCCCGCGGGGATTTCGTCACGATGTTCGGCGGTGTGTTCGAGCACTCGCCCTTCATCGCAGAACGCGCCTACGACGCCGGGCTGATGCTGGTGCCGCTGTCGTCGAAGAGCGTACATGATGCGCTGACCTCGATCTTCCGCCGGGCAAGCCATGCGGAGCGTCTCGGTGTGCTGCGCGCCCATCCGGATCTTGCGGGCAAGCTGGCGATTGCCGGCGAACTCACCGAGGACAGCAGACAAGAACAGGCCGGTGCCGGGCTCGATCGCCTGAGCCCCACCGAGCACGCCCGGTTCACCGAACTCAACACCGCCTATACGGAAAAATTCGGTTTCCCCTTCATCATCGCGGTCAAGGGGCTGACCAAGGACGACATTCTGGCCGCCTTCGAGAAGCGCATCCACAACAGCGCCGAAGAGGAATTCGCGACCGCCACCGCCCAGGTGGAAAAGATCGCGCTCCTGCGCCTGCAATCGCTGCTGCCGGGACATTGAGGCCCTGGATGCTCCTTTCCCCCATCGTCTCCGTCGCTTATATTGGCGAGATCAGGAGTGACGCCATCATGAGACCGTCGGAAGTGCTGGAAAAGAACCGGGAAGCGATCCGCGAAGCGACAAAACGCTTTAACGCCACCAACCCGCGCGTCTTCGGCTCCGTGGCTCGCGGCGAGGACGGGCCGGACAGCGATATCGACATCCTCGTCGATGCGCTTCCCGGCACCACCCTGTTTGACCTTGGCGGGCTGCAGGACACGCTCGAAACGCTACTGCAAGTCAAGGTCGATCTTGTCACGTCCGGGGGCATCCGACATTCGATGCGCGACCGGATCCTGTCGGAAGCAGCATCCATATGAGTGCTGACCGCCTGAGGGAATATCTCGACCAGATGCACTCTGCAGCACTTCAGGCCTGCGAGTTCGTGGCGGGGATGGAGCAGGAAACGTTTCTCCGCGACATTCGCACGCAGATGGCGGTCGGCATGGCGTTGATCCTGATCGGCGAGAGTGCCGCCAGGATCATGACCCATCACCCGGACTTCCCCGTCGATCACCCGGAAATTCCCTGGTCGAAAATGAAGGGCATGCGCAATTTCGTCGTCCATGACTATTACGAACTGGAACTTCCTATCGTTCTGGATACGGTGAAGAACTCGCTGCCGCCGCTGGTTTCCCAGCTCGATTCCCTGCGCAACTGGCGTGCCCAGGGCGAATGATTGCAGCCGAATGACCGAAGGCGAACGACGTGACCGACTATCTTGAAATCCTGCCGCTGACCAGAGAAGCCTTTGCCCCGTTCGGCGATATCATCGAGGCCGATCCGGCAACCATGCGGCTGATCAACGGCGGAACGACCGAACGTTATCATGCGCTTGCCGAGCCGGTGGTGATCGGTGACCCCGAGCGGCTGATCTTCAGCATCTTCCGCAGCAAGCCGCGGCAGTTCCCTTACGCGGTCACCATGATGGAGCGGCATCCCTTCGCCAGCCAGAGTTTTTCGCCGATATCGGGCCAGCCGTTCCTGATCGCGGTTTCCCATGACGAAGACGGCCGGCCGGGCAAGCCGCAGGTTTTCCTCGTGCAGCCGCATCAGGGCGTCAACTACTTCCCGAAGGCCTGGCATCATCCGCTGATGGCGATCGGGGTCGTCAGCGATTTCCTGGTGGTGGACAGGGACAATACGTCCGCAAACTACGAGGAGTTCTTCTTCGAAACGCCCTACCTCATCGCGGAGCCCAGCCTGTGACCGGCCTCACCACCCATGTGCTCGACACTGCCAGCGGCAAACCGGCAGAGGGACTTTCGATCGATCTCTACCGGCTGAACGGCGAGGCGCGCGAAAAACTCAAGACCGTCGTCACCAATGGCGACGGCCGCGTCGATGGCGGCCCGATCCTGATCGGCGAGACGTTTGCGACCGGTGAGTACGAACTGGTCTTCCATGCAGGGGCCTACCTTCGTGCCCTGGGTGTCGCGCTCGCGGAACCGGCCTTCCTCGACGTGATCCCGATCCGCTTCGGCATTGCCGACACCACCGCGCATTATCACGTGCCGCTGCTGCTCTCGCCCTACGGTTATTCCACCTATCGGGGGAGCTGATGCGCTTTGCCGCGATCGCCGACATCCATGGCAACTGCGCGGCGCTCGAAGCGGTGCTCGCGGATATCCACGCGCAGGGCATTACCGACATCGTCAATCTCGGCGATTGCCTCAGCGGCCCGCTCGAAGCCGGGCGCACCGCCGACCTGCTGATCCTGCTCGATACGATAGCGACGCTGACCGTGCGCGGCAATCACGACCGCTACCTGATCGACAACCCGGCGGATGCGATGCCGTCATGGGAGGTGCATGCCTTTTCGCAACTGGCGCCCCGCCACCTGCAATGGCTGCGCAAGCTGCCGTTCAGCGCCGTCTACCGGGACGAGGCCTATCTCTGCCATGCGACGCCGCAATCGGATAATGTCTACTGGCTGGAGGGCGTGTCGAGCGAAGGCCATGTTTTCCTGAAGCCGCTGGACGAGATCGAGGCGCTGGCGCAAGGCATCGCGCAGCCGCTGATCCTGTGCGGTCACAGCCATGTTCCGCGGGCGGTGCAGCTCTCCGACGGCCGGCTGATCGTCAATCCCGGCAGCGTGGGGTGCCCCGCCTATGATGATGACGCGCCTTGTTTCCACAAGGTCGAGACCGGTCATCCGATGGCGTCATACGCGATCCTTGAAAAGACCTCGGCGGGCTGGATCCCGCAGTTCCGCAACGTATCCTACGATCACCTGGCCATGTCGCGGCTCGCCGCCGAGAACGGCCGCTCCGACTGGGCGGTGGCGCTCGCTACCGGCAGGGCGGGGTAGTCCCTCAACCGGCGTTGCGTTCCATCTCGCGGCTTGCGGCGCGCGCGAGGAAAGTCGAGCGCGACAGGCCCCGATCCGCGGCAAAGCGGTCGATCCGTTCCAGCACGTCTTCCGGCAGCGTGATATTGATGCGCACGGCCATGGCAGCGCGGGTTTTCAGCGTCACCAGGATTGCCAAAGCATCCAGGTTGAAGGCCAGGGCGATCGGCAGACGCTCATCCTCCTCCAGTGCCGTTTCCACGACTGACCGCTCCTCCTCGAAACCTTTCGGCAATCCTTCCCCTCGATAATTTCCGCGATTCGACAGGAGGGATCGTCATGGCCCAATCGCGCGGCAAATCCGGTTCTCGGCGCAAGAGTTCGCCCAAGCGGTCGTCGGGCTCCGGTTCGTCGCTGTGGCCCTGGCTCGGGACGCTGGCGGTGGTGGCGGGCGGCATTGCGCTTTACGAGAATTCCGCAGCGGCGAGGCGTTTCGTCACCGAACTGACGTCCGGCAAGCCGCCGGTTCAGCTCGCGGCGAAACCGGTGCCGGCCAGGCCCGTTCAGGCAAGCTCCGGGCCGTCGCACCGGCCGGTGACGCCCAAACCCGCAATCGCTCCCGACCAGAGCCACACCGCCGCGATCGTCCCGCCGGCGCCGATCGGAAAACCGATCCTCGAAGAGATCCAGAAGGCCGCGGAGCCGCCGAAGAGCAACGAAAGCCTCGCCGGCGCCTATGAGGCGAAATTCTATCTCTGCGGATCCGCCAAGCAGGACGACTGCGTCACCGCCGCCGACCGTTTCGTGTTCCACGGCCAGAAGATCCGGCTGGTCGGCATCGAGGTGCCCGACATCAAGAAGCCGCGTTGCGAGGCGGAACGGATCAAGGCGAGCGATGCGGAACTGCGGGTGCGCGCCTTCCTCGATTCCGGCCCGTTCGAGCTGGTCACTTGGCAGGGCAACGAGGACGAGGTCGAAGGCCACAAGCTGCGCGAAGTCACGCGCAACGGCCGCTCGCTCGCGGATGTCCTCGTCAACGAGGGACTGGCGAAACGGCCGGGTGCCGGCAAGGGCGGCTGGTGCTGAGGTAGCAGCGACCGCCCTCGGCGTTGATCAGAACGGCATGCTGGCCAGGATATTGCGGTCGATCGTCTGGATATCGCGCTTGCCGCACAGCGCCATGGTGATGTCGAGTTCCTTGCGGATGATTTCGAGCGTCGTCGTCACGCCTTCCTTGCCCATGGCGCCGAGGCCGTAGAGGAAGGGACGGCCGATATGGGTGCCGCGGGCGCCGAGCGCGACCGCCTTCAGCACGTCCTGGCCCGAGCGGATGCCGCCATCCACATGCACCTCGATCCGGTCGCCGACGGCTTCGATGATCTTCGGCAGCATGCTGATCGATGAGGGCGCGCCGTCGAGCTGCCGGCCGCCATGGTTGGAGACGATGATCGCATCGGCGCCGGTATCGGCAGCGGCGCGGGCATCTTCCTCGTCGAGAATGCCCTTGATGATCATCTTGCCGCCCCAGAGATCCTTGATCCAGCGGATGTCGTCCCACGAAAGCCGCGGGTCGAACTGTTCCGCCGTCCAGGCGCCGAGGGAGGAGAGGTCGGAGACGTTGCTCGCATGGCCGACGATATTGCCGAAACCGCGGCGTTTGGTGCCGAGCATTTCCAGGCACCACCTCGGGCGCGTGGCGAGCTGCAGGGCGGCGTTCAGCGTCGGCTTCGGCGGGGCGGCGAGGCCGTTGCGCAGGTCCTTGTGGCGCTGGCCGAGAATCTGCAGGTCGGCGGTGACGACCAGCGCCGAGCATTTTGCCGCCTTGGCGCGGCCGATCAGCCGTTCGACGAAGCCGCGGTCCTTCATCACGTAGAGCTGGAACCAGAAGGGTTTGGTGGTTACCGAGGCGACGTCCTCGATCGAGCAGATGCTCATGGTCGAGAGCGTGAAGGGCACGCCGAATTCTTCCGCCGCCTTGGCGGCGAGCATCTCGCCGTCGGCATGCTGCATGCCGGTCATGCCGGTCGGGGCAAGCGCCACGGGCATGGCAGCCTTTTCGCCGATCATCGTGGTTTCCAGCGTGCGGTTGGTCATGTCGACCAGAACCCGCTGGCGCAGCTTGATCCTCGAGAAGTCTTCCTCGTTCGCCCGGTAGGTGCCCTCGGTCCAGGCGCCGCTGTCGGCATAGTCGAAGAACATCTTCGGCACACGACGGCGGGCAAGTTTCTTGAGATCGGCGATGGTCAGCGGCTTGGACATCGATATTCTTCCTCCGGATGCTAGGCAGACGAGTAGCATATCTTCGCGGCTCCGCCAGAGGAATGTCGAGCGATATCGCGCGCTGTTTCGCCTCAGTTTATCTTCCGGGCGTGTGGTTCTGCGCGATATCGCCTGCCGTCACTCGGGGATAAGCAGCAGGCTGCCGGCTGCGCGGCCGCTTTCCAGGAATTCCTGTGCCCTGGCTGCCTCTTCGAGCGGATATTCTGCCGCGACGGCCGCGGTGATGCCGCTTTCGATTGCGGCAATCGCTGCTTTCGCCGCCTCGCGATAATTGGCCTGGTCGATGGTGAAGGCAAGAATGCTGGGATGCGACAGGGCCTTGCCCGGCCTGAGCCGGTCTACATCGACCGGCGGGATCGGGCCGGCGGCCTGACCTATGGTTACCACGGTGCCGAACGGCCGGACGCTGTCGATCGTCTTGGCCAGCACAGAACCGCCAACTCCGTCATAGCCGACATCGACGCCGCGTCCGTTCGTCCGGGACTTGACCTCGCCCACCAGATCCGCGTCCCGCCCGACGATCAGGTGATCGGCGCCGTAGCTGCGGGCCAGTTCCGCCTTTTCCTGCGAGCTTACGGTTCCGATCACCGTCGCTCCGAGTTCCTTGGCCCATTTGACCAGGATCGCGCCGAGACCGCCCGCAGCTGCGTGGACCAGGACGGTGGTGCCGGCGCCGACAGGGTAAGTCTTGGAAAGCAGCATATAGGCCGTCATCGCTTTCAGCAGCGAGGAAGCCGCCGTCGCGGCGTCGATCTGCGGCGGAAGAAGGATGGCCCGCTGCGCCGCCAGCGTCCGGCGCGTTGCGTAGGCTCCGATCGGGGCGCCGCAATAGGCAATCCGATCGCCGACCTTCAGATCGGCGACGGCGGAGCCGACGGCTTCCACCGTGCCGGCCGCCTCGACACCGATCACGGCGGGATAGGATGGCAGCGCGTAGATCCCCTTGCGGTGATAGATATCGACGAAGTTCATGCCGATCGCATCGTGCCGCACGACAATTTCGTCCTCCTTGGGCGTCAGCTGAGGCTGTTCCAGGATCTGCAGGTTTTCCAACCCGCCTGGGGAGGTCAGGCTCACCAGGATATTCGCCATCGTCATTCTCCATGTTTGAGGCGGGGTCAGGATGAGCCTTTGCCTATTGTTTGAAAATTCCCTATTCATGGACAATGGATGGGAAAAAATTGACAATGCTCGACTGGGAAAACCTCCGCTACTTTCTGGCGCTCTCGAACAGCGGAACGTTGCTCGGCGCCGCCCGGACACTCGGCGTGGAACACGCGACCGTCAGCCGCCGCGTGGCGCTTCTGGAGGAGCAGCTGCAGGCCAGACTGGTCGATCGCCGCGGCCGGAAGATCACGCTGACGGTCGAGGGCGAACGCATTGCCGAACTGGCGCGGCGGATGGAGGAACAGGCTCTCGCCACCGATCAGGCGAGGCTCAAACAGGACCGGCTGGCCGGTACGGTGCGCATCAGCGCACCTCCGGCACTTTCGGACTTTCTGTTGCCGGAGCCGATCGCCATGCTTCGCCGGCGTCACCCCGAGATCGAGATCGTCGTTGCCGGCGAAAAGCGCTATGCGTCCCTCAACCGTCGGGAGGCGGACATTGCGGTGCGTCTGGCCCGTCCCGAACAGGGGGATCTTACCGTCATGCGGATCGGCAGCGTTCGGTTCGATTTCTATGCGTCGCCGTCCTATCTTGCCGAGACGCCGCAAGAGCAATGGAGCTTCATTTCTTACGGCGAGGACATGGACACGTCCCCGCAGCATCGGCGGCTTCTCGATATCGCGGGAGGACGGCGTGTCGGCCTGAGGGCCTCGACGCTGGAATTCCAGCGCGCAATGGCCCGGGCGGGCGGCGGGATCGCCATCCTGCCCGATTTCTTCGTCGGCGCCGGCGACGGGCTGGCCCTTGCGCTGGTGGAGGACGAACCGGTGACGCGCGACATCTGGCTCGTCGTTCACTCGGATATCCGCGACGTTCCGATTGTCCGGGCTGTCATGGAAGCGATCAAGGAGGGGGCCCGGCGGCGGGTGGGCGGTTAGGTCCTGACCTGGATCGCGTCGAGCGCGCCCTTCATCGCTTTGCCCGCCACATAGGTCTCGACCACGGCGCGGTCGTCGCCCATGGTCTGCAGCAGGAACAGTTCTTCCGGCAGTGTCTTCACCGTTTCCATCCGCAACCGCATGGCCGGTGTCGATGCCGCGTCCAGTACCACGAGGTCGGCGGCGGTGCCCGGTTCCAGCGTGCCGATGTCGTCCGCCATCGACAGCGCCTCGGCATTGCCCCTCGTCATCAGGTAAAAGCTCTCGAGCGGGTTGAGGCGCTCGCCGAGCAACTGCTGGATCTTGTAGGCCTCGTCCATGGTGCGCAGCATCGAATAGCTGGAGCCGCCGCCGATATCGGTGGCGACCGCCACCCTGACGGGCTTGTCACGCCGCATCAGCGATTTCATCGGGAACAGGCCGGAACCGAGGAAGAGGTTGGAGGTCGGGCAGTGGACGGCGACGGCGCCGGCTTCCGAGAGCGCATCGGCTTCCCGTTCGGAGAGATGGATCGCGTGCCCGAGCAGCGTCTTTTTGCCCAGCAACCCGTAACGGGCGTAGATGTCGGTATAGTCCGTGGCCTCCGGATAGAGGTCCATCGTGTAGCGGATCTCGTCGTGGTTTTCGGAAAGATGGGTCTGGATGTGCAGGTCCGGAAACTCTTCGGCCAGCGCCTGGGTCGCCTGCATCTGGCCCGGCGTCGAGGTGATCGCGAAGCGCGGCGTGATCGCCACGTGATTGCGTCCCTTGCCGTGCCAGTCGGCGATCACCGCGCGGGTTTCGTCATACCCCATTTCGGGCGTGTCGAGCAGGCCCTGCGGCGCGTTGCGGTCCATCATCACCTTGCCGCCGACCATGCACATGCCGCGCTTCAGGGCTTCGGCGAAGAATGCGTCGGCCGAGGTCTTGTGCACCGAACAGTAGGCGACCGCCGTCGTGGTGCCGTGGCGCAGCAGTTCGTCGTAGAAATGGGTCGCGATACGGGCCGCGTGCTCGCTTTCGACGAACCGGCATTCCTCTGGGAACGTGTAGGTGTTCAGCCATTCCAAGAGATTGGCGGCATAGGAGGCGATCACCTGCATCTGGGGGAAGTGCAGGTGCATGTCGATGAAACCCGGCATGATCAGGTGCGG
Source organism: Neorhizobium sp. 2083 (assembly GCF_031455615.1). NCBI lineage: Bacteria > Pseudomonadati > Pseudomonadota > Alphaproteobacteria > Hyphomicrobiales > Rhizobiaceae > Neorhizobium > Neorhizobium sp. 2083. The sequence continues at coordinate 244,621 of NZ_JAVDTC010000002.1, read as the reverse complement.
CCGGTGGTCGATCTCCTCGATCCCCTCCGGCGCGATGGCCCTGACGGTTCCATAGCTGCCGGCCACGGAAATCCTGCCGTCCTCCATCAGCAGCGCACCGTCGCTTTCATAGAGGTAGCTGTCTGTGTCGGTCAGGGAGAGGGGCGCGCGCTTGAAGGAGAGCAGGCGGCCGCGGATCAAGATCTGGGTCATCGGGATATCGCGCTTTCATACCATGCCACCAGCAGCTTGCGCTCTTCCGGCGAGATGGCGGTGACATTGCCGGGCGGCATGGCGTGGCTGCGGCCGGCCTGGATATAGATTTCCCGCGCATGCGCGGCGATTTCGGCATCCGTCTCCAGCCTGACGGATTTCGGCGTGAAATTGACGCCTTCGTAAACGGGCTCGGCCGCATGGCACATGGAACAGCGTGCCTGCACGACATCCCTGGCTGCGCCGAAATGGGCGTTGGCCGCGAATTTCTGGGCCACCGGGTTCATCGAGGTCTCAGCCTCGCCGGTCAGCACTTTCGGCACGGTCGAGAGCCACATGATAACGATGAACAGCAGCACCGTCACCAGCCAGGTCCAGGTCGGCTTGCCCTTGCGGGCGTGGGTGGTGTTGAACCAGTGCCTTATCGTCACGCCCATCAGGAAGACCAAGGCGGCGATCACCCAGTTGAAATGGGTCGCGAACGCCAGCGGATAATGGTTCGACAGCATGAAGAAGATGACGGGCAGCGTCAGGTAGTTGTTGTGGAGCGAACGCTGCTTGGCGATCGCGCCGTATTTCGGATCCGGCGTGCGGCCGGCGATCAGGTCCGCGACCACGATCTTCTGGTTGGGGATGATGATGAAGAAGACGTTGGCCGACATGATCGTCGCGGTGAAGGCGCCGAGATGCAGGAAGGCGGCGCGGCCGGAAAACACCTGCGTGTAACCCCAGGCCATGGCGATCAGCACCAGGAAGAGCAGCGCCATCAGGCCCCAGGTGTTGTTTCCGAGCGGCGACTTGCAGAGCAGGTCGTAGACGATCCAGCCGACCGACAGGGATGCCAGCGACAGGACGATCGCCTGCCAGGGGGCGAGGTCCATCACGGTGCGATCGATCAGGAACAGGTCGGCTCCGCCGTAATAGACGATGCAGAGCATCAGGAAGCCTGAGAGCCAGGTAAAGTAGCTCTCGTATTTGAACCAGGTCAGGTGTTCCGGCATCTGCGCCGGCGCCACCAGGTATTTCTGCACATGGTAGAAACCGCCGCCATGTACCTGCCATTCTTCGCCATAAACACCGGCCGGCAGATTGGGGCGTTTGGTCAGCCCGAGATCGAGCGCGATAAAATAGAACGACGAGCCGATCCAGGCGATCGCCGTGATGACATGGAACCAGCGGGCGGCGAAACTGAGCCACTCCCAGGCGACGGCATATTCATACATTCAGTCTTCCCCTTTTTGCCCCCGACTCGTTACTGTGGGGAAAAAACCGGGCCAAGGGAAGAGGGGCCGCCTCGAACACTTTTTTGTCCCGCTACGGAACTGCGACCATCGACTTCGAGTTCCTCCGGGCTATCCTTCCGGGATTGGCAATAGTAGCATGTTCTGAATTGTGCATCGCGATAAGTTAGGGTTAGTTGGTCGAGCCGACTCACGTATTGTGACAATTGCAAGTCAGCCGGCGAAAGCTTGGTAATGCGTGCGGTTTGAGCCGGTGATGGGGGCATTCATCAACGGAGACTAAGCTCATGCGTGGTATTCTGACAGGTGTGATGATTGCGTATGCGTCCTGCGTCCAGGTTGGTTCGGCCAGTGCCCACGAGGCACACAGCGCGAGCGGTGTGACCTGGAAATATGACGGCTTCTGTTGCAATGGCGACAACCATACCGGCGACTGCCAGATGATCGCGACCAAGAACGTCAAGATCATCGACGGTGGCTACGAGATCATCCTGGGTCCCGGCGATCATCGGCTGATCACCCGCCCGCATGATTTCAAATTGCCGCAGAGCCAGGCCCGGCGGAGCCAGGACGAGGAATATCATCTCTGTCTCTATCCGACCGAAGATACGCTGCGCTGTTTCTATGCGCCGGATATGAGCTATTAGCCGCTGCCGGCGGCCAGGAGATATGTTCAGCCAGTTTTCCGTCCAGCAAAGCGGCGGATAGAAAACTGACTGCAAGTTCAGAACCCTGACTGCTAGAGCGTTTCCTTGTTGGATTGAAACATTCTGTGGCTCAAGCGGGGTCGATCTGGCGGCCCGTTTGAGCCAACCCGAAGGGCCGCATCTTTCCGCCGGGATCAAAGGCGATCGGCTTGGACGTACCATCAGGTATGCCCTGCGCCAATCGCCTTGGCCCCAACGAAAACCTGCTCCGGCAGAATGCTTCAATCCAACAAGGAAACGCTCTAGTCCCGGAATGTCGGCATGGTTTTCCGCATGAAGTCGCGGAAGGCGCGGATTTTCTTGCCGTTCCTGCGGGCTTGCGGGTAGACGAGCCAATAGTCGCTACCGTCGTCGCTCAACACGTCGAACGGCTGGATCAGCCGGCCGAGCGCCACATCGTCTGCATAGAATTCGGGTTTCAGGATCGCGACCCCCTGACCGGCAATCGCCGCGGCCGCCTCGAAGGCCTGGGCGCCGAACCTGCTTACCGGACGGCCGCCGAGATCGACATCCGGCATGCCCGCCGCCGCGAACCAGATTTTCCACCAGGGATCGCCGGGATCGATGATCCTCAGCTTCAGGATGTCCGCCGGCGTGTTGACGCCGCCGATCGTCGCCGCCAGCTGCGGGCTCAGCATTGGCGTGAAATGGCTCTTCTCGAGGAAATGCGCCTTGAGGCCCGGCCAGTCGCCCTTGCCGGTGCGGATCGCCACGTCGGCCTCGGTCTTGGAAAAGTCGATCATCTCCTGTGAGGTCTCCAGCCTGACCGCGATGGTCGGGTTCTCGAGCTGGAACGATCCCAGATGGCGTGCCAGCCAGCGCGAGGCGAAGGTGGCGGTCGAGTGGATGATGAGTGTCCCCTCCGACGTGTCGTGAAGCGTGGCGAGCGCATCGCCCATGATCGCGAAAGCTTCGGCGATCCTCGGGGCCAGCTGCTCTCCTGCCTCCGTCAGGGAGACCTGACGCGGCCGGCGCAGGAAAAGTTGCTCGCCGATCGTGTCCTCCAGCAGCTTGATCTGGTAGCTCACCGCCGTCTGCGTCAGCCCGAGTTCCTCGCCGGCCCTGGTGAAACTCATCAGCCGGGCGGCGGATTCGAACACCCGAAGCGCGTTCAGCGGGAACTGTTTCGACATCTTCATGGATAAGTTCTCTTGATCCGTACAGGCGGTAATTCGATTGGATTGCCGATATTTTCCGGCGCAACTTACCTCCATACCGATCAAATGAAAACGGGGTATCCCCGTTGGAGCAAGAAGATGTTTTCCAGCTTCAATCTGCCCTTCGAATGGCTTCTGCCGCGGTTCGGCCTGGCAAAGGCGATCCGCTTTCGGCTGGCGGTGCGCCGCAACAGCCTTGATCTTGAGGAAATGCCCGCGTCCTGGCAGCGCGACCTCGGCCTTCTAGATGGCCGCGACCGTCGCGGCGCGCCGGACGAGGGCGCGTTTCGCGCGACGCGGATGATCTATTCGCAGCGAAGCCTTTGATCGCGGTTCTAGACTATTGTACCGCCGATTGGGCAAGGACACCTGGCGCCCTTGCCAGATCCAGCGCAACAGTCGCTTCAATCCATGCGGCGAAGGCCTTGATCTTGGCCGCATTCTTACGCGCAGGCGGATAACACAGCCAGTAGGTCTTGGTGTCGCTGAGGGCAAGATCAAACGGTTGCACAAGGCGTCCGGAGGCGAGTTCCGCCTGAAACAGGAAGGGGCTGAGCATGGCGACGCCATGGCCGGCGATCGCCGCATTCGCCTCCAGATCCAGCGCGCCATAAGCGTCCAGCTGCATTTGCCTGATGCCGATGGGATCGAGGCCGGCGGCCCGGAACCAGTCGTTCCAGAGCCCCTTGCCGTTCGAAATCCACGGCGCCTTCATCAGGTCGGCGGGCGTCTGAATGCCGCCGACGCTTTCGGCGAGTTGCGGATTGAGCATGGGCGCGTAGGTAAGGCGTAATATCGGATGGCAGATCAAGCCGTCCCAAGGGTTTGCCCTAATGCGGATCGCCACGTCGGTCGGTTGCGGATATTCCCCGTCATGGGCACCGCTGCGCACGAGCCGCACGGCGATATGCGGATGTTCGAGCTGAAATTCGCCGATATGCCGTGCCAGCCAATGAGACGCGAAGGTGGGCGGGGAGTGGATTTCCAATGTCTCCTCCGTCGTGCCGCGCGCTTCCTGCACCGCTTCAGACAGAAGGGAAAAAGCCTCGGCCACTTTCGGCAGGAGATTGCGGCCGGTTTCCGTCAGTTGCAGCGCCCGCGGTCTTCGCAGGAACACCGCGTCGCCGAGATAGTCCTCCAACAGCTTGATCTGATAGCTGACCGCCGTCTGCGTCATGCCGAGTTCTTCGGCGGCGCGGGTAAAATTCTCGAGGCGGGCGACCGCCTCGAAGACCCTGAGCGCATTGAGCGGAAAACGGCGCGACAGTTTCATCGATAAGTTCTCTTTATCGCCGGCCACTGTATTTGAATTGGAATTCCCAGGCAATCGGGCGCATCGCTGATCCCACCCAATCAGGATCGTTTATCGATGTGGAGCGACCACCATGCCGTCCGCAGATGCCCATTCCGTGCCCTTGAACTCCGCGTGTTCGGGAAAGTCCGGCCGCCCGGATGTCTCAGGGCCGCTTCGCCGGTTTTTCCACCGTCTCTTCAAGGGCCGTTCGCAGATAGAGGCATTGCCGGACGACCTGCGCGGCGATCTCGCCCTGCCGCAGGCCGTGCTGGAAAGCCGCACGGAGGCGTTCTGGGGCGCAAAATGCCGTTCAAGTGCTCGGGACCTGCCGCTTTGACTGCTGGTCCTGGCGGGCGGCGTAGGTTGCGATGAGTTCCGCCGCCACCAGCGCGGCGATCACCGCCGGGCGCTTGTCCTTCACCGCCGCGCCGCCGATCGGCAGAACCAGGCGGGACATCATCCCGTCGCTGTCGTCATCGCCCTGCCGCTTCAGCCAGTGCGAGAACGTCGCCCGTTTGGTCAGCGAGCCGATCATGCCGACATAGGCGAGATCGGTGCGTGCAAGAGCCCGCTGGGCGATCAGGAAATCCAGCGCATGGTCATGGGTGAGAATGATCGCCGCCCCGCCTGCCGGGATTTTGTCGATGAAGGCTTCCGGCATGGCGGTCAGGTGTCTTGCCGTATTTTCCGGCAGGTCTTCCAGCGCCTCGGCGCGGGTCTCGATGACGGTCACCGCAAAGGGCAGGGGAACCAGCGCTTTTGCGAGCGCCTGACCCACGTGGCCCGAGCCGAACAGCGTGACCGCCGGCCGGTCGTCCTCTTCCTCGCGCAGGCGCCGTTCCAGCATATCGGCGAGCTCCGGTGTCAGCGGCCGGAAGGCAAGCCGGGTATGGCCGCCGCAGCACTGGCCGATCTCCGGCCCGAGCGGAATGTCCATCGCCGTCTCGCCGCGACCCGCCAGCATCGCCCGGGCATTGTCGATCGCCATATATTCGAACTGCCCGCCGCCGATCGTGCCCCAGATCGCCGTATCCGCGACCAGCATGAAGGTGCCGGCTTCGCGGGGGGTGGAACCCTTTGCCTCGCGGATTTCGACGAGGATCGCGTGCGGGTGGGTGGTGATAAAAGCTGTCAGGGAGAGGTCGCGCACTGGATACCCCCCTCTGTCCTGCCGGACATCTCCCCCTCAAGGGGGGAGATCGGCAAGAGGCGCTGCCTTGCCCAGCTATCAGCCCTATCGGTGCCCCATGCCATTGAGAGGGAGTGGGAGCTGGCCACATCCGATCTCCCCCCTTGAGGGGGAGATGCCCGGCAGGGCAGAGGGGGGTAGCAACATCTACGCAAAGCGCTCGATCCCGATAATCCGCAGAAGGTGCATGCACACATCGTCGATATGGCGGTACACTTCGTCATTGGTAAACCTTACCACCTGCCAGCCAAGCGAGGCCAGTTTCTCATCCCTCGCAGCGTCCCGGCCGATGTTCTGATCGAATGAATGGCTCGCACCATCGACCTCGATAATCAGCTTGTGCTCCGGGCAGGCAAAATCGACGATGTAACCGGCGATCGGCATCTGCCGCCGGAAGCCGATCCCCATCAGGCGATGAGCGCGGACCGCATTCCAGAATTTCAGCTCCGCTTCGCTCAGCGCCCGGCGCATGGTCCGGGCGTTTTTCCGATTGGCGTCGCGGACATGGAAATGCGGCATGCGCGCTCCATCACATCGCCTTCAGCCGCTCGACCGCCATCAGCACCCGTTCCGGCGTTGCCGGCGCGTCGAGCCTCGGGCAGACGGAATAATCCGCCACGCTTGCCACCGCCATCGACAGAGCTTCCAGCACGGAGATCGCCAGCATGAACGGCGGTTCGCCGACAGCCTTGGAGCGGCCGATGGTGGGCTCGGCGTTTTCTGCCCATTCGGCGAGCTTGACGTTGAAAATCTTCGGCCGGTCGGAGGCGAGCGGGATCTTGTAGGTGGAGGGGGCGTGGGTGCGCAGGCGGCCCTTGGCGTCCCACCACAATTCCTCGGTGGTCAGCCAGCCCATGCCTTGAACGAAGGCGCCTTCCACCTGGCCGATGTCGATCGCCGGGTTCAGCGACTTGCCGACGTCGTGGAGAATGTCGGTGCGGTCGACCATGTATTCGCCGGTCAGCGTGTCGATCGAGACTTCCGACACCGCAGCGCCATACGCGAAGTAATAGAACGGCCGTCCTCTACCCGCCTTGCGGTCCCAGTGGATGCGCGGCGTCTTGTAGAAGCCGGCGGCCGACAATTGCACGCGGTCGTAATAGGCGGCCCGGATGAAGGTGTCGAAAGGCACGATCTCGCCGCCGATGCGCAGCCGGTTCGGCAGGAACTCGACCTTGTCGCGGCCGACCTTCCACTGGCGCATGGCGAAATCGATCAGCCGTTCCTTGATCTGGCGGGCGGCGTCGTAGGCGGCCATGCCGTTCAGGTCGGTACCGGAAGAGGCGGCAGTCGCAGACGTGTTCGGCACCTTGCCGGTGGTCGTCGCGGTGATCTTCACCCGGTCGATATCGACCTGGAACGTATCGGCCACCACCTGCGCCACCTTGGTGTAGAGGCCCTGGCCCATTTCGGTTCCACCATGGTTCAGGTGGATCGAGCCGTCATTGTAGATATGCACCAGCGCGCCCGCCTGGTTATAGGCGGTCATGGTGAAGGAGATGCCGAACTTCACCGGCGTCAGCGCGATGCCCTTGCGGATCACCGGGCTCTGCGAATTGAACTCCAGGATCGCCTGCCGGCGGGCCTGATACTCGGAGGAAGCCTCCAGCTCGTCGACGAGGCGGGCGATGATATTGTCCTCGACGTCCTGGTGATAGGGCGTCATCGTCCGGTCGGAACCGCGCTGGCCGTAGAAATTCAGCTTGCGGATATCGAGCGGGTCCTTGCCGACCGCATAGGCGATCTCCTCGATGATCCGCTCCCCACCGAGCATGCCCTGCGGCCCGCCGAAACCGCGAAACGCGGTATTGGAGACGGTATGGGTCTTCAGCGGTTGCGAGGTCAGGCGCACATGCGGATAGAAATAGCTGGAATCGGCGTGAAAGAGCGCGCGGTCGGTGACCGGGCCGGAAAGATCGGCGGAAAAACCGCAGCGCGCCGCATAGGTGGCATCGACCGCATGGATGCGACCTTCCTCGTCGAAGGCGACGTCGTAATCGACCCGGAAATCGTGGCGCTTGCCGGTGATCGACATATCCTCGTCGCGGTCGGGGCGGAACTTTACCGCCCGCTTCAGCTTCCTGGCCGCGACGGCCGCGAGCGCCGCGAACTGGTTGCCTTGCGTTTCCTTGCCGCCGAAACCGCCGCCCATGCGGCGGGTCTGGACGGTCACCGCATTGTTGGCGACGCCCAGCACATGCGCCACCATGTGCTGAATTTCGCTCGGATGCTGGGTGGAGGACCAGACGGTCACCTCGTCGTCTTCGCCCGGAATGGCGAGCGCGATATGGCTCTCCAGGTAAAAATGCTCCTGGCCGCCGATATACATGTGGTTCTGGACGCGCAGCGGCGCCTTTTCGATCTCGGTTTCCGGCTCGCCGCGCTTCAGCGTCATCGGCTCGACGACGTAAGGCGCGTCGTTCTCGCGGGCGCTGTCGATATCGGTCCAATGGGGCAGGTCGCGGTATTCGATCTTCGCGAGCTTCGCCGCCCGGCGAGCCTGGTCGCGGGTTTCGGCGATGACGGCGAAGACGATCTGGCCGTGGAACTGCACGGCGGTGGTCGCCAGCAGCGGCTCGTCGTGCTGGCCGGTCGAGGCGACGTCGTTGAAGCCCGGAACGTCTTCCGCGGTGATTACCCAGACGACGCCGGGTGCGCTTTTGACCGCCGAAAGATCGATCGAGACGATCTCCGCATGCGCCCGGTCGGCAAGCCCCAAGCCGCCATGCAGCGTTCCTGCGGGTTCGGGAATATCGTCGATATATTCGGCGGTTCCGGTGACGTGCTTATGTGCTGAATCATGTTTCAGCGAGGTGTGCATCGGGCCGTTGATGAGCGGCTTGTTGTCGAACGTGGTCTTGTCCATCAGCAGAGGCCTCCAATCCGGAGGCTGCCCCTCATCCGGCTGCCGCCACCTTCTCCCCGTAGGGACGGGGAGAAGGACGCAAGCCGCATCGGCATCGCCTCAATCGCTGACGGTGAGCGGGGCACGTCCCCTCGCCCCGCAAGCGGGGAGAGGGCTAGGGTGAGGGGCCGGTTCACGGTGTTTACCATTTTCACGCCTCCTCCAGCTCGAACCGGCGGAGTTCCGCGGGCGCTCCGGCGGTTTCCAGGAAGAAGCGGGTCAGCAGGTTCCTGGCGGTGAGGCTGCGGTATTCAGCCGTCGCCCGCCAGTCGGTCAGCGGCTGGTAATCCTCGCCGAACGCATCGCGCACGGCCGAGACGGTGCCCCAGTTCCACACCTCTCCGAGAAGCGCATCCTCGACGTGTTTCGCCCGTTTCGGGGTCGCCGCCATGCCGCCGAAGGCGATGCGGATCTTTTCGACCTTGCCGTCGGCATCGAGCGTCAGATGGAAGGCGCCGCAGAGCGCGGAGATGTCCTCGTCGCGGCGCTTGGAGATCTTGTAGACGGCGAAATGGCTGCCTTCGGCCGGGCGCGGCACGAAAACCTTCTCGACGAATTCGGTCGGCAGCCTGTCCTGCTTGCCGTATGCGAGGAAATAATCCTCGAGCGGTATGGTACGGCGGCCGGAATGGGAGCGCAGCGTCAGCTCGGCGCCGAGCGCGATCAAGGGCGGCGGGGTGTCGCCGATCGGCGAGCCGTTGGCAATGTTGCCGCCGATCGTGCCCATGTTGCGCACCTGCTGGCCGCCGATCCGGTCGATCAGCCGGCCGAGCGGCGGGATCTCGTCCACGAGAACATCGAATGCCTGGGCATAACTGACGCCGGCGCCGATGGTGATACCGGCCTCCTCGGAGGTGATCGACTGCAGCTCGGTCAGATGGTTGATGAAGATGACGGGGTTCAGAAGCCGCATCTGCTTGGTCACCCACAACCCGACATCGGTCGCGCCGGCAACGATCGTCGCCTCCGGTTCGTCGGCGAGGATATCGGCGAATGCTGCGACCGAGGCCGGCACGATCGAGCGGGCGCCATCCTTGGCGATGATGATGGTGTCGTTGCCGGAATGGATGCCCCAGAGCTTGGCCATGACCTGGATGCGGTCGCTCTCCAGCGGGTCGAAGAGCGAGCTCGGCCGGCTGGTGGAGATGTGCTCGGCCGCCTTGACGATCGGCTCGTAACCGGTGCAGCGACAGAGATTGCCCTGCAGCGCGCTTTCGATTTCGGCGCGCGTCGGCGTGCCGTTCGAGAGCCACAGGCCGTAGAGCGACATCACGAAGCCGGGGGTGCAGAAGCCGCATTGCGAGCCGTGGAAATCGACCATCGCCTGCTGCACGGGATGCAGCGCGCCGTCGCGTCCTGCCAGGTGCTCGATGGTGACCACATGCGTGCCGTGCAGAGATCCTAAGAACCGGATGCAGGCGTTGACGCTTTCGTAGCGCAGGCCGTGTTCCGTCAATCGCCCGATCAGCACCGTGCAGGCGCCGCAGTCGCCTTCCGCACAGCCTTCCTTGGTACCTGTCAGCCGCCGCCTCAGGCGAAGATAGTCGAGAAGGGTTTCCGTCGGGCCGAAATCTCCAAGGGTGACCTCATCTCCATTCACGATGAAGCGGATGGCTTCGCTCATTTTTCTCCTTCGTCCGCCGTTGCCGGCTCTTGTAGTCCGTTCCGGTTGGCCCGGTTATTGGGCGGTCCAGCCGCCGTCGATCGAGATATGCGTGCCGGTAATGCTTCTGGCCGCATCGCTGGCGAGATAGATCGCCGCCTGCGCGACCTCGTCGATCGCCACGAATTCCTTGGTCGCCTGCAGCTTCAGCATCACCTCGGTCTTCACCTGGTCCTCGGTGATGCCGCGCTCGCGGGCGGTGTCGGGGATCTGCTTTTCGACCAGCGGCGTCAGCACGTAGCCCGGACATATCGCATTCACGGTAATCCCGAATTCGGCAAGTTCCAAGGCCGCCGTTTTGGTTAGTCCTAAAATACCATGTTTGGCAGCTACATAGGCGGATTTGAACGGCGAGGCGACCAGCGCGTGGGCCGAGGCCACGTTGATGATCCGGCCCTTGCCGGAAGCCTTCATCAGAGGGATCGCGTGGCGCATGGTATGGAAGGCCGAGGTCAGGAGGATGGCGATCAGCTGGTCCCATTTTTCCGGCGGGAATTCCTCGATCTTGGCCACATGCTGGATGCCGGCATTGTTGACCAGCACATCCACGGTGCCGAAGGTTTTTGCCGCGGTGGCGATCAGGTCCTCGATCTCGGCCGGCCGGGTCATGTCTGCCCCATGATAGAGCACGCGGCCGGAGCCGAGCGCATCGAGTTCGCTGCGCGTCGCCTCGATCGCATCGGCCGGCCCGAAGCCGTTGATCACGACATTGGCGCCTTCGGCCGCAAACGCCTTTGCAACGCCGAGCCCGATGCCGCTCGTGGAGCCGGTGACGACGACGGTTCTGCTCATGCCCAAATCTCCCTGCGATCCAGCCTTCCGGGCGGCGTTCTTGTGCGCCGCAATGGTCAAGGCAGGTTATGCGCAAATTTCGCCCTCTTGCAATCGGCATCGTCGATCTCGAGCGCCGGGCGGATGCCCGCCATCGCCGGCGAGGGAAGGGCGCGGCGGCGTCGTCTCAACATCGCTGCCGCCGCCGGGCGCCCCCTGGAGCAACGGCAGGTCGAGGCTCTCGATCTGGCCGCGGTTTGCCGCCAAACAGCGGTCACAACTCGCAGGAAGAACTTGCCGGGGGAGGCTTATTGATGATGACACAAAAAAACCGAGCTGCTATTGTTCCAACGGCGCCGGACGGACAGACCTGGGAGGGTCGGATGGGATTGTTTGATGGCCTTGGAAGCGTGATCAGCGACGCCCTGGGCGGCAGGCCGGTCAATTTGCTGGCGGTTGCCGAAAACATCTTTCAGAATGCCGGCGGCGTCAACGGAATCGTCGCCCAGCTCAACCGGGCGGGCCTCGGCGACCAGGTGGCGTCGTGGATCGGCACCGGTTCCAATCTTCCCGTCTCCGCCGAGCAGATCAGGTCGGCTCTTTCCTCCGAGCAGGTACGCGGTCTGGCAAGCGCGCTCGGCATCGATGTCGACCAACTGCCTCAGCTTCTCGCAGATCACTTGCCGACCGCGATCGACAAGGCGAGCCCGAACGGGGTTCTCCCGTCCTGACGGGGGAGCCGTGCATTCTTCGCTTCACCCTATTGGCAACTCACAGCTTCAGGCAAAACCATGTACGGAAAACTGACTTTCCTCGCCGCCGGCACCCTTCTCGGCGCCCTTGCCCTGTCTTCCCCCGCCAGCGCGCTGACGATGAAGGAATGCAGCACGAAATATCAGGCCGCCAAGACGGACGGTTCTGCAAAGGACATGAAGTGGAATGATTACCGCGCCAAGTTCTGCGGCGCCGATGCCGCCGCCGCGGACAAGCAGGACGAGGACGACGTGGTCAAGACCACGGAAAAAGAACCGGAAAAGTCCACGGTCAAGGCACCGAAGAGCGTGACCTTCCCCAAGGCGGTCGACAAGAAATACGCAAGCGAGACGCCTGCCAAGGGCCGCCTCAAGACCTGCGTCGACTCCTACCATGTCAACAAGGAAGCCGGCACGCTCGCCGACCTCAAGTGGATACAGAAGGGCGGCGGTTACTGGAGCCTGTGCAACACGGCTCTGAAGGGCGGCGCCTGATCGCTTAATCGTATTCCGGCGTCCAGCATGCCGGCGGACAGGGGAAAGGCGCGCCGCGCCCTTCCTTTCCGTTTGACAGGCTTTTGCCGTTTCTGTTCAAACCAGTTCCCAAGCATTGCGTGAACTGGGAGGGACGGCATGGCGGGATATGTTCTGGCGATCGATCAGGGGACGACCTCGACGCGGGCGATCGTGTTTGACGGTGACATGCGGATAGCCGGCATCGGCCAGAAGGAATTCACCCAGATCTTCCCCAAATCCGGCTGGGTGGAGCATGATCCGGAAGAGATCTGGGCGACCGTGCTCTGGGCCGTCGAGCAGGCCCTGCGGGAAGCCAAGCTGAAAGCCTCCGACATTGCCGCGATCGGCATCACCAACCAGCGTGAGACCGTCGTCGTCTGGGAACGCGAAAGCGGAAAACCGATCCATAACGCCATCGTCTGGCAGGACCGTCGCACCGCCAGCTATTGCGAGAAGCTGAAGCGGCAGGACCTCGAAAAGCTGTTCACCCGCCGCACTGGCCTGCTGCTCGACCCCTATTTTTCCGGCACCAAGCTTTCCTGGATGCTCGCCAACGTCAAGGGTGCACGGGCGAGGGCGGCCAAGGGGGAGCTTTGCTTCGGCACGATCGACACGTTCCTGATCTGGCGGCTGACCGGCGGAAAAAGCTTCGTCACCGATGCGACCAATGCCTCGCGCACGCTGATCTACAACATCGCCGACAACCGCTGGGACGAGGACCTGCTGGAAATCCTTCGCATCCCCGCCGCCATGCTGCCCGAGGTCAAGGATTGCGCCGACGAGTTCGGCATTTGCGACGAAAGCCTGTTCGGCGCGGCGATCCCGATCCTCGGCGTTGCCGGCGACCAGCAGGCGGCGACGATCGGCCAGGCCTGTTTCGAACCGGGCATGATGAAATCCACCTACGGTACCGGCTGTTTCGCGGTGCTCAACACCGGCGCCGACATGGTGCGGTCGAAGAACCGGCTCCTGACCACCATCGCCTACCGCCTCGATGGCGAGACGACCTATGCGCTGGAGGGCTCGATCTTCATCGCCGGGGCCGCCGTGCAATGGCTGCGCGACGGGCTCGGGATCATCGAAAGAGCGTCGCAAACCGGGGAGTTGGCGGAAGAAGCCGATCCTCAGCAGGAGGTTTACCTGGTGCCCGCCTTTACCGGGCTCGGCGCGCCCTATTGGGATGCGGAAGCCCGCGGCGCCATGTTCGGCCTGACCCGTGCGACGGGGCCTGCGGAAATCTCCCGCGCTGCGCTCGAGGCGGTCTGCTACCAGACCCGCGACCTTTACGACGCGATGCAGAAGGACTGGCGCAACGCCAACGGCAGCACGGTGCTGCGCGTCGACGGCGGCATGGTCGCCTCCGACTGGACGATGCAGCGGCTCTCCGACCTGATCGACGCGCCCGTCGACCGGCCGACCATCCTCGAGACGACAGCGCTCGGGGCCGCATGGCTTGCGGGCTCGAAGGCGGGGGTGTGGCCGGACCGGAAAGCCTTCGCGAAAAGCTGGGCGCGGCAGCGCCGATTCGAGCCGCAGATGGACGAAAAGACCCGTTCTGCGAAGATTCGCGGCTGGAAGGATGCTGTCCGGAGAACATTAACAAATGCGTAAGTACTTATTTTCGATTAACCATTTATCGAAAATTCGAATCAAATGCGAATCGCGTCATTTTCGCACCATGTTCGTTGCCATATCCTCGCCGGCGACTTAGAGAGGGTGGGCATGTTTAAAATTCCTCAGATCTTGGCTTTCCTGTTGGTGCTCGGCGCCTCTCTGGCAATCAGCCGTGTTCCGGCCGAGGCCGGCTACGCCCATTTCATCTATGATGTGAAGAGCGGCAAGGTTCTGGCGTCGGAGAATGCCGACGACATCAACCATCCGGCATCGCTCACCAAGATGATGACGCTCTACATGACCTTCGAGGCGCTGCGCGAGGGGCGGCTCAAATGGGACCAGGACATTCCGATGACGCCAAATGCGGCGTCGAAGATCCCCTCCAAGCTCGGCGTTGCCGCCGGCCGGACGATCACCGTGCGCGAGGCCGTCAACGGCATGATCGTGCGCTCGGCCAATGACGCCGCGGCGACGATGGGGGATTATCTCGGCGGTTCGGAAGACCGTTTCGGCGAAATGATGACCCGGAAGGCCCGGGCGCTCGGCATGAGCCGAACCGTGTTCCGCAACGCGTCCGGCCTGCCGGACGACAGCCAGGTGACGACGGCGCGCGACATGGCGCAGCTGGCGCTGGCGCTGATCCGCGACTTCCCGAGGGAATACCAGTTGTTCTCCGCCAGGAACATGGAGTTCCGCGGCAAGCGCCTGCGCGGCCACAACAACCTCATGTACCGCTATCCGGGCATGGACGGCGTCAAGACCGGCTTCACCAACGCGTCCGGCTACAATATCGCCAGCGCCGTCACCATCGACGGCCGCCGGGTGATCGGCGTGGTGATGGGCGGCAAGTCGGCCCGCAAGCGCGACGACCAGATGGCGGCGCTTCTCGACCGCTACGTGCCGGGCAACAATGCGGCGTCCGGTGGTCTCGTGGCTTTCGAGACCCAGAAGCGGCCCGCTGAAGACACGGTGCCGCTCGCCTTTGCGACGCCTTCGCCGCGCAAGGAAATCACCCTCGGCACCACGCCCAAGGCCGCGCTCGCCAATCTCTATGCGGCGCCTCCGAACGCAGTTCCCCGGACTGCGCCAGTCCCGACCGCCCCATCCCGGGTTGCGTCGTCTCAGGTCATGGCGCCCCAGCAGCCGGCAGGTTCGCTCTGGCGCATCCAGATTGCCGCGGCCGCCAGCCGCGACCAGGCATCCGCGCTGCTCGAAAAGGCGATGCCGTTGCTGACCCAGGGTTATGGCCGCGTTGCACCGAGCGTCGAAAGTTACGCCGATAGCGGCAAGGAAGTGTTCCGCGCGCGCTTCGTCGGCTTTGCAGATGGCGACGCCGCCAGCCGGGCCTGCTCGACCCTGCAGGCCAAGGCGATCACCTGTTTCGTGGTGCGATAGGCCCTTGAAGCCGCCGCCGGATCGCCGGCGGCGTGCTGTTTTCCGGATTCGGTCAGGCCTTCACCGGCGCATTCATCGCCCAGGCGACGCCGAAGGGATCGCGGACCTGGCCGTAGCGGTCGCCCCAGAACATCACCTGCAGCTCCAATTCGACCGTCATTCCCGCATCGACGGCGCGTTTCCACCAGAAGTCGATGTCGTCGACCGGCAGCATCATGGTGAAGGCCTGCGGGGTCTGGAGCGGGTGGCCATACTCCGGATAGGCATCGCCGAGCATCACCGAAGTGCCGTTGATATAGAGATGAACGTGCATGGTGCGGCCCTGGTCATCCACCGGATGAAGGGCCGCGATCTCGGCGCCAAGCGCCTTCTTGTAATATTCGGCAGCCTTCATCGCACCGTCGACCTGAAGATAGGCGACGACCCCGCCGCGTACGGGCGCTACTGCCTGATTGTCGTTTGTCTGGGCATTCGTATCCATGATTTTCCCTCCTGTTCGGATCGTTTTCGTCCATGCCGGACGATACAAGGACGAAGGAGGGATGGGGATGCCGACATTTCGCCGACGTTTTTTACGCAGTTTTGCCGCTTGGGTTCATGTGTCCCATTTGATCCGTCGAAGATCGGCGCTTCCGTCGATGATGCGGACAATGCGAACCGTGTCATCGACGATCGCGTAGAGGGCAAGCCATCTCTCGATCACGAGCATCCGGGCGGATTGAGCGATATCGGAGCGGCCCGGCCCCATCTCAGGGTGGTCCGCCAATCGCAATATACGGGCGTCGATACGCCGGACAACCGCATCGGCCATGGCGAGGCCGCTCTTGTCGGCAATCCAGGACCAGATATCCAGCATATCGTCACGCGCTCGGCTGGAATAAACGACCGCCTTGGCCATGGATCAGGGCTTGCCCGCGCGTCTGTTGCGGCCTTCGGCCTTGATCGAGTTCAAATCCAGCGGGCGGTAGTCGCCACTTTCGATACCTTCGTCCCAGGCCTTTTTCAGACGATCCAGATCGCCGGCCGCATCGTCCTGCTCCTCCAGCAGTCGCAAGGCCTCCTGTACGACCTCGCTCGAGGAGCGGTAGCGTCCAGACGCTATTTTAGATTTCACGAACTCGGCCAGATCGTCCGTCAGCGAAACATGGATGTCCATGGACAGCTCCTTTCCGCGCATGATGGAAGGAGGGCGGGATTTTGACAAGCGATTTCGGAGGTCACTCCCGTTCCGCGAATTCCTTCACCAGGCCCTCATAGGCCTCCATCGGCGGGAAGGTCTCGTAGGAATGGACGGCCGGGGTGGTCGCCCAGGGCAGCTTTTCGGACGTGTAGGTCTCGATGAAGGGCACGAACCATTTGGGGTCGTCGAGCATGGTCGGACGCAGGTTAACGAACCAGTCCATGCCGGCCGGCTTCGTGAACATCCAGCTCTTGCAATGCGGGCAGTGGTAGTGGTGGGCGTCGTCGCCGTGCAGGCCGCCGATCACCGGTTCGCCCTCGGTCACCTCGAACCCTTCAGAGGGGATCGCGGCGGAGAGCGAGAAGGCGCTGGCGCTCATTTTCTGGCAGCCGGTGCAGTGGCAGGCCATGGTCAGGATCGGCGGGGCGCTGATCCTCAGGCGCACCTGTCCGCAACGGCAACTACCCTGCATGGGGAGATCTGGCATGGGGAGAGTAGGTTTGGGCATATTGTCACCTCCATCTCCCCATGAACTAGGGTCGCTACGGTATTTGATCAGGCCGGGCGCTTGGGAATATCCAGGCCGCGCTGTACGGCCGGCCTTGCGAGGCCGCGCTCCAGCCATTGCGGCACGCGCTTCAGCCGGTCGTATTCGACCAGTTCGCCGGCGCCGTAGAAGCCGATCAGGTTGCGCACCCAGCCGAGCATGGAAATGTCGGCGATCGAATATTCGTCGCCCATCACCCAGTCGCGGCCTTCGAGACGGGTTTCGAGCACGCGGATGATGCGGTGGGATTCCCTGGCGTAGCGGTCGCGCGGGCGCTTGTCCTCGATGTCCTTGCCGGCGAACTTGTGGAAGAAGCCGAGCTGGCCGAACATCGGCCCGAGGCCTGCCATCTGGAACATCACCCACTGGATCGTCTCGTAGCGGGTGGCCGGATCGGAGGACAGCAGCTTGCCGGTCTTTTCGGCGAGATAGATCAGGATCGCGCCCGACTCGAACAGCGCCAGCGGCTTGCCGCCTGGGCCGTTCGGATCGAGGATCGCCGGGATCTTGCCGTTCGGGTTGAGCGACAGGTATTCCGGTTCCCAGGTCTCGTCGGCACCGATATTGATGAAATGCGGCTCGTAGGGCAGGCCGATCTCTTCGAGCATGATCGACACCTTCACGCCGTTCGGCGTCGGCGTCGAATAGAGCTGCAGCACGTCCGGGTTCTGGGCGGGCCATCTGGAAGTGATCGGGAAGGCGGCAAGATCGGCCATGGGAATTCCTCGGGAAGTGGATCAGATCTGGAACCGGGGAGCGGAAAGACTCACTCCGAATCCCGTCGAGCGATACTTAGCAAATCATCGGCGAGCCGCACCGGCAAATCCATCCGTTCATGCAAGATGTTGATCACGCCGATGCGGCCGCCGGACAACGTGCGGGACGATATAGTGGCGCTCGTAGCGGCTGAACCAAGCCTCGACGTCGAGGCCGGCCGGAATCGTCAGCGCTGAGGGAAGTTTTCGCCAGAGCACGCGGGTCTCCGACAGCCGCTGGAGATGCCGGTGCAGGCCGAGAATGTAGGCCTCGGCCTGGGCTTCACCCCAGGTTTCCGCCGTCGTTTTCCAGATCACATCCTGGGCGGCATCGGCCGGCGGGTAGAAGAGATAGCCAGCCATCTCATCGCATCTTGTTGCGGCTGATGACGTCCTTCGCGGTCACTTCGACGAATTCGCTCTCCCCGGCGCGCAGGCCGGGCTCCAGATGCCGCTTCAGCCAGTCCCAGGCCTCGTCGTTGCTCTGGATATCCTTGCGGATCAGGGCGCGGATATATTCGCTGGCGTTTTCGTAGAGGCCGTTTTCGCCTGTCTGCTGCCGGATATGGTCCTGCAGCTTGCCGGTGACGCGCACGTGGATGCTTTCCGAGGCCATCTGCAATCCTTTCATCATTGTGATGAGTGTCGCAGATATTGCCAATAAATTCTACAATGGAAATCGTTTTTGCCACCGGCGCGCGAGGCGCGCCGGTGGCAATCCATCGAAACGAAATCAGCAGTCCGTGGTCAGCGGGCGCTGGCCGGGAAGGCCGGCAGCTTGCCGATGTCGCCGGCATCGTGCTGGACGACGAGCCTGGCGTTCAATTCCCGGGCGATCCTGTTCATGCGATCCATCGAGGCGAGGCTTTCGGCGCGATCGATGTTGAAGGGCGGCACGCCGTTATTGGCGATCTGCTCCTCGAAATGCACCACGTCGCCGGAGAGCAGGACCGGTCCGGTCTTCGGCAAGTGGACGAGCAGGGCCGTTTCGCCCTTGGTGTGGCCGGGCATGGACAGCATCATCACCGAACCGTCGCCGAACACGTCACGGTCACCCGCGACCGGGTCGACCTTCGCCTTGCCGTCCATCCAGGGCTGGACGAGCGCCGGCATGACGCCGAAGGGCAGGGGATTTTCATGCAGGCTCTGCCAGTCGCCGGCGCCGATCATCAGCGTCGCCTTCGAGAAGGTCGAGGCCTGGCCGAGATGGTCGAAGTGGTTGTGGCTGATGCCGACAATGCCGATCTGCTCCGGCTTGATGCCGATCTTCTGGAGCTGCGCCGGGATGTCGGCCGTGAGCGACGGGGCGAGCGGCTGGGTCAGGTCCGGCGCCTTGCCGATCAGGGCTGCAGGCAGGCCCGTGTCCCAGAGCATGTAGTCGGCGCCGTGGCGGATCACGTAGCAGCTGTCGGTGAGCGTGCGGGTCTGGCCGGCATAGGCGAACGTGTCGGAAAAGCTCGACAGGTCCTTGACCATGACCGAGCCGCAATCGAGCCGCCAGAGTTCGAGATCGGCTGCGGCACGGGCGGGAGCCGAAAGAGCCAACAGAGCCGCGCCGGCGGCCAGAAGGGATGCGCCGAAGGCGGAAAAGGCGGAAAGGGTAGCGAAGGTCTTCATCAAAAGTCTCCTCGGTTGAAGCCCGCGCCTTCTGCCCGCTTTCCGCCCGCCACCAGGGCCGGATTTTTGCCGGCTTGAGCCCGAAACGCTCACCGGGGATGTTTTTCGTTTCGCATCCTCCGCTATACTGTGCTGATGAACCTGATCCTCGGCCGGCATTTTACAGATCATTCCCGCAGTTTGCTCGACCGCCTGCGCCCGATGGCGGCCGGGCGCCTCAAGCCCGGCATGAACGCCTATGCGGAGCAGCTGTTCATCTATTGCTGTTTCGACCGGGAGAAGGTGAAGGCGCTGGAGCTGGACTGCCCGATGGTCGGCATCGTGCTTCATGGCCAGAAGGAAATCTGGCTCGGTGACAGGACGCAGGTCTTTCCGGCCGGATCCGTATTCGTTCTGCCCGGCGGCGTGGCGATGGACGCGGTCAACATACCGGATGAGACAAACGGCCTCTATGTCGCGCTGAGGCTCGACGTGCCCGACCTGCCGGAAGGCATACCGCCGCTCTCGACGGCCGAGCGATTGCAAGGCGGCGAGGCGGGCAGTTTCGGCGTCCCGCTCGGCGAGGATCTGGTGGAGGCACTCTGCCACGCCGCGACGGCGATTGCCGACGGCGCGGTCGGCGAGACGATCAGGCGGTTGCGCATGGCCGAGGTTCTGGCCCTGCTGCGCCCGCTGCCGGAGGCGCGGGCCCTGTTTCGCCAGAGCCTTTCGGAGGAGGTCGCCTGGCTGATCGCCGCTGCCCCTTCCGAGCCCTGGAGCGTTGCCGGCCTCGCAGCCGAGCTTGGGATCGGCGCCTCGACGCTGCGTCGCCGCCTCTCCGGCGAGGGCGCCTCGTTCCGGTCCATCCTGCGTCGGGAGAGGCTGAAGGCGGGGCAGAACGCTCTATCCTCGGGCGCTTCCAGCATCGCTGCTGCGGAGGCTGCGGGTTATGCCTCGCGGTCGCATTTCTCCCGCCGGTTCCGCGAGACGTTCGGTACCAGCCCGACCGGGCGACGCTGATCCGTCAAAAAATTACTGCACCTTGTCGGCAGCCGCGCTAATCCTTCGTCTTCATTAGGAGAAGGAGCTACGCATGCTTTACGCCATCCTTTGCTACGCCCATGAGGAAACCGTCTTCGCCTGGTCCAAGGAGGAAGAGGATGCCGTCATGGCAAAGCTCATCGAGGTGCAGACGCCTTATGCTGAGGCCGGCAAGCTCGGCCCGGTCGGGCGGCTGATGCCGACCACCGCCGCCACAACCGTGCGCAAGGGCAGGGAGGAGCCGCTGGTGCTCGACGGGCCGTTTGCGGAAACCAAGGAAGTGCTCCTCGGTTTCTACACGCTCGAGGCCGAGACGCTGGAAGAGGCGGTTGCCTTCTCGAAGAAGCTTTCGGCGGTCAATCCCGGCTCCAGTTCCTATGAAATCCGGCCCTTCTACGTCTTCCATCCCGGCGAGATGAAACATAGCGAGACCAAGACATGACAGATATTGCCTGGATCGAGCTTGCCCTGACGGCCGCGCGGCCGCAGGCGCTTGGCGCGCTTCTGCGTTACTTTCGCGATCTCGATACCGCGGAAGAGGCCTTTCAGGAGGCCTGCTTGCGCGCCATCCGGACATGGCCGGACAAGGGGCCGCCCCGCGACCCGACCGCATGGCTGATCTTCGTCGGCCGCAACAGCGGCATCGACGCGGTCCGCAAGCGCTCCAGGAACGATCCATTGCCGGAGGAGGAGGCCTTCTCCGACCTGTCCGACGCCGAAACGGATATCGCCGACCGGCTCGACAATTCCAACTACCGGGACGACATCCTGCGGCTGATGTTCATCTGCTGCCATCCGGACCTTCCGGCGACCCAGCAGATCGCGCTGGCGCTCCGGATCGTCTCGGGCCTCAGCGTCGCGCAGATCGCCCGCGCCTTCCTCGTCGGCGACAGCGCCATGGAACAGCGCATCACCCGGGCCAAGGCGCGCGTCGCCAAGGCCGGCGTGCCCTTTGAGACACCGGGTGCTGCGGAACGGAGCGAGCGCCTCGGCATCGTTTCGGCGATGATCTATCTCGTCTTCAACGAAGGATATTCCGCCGGCATCACCAATCCCGACAGCGCCGCGTTCTGCGACGAGGCGATCCGGCTTGGCCGGCTGCTCTTGCGCATCTTCCCGGGCGAGCCGGAGATCATGGGATTGCTGGCGCTGATGCTGCTGCAACATTCGCGCGCCGGGACACGCATCGACGCCCAAGGCCAGATCGTGCTTCTGGAGGACCAGGACCGAAGCCGCTGGGACCGCAAGCTGATCAACGAGGCGCTGGCCCTGCTCGACAAGGCGATCCGCCACCGCAAGCCCGGCCCTTATCAGGTCCAGGCGGCGATCTCGGCGCTGCACGCCCGGGCGGCGACGCCGAAGGATACCGACTGGCAGGAGATCACCATGCTTTATGACCTTCTGGAACACATCCAGCCGTCGCCGGTGGTCACGCTCAACAAGGCGGTTGCGGTCTCCAAGCTCGAAGGGCCGGAGGCGGCGCTCGCCATGATCGCGCCGCTGGCCGAAAAGCTCGACGGCTATTTCTATTTCCACGGGGTCAAGGGCGGGCTGATGCTGCAGGCCGGCCGGAAGAGCGAAGCCCGGCAGGCCTTCGACCGGGCGATCGCGCTCGCCAATTCGCCGGCCGAATGCGCCCATATCCGGATGCAGATCGACAAGCTCGGCGCGGTGACGCCGCCGGCGGTGTAGGTGGACAATCAAATCAATGCCTGGGGCAATTGCCCCTCACCCTAACCCTCTCCCCGCAGGCGGGGAGAGGGGACGTGCCCTCAGTAGCGCTTGAGAAGGACGGAGACGGTGTGATCCTGCGTCCTTCTCCCCGTCGAGACGGGGAGAAGGTGGCGGCAGCCGGATGAGGGGCTTTCCCGACCGATGCCGCTACTGCCGCGGTGGCCTTAACGTCATCTCCACGGCAATCGTATCGCCGGCCGTAATTCCGGTCTTTTTCCGCACGGCGTCCTTCAAAGGCAGAAGATAGGTCTCGTCCTTGGGAAACAGCGACGTGTAGAACGTGACGCCGCCGACCGTCGCGTCGACCGGGATGACGCCCCACCCGTAGCTCAGAAGTTTTGACAGCCGCCTGATGTCCTCGGCCTGGTTCAAGGGAAGCGGTGCGAAGAAGAAGGGCGAGGGGCCGCGCCAATGGATGACTTCGGCCTCGAACCTGAACTGGGTCATCATTCCTCCTCCGACGCCGGTGATCCGTCTCGCCATATTTGCCCGATCGCCCGAAAAAATTCCATGACACGTGTCGGATATCGTCCCGGCCAAACGTCCTAGATTCAGCATCGCATGAGATGTCTAGTGAAACCCGAGGGAGACAGACAATGACCGCCAATACCGCCAAGCACGCATTGCAGATCGTTCGCGAGATGAACGTGTCGGCCGACAAGCTCTTCAAGGCGTGGACCACGCCGGAACGGATGGGCGAATGGTTCTGCCCGCTGCCGTGGAAGGTGACGGAAGCCCGGATGGATGTGCGCGCCGGCGGCTCCAGCTATATTCTGATGGAAGGCCCGAACGGCGAGAAGATCCCCAATTACGGGATCTACCTGGAAGTGGTGCCGAACAGGAAGCTCGTGTTCACCGATGCCTATACCAGCGCCTGGGTGCCGTCGGAAAAGCCGTTCATGACGGCTGTCGTCGAATTCGAAGACCTCGGCAACGGCCGCACGAAATATACCGCGACGGCCTATCACTGGAGCGAGGAAGACAAGAACGCCCACAATCAGATGGGCTTTACGGTCGGCTGGGGGATCGTCGCCGACCAGCTGGAACAGGTTGCCAAGACTTTCTAGAAACATGCGCCGCCGCCCGAGTCCGGCTCGGGCGGCCTTGCCTTAAAGCGCTTTCGAGATCGATTCAAAAGGCCGGCGGAAGTCCTTGAAAGCGGAATCGAATCCGGTTGCACCGTCACCGGCTGCCGGGACGCCGGATCACCGAGGAACGGGGTTCCTCTTCCGCTGGCTGAGGGATGAGAGCTTCCGGTATCGTCAGGCTCGAATAGACGCGGTTGCGGCCGTTCTTCTTCGCCATGTAGAGAAGCTGGTCGGCGGCGTTGAGCTGGTTGCCGAAGCTCTCGCGCTCCTCCATCTCCATGACGCCGATGGAGATCGTCACCGAAATGCTCTTGTCCAGCACCGCGATGCTGGTCGCCTGGACGCGGGCGCGGATTTGTTCGCAGAACGAATGGGCCTGGAAGGCATTGGTATCCTTCATGTAGATCGCGAACTCCTCGCCGCCGAGGCGGGCCGCGAGATAGCGGTTGCCGGCGGTCATCTCGCTCAGGATGCCGGCAAGCCGCTTCAGGACCTGGTCGCCGGCCTCATGGCCGTAGGTGTCGTTGACGAACTTGAAATGGTCGATGTCGAGGATCGCAACCGCGTCGTTTGCCGGTGCGGGCTTCAGGGCCGGGTTCTTCTCGAAGAAGAAGCGGCGGTTTGCGAGACCGGTCAGATGGTCGCGTTCCGCCAGATAACGCAGCCGCTTGATCTGGGTCAGGGTTTCGACATTGTTGTCGATGCGGCATTGCAGCTCTTCGGGCACGAAGGGACGGTAGATGAAATCCGACGCGCCCGCCTTCAGGAAGCTCGCCGAAAGGCCGCGGTCGGACGAAGACGAAACGCCGATGATGCGCAGCTCGTCCGAAGGCCGGGTGGCGCGAATGCGCCTCGTCAGCTCGTGTCCGTCCATGTCGGGCATGTTGTAGTCGGTGATGACCAGTTCGATCGACGGGTTCTCGGCAAGCATGTTCAATGCCTCCTTGCCGGAAAGCGCTTCGAGGACACGGAAATTCTGCCGCTGCATGATCTCGACCAGACCGGAGCGGGCCCATCTCGCGTCATCGACGACGAGAACGGAAAAGGCGCTGTTGGTCAGGATGCGGTTCACGGTCCTGACGACCGTATCGACCGTCCTGTTGTCGGTCTTGACGATATAGTCGATGATCTTCCGCTCGGTGTAGCGGACGGCGGTCTCCGTCTCGGAGGTCGCCGTGAAGACGATTGTCGGAACCGCATATTCGGCAAGCAGGGCAAGGATCTCGCCGTTGGGCGCGTCAGGCAGGTTGAGGCCGGTCAGCGCCAGGGTGAACTTCTGCCCCGCCAGCAGCATGCGAGCCTGTTCCAGGCTCGCGCAGCAGAAGGTCCTGCCGGCCGTCTCCCGCTCCAGCCGCTGCCGCAGCAGAGCCGAAAGGGCGGCGGAATCCTCCACGATGAGAATGTCATTCGATGATTGCAGGTTCGGAGCGCCCGAGTCCGGCCGATTTCCGGTGCTGTCATCCATTCGATTTGCCTAAACCGTTGTTCCTGTTGGCCGGGGAGATTATCGCGGAGGGATTACCATTCTCTTAGGCCTTAAACCTATGTTTGTGCCCAAAATCTCGCAGTCCCGTGCGGGTTGCCAAGCCGTGGGCCGGCGATTGCCTGTGACCCACACCTATCCATTCCGTCGAACGATGCCTTCGAAAGAATAGCATTTGCGCCTGATATGCCGAATAACTATCTGACGGGCATCAACGAATGGAATTTGGAAGATGGAACTCGGGCTTCACACTTTTGGCGATGTCGATGCCGCAGCACCGGACAAGGGCGCGGAAGGCGCGAGGCGGATCAAGGATCTCCTGGAGGAGATCGCGCTTGCCGATCAGGTGGGGCTCGACGTCTTCGGGCTCGGCGAACACCACCGTCCGGACTATGTGATCTCGTCGCCTTCGACGGTGCTTGCGGCCGCGGCTGCGATCACCAAGAACATCCGGCTGACCAGTGCCGTCTCGGTTCTGTCGTCCGACGATCCGGTGCGGGTCTTCCAGCAGTTCTCGACGGTCGACCTGATCTCCAACGGCCGGGCGGAGATCATGGCGGGCCGCGGCTCGTTCATCGAATCCTACCCGCTGTTCGGCTACGATCTCGGCGATTATGACGAGCTGTTCGCCGAAAAGCTCGACCTGCTGCTCGCCATCCGCGACGAGGAAGTGGTCACCTGGCAGGGCGAAAAACGCGCGCCGATCAACGGCCGCGGCGTCTATCCGCGTCCGCTGCAGAAGGAGCTGCCGATCTGGATCGCCGTCGGCGGCACGCCGCAATCGGTGGCGCGGGCAGGGGCCATGGGCCTGCCGCTCGCGGTCGCCATCATCGGCGGCGAATATCCGCGCTTCGCGCCCTTCTTCAATCTCTACCGCGAGGCAGCGCGGCGCGCCGGCCAGGATCCGGCAAAACTCAAGACCAGCATCAACGTGCACGGCTTCATCGCCGACACGACGCAGGCCGCCGCCGACCAGTTCTACGGTCCGCAGGCCGAGGTGATGAACCGCATCGGCCGCGAGCGCGGCTGGGGCCCCACCAACCGGGCGCATTTCGACGAGGCGCGATCGAAGCTCGGCAATCTCTTCCTCGGCGAGCCGGAACTGGTGGCCGAAAAGATCGTCGCCGCGCATCAGGTCTTCGGCATGGACCGGTTCCTGCTGCAGATGGCGATCGGCCCGATGCCGCACGCGCAGGTCATGCGCGGCATCGAACTCTACGGCACGAAAGTCGCGCCGCTCGTCAGAAAAGAACTGGGATCGGCAGAAAAGAATTGACGGGCCCGGCCGATGGCGCGAAACCGGCCGCCTGATCGAGTTTCGACGCGTTAGGACGTAAGGCAACCATGGTTATCTCCACCGAGGACGAACTGGCCAAGCTGAAGGATATCGGCAGGCTTTGCGCGCAGGCGATGGAGATGATGGCGAAGTCGCTGGAGCCGGGCATCACCACCCGCGAGCTCGATGCGATCGGCCGCAGGTTCCTCGAGGAGAACGGCGCGCAGTCGGCACCGGAGACCTGCTACCAGTTTCCCGGCGCCACCTGCATCAGCGTCAACGAGGAAGTCGCCCATGGCATTCCGGGCGACCGGGTGATCCAGGCGGGCGATCTCGTCAATATCGACGTGTCGGCGGTCAAGGACGGTTTCTTCGGCGATACGGGCGCCTCCTATGCGGTGCCGCCGGTAAAGCGCGAGATCGAGAAACTCTGCCGCGACGGCCGCCGGGCACTCTGGACCGGGCTGCAGCAGGTGAAGGCGGGCAAGCCGCTGTCCGGGATCGGCAATGCGATCGGCACGTTTGCCAAGAAGAACCGCTATACGCTGATCACCAATCTTTCGAGCCACGGCATCGGGCTGACGCTGCATGACGAGCCGAAGGAAATCCCGACCTGGCCTGACCGCCATGAGACGCGTTCGATGGAGGACGGGCTGGTGTTCACCGTCGAGCCCTTCCTGTCGCTCGGCGCCAACTGGGCCGAGGACGGGGACAACGGCGATCCCTGGACGCTCTACAGCGACCCGAAGGCACCGACGGTACAATACGAGCATACGATCGTCGCGACCCGGAACGGGCCGCTGATCCTCACTCTCGCGGATTGAGCGGAGACCGCTGCCGTACCGGCAGTTGGGTCAGTTGTGTTTGGTGCCGCGCGACGCGGGAGCGACGCGGTCATAGAACGCGTCGGTGCGCTCCGTCTGGAGGTTTCCGAGCATCTGGCGCGTATGGACGCGCGCCGCGCTTTGCAGCAACTGCGCAAAAGCGGCGTAACCGACAGAGTCGGCCTGACGAAGCTGGGCGATCAAGGGATCGACGAGCACTTCGGATAGGGTAAGGTCATGTTCCATGCGCATGCCTCCGCGCCCCGATGGCGATGGTCGAGACATTGTCCCGCATTCATGTCAGCAGCAAGACGGTTTCGTTAATGCGCTGCACCAATTCGTTTCCGCATATGCGCGATCACGTATATATGAACGATCATTCCGCTGCATCGCTGCGATGAAAATTCCTGATTTGCCGCAGTCCGCCCCGGCTGCGATAACCGTCCCATGCTGCAGATCAATACGAGCTATTCCGGCCGCCCCCTCTTGATCGGTTTCGCCGGCTCCATCGCCATGGCGGCGGCAATGGGTTTCGGGCGTTTCGTCTATACGCCGATCCTGCCCGGCATGATGACCGGCATCCCGCTTTCGGCGGCCGATGCGGGTTATATCGCGGCGGGCAATTTCGCCGGTTATCTCGCGGGTGCCATCCTCTCGGCCTATGGCTGGGCGGCCGGGCGCGAACGGCAGGTGGCGCTGGGCGGGCTTCTGGCGACCGCGATCCTGCTCGCCGCCATGGCGGTGACGGAATCCGTCGTCGCTTTCATCGTCATCCGGTTTCTGGCGGGCGTGGCGAGCGCGCTGGCGATGATCTTCACCTCGTCGATCGTGCTGCCCTACGCGGTCGGCCGCGACAATGTGAACGTCCTGCATTTCGGCGGCGTCGGGCTCGGCATCGCTTTGTCCTCGGCGCTGGTCTTCGCCGTCAACGCGATGTCGGGCGCCAATTCGCTCGGTTGGGCGCATGGCTGGCAGCTGAACTGGCTCGCCGGTGCGGCGATCGTGTTCGTGGTGTTCGGCATCGTCGCCCGGATCCTGCCGAGGCAGGCGGTCGGCACCGGTTCGGTGGTCGAGCCGCCGCTTGTCTGGAGCAGGCCGCTGGTGCTGCTCACCGCCTCCTACGGCCTGTTCGGTTTTGGTTACGTGATCACTGCGACCTTCCTCGTCACCATCGCGCGGATGGGGAATGCCGGGCCGATCGTCGAATTCCTCGCCTGGTTCCTGACCGGCTCGGCGGCGGCCGTCTCGCTGATGCTCTGGCGGCCGGTAGTCAACCGTTTCGGGCTTGCCAAGGCCTATGCCGCGGCGCTCGGCCTGCAGACGGTCGGCGTGCTCGGTTCGGTCGCGCTGCCGCCGACATCAGGCGCGATTGCCGGCGGGTTGCTGCTCGGCATCACCTTCATGGTGATCACCGCCTATGGCCTCCAGATCGGCCGGAAACTGTCGCCTGAAAGCCCGCGCCGGGCGCTGGCCTCCGCCACCGCCGCCTTCGGCACCGGCCAGATCATCGGCCCGCTGGTGGCCGGCTGGATCGCTCAGGGGAGCGGCAGTTTCGTCGCCCCGACCCTGATTGCCGCGGCGGCACTCGTGGTCTGCGTTCTCCTCGCACTGCCGGTTGCGCGCAGCGCTTCCTAATAATCCCGTGGTTACAATTGCGTAACAAAGCGGCGCGGCCATTGCCGCCCCCTTGGAACTGCCTTAGTTTCCGGCTCAACAGTCGTTTCCGACATCCCGCCGACTCGAACTCAGGAAAGCCAAAGCTCCGTGTTCCACTCCTTCTTTCCAAAACCGAAACTGTTCTTCATTTCGGCTGCCGTATGGACGATAGTGTGCATCTTCGTCTGGTATGCGGTTGGGCCGCAAATGGGTACTGCGATTGGGCTTCCTCCACTTGCCGCGGGAGAAAAGGCGCCGATCGGCCTGGCTTTCTTCTTCTCTCCAGATAATTTGTGGTTCTATCTTTACTTTACGATTTTCGTTTTGATTTTCGGCATTGCATGGAAGCTGATCGATCGGAATCATCCCTGGTCGAACTGGTCCATCTGGGGATCGGCATTTATTATATTTATAGCTTATTTTGTCGTTCAGATATCAGTCGCCATGAATAATTGGCGCGGCCCATTTTTTGACCTACTGCAGAGGGCATTGGCCAAAGAGCCTGGCATTACCGACGGGCAGTTTTACGATCTGATCCTGCGCTATTTTGAAATAGGTATGGTGAGCGTCGCCCTGAACGTCGTAACCGCATTTTTCACAAACCATTACGTGTTTCGCTGGAGAACGGCGATGAACGATTATTATATGTCGAAGTGGGACAAACTTCGGCATATCGAAGGCGCTTCGCAGCGTGTTCAAGAAGACACGATGCGGTTTGCCAATATTTTGGAAGGCCTAGGCGTTGTTCTCATCAACTCCGTCATGACGTTGGTCGTTTTCCTCCCCATCCTTTTCGAAATGTCGAAGTATGTCAGCGATCTACCGGTCATAGGCGCCATTCCGCACGCCTTGTTCTGGTTGGCGATCGGTTGGTCTCTGTTCGGTACGTTGCTTCTAGCATTTGCTGGCATCAAGTTGCCGGGCTTAAATTTTCGGAATCAACGCGTTGAAGCGGCCTATCGCAAGGAGCTCGTGTATGGCGAGGATCACCAAGATCGCGCCCAACCCGTAACTGTCGGCGAGCTTTTCTCCAACGTGCGGCGTAACTATTTCCGGATGTACTGGCACTATCTTTATTTTAACGTCGCAAGATACGGATACAGTCAGATCGACGCGATATTCCTGCTGTTTATTTTGGTTCCAACATTTGTTGCAGCTAAGATTACGCTTGGGATATGGCAGCAAATATCTACAGCCTTCGGGGAGGTCAGCAACTCGTTCCAGTATCTTGTAAATTACTGGTCGACGATTATCGAGCTTCTGTCGATTCACAAGCGCCTTGTCGCCTTCGAAGCCGCTATCGACGACAAGCCGCTGCCGGAAATCGACCAGCATTATCTGGAGCGGGAAGCTGAGGGCGGGGAGATCGCGGCCGACCGGCCTTACTGATTTTGCGGCAGTTTCAGACAGCACCCTTGGCCGCGCCGGACGTCACTCCGGCGCGGTTTTGGTTTGGGAATGGGGCAGGCGGGGTATTCCAAGAGGTATTGGGTATTCAGGTTTTCCACCTGCCCCGACCGTTTCCTGCAGTTTTGCGGGACTTGTCAGTTCCCGTTGCGCCACGTTCGACAGCCATCACCGAAAACCGGGGTCCGAAAACCCTTGGCGGAGGCCGGTTCGCGAACCCGGTTTCCCATCCGATGACGGGGCGATTATGGGATGGTTTCGGAGAGGCGGGGATGAATGGGGAAGTGAAAGCCGCTAAGGGCTTGATAGAGTTGGGCGGGTTTTTCATGGACGGGAGGAAACGTCCCCGACCTCCTGGCCGGAGGGACGTGATTACGAAGGGTCTTTCGCACCGCCGACGCGGCGCGGCTGGATTCCTGTGACAAGCACAGGAATGAGGGTGGACAGTCGATCTCCGGTTGCTTTTATGCAGCCAGAAGCCGCTCCTACAGCCCCGACGCCACCCGCGGTTTCTCCCGCTCGCGGATCAATCTGATCGCCTCCGAATAACTCACGCAAGCGACGTCCTCCCGGACGCAGACATCCGTCACCAGCCGTTCCATCGCCCGCCAATAGGCGCCGCCGTTCATCTCGACGAAATGCAGGCCGATCTGGAGCGGGATGCGGTCGCCATCGTATTCCTTGTCGAAGGCGGTCTTGAAAGCGGAATAGGCGCGCTCCTCGAATTCGGCGGAACTGCTCGGATTGTCGATGCCGCCGGAATGGCGGATGAAGAGGTTGTAGTCCATGGCGATGATCGGCCGATCGGAGGGGCCTTCCGGAATGAGCGGCAGACCGAAGCGGATGAGGCCGCCCTTCTGCTCCGGCATGGCGGGGCCCTTGGTGACGAGGCTGGCGTCATAACGGATGCCTGCCTGCCTTTCGGCCTCGACCAGGCCGGGGCTGGTGGAGAAATAGGGAGCGCGGAAACCGTTGATGCCGGTTGCGACGAAATCCTTCCAGCCTGCCGGTTCCTCCGATCCTGCGCCCGCCGTCTTCCAGGCATTGGTCAGCACATCGTGAAAGGTGGCGAACTCGGCGGTCCAATCGGCCGCCGTCCAATCCTTGCCGTCGAAATGGCCGCAGGTATGGCTGGAAATATCGTGGCCTTCCAGATGCGCCTGCCAGACATGGCCGAGCCGTTCGCGGGCTTCCGCGGCTGTTTGGGCAAAACCGATATTCGACTTGCCAGGCTTCTCGTGCGGCCCCTGGTAGCTCCTGGCATTGGCCCGTTCGATGACCAGCGTGCAGGAGAGGAAATAGGTGAAATGGCCATTGACGCGTTTGGCGATGTCGCGGCTGCGCTGCCACAACGTGTTGGCGCCGGCACCGTCGAAGGAGACCATGACCAGCTGTTTCGGCTTGCCGGCGGTATTGTCGGCGGCCTCCGCCGCGATCGGGGCTGCAAGGAGGCAGAAGGCGAATGGAAAGGCAAGCGAACGCATCGGGCACCTGAATCATGGCGAAAAGCAGCGGGCTTTGTGACCGCCGAATAAGGCGAAGCTTTGAACGGGTGGGGCGAAACGGCGATTCCCGCCGCAGGACCGTCAGGATGCATTTTCCCCTTACGCCTGCGGTCTTCACAAAACCGGCAGCCACTTTTGCGCGACAGACGTTAAGGGGGGCCTTACATCTCCGGGAAAATAGGCTAGAAGGCGCTTTTCCGCATGATGGGCCGGTTGGGCCGGAGACTTTGATGGCGCAGGACGACGACAGTTTTATTCGCGAAGTGAACGAGGAACTTCGTTCCGACCAGTTCAGGGGCGCATGGCAGCGTTACGGCCGGATCGTGATCGCGGTCGCCGTGCTGATCGTCGTCGGCACCGCCGCCTATCGCGGTTACCAGTACTGGGACACGCATAATTCCTCGCAGTCCGGCGACCGTTTCCTGGCGGCCCTGAAGCTCGCCTCGGAAAACAAGAACGACGAGGCGCTTGCCGCATTCGACGCGCTCGAAAAGAGCGGCACCGGCGCCTATCCCGTGCTCGCCAGGCTGCGCGCCGGTTCGGTGCAGCAGTCGAAGGGCGATGCGGCCGGCGCGATCGCCACCTTCTCGGCGGTCGGCAAGGACGCCAAGGCGCCGCAGGCGATGCGTGACCTGGCCCGGATGCGCGCCGCATGGCTGCTGATCGACAACGGCACCTATGAACAGGTGGCCGCAGAGGTGCAGCCGATGGCGGTGCCAGCCAATCCGCTCGCCAATTCCGCCCGCGAGGCGCTCGGCCTTGCCGCCTACAAGGCCGGCAAGATCGCGCAGGCCAAGGAATGGTTCCAGCAGATCGCCAATGACGCCTCTGCGCCGCGCAACGTCGCCAACCGCGCGCAGATCATGCTCGACAACATCGCCTCTTCCGGCAAGGCGCCCTGACGGTTTTCGCCCAGGGCTTTAAGGACAACAGAATGAGTTTCACCGTCGCCATCGTCGGACGCCCGAATGTCGGCAAGTCCACGCTTTTCAATCGTCTGGTTGGAAAGAAGCTGGCGCTTGTCGACGACACGCCGGGTGTCACCCGCGACCGCCGGCCGGGCGACGCCAAACTCATCGATCTGAAGTTCACGATCATCGATACCGCCGGTCTCGAGGAGGCCGGTCCCGATACACTCGAAGGCCGCATGCGCGCCCAAACCGAGGCGGCGATCGACGATGCCGACCTGACGCTGTTCGTGGTCGACGCCAAGTCCGGCCTGACGCCGCTCGACAAGACATTCGGCGAGCTCCTGCGCCGTAGCGGCAAGCCGGTCGTGCTGGTCGCCAACAAGTCGGAAGCGCGCGGTTCCGACGCAGGGTTCTACGATGCCTATACGCTCGGCTTGGGCGAACCGGTGCCGATCTCGGCCGAACACGGCCAGGGGATGATCGACCTGCGCGACGCGATCGTCGAGGCGCTCGGCGAGGAGCGGGCGTTTCCGGAAGACGACGACGAGGCGGAAACCGATATCGACGTCCGGGACAGCGATTTTTCGGACGAGGACGAGTCCGAGCCGGAATATGACGAGACCAAGCCGCTGCGCGTCGCCATCATCGGCCGCCCGAATGCCGGCAAATCGACGCTGATCAACCGTTTCCTCGGCGAGGACCGGCTGCTGACCGGGCCGGAGGCGGGCATTACCCGCGACAGTATCTCGGTCGAGTGGGACTGGCGCGGCCGCACCATCAAGATGTTCGACACCGCCGGCATGCGCCGCAAGGCGCGCGTCCAGGAAAAGCTCGAAAAGCTGTCGGTGGCGGATTCGCTCCGGTCGATCCGGTTCGCCGAGACGGTGGTGATCGTTTTCGACGCGACCATCCCGTTCGAAAAGCAGGACCTGCAGCTCGTGGACCTGGTGCTGCGCGAAGGCCGTGCCGCCGTGCTCGCCTTCAACAAGTGGGACCTGGTCGAGGACACGCAGGCGGTGCTGGCCGATCTGCGCGAAAAGACCGAGCGCCTGCTGCCGCAGGCGCGCGGGCTTCGCGCCGTGCCGATCTCCGGCCAGACGGGCTACGGGCTCGACAAGCTGATGCAGAACATCATCGACACCGACCGGGTGTGGAACAAGCGCATCTCGACCGCAAGGCTTAATCGCTGGCTCGACAGCGTGCAGACCCAGCATCCGCCACCGGCGGTATCGGGTCGCCGCCTCAAGCTCAAATACATGACCCAGGTGAAATCCCGTCCGCCGGCTTTCATGGTGTCCTGCACCAGGCCCGACGCGCTGCCGGAAAGTTATGTCCGCTACCTGATCAACGGGTTGCGGACGGATTTCGACATTCCGGGCGTGCCGATCCGCATGCATTTCAAGGCGGGCGAAAATCCGTTCGAGGGGCGCAAGAAGAAGCGTTAGGGGTTTCGGGACTGCGTCTCTTTTGGATGGCGCTTGGGGCTGCCCCTCATCCGGCTGCCGCCACCTTCTCCCCGTTTTGACGGGGAGAAGGATGCAAGCCGCAAGCTCTCGGTTCCAACCGCTGCCTCGGATTGCGGCCGTCATTTTGCAGCGGTGAGGTTAGCGGGAGCGGTGCGGCATCGTTTCCTTCTCCCCGTCAAAACGGGGAGAAGGTGCCCGGCAGGGCGGATGAGGGGGCAGCCCTGAGCCAGCAGCCGCGAGAGGGTTTGCGCCTATACCGCCGAAGGCCGAATTCCGCCGCGCGGGGCGGGCAGTTTCGGTTTGCCCTGAGCGATCATCACATTGTTCAAAAACTGTTTCGACGCCGCTTCCCAGGTGAACTTGCGGGCAAGCGTCCGGGCGTTTTCGCGTGAGCAGTTCAGCGCCGCAAGGCATGCTTCGCGCAGATCTTCGCTCAGCGCGCCGGCGCCGGAACCCTCCTCGATGATGTCGATCGGGCCGGTGACCGGGTAGGCCGCGACCGGCACGCCGCTTGCCAGCGCTTCGAGGATCGTGTTGCCGAACGTGTCGGTCTTCGACGGAAAGACGAAGACGTCGGCCTGGGCATAGGCGCGGGCGAGATCGTCGCCGGTCTTCATGCCGGTGAACAGCACGTTCGGATACCGTCTCTGCAGATCGGCGCGGGCCGGGCCGTCGCCGACCACGACCTTGGAGCCGGGAAGATCGAGATCGAGGAAGGCGGGCAGGTTTTTTTCCACCGCGACGCGGCCGACGGTCATGAAGATCGGGCGCGGCAGGTCGAAGGGCCTTTCGTCGAGATCCATCGGGTGGAACATGGTCTGGTCGATGCCCCGGCTCCAGCGCAGCAGGTTCTTCAGCCCGAGCTTCGAGAGCTCGCGCTCGAGGCTTGCGGTCGCCACCATGCAGCCGTTGCCGGCATTGTGGAACCAGCGCACGAAGGCGTGCAGCCAGCGGACCGGGATCGGGAAACGCGCCGACACATATTCCGGAAAGCGGGTGTGGTAGCTGGTCGAGAACGGAATGTGGTTCTTGAGGCACCAGCGGCGGGCAAGCAGGCCGAGCGGGCCTTCGGTGGCGATGTGCACGGCGGTCGGCATCGACGCCTCGATGGCGGTGGCAACCTGCCAGGACGTGGCGACCGAGAGGCGGATTTCCGGATAGGTGGGGCAGGGGACGCTGGTGAAATCCTGCGGCGTCACCATGGTCACGTCGACGCCCATCCGGGCGAGTTCGCGGTTGGTATTCTCGATCGAACGGACGACGCCGTTCACCTGAGGGTACCAGGCATCCGTCACGATGGTTATTCTTGTCATGAAAGGCCGAACCCGGTTGCCGCTCCATCCACGACTCGCGTGTGACGGAGCGTTTTCAGCCCTCTATCGCCAAGGATTGTAACAGAGTGATGAAGGAGGCATGTCGGGGGCCGACGTTCAATTGTTGGACAAAGGCCGATGTGATATCCGGTTCTCTAAGGAGATATCTTCATGCCTCTTTTCATTAGGGACGAAGAACTTGCTGGGAAGCCGGTTGCTCTTCCGTGGCTTCCGGAAGGGGGGAAGGCGAAAGTGCCCCTGGAGGAACGATTGGAAAGGGCACTTGCCATGGCCAAGGCGCTCGGACCTTCGAATCCAAAGTTCGACCGGAAGGCGTTCATTGACGAACTCTGGGACGATCTCTGATAGTTCTGACTTTTTGATCATCGAGACAAAGCATCGCCTACAAGGGCGAGGATTTCATTCACACCGACATGGCGTGAATGCGGCCAATTCGCCGATTCCCGATACCCTTCCGGATCGCCGGCTGACGCTCGGGCGAGGGCAGCCGGCGCCGGGTGGACTATTCGGCGGCGATGGTGAATTCCTGATCGAATGTCGACGTCTGGTCGCCGCTCATATCGTGGATCGTGTAGGTCAGGGTGTATTTGCCGGCCGGCGCGCCCGTCAGCGTCAAGGTGAAGTCCATGGAGAATTCCATGTTGGCGTTGTGGCTCTGCAGAACATTTGTGGAGAAGGCCTTCTTGTCGAGCATGACGTCGCCGTTCGCCGCCTTGATCTTCAGGTCGGATACGAAGTTGAGTTCATACATGTCGTGGGGAAGCTCTTTCCAGCCGTAGCCGATCGGCTCGACATAGGTGATGACCTTTTCGCCCTGCTTGAAAATGCTGGACTGCTTCTCCTGGTAGATGCCGTAGCCGGTGGAGGGGGCGGTGACGAAGGTCACCAGGCGCTCCGTCAGGCCGAGCTTTCCCCATGCCTCGTAGGTCTTTTCCTCGGCCTTGGTGAGCGCGTCGATCGGAGCGGAGTATGCCGCCGGGGACAGGAAGAGGACGGTCAGGGCGGCAAGAGCGATACGCATTTCATTTCCTCGTTGGGAGCCATCGGAAGCCGCGCCACTCTCCCAGACAATGACTGAGAATTGATTGATGACAGGCCCCGAAAAGAGCGGGAAATGGCGTCTGTTTCGGCGCCCGCGCTGCGTCTGGCCGTCGGGGCCGGCGGTGTCTTAACCCGGCAGCAGCGCCGGGCTGATCAGGGCACCGTGATGGCCGATGACGACCGAGGCGACAGAGGCGCCGTAGGCGGCCGCCTGTGCCGGCGGGATGCCGCGGACGAGGCGGGACAGGAAGGCGCCGTTAAAGCTGTCGCCGGCGCTGGTGGTATCGACGACCTGGGTTGTTCTGACCGATGGGACGTGGACGGCGCCGGTTTCGCCAAAACTCAGCGTCGCGCCATCCGCACCGTTCTTGACGACCACGTTCTCGACGCCGAGCGCGTGGTAGCGGGCGATCGTGTCTGACACCGTCACGTCGCCGAAATGGGTGGTCTCGTCGTCGAAGCTCGGCAGCACGAGGGAGGCGGCACGGGCGCCGGCCTCGATCGTCTTCAGCATATACTCCCTGTTCGGCCAGAGGCGGGGGCGGATGTTCGGGTCGAAGGCGACCGTCTTGCCGGAAGCCTTGGCGCGGCGCAGTTCCGACAGCAGCGTCTCGACCGCTTCGGGGCCAAGGATGCCGAGCGTGATGCCGGAGAAATAGAGGATGTTGGCGGATTCGATCGCTGAGCGCAGATGATCCGCATCGTCGGCGAGCTTCTTTGCGGCGGCGGTGTCGCGCCAGTAGCTGAAGGTGCGTTCGCCATTCTTCAGCGTGATCAGATAGAGGCCGGGCGTCTTGCCTTCGATGCGGCGGATGAAGCTCGTGCCGATGCCGGCATCCCTCATCATCGACAGCATTTCGGTCGACAGGGGATCGTCGCCGACGGCGGTGAAATAATCCACCGACCATTCGGCCGGCAGGCAGGCGCGGGCATACCAGGCGGTGTTGAACGTATCGCCGGCAAAGCCCTTGCGCAGCAGGCCTTCGCCCGCCTGCGACAGCTCCACCATGCACTCGCCGATCGAAAGAAGCCGTCCGCCCAATTGCATCCCTCCCGTATTTTGAAACTCGCATAGGCCGAAGTTTCCGCCGTGGCAAGAGAGCGGTTCGGCAACTTCGCAGAGCCCTGCTTATGCGTTGTCTTTTGAACGGGGGACACTAGGTTGGGCTGGAACATTGGAGAAAGGAGAGTCGGACGATGGCGACACAGGCGGTGAAGGCAGTCGATGCGAACTGGTGGCGCGGCGCGGTGATCTACCAGATCTATCCGCGCTCCTTTCAGGACACGAGCGGCGACGGGATCGGCGACATCAAGGGCATTACCGCGCGCCTGCCGCATGTCGCCTCGCTCGGCGTCGATGCGATCTGGCTTTCGCCCTTCTTCACCTCGCCGATGGCCGACATGGGCTATGACGTGTCCGACTATTGCAATGTCGACCCGATGTTCGGCGCGCTCGCCGATTTCGACGAGATGATGGCGGAAGCCGAGCGCCTGGGGCTGAAGGTGATCATCGACCAGGTGATTTCCCACACGTCCGACCGGCATCCGTGGTTCGTCGAAAGCCGTTCCAGCCGCACCAATCCGAAGGCCGACTGGTATGTCTGGGCCGATCCGAAGCCGGACGGCACGGCGCCGACCAACTGGCTGTCGATCTTCGGCGGGCCGGGCTGGGAATGGGACGGGGTGCGCAAGCAATATTACATGCACAACTTCCTGATCGCCCAGCCGGACCTCAACTTCCACAATCCCGACGTCCAGAACGCCATGCTGGACACGGTGCGCTTCTGGCTCGATCGCGGCGTGCACGGTTTCCGGCTCGATACGGTCAACTACTATTTCCACGACAAGCAGCTGCGCAACAATCCGCCGATGGTCTACGACACCGACGGGGCGGGCATGGAGACGGACACCAATCCCTATTCCATGCAGAACCACCTCTATGACAAGACGCAGCCCGAAAACATCGGCTTCCTGAAGCGGCTCCGGGCGCTGCTCGACAGCTATGACGGCCGCGCGACCGTCGGAGAGGTGGGCGACGGGCCGCGTTCGCTCTCGACGCTGGCGCTCTACACGACCGGCAATGACAAGCTGCACATGTGCTACACCTTCGATTTCCTGGGCCCCGCCTTCGACGCGGCCTATATCCGCAAGGTGATGACGACGGTGGCGGACACAGTCACCAACGGCTGGGTGTGCTGGGCGTTTTCCAACCATGACGTGGTGCGCCATGTGACCCGCTTCGCCGAGTCACCGGCCGAGCAGGATCGCGTCGCGAAACTGTCGATCACGCTGCTTTCCGTGCTGCGCGGTTCGATCTGCCTCTATCAGGGCGAGGAGCTGGGGCTGACCGAGGCGGAGCTCTCGTTCGAGGATCTGCGCGATCCCTACGGCATCCGCTTCTGGCCGGCCTTCAAGGGCCGCGACGGATGCCGCACGCCGATGGTGTGGGAAGCGGGGGAGCCGCATGCGGGCTTCACCGCCGGTTCGAAAACCTGGCTGCCGGTGCCGGGCGAACATGCAAGCCGCGCCGTCGATGCGCAGGAGGCGCTGCCGGAATCCGTGCTGCACCACTACCGGGCGGCGCTTTCCTTCCGCAAGGCGCATCCGCCGCTAGTCGACGGCGACATGACCTTCCTCGACACCAATCAGGACCTGCTCGCCTTCGTGCGCGAAAAGGGCGGCGAAAAGCTGCTGTTCGTCTTCAACCTGACCCGCGAGCCGCAAAACTTCACCCTGCCGAAACGATTCGGCGAAAGCCTGCCGGTCAACCTGCCGGGCTTCGAGTCGCGGCTGGAAAAGGGCGTCGTGAAACTCGACGCGCTCGACGTGTTCTGCGCGAGGGTGTGAATTAGGCCTCGGCGTAACGGGCAGGCTCGCTTCTGAGCCTTGTTATGTCCTGGATCGGCGGAGCGCCGAACAGGCGGCGGTATTCGCGGCTGAACTGCGAGGGGCTGTCATAACCGACCTGATGGGCGGCGGTGGCGGCATCCATGGCATTGCCGAGGATGAGGCGCCGGGCTTCCTGCAGGCGCAGCTGCTTCTGATATTGCAGCGGGCTCATCGCGGTTACCTCGCGAAAATGCTGATGCAGCGACGACGTGCTCATGCGCGCCTCGACCGCGACCTGCTCGATCGAAAAGGGCGCGGAAAAGTTCTGACGGATCCAGGAAATCGCCCGGTTGACCTGCTGCAGCCGGTTTTCGGGCGCGAGAATCTGGCGGATCATCTCGGCCTGGTCGCCGCGCAGCAGCCGGAACATCAGTTCCCGCTCGATCAGCGGTGCGAGAAAGGCGATCTCGTCCGGGCGGTCGAGAAGCTGGGTGAGGCGAAGCGCGGCATCGAGGAATTCCAGGGTGGTCCGGCTGAGGCCGATGCATTTCTTGCGCATGACCGGCTGGCCGGACGCAGTCGGCATGTCGATCAGCATCTCGGTCAACAGTTTCAGGTCGAGATCGAGACGCAGGCAGAGATAGGGCTCTTCCTGCGTCGCCTCGATGACTTGGCCGGTGATGGGCATGTCGACCGAGACGACCAGATACTGGCCGGGGGTGTAACGAAAGATCTCGTCGGCGAGCATGACCTGCTTTGCACCTTGCGTGATGATGCAGACCGCCGGCTCGTGGAGGACGTGCAGCGGCTCGGTCGGCGTCGACATGCGGATCACCGAAAGGCGCGGGATCGCGGTTTCGAACACGCCATCCTCATCGGTGTTTTGTGCAATCAGCCGGGCGATCTGATCGAGTTTTTCCATCCTGGGTCTCGGTTGAAAGTGCGAATGCGATGAAAATCGGCATGTCTGCGATGTGATGTGGTCATCATATGGTGGTGCCGCCGGCCATTTCAAATGCGCTTCGGAGGATTGTGCAATCATGCCGGAGGACTGGTCTACCGCTCATTCCCCGCTTTCGACCATATTCGGCTCGTCCGATCGAACCAGCCCGGACAAAATGGAGATGGTGATGAGCAACTTCCAGCGCTTACTTGAAAGCCCCTTCCATTGGGCCGCCGATGTCGCCGGCGGCTTCCTCAAGCGCTCCCGCGGCATGCAACGCAGCCGCCGCGAGCGGATGGCGAGGCGGGATCACCTCAATGGCTGACCGATCTTTCCGGGCGACTCTGGCGCTCGCCGCATGTGCCGCAGCCTTCGTCGCGGGCGTCACGGCATTCGGCCACGATATCAGGGAACAGGAGAAGATGATGACCGAACATCCCTATGCCGGAATGTGGGTGACCGACGACAACCACATCCGCCACGAACTGCTGCCGAACGGCCGCTACGTGGAAGCGCGCGGCACCCGTGAGAAGGCCTATGAGGGCCGCTACTGGGTGACCGGCGACCATATCGACTACAAGGACGACACCGGGTTTACCGCGGATGGGGATTTCCGCGACGGCGTGCTCTATCACGGGGGAATGGTGTTGAGGCGCAGGTGAGGCGAGGCGGCATTGAAACATCCCATGGGATGTATTATGGTCAATGTCGATGAAACGGCTCGTGCTCGATACCAATGTTCTGGCTGCCGGTTACCGAAGTCGCGGTGGAGCGTCCTTCGCTATTCTGCAATTAATAGGCTCGCTGCAAATCAGGCCTCTTGTCACAGTGGCCTTGTTTCTCGAATACGAAGCGGTTCTCAAAAGAACTGAACATATAGACGCTCATGGAATGGCGTTGGCTGATATCGACCGGGCTCTTGCGGGTTTTCTGACGCTGGCAGAGCCTGTCGACGTTCATTATCAATGGCGCCCGCAGCTTTCGGACGCAAAGGACGAAATGGTGCTTGAGGCAGCACTCAACGGCCGAGCTGAGGCATTGATAACGCACAATGTTCGAGATTTCGATCAGGCAAGGAAGCCATTCGGAATTCGAATACTAAGACCTAGCGAATTGCTGGAGGAGCTCAGGACATGAGTACAAACACATATCCGTTGAAACTTCCTGCTTCAATCAAGGCAGCCGCTACGCGGCTGGCGAAAGAGGACGGCGTATCCTTGAATCAATGGATCGCGTCAGCAGTTGCTCAGAAAATCGGAGCGGTTGAGACCGCTGCGGAGTTTCTAAAAAAACGCGCTGGCAATGCGACGCGAGAGGATTTTCTTAACTCGCTCGAAAATGTTCCCGACAATCCGCCCATGGAAGGCGATGAGCTTCCCGAGGGCTGGATGAAAGCAAAAGGCTATCAGAAGTAGGTTTGCTCACCCGATCAGCGCGAACCTGTCCACATCCACCATGCCCTTGTCCGAGATCTTCAGGTGCGGGATGACCGGGAGTGGCAGGAAGGCGACCTGGAGGAAGGGTTCCTGGAGCGTCGTGCCGAGCGCGTAGGCGGCCTGGCGGAGGTGGTGGAGGGTGTCGCGGACCACTTCGTAGGGCTCGAGGCTCATCAGGCCGGCGACGGGCAGCGCGATTTCGCCGGTGACCTCGCCGTCTTCCACCACCACGAAGCCGCCGTGGATCTCGCCGAGCCGATTGGCGGCCATCGCCATGTCGTCCTCGCTGACGCCGACGACGCAGATATTGTGGCTGTCATGGCCGACCGTCGAGGCGATCGCGCCCTTCTTCAATCCGAAACCCTGGACGAAACCGTTGGCATGGTTGCCGTTCTTGCCGTGCCGTTCGATGACCGCGACCTTGATGATGTCGCGGGCAAGATCGAGGCCGGTCTGGTTGCCGGTGGCGGGCAGGCGGTACCGGCGGTGTTCGGTGATGATTTTTCCCGGCATCACACCGATCACCGGCGTTTCGCCTTCGGTTGCCGGAACGCCGAAATGCATGGCTTGCACCGGACGCGCCCTAACGCTGTCGAGCCCGACCGGGGCGACGGGTTTGCGGGTGGCGAAGAGTTCGTCCGTGACCTTGCGGCCGGCCGAGAAGACCATGTCTGCCTTGCAGTTTTCGAGGCTATCGATGACCACGAGGTCGGCCCGCCAGCCGGGTGCGACGAGGCCACGGTCGCGCAAGGCGAAGGCGCGCGCGGCTGAAATAGAAGCGGCGCGGTAGACGGCGAGCGGTTCGACGCCGTTGGCGATCGCAGTGCGGATCATGTAGTCGAGATGCCCCTGTTCGGCGATGTCGAGCGGGTTGCGATCGTCGGTGCAGAGCGCGAGATAGGGTGAAAGGCGTTCGGTGAGGAGGGGCATCAGGGCTGCCAAGTCCTTGGAGACCGAGCCCTCGCGCACCAGGATATGCATGCCCTTGCGGATCTTTTCGAGCGCCTCCTCGGCGGTGGTGCATTCGTGTTCGGTGCGGATGCCGGCCGCGAGGTAGCCGTTGAGGTCGTTGCCCCGCAGCAGCGGCGCGTGGCCGTCGATATGGTCGCCATAGAAGGCGTCGAGCTTGGCGAGGCAGACCGGGTCCTTGTGAATGACGCCCGGGAAATTCATGAATTCCGCAAGTCCGATGACCTTGGGATGGTCGCGGAAAGGCAGCAGCTTTTCGATCGGCAGATCGGCGCCGGCCGTCTCCAGATGGGTAGCGGGCACGCAGGAGGAGAGCTGGACGCGGATGTCCATGATCGTTTCCAGCGAGGAATCCAGGAAGAATCGTATGCCCTCGGTGCCGAGCACGTTGGCGATCTCATGCGGATCGCAGATCGCGGTCGTGACGCCATAGGGCAGCACGCAGCGGTCGAACTCATGCGGTGTCACCAGCGACGATTCGATGTGCAGATGCGTGTCGATGAAGCCCGGCACGACGATCCTGCCGGAAATGTCGATCTCGGTCCGGCCGGTATAGGTCCCGCAGGTGCCGACGATGCGGTCACCTGAGATGGCGATGTCGGAAGCGACAAGCTCGCCGGTGACGAGATCGAAGAATTGTCCGCCCTTCAGCACGATATCGGCGGGCTCGCGGCCGGTGCCCTGGTCGATGAGGGTTTCGAGACGGGTGGTCATGGCAGGCTCCGATTCCGTTTGCACCATTCTAGCGGGGTGCCCGCGACAAGGGAAATACGGCAACGGAAAAACGGGGGTGCATGCGGGGGTAGCAAATCCGCCGTCCTTCACCCCTGAGTTATGCTGCTGATACATTCCACCTGAAATTGCTTTGTCAAACTGGCGTTACAACTCGACGCTATTGAGGGATAGAGTGGATGCTCACGGGATGGAGGACACTATGGATATCTATCAGCAGATCTGGGATGCGGACCAGGCGGGAAACGGCGTGCAGCCGATCCTGCCCGGGCAGGCGGGCGATGCGGCGCGGGGGTCGGTGACGGTCGTCGCGAGAGCCGACGTGGGCGAGGACACGAAAATCCTCCGCGACGTCACCATTCCCGCGTCCAAACAGCTGACCTATGATCGGGTGCTGAAACTGTTCGACAATTATGCGTTGGACGAACAGGACACCGAGGTCGAAACTCCCGAGGAGCGCGAGGAGGTCCACGATCTGCTGGAGGCGGTCATCGACACGCCGCCGATGCAGGTGGCGCGGGATTACGTCGCCACCGCTACGGGAACGGCGATTTCCCGCGATCGCTGGTACGGGGTTCTGCTGGAGCATTGGTTCCGCACTTTCTCGCAGGGCGGCGACCCGGCGCTCAGCGGTTTCGAACACGTCTTTGTCGGCGAACAGGAAGGTCCGAAGGTTCAGGGCTATCACTTCTGGTACAAATATTACCTCGACGACGGGCTTGCCACGACCTTCGACCGCAATACCTTCCCCGGCTTCGACGACGACCGGATCGCCTATGTGCGCGGTCTCTACCAGAACGGCCAGGAGAGGTTCCCGGAATCCGTCACCATTTCCTACAAATGGCGGGCACCGGACTATTCCCGCTGGACCCCGGGCGACAATCCCTCGGGCGTCATCCGCCCCCTCACCAAACCGACCGGCGGCTTTTTCGTCGGCTGCAGCGTCGAGGGCCTGATGGCGATCGGCTCGGTCCGCGCCCATCTCGGGGCACGGGCGCCGAAGGAGGCGGCGATCAACGGGGGGCGCTATGATCTCAAGGTGTTCCGCAGCGCCAACGACCAGAATATCCGCACCTTCTATCCGGTCTATCTCGGCCCCGCCGAGGGCGGCGTGGTGCCTGGTCCGGTGGTGACGCCGACAGAGCCGGCCCGGCCGCCGATCATCGGCAG
This sequence comes from Neorhizobium sp. 2083, assembly GCF_031455615.1. NCBI lineage: Bacteria > Pseudomonadati > Pseudomonadota > Alphaproteobacteria > Hyphomicrobiales > Rhizobiaceae > Neorhizobium > Neorhizobium sp. 2083. The sequence continues at coordinate 200,302 of NZ_JAVDTC010000002.1, read as the reverse complement.
CCCGATCCGCATCCTGGCCGCGCTGGTCAATCCGGCCGGCGAAGACGAGGGCAAGGAAACGGTGACACTGATCAATACCGGCACTGCGCGAGAGCGTCTTGAAGGATGGCTGCTGGTCGACAAGATGGGGCATCGCTATTCCGTCAACGACGTGACGCTGGATCCCGGCGTGGCGACGACCGTTCTCCTGCCCCGCAACTCGATCCAGCTTTCCAACCAGGGCGGCGAGATCCGGCTGGTCAACCGGGATGGCCACACGGCCCACCTGGTGACCTATTCCAAGGCGCAGGCCCGCGATCAGGGGCGCACGATTGTCTTCTAATCAAGGGGGAGGACCATGGTGGGCGAGCGTCTCCAGCAACTCCTCGACAAGGCGTTGGCGACGCTCTCCGTCGATGCTTCGCAGCAGGCCCGGCAGCGGCTGGAAGCGCGATTGCGGGAGCTTTCCGCCGAACTCTTCCTCGAATGGGTGACCGGGGAGCGGCGGTTCGAAAGCCAGACCCAGCAGACGGAACACTGGATCGCCCGTTTCTACGAGGAGATCTTTCCCGATGAACAGCCGGTCGGCACGGTCCTCTACGAACGGTTCGGCCTTCCCCTGCCGCGGGCGAACTATATCGCCCGGCTCTTGCGCACCCGGCGGGCGGCGCAGTGGCGCGACGCTGCGCGCCAGGAGCTGATGACGATGCTCGAGGCCTGCCGCGAAAAGGCGAAGACGGCGAGCGCCACGGGGCAGGGCATATTCGAAATCGACATCAGCCTTTCGGCAGGGGCAGCCGACGAGCTGAGGGTACAGTTCGACCGGTATTGCGCCGCGGTGCCGCCGGAAAAGCGACCGCGGCCGCCGAAGGCCAAACCGTCATTGGGGACGACGCGCTGGTTCGGCGTACCGGCGGATACCGTGCTGCTGCTTCTCGATTTTCCGAACAAGGGGGACAAGTGATGAATCTCGTCGGACTGATGCTCAGCCTTGCCGGCCTGGTCGGCAGTTTCTTCAACATCCAGCTCAGCCAATGGCTGCGCGACCTGATGGCGCTCAGGCAGAAGGTCGAGCTCAACCAGTTGCATGCCAACGAGGCCCAGCAGAAGGCGATCGTCGAGTGCCGCATCGAGTTCCGCAAGCTCTCGAACAACGACACCTACATCATCAATTTCGCCGTCCTCGCCTTCGTCGTCTTCGTGCTCGTCAACGGATTGCTGATGGCCTCGACCTCGTCCGCCGACGCGCTTTATCCCTATGTGATGACGGCCCTGGTGGTGTTCCTGATCTTCTTCGTGGTGATGTCGCTCTGGCTTTTCTCGCGCGGCAACGAAACGGCGAAGTCGATCAGGAAGGTGCTCGACGGGATCTGAAATCGGTCCTCGAAGAAAGATGGGCGCCCGCAGGCGCCCATCGCGAATATCGGTGTTATCGAGCATCGGGTTGCCGATGTCACTCGGCGGCGACGATCTTGCCGTCTTCCCACTTGAACAGCGAGAAGCTCTGCGAGGTGAGGTCGCCCGTCTTGCCATAGGTGAGCTTGCCGATGGCGGTGGCGATCGGTTCGCCGGACTTGATGGCGGCGGCGACCGCTTCCGTATCCTCGGCGCTCTTTGCCTTTTCGATGCCGGCCTTGATGACTTCGACGGCGGCATAGGCGTTCAGCGTGAAGGCTTCGGCGGGGATCTTGCGGGCGGCGAGTGCTTCGGCGGCAGCCTTGGAGTCCGGGCTCTTGGTCGCGTCGGAAGCGTTGGTGAAGATCGTGCCGGCCGCGGCCTTGGTGCCGATGTTCCAGTATTCGCTGTTCGACAGGCCGTCGCCGCCGATGATCGTCGCCTTGACGCCGAGATCGGCGAGCTGGCGGGCGAGCAGGCCGCCTTCCGGATGGTAGCCGCCGAAATAGATGACTTCGACATTCTGCGACTTCAGGCGGGTGGTGAGCGCGCTGAAATCCTTGTCGCCCGGGGTGACGGCGTCGTCGAGCACTTCCTTGACGCCACCGGCATTCAGCGCGGCCTTGAAGGCGTCGGCGAGGCCTTTGCCATAGGCGCCCTTGTCGTTGATGATCGCGACCTTCTTGTCCTTGAGGGTCTTCAGGACGTAGTTGGCGGCGACCACGGCCTGCTGGTCGTCGCGGCCGCAGGTGCGGAACACGTTGGTGAGGCCGCGGGTGGTGAGGGCAGGGGTGGTCGCGGTGGGGGTGACCATCAGCACGCCGTTTTCAGCCAGAGCATCGGAGGCCGGCATGGCGACGCCCGAGGTCACGGGGCCGACCACGAAGCGGATGCCTTCGCCGACCAGCTGGTTGGCGGCGGAAACGCCCTGCTTGGGCTCGGCTGCGTCGTCGGCCGCCTTCAGGACGACCTTCTCGCCCAGAATGCCGCCCTTCTTGTTGATTTCGGCAATGGCGGTCTCGGCGCCGTTCTTGACCTGGTCACCATAGGCGGCGACGGGGCCGGTGAGCGGCGCGATCAGGCCGATGACGATATCGGCATGGGCAAGCGGTGCGAAAGTCAGGGAAACGAGCGCAGTTGCGCCCAAAAGCGTCTTGAGGTTCATTTTGGTCTCCTTGGGTGGGGGCTTCAACCCCGCGGTGAACGCCGCATCTCGTCTTCCGTCTTCGATGTCGCGCCTGGCGCGGTCGTGCCAATGACGGGAGGCGATGTGGTCGATACCGTGCCGAGCCATTTTTGGCTTTCGGCTGCCGGCAGCCAATTCTGTATGAATTGCCGCGGGATTCCGCAAGAAGATAACAAGACCGGGCCCGGTTTTGTGATTTTTACGAAAAACTGCCCGGAAAATGCAGAAGTTCGCCGGGATTCGCGATTCCGGCCGGGGCGGTCGGCAGGCCGCGAAATCTTACGCCTTCTGCTCCAGAGCGCCGAGGAAGGCCTGCACCTGCCGGTTGAAGGCCTGGAATTCCCTCGGCGTCATACCGGACCGCTCCATCAGGGTGTCACCGAGGCATTTGCTCTTCGCGATCAGGGCGTGGCCCGCGTCGGTCAGCCAGACATGCACCTGGCGTTCGTCCGTCTTGCTGCGCCGGCGCTCAAGAAGGCCCGCCTGTTCGAGCCGCTTTACCGGCGGGGTGATGGTGCTCGATTCCAGCGCCAGCCGATCGGCGATCGTGCCGACCGTCGAGCCGTCCTGTTCGCCGAGCACGCTCAGCACCAGATATTGCGGATAGGTGATGCCCATCTCGTCGAGCATCGGCTTGTAGGCGCGGTTGATGGCGATATTCGCCCCATAGAGCGAAAAGCAGAGCTGATCATCGAGCGGCGGAAGGGGGGAGGCGGACATGCTGGCTCCGGGGCTGTTCCAGGTTCGTGGGATGTAGATAGCATAAATTTGTTATCGCGATAAATATTTTTGTAGACGGCATTAGGGAATGTCGCTATGCATATGTTTATCGCGATAACAAATATCGAGATATTAAAATCGCGATAACCCGAAAAGTGTGGTTCAAGGGAACGACACGCAACGGTATTATGAATGCCTGGCACGGCCCCCGCCTGTTTTTTGGCCGCGCCTGACATTCATGTCTCAGTCATTCGAAAATCAGTTTCAAAAGGACAAGAGGACCATGACCAGCAATTTCATCACCACCAGGGACGGCACGCAGATCTTCTACAAGGACTGGGGTTCGAAGGATGCCCAGCCGGTCGTCTTCCATCACGGCTGGCCGCTTTCGGCCGACGACTGGGACGCCCAGATGCTGTTTTTTCTGCATCAGGGTTTTCGCGTCATCGCCCATGACCGCCGCGGTCACGGCCGCTCCAGCCAGACCGAGACCGGCAACGAAATGGATACCTATGCCGCCGATGTCGCGGAGCTTGCCGCCCATCTCGACCTGAAGAACGCCATCCATGTCGGCCATTCGACCGGCGGCGGCGAAGTCGCCCGCTACGTCGCGCAATATGGCGGCGGCGGCCGGGTGGCGAAGGCGGTGCTGATGGGCGCCGTGCCGCCGATCATGTTGAAGACCGAAAACAACCCCGGTGGCCTGCCGATCGAAGTCTTCGACGGTTTTCGCGCAGCTCTCTCCGCCAACCGCGCGCAATTCTTCCGCGATGTGCCGGCCGGCCCATTCTACGGCTTCAACCGTCCGGGCGCCGTGGTTTCCGAAGGCGTGATCCAGAACTGGTGGCGGCAGGGCATGATGGGCGGCACCAAGGCCCATTACGATTGCATCAAGGCCTTTTCCGAAACCGATTTCACGGAGGACCTGAAGGCGATCGACGTGCCTATTCTCGTTTTGCATGGCGACGACGACCAGATCGTGCCGATCGCCGACTCGGCGCTGCTTGCCGTGAAGCTTTTGAAGAATGGCACCCTGAAGGTCTATGAAGGCCTGCCGCACGGCATGGCAACGACCCATGCGGATGTGATCAACGCCGACCTGCTGGCCTTCTTCAAGGGCTGAGACCGCCCTAGACGCAGATCCCGACGTGAATGGAAGCACCGCCTCGTGGCCGATGGGGCGGTGCTGCTGCATTTCTCACTCACTCTTCCTGCCGGGTGCCGGATCAGGAAGGATTGCCGATCCTGACATTGCCGCCGCAGAGCACGGTTGCGACGGTGCGTCCGGCGAGGGGCGCCCCGTGGGCGAGCAGGCCGGCGACGCCCGCGGCTCCCGCTTCCTCGACCACCAGGCCGTAATGGATGCGGCAGAATTCCCGGGCGGCGCCGATTTGCGCCTCGTCCACCTCCCAGACGTCGTCGACGGTGACCCTCATGCAGTCCAGGGCGTAGGGAACGCATTCGCGGACGGCGATGCCGTCGGCAGCGGTGGCGGCGGTTTCCGTCGAAACGAGCCTGCCGCTTTCCCAGGACTGTTTCATCGCCGGCGCGTTGGCGGCGACCACGCCGATGACCCTGCAGCCCGGGGCATTCGCCCTGATCCAGGCGCCTATTCCGGTGAGCAGGGCGCCGTTGCCGAGCGGCACGACGACCGCATCGAGGGCCATGCCGTCGCGGGCAAGCCGTTCGGTGATCTCGAGCGCAATGGTGCCGGCGCCCTCGGCGATTTCCCGATGGGCTCCGTCTTCCACGAAGGCATAACCTCGATCCTCCGCATAGGCCCTGGCGGCGGACTTGGCCGCATCGAAATCCTCGCCGTGCAGGATGACCTCGGCGCCCAGCCGGCGCATGGCGTCGATCTTGGCCGGATTGGCGGTCTTGGCCGAAAAGATGACGACCTTGCGGCCCGCGCTGCGGCCGGCATAGGCCAGCCCCTGGCCGAAATTGCCGGCGGAGGCGGACACAACGGGCATGTTTCCGGCCGGCTGATTGCGCAACCACCAATCGGTGCCGCGGCCCTTGAAGGAGCGGATCGGGTTCAGTGTCTCGACCTTGGCAAAGAGGTTGAGGCCGAGAGCCAGATCGGCCGTCTGCTGCCCGATCAGCGGGCTGTTGGTGAAACAGGCATCGATGCGGGCGGCAGCGGCCCGGATGCCCTCGGCGGAAGGATGTGGCTGGTTCTTGGTCATGGCGGTAAGATGTCAGGGAAACACGGTGAGATTCCCTGGATTTTCAGAGATTACGGGTTTATTTCCTGACTGCTGGAGCAGATCGGGAATTTCTTTCATGCCTCTCACCGCAGCCGACCGCGAAATCCTCAAGCTCATGCAGCAGGATGCGACGATCACGCTCAACGAGCTCGCCCATCGGACGGGCCTTTCGCCCTCTTCGGCGCAACGGCGGCTGCAGAAGCTGAGGGACGACAAGGTGATCCTGCGCGATGTCTCCATCGTCGATCCGAAGAAGGTCGGCGCAAGCGTCTCGATGCTGGTGGAGGTGGAACTGGAGCGCGACCGCCCGGAGCTTCTTCCGCCGTTCCTGCGCTGGGTCACGGAGACGCCCGAAGTGCAGGAGGCGTGGGGTACATCCGGCCGCGGCGACTATACGCTCGTGATCATGGCACAGTCCGTGGAACATTTCGACACGCTTGCGGACAGGATGATGGAGCGCAATGCCAACATCCGCAAATTTACCACCAGCGTCGTCCTGAAGACGCTGAAACGGACGCTGGCGGTCACGGTCGAATGAAGAGGTACGGGGCCGCATCGAATGAAAGAGGGCCGTCGAGGCCGTCTTTTCGCATGTGGGCACGGGGCGATAATCTCGGATGGCAGACGTTATCCGGGCTTGAAGCAATGCGTCACCACCCTAGGTTTGGGACGGTCTTCGGCGCCAGCCAGCCTGCCGCCAACACGGGATGGGGTGGTCCATGCGTTTCTTTCTTGTCTGCGGGTTTTGGATACTGTCTGCGGCGACCGCGGCACATGCGGCCCAGCCGTCTGCTGCCGAGGAACTGCCGTTCGAGGCACAGGTCCAACCCTGCTGGTCCCCGCCTGCGGGCGCCGACACGCCTGTCACCGTCGCCTTCACGCTCAACCCCGACGGCAGCCTGGATCAGAAGCCGGTGATCAAGAAAAAAGGCGATGGTGCGCTGAACGAGGCTTTCGCCCAGTCGGCCCTGCGCGCCGTCCTGCGGTGCAGTCCGTACAAGGTTACCGACAAGCTGGAATTCGAGACGACCTTTATTCCCGATCCAACCAAGGCGCGGCCGAGTGCTGCCGCGCCCCACAAGGACCCGGCGGCCGATGTGCAGGATGGTGATCCGCGCACCCGCATCGTCGATTTCGGCACGGTGAAGATCAGTTTCAAGGTGCCGGAAGGGCTCTGTGCCATCGATCCGAAACGGGGCGGCTATCATGAAAGGCTTTGGAAGGCGCTGGCGCCACCGCTGCAGAGGAAAGCGGAATTGAAGTCCCTGGATGTCGATTGCGTATCGCTCAAGGCATCCGAGGCCGGCGGCGACAAGCGCCCGAAATACGCTTTCACGATGATGCGCTATTACGGAGGCGGCCAGCCCGTTCCGGCGGACCTCCCGACTTTTCTGGACGAACTGGAGAAAGACACGCAGCCCCTGACGCCGCGGTTCTGGGAAGATCCTCCCGTCGCGGGATCACCTTTCCTCGGACGGGACGACCGCGCAGCCTACGCAGCGCAGCGCTTCCTGGAGGATGGAAAGGTCGTGCTGTCGGGCGTCAGCGCCTTCACCCTGGTGGGGAGGATGCCGATATTGATGAACCATTATGCGGTCGAAGGCCCTGACCTTGCGGCAGAACGCCAATCGGGCATGGCCGGAATCGTCGCGGGCATGCAGGTCATCAGCGGCGATTGAAGCCACGGCCGGGTCCCGGCTTGAAGCTCAATCCTTTGGGAGCAAGGCGTGAGAAGGGGAAAAGGCGGACACCCGCCTTTTCCCGTGTCGCGACGACGGCTCAGATATTGCTCGTCAGGATCTCGCGCAATTTCCCGAAGATCTCGTCGATATGGTGCTTTTCGACGATCAGCGGCGGGGACATGGCGATGGTGTCGCCGGTGGTGCGGATCAGCAGGCCGTTTTCATAGGCCTTCAGGAAGGCCGTGAAGGCGCGCTTCGTCGGTTCGCCGGCGATCGGGTCGAGTTCGATGGCGCCGATCAGGCCGAGGTTTCTGATGTCGATGACGTTGGGCAGGTCCCTCAGCGAATGCAGGCCGGCTTCCCAATAGGGGGCGATGTCGCGGGCGCGGTCGAACAGGCCTTCTTCCTTGTAGGTTTCAAGCGTCGCAAGGCCGGCGGCGGAGGCGATCGGGTTGCCGGAATAGGTATAGCCGTGCATGAACTCGATCATGTGCTCCGGCCCGGTCATGAAGGCGTCATGGATCTCGGAGGTGACGAACACGGCGCCCATCGGGATCACGCCGTTGGTCAGGCCCTTGGCGGTGGTGATGATATCCGGCTTGACGTCGAAATACTGGGCCGCGAACGGGGCGCCTAGGCGGCCGAAGCCGGTGATGACTTCGTCGAAGATCAAGAGGATGCCGTGCTTGGTGCAGATCTCGCGCAGCTTCTGCAGATAGCCCTTCGGCGGGATGAGCACGCCGGTCGAACCGGCAACGGGCTCGACGATGACGGCGGCGACGGTCGAGGCGTCGTGCAGCGTGACGATGCGTTCGAGCTCGGCGGCGAGATCGCCGCCATGCTCCGGCTCACCCTTGGTGAAGGCGTTCTTGCCCGGCAGGTGGGTGTGGGGCAGGTGGTCCACGCCGGTCAGAAGCGTGCCGAACATCTTTCGGTTGGAGACGATGCCGCCGACCGAGATGCCGCCGAAATTGACGCCGTGATAACCGCGCTCGCGGCCGATCAGGCGGAAGCGCGAGCCGTTGCCCTTCACGCGGTGATAGGCGAGCGCCACCTTCAATGCCGTCTCGACCGATTCCGATCCGGAATTTGTGTAGAGGACATGGTTCATGCCCTCAGGCGCGATATCGACGAGGCGGTTGGCAAGTTCGAAGGCCTTGGGGTGGCCCAGCTGAAAGGCGGGTGCATAATCCAGCTCGCCTGCCTGTTCGCGGATCGCCTCGGTGATCTTCGGACGGCAGTGGCCGGCATTGACACACCAGAGGCCGGCGGTGGCATCGAGCACCTGGCGGCCGTCATGGGTCGTGTAGTGCATATCCTTGGCACTGACGAAAAGGCGGGGTTCCTGCTTGAACTGGCGGTTTGCCGTGAACGGCATCCAGAACGCCCGCAGGTCGTTGGGCGTGGTATTCAGGCGATTGGACATGACATTCTCCATGGCCATTCGGTTTCTTCGGGTGGCCATTTCCCGGTCGGCGTCATTGCACCAAGTTTTGACTACATGGTCAAATTATCAGCGGGATCAGGGGCGTCAACCGCCTTCGAGGCGAGGGTAGGCCCGAATTCCTGCATCCCGGCGAAATGGCTAAGGGCAAGTCTTTTCCAATCGAGGATGCGGCGGGGCGGGGTGGGCCGGCCGCGCGGATTTCCGGCCAAGGGCTCAAGGATTACAACGGGTTTCGGCCACGGCTGAAATTTAACCGCGCGTCTCTGGTCTTTTGGCGAAAGCGACCAATATCGCCTAAAAACTTCAATTCCGAGACCGTCATTGGCCGACCCCGATCCAAGCGAAGACATGCCAAACGAAGACATGGATGTCGAGCGGCTGGAAGCGCTCGATGCGTACAATATCATGGACACCGAGCCGGAGCCGGAGTTCGACGATATCGTGCTTGTCGCTTCCACCCTCTGCGATACGCCCGTGGCGCTCATCAGCCTGATCGAGAAGGACCGACAGTGGTTCAAGGCACGCGTCGGTTTCGAGGCGAGCGAGATGCCGATCGAGCAGTCGATCTGCTCCCACGCGCTCGGCAGTTCCGATGTGCTCGTGATCCCGGACCTGCGGCTTGATCAGCGCACGCGCACCAATACGCTTACGACCAGCGAGCGGCGGCTCCGCTTTTATGCCGGCGCACCGCTTATGACGCCGGACGAGGTGGTCATCGGCACCCTTTGCGTCATGGATGTCGAGCCGCGGCCGCAGGGGCTGGGGGAGGGGCAGACGGCGGCGCTTCAGGCGCTTGCCCGGCAGGTCGTGACGCTTCTGGAAATGCGGCGGATCTCGCAGCGCAAGGACGACCTGTTCCGGCGCCAGAAGTCGATCAGCGCCAATATCCGTTCCAGCGTCAATGCGAATCTCGCGGCTCAGGAGGCGGGACGGGTCGGCACGTTTGAAATCGACATCGCGAGTTCGATGATCAGGGTATCGCGGGAGTTCTGCCGGATCTTCCACGTGCCCGTCGCCGAGGCCTATCCGGCACGGACCTTCGAGGCGATGGTGCTGCCGCAGGACAAGGAATTGCAGTCCAGCGACGCGACCAGACGGGAGGGGAGCGCGCCCCTCGATGTCGAATACCGCATTCGCGTGCCGGGATACGGGGTGCGCTGGATCGCCCGCAATGCCAGCTTCCGCCATGACGAGGCGGGCCGCCCGGTCAAGATGATCGGCACGGTCCGCGACGTGACCGCTGCCAAGCGGGAGGCAGCGCGCGTGCAGGCTCTGCTCGATCTCGGTGACCGCCTGCAGGACCTCAGCGACGTGGAATCGATGGCGGTCGCCGCCGGAGACCTGATGGCCAAGGCTCTCGACGCGACGCGCGCCGGTTTCGGCATCGTCAACGCGGCGGACGAGACCGTGGTCGTGCCGCCGGAATGGTGCGCGCCCGGCGTGAAGAGCCTTGCCGGACTGCACCGTTTCCGGGACTACGGTTCCTTCATCGACGACCTGAAGCGCGGTGAAGCGGTTGTCGTCGCCGATGTCGCCACGGACCCGCGAACACGCAGCCACGCCGAGGCGCTTCTGACGCTCGGCATCCGCGTGCTCGTCAACGTGCCGATCTTCGAGCTCGGGCGTTTCGGGCTTATCGCCTTCATCCATCACGATCAGCCCTACCCATGGGTCGAAGAGGAGATTTCCTTCGTCCGCAGCTTCGGCAACCGCATCCAGATCGCCATGTCGCGGGTGCAGGCCGAACAGGAGCAGCAGATGCTCAACAGGGAGATGAGCCACCGGCTGAAGAATACGTTGTCGATGGTGCAGGCGATCGCCACCCAAACGCTGCGGCCGGTTGCCGAACGGGACCTTGTGGAAGCGTTCGAGAAACGGCTGCATGCGCTCAGCACCGCCCACGACATCCTGTTCGAGCAGAACTGGACCAGCGCCTCTGTCTATGCGGTCGTCGACCGGACGATGAACGGGCTCGGAGTCCGCGACCGGATCGATGCCCAGGGGCCGAATGTGCGGTTCGGTCCGAAGGGTTCGCTGTCGCTGTCGCTCTTGATCCATGAGCTGACTACGAACGCGATGAAATACGGGGCGCTTTCCAACGACAGCGGGCGGGTGGCGATCGACTGGCGCATCGAAGGAACGGGGCAGGACGCGATCTTCCGCCTTTCCTGGCGGGAGACCGGCGGGCCGGCCCCGCGCGAGCCGCAACGCAGAGGTTTCGGCTCAAAGCTCATTCGGATGGGATTGATCGGAACCGGGGGTGTCCTCGTGAGTTATGATCTCCCGGGGTTCAGCGCTGAGATGACGGCTGTGCTCCTTCAGTTGGCACAGGCAGATTGACGGGATGGGACAGTCCACACCGCTAAACAACAGGGCAGTCCTCGTCGTCGAGGATGAACCCCTCTTGCGCATGATGGCAATCGATCTGGTGGAGGACGCGGGATTCGACGCGGTCGAAGCCGCCGATGCCGACGAGGCGGTGAGGATTCTCGAGACACGCAAGGACATCCGGATCGTGTTTACCGATATCGACATGCCCGGCAGCATGGACGGGATGAAGCTGGCGGCTGCCGTGCGCGACCGCTGGCCACCGATCGACATCATCATCGTTTCGGGACATGTCAGTCTGAGCGAAGCGGATCTGCCGGATCGCAGCGTGTTCTTTTCCAAACCCTACGACTGGCAGAAGGTGGTCGCCACATTGCATCGCATGGCCGCGCATTAGGCCGCGGTTACCTCGATCCTGCGCCTGCAGGGCTCCCTATCCGGTCAGCAGGCCCGGCATGGAAATGCCCCAGCCCCGACCATCATGTCGGGGGCTGGGGCAGAGCAGCGTGACCTCATGTCAGCGCTGTCATTCTCACGCGGCTGCTGATTTCTTCTGCACTGGAGCACAGTAAATTTCTTCCAGCGTCTCAAGGACCTTCAGGACCGACTCGGACGAGCTGGAGTAATAAATGGTCTGCGCATCGCGGCGGGTTTTCACCAGCTTCTGCGCCCGCAGCTTGGAAAGGTGTTGCGACAGCGCAGACTGGCTGAGGCCCACTTGCGAAGCGAGCGCGCCAACGGCGACTTCGCCTTTGACCAGGCAACACAGGATCAGCAACCGTTTCGGGTTTGCCATGGCAGACAGCAGGCCTGCGGCTGCGTTGGAATGCTCAGATAGTGCCATCGTATCCATACGTTTTAAATTCCCCTCGTATTCCAAGCGGCCCCCCGCTTCAAAAATCGCCCATCGTGATATGGGAGAAAATTAACAAGGAGCAAAAGGGATTGTACATCCCTAAATTTCAGGTAACCGATTATAGTATTTTAGCGATCCCAAAAACATAATCAAGAACGGCTTCCGGGTTCTTTGCCAGAGTTTCAAATTCGTGCCTGAGTTGAACATCACCTGCGATAAGGTCGATTCCCGCCCGGTCGACGCCACCGAAGCGCCAGGTTTTCCCGTTTTCCGTGCCGAGATGGGCAGCGAAAATCTGGGCTCGGTCTGTCATATTTTTTAAATCTTCCTGAAGGCGCAGCCAGTCCGAAGTGATTCCCGGCTCGGGAATCACCAGGTCCGATCCGGTCAGCACGTATGCGCGGCCGAATCCCCCGTTAAGGGACGCGGCCTGCGGAGTGATTCGGAAGAAGCGAAAATCGCCGAAATCCGCATACAATGCGGCCTTCGGGTGCCGGTCGAGGAAACGCTGGCGTATGCGCGCATGCTCGGGCGTATCGCGGGCGACGGCCTCGGCGAGGCATTGAACGGTGATCCGCGGATGGGCAAGCGGATCGCCCTTGCCGGGTTCGCCGGCAAGAAGCGAGCAGCGCGGATCGGCGATCAGCGCTTTCGTATGGCCGGAGAGGCCGGATACGAGGATGACCGGCACGCCGTCGACATCGGTACCGGTGAGCGCCCGGCTGGCGGAGGGGAAACCGGTCTCCGGATCGAGGACAGCAAGCGCCATGTATCGCGCGCCTCGGACCAGCGTGCGGGCAAGCCGGCGGGCTTCGTCGTCCGTGTCGCGCAGCACCTGCGGCTTGTCGGTTTTTTCTTCGTCCGCCAACGCGTTGTTTTCCCCATCCGTCTGCCGGCAAAAGACCGGCCTGCCGCCGGCATAGCATCCGGCGGCGGCAAACGAAAGGTGATTTGAGCACTCAGCTTATCAGGCGTCGCGCAGCCGGTGGCGGGTGAGGCCCGCAATCACGTCGTCGGATGAAATGGTGCCGACGATCGTGCCGTTGTCGACCACGCCGATGGCACCTGGCTGCCGCGACAGCGCATCGAGGATGTCGATCAGCGGCGTCGTCGCCAGCGCGGTCCCGGAGACCGCCGTGGAGCCTGCCGCGGGGCTCACTCCCGTCCGCATCACGTCGCCGGCGGTCAGCATGCTGATCGGGTTGAGGTGCTGCACGAAATCGGCGACATACTGGTCGGCCGGATCGCGGACGATCTCCTGCGGCGTGCCGCACTGGATGATGCGCCCGCCCTCCATGATGGCGATGCGGTTGCCGATCCTGAAGGCTTCGTCGAGGTCGTGGCTGACGAAGAGGATGGTCTTCTTCAGCCGCCGCTGGAATTCGAGAAGCTCGTCCTGCAGGCGGGTGCGGATCAGCGGATCGAGTGCGGAGAAGGGCTCGTCCATCAGGAGGATCGGCGCCCCGGTCGCAAAGGCGCGGGCAAGGCCAACGCGCTGCTGCATGCCGCCCGACAGTTCGCCGACCTTGCGGCCGGCCCATTTCGTCAGGTTGACCAGTTCGAGCTGCTCGCCGACCCGCTTGCTGCGCTCGGCATCGGCAACGCCCGCAAGCTCCAGGCCGAAGCCGACATTTTCCGAGACCGTGCGCCAGGGGAGAAGGCCGAACTGCTGGAAGACCATCGAGACGTTGTGCATGCGCAGGTCACGCAGCACTTTGGGGTTCGACTTGTAGGGATCGACCGGGCCCGAGGGAGTGGCGACGCTGACATTGCCGCGCACGACGGGGGCCAGCCCGTTGACGGCGCGCAGCAGTGTCGATTTGCCCGAGCCCGACAGGCCCATCAGCACCAGGATCTCGCCCTCGCGGATGGTGAGCGAGGCATTGGCGACGCCCATGACGATGCCGGTCGCGGCACTGATCTCGTCGCGGGTCTTGCCCTGATCCACCATGGCCAGCGCCCGTTCCGGCTTATCGCCGAAGACGATGTCGACCTTGTCGAAAACAACACAATCCGTCATTGGCCGTCTCCCGTCGATGTGCGGAACATGCGGTCGAGAATGATCGCCAGGATGACGATGCAGAGGCCCGAATCGAAGCCGCGGGCGACGTTGACCGTGTTCAGCGCGCGCAGCACCGGCACGCCGAGGCCGTTGGCGCCGACGAGCGCAGCGATGACGACCATTGACAGCGACAGCATGATCGTCTGGGTCAGGCCGGCCATGATCTGCGGCATGGCATAGGGCAGTTCCACCTTGCGCAGGATCTGCGACGGGGTGGCGCCAAAGGCGACGGCCGCCTCCCGAAGCGAGCTCGGGGTCGAGACGATGCCGAGGCGGGTCAGGCGGATCGGCGCCGGGATCGCGAAGATCACGGTGGCGATCAGGCCCGGAACCATGCCGAGGCCGAAGAGGATCAGCGCCGGGATGAGGTAGACGAAGCTCGGGAGCGTCTGCATCAGGTCGAGGACCGGCCGCATGGCTTCGTAGAACCATTGGCGGCGGGCGGCGGCGATGCCGAGCGGCACGCCGACCACCATGCTGACGGCCGTCGAGGCGAGCACCAGCGCCAGCGTTTCCGCAGTCTCCTTCCAGTAGCCCTGGTTGAAGATCAGGAGCAGGCCGAAGAAGGTGAAGGCCGCGAGCACGATGGAACGGCGCAGCCAGAAGGAAAGCCCCGTCATGGCGGCCATAACGACCAGCGGATGCGGCGTCGCAAGACACCACAAAAGACCGTTGATCACGGCCAGGAGAACGGAGGAAAGCCAGTCGAAGAACCAGTCGGCATTCGCCGTCAACCAGTCAACGACCGCCTTCGCCCAGGAACCGATAGGTATTCGATGATCTGCGATCCAATCCACGAGAAAACTGCCGTCCATAGGGAGAGAAAGGGCGGGCTCCGGGGCAGGCGGTGCGCCGCCCCGGACACATTTTCGGGACTGTTAGAGGCCGAGCGCCTTCTTGACGGCCGGAAGGCCGTCCTTGCCGTCATAGGTGGTGACGCCGGCGACCCAGGGCTCGATGACCTTCGGATTGGCCTTCAGCCAGGCCTTGGCCGCGGCGTTGGGATCCTCGCTGTCGTTGAGGATCTTGCCCATGATGGTGTTTTCCATGTCGAGCGTGAACTTCACGTTCTTGAGGAGCTTGCCGAGATTCGGGCACTGGGCGACAAAACCGCCGCGCGCCACGGTATAAACCGTCGCGCCGCCGTAGTTCGGGCCGAAAACGGTATCGTCGCCGCCGGCGAGATAGGTGATCTCATGGGCAACGTTCATCGGATGCGGCGCCCAGGCGAGGAAGACGATCGGCTTGCTGTCCTTGTCGGCGCGG
This sequence comes from Neorhizobium sp. 2083, assembly GCF_031455615.1. Taxonomy (NCBI): domain Bacteria; kingdom Pseudomonadati; phylum Pseudomonadota; class Alphaproteobacteria; order Hyphomicrobiales; family Rhizobiaceae; genus Neorhizobium; species Neorhizobium sp. 2083. Next base: position 185,171 of record NZ_JAVDTC010000002.1, on the reverse strand, counting down.
GTGACCTGGGTCAGCATGCCCTGCTCGGAGGATTCGACGACCTGGAAGCCCTTGAGGTTGAAGGTGTTGGCATCGATCAGCGATACGATCATGCCGTTGCCTTCATTGCCCGGCTCGATGCCGTAGATCTTGCCGTCCAGTTCCTTCTTGTGGGTGGCGATATCCTTGAAGTCCTTGATGCCGAGCTTGGCGCCCGCGGCATTGGTGCCGAGCGTGTACTTGGCGCCTTCGAGGTTGACGGCGATGCTCTCGATCGACTTGTCGTCGATATAGGGCTGCAGCGCATCTTTCTGCGCCGGCATCCAGTTGCCGAGGAAGAGGTCGATATCCTTGTTCTTCATGGAAGAATAGGTCACCGGAACGCCGAGCGTCTTGACGTCCGCCTTGTAGCCGAGGGCCTCGAGGACCTGGATGAAAGAGGCGTTGGTCGAGGCCAGGTCCGTCCAGCCCACGTCCGAGATGCGGACGGTCTTGCAGGCTTCGGGCTCGGCGGCGGCTGCGGTGCCGACGATCGCAAGGATCGATGCGGCAGCGACGAGCGTGGTCTTCAGTGAGGTAGTCATGCGCATGGGCTGCTCCCGTTTTTTTGGTTCCCGCCATTATCAATATATGCTGCGACGAGGCAAGCGCGCGCATTCGCGGCGGAGAATGGGGTGCATTTGCGACATTTGTGACTTTCTCGCCCGGCGTCGCCCGATCTGCAGTTTCCTGTGGTTTTCGGCGAAGCCCGCTTTTCTTGAATCCCGATCGCGATCAGAAGGCAGATATGGCCAAGCTCTATTTCCACTACGCCACCATGAACGCCGGCAAGTCGACCATGCTTCTGCAGGCGTCCTATAACTACCGCGAACGCGGGATGCGCACGGCGATCTTCACCGCGTCGCTGGACGACCGCGCCGGCCACGGCCGCGTTGCCTCGCGGATCGGGCTTTCTTCGGATGCCATTCCCTTCGGGCCCTCGGACGATCTCTTCTCGAACATCGAGGCGATGCATGCGGAGGAGCCGATCGCCTGCGTGTTCGTGGACGAGGCACAGTTCCTGTCGCCCGAACAGGTCTGGCAGCTTGCGCGGATCTCCGACCGGGTCGGCATCCCGGTGATGACCTATGGTCTGCGGACCGATTTCCAGGGCAAGCTGTTTCCCGGCTCGCTGGAACTGCTGGCGGTCGCCGACGAGTTGAGGGAGGTGCGCACCATCTGCCATTGCGGGCGCAAGGCGACCATGGTGGTGCGGCTGAGCGAGAATGGCGAACTGGTGCGCGAAGGCGCGCAGGTCGAAGTCGGCGGCAACGAGAAATACGTCTCGCTCTGCCGGCGGCACTGGGAAGACCAGATGCGCTGCGATTGATGTCGCGAGTTAAACTTCCCGTTTACCGTGTGAGGCGGAAAGCCGCGGCAACGAGCCAAAATTGACGCTGGTCAAAGTTCGGGGCCGGCAACATATTTAAGTTGCAGCTCAGAAACGCCCCGGCATAACGGGGCCGTGGTTCCCAGCAGGAGTTTCCTCGCATGCGCAAGACCGCCAAGACCTTCACGCTCGCCACCAGCCTCGCCTTGTTTGCCCTGCCGGCGCTCAGCGCCGAGATCGAGGTCAAGATGCTCAACAAGGGCAGCGACGGGGAGGCGATGGTGTTCGAGCCGGCGGCCGTCAAGGTGCAGCCGGGCGATACGATCAAGTTCGTGCCGGTCGACAAGGGACATGACGTGGTATCGATGCCGGGCCTCGTGCCGGACGGGGTTGCCGAAATCAAGGGCAAGATCAGCCAGGAAGTGTCCTTCACGGCCGACAAGCCGGGCGCCTACGTCTTCAAATGTACGCCTCATTTCGGCATGGGCATGGTCGCGGTGATCCTCGTCGGCGACGCGCCCGCCAATCTCGATGCGGTCAAGAGCGCAAAGATGCCGAAAAAGGCGAAGGATCGGCTCGATGCGGAGATCGCCAAGCTGGGGCTTTGAGCTTCCGGACCGAGCGAACCCCCGCTGCGGGAGCCTTCGGCTCGAACGGGACGTCAAGCCGAGGGTTCTTTGCAGAAAACGGATCCGGATGAGTTCTTCGGGACTCAGGCGGGAAAGCCGTTGAACTTGCGCAGGATGCCGTCAACCAGCCTTTCCGGCATGAAACGGCGCAGCGAACGCACCTGGCGCGACTGTTTGCCTGCGGAATAGCGCAGCTTCGGCTTCTTTGCCGTTGCAGCTTTGACCACCATGTCGGCAACCACCTGCGGAGCGTCGCCTGCCTCGACCCACTGGCGCATCAGGTTTTCGCTGCGCACCCGTTCGGAGGCATAGGCTGCCAGCGGCTGGTCGGCGCGCGTCAGATTTTCTTCGAAAGAGGTGCGCGTGACGCCGGGCTCGACGAGCACGACGCGGATGCCGAGGGCGCGAACCTCATGATCGAGCGATTCCGAATAACCTTCGACGGCGTGTTTGGTCGAGGCGTAGAAGGCATTGAACGGAGAAGGTATCAGGCCCAGGATCGAGCTCATGTTGATGATCCGGCCGCTCTTCTGGGCGCGCATGACGGGCAGTGTCGCATTGACGACGCGCGCCACTCCGAAGACGTTTACATCGAACAGTCGCTGCGCCTGAGCGATCGAGGATTCTTCGGCGCCGCCGAGCAGGCCGATGCCGGCATTGTTGACCACGAGATCCAGTCGGCCAGCCCGCTTTACAATGTCCGCGACCATTGCCTGCACCGCAGTCTCGTCCGTCACGTCGCAGACCAGCATGGTGACGCCTGCGGGGTTGGCGACGGGTTTGCGGCTGGTGCCGAACACCCTGTATCCGGCCTTTGCCAGGGATTGCGCCGTAACCAGGCCGATGCCTGACGATGCACCGGTGACCAGCGCAACGCCTCTGTTTCTTTCGCTCATGTGTGTCTCTCTCTTTTTTGGGTATGGATCATCGTCTGAAAATCAGATACTATCATTTCAGTAGTAAGTCACTATCAAATCGATATCAACGCTTAGAAAAAATCACTTCATGAACACTTCGAATGAATCACTCCCCCAATGCCCCGTTGCTCGTGGCCTCACCTTCGTGGGCGACACCTGGAGCATCTTGATCCTCCGCGATGCCCATGAGGGCCTCACCCGTTTCGACCAGTTCCGAAAAAGCCTCGGGATCGCGCCGACCATTCTGACGCGGCGGCTGGCGAGCCTCACAAAGGACGGATTGCTGGAAAAACACCTCTACTCGGAGCGGCCGCCCCGGGAGGAATATGTGCTGACGGAGGCAGGCCGGGATTTCCTGCCGGTGCTTATCATGATCGGCGCCTGGGCACAGCGAAACTGTGACGGCAATCTGGCCCGGTATATCGACGTCGAAACGGGTCGCGAGATCGAGCCGATCGGCATAGATGCCGTGACGGGAGCGAAGCTCGGAAGCCGCCCCATGCGCATGGGGCTCGTCCAGAAAGGGGATGACACCTGATTTTTCCCGGCAATCCAGCCGGGATGGCGTGGCATAATTTCGCGACCGCGTTATCTTCGTCTTCGACGGGGGAGAAGGCGCGTGGCGGCAAACCAGAATTTTGACAGCGAGATCGAGCGGATCGGCGGCCTGTTGACCGGAATGCGCGAGGCGCTCGGCGAGGTCGGCGCCCTGCTTGCCGAGACTGCGAGGGATTTTAACCTGCCGGATGAGGAGAGGCTCGCCGCGCAGGCCGATCGGCTGGCGGCAGCCATGCCGGAGCGTCAGGCGATCGAGGCGGCGATGGCGCGGCTGGTCGCGAATTTATCGGACGAGATCGGCATCTGTGCCCGACAATTCGACGATCGCGAGGTGCCGACACGGTTCGAAACATTGATCGGTTATGTTTCCGGGGCCGCCAGGCATCGCCGCCAGCAGGCCCGTTGGCGCAGCCCCGCGCCGCTCGATCGGCTGGGCGAACTTCTGCGCCGGGCCGATCTGCTGGCCGGACTGATCCGGCGGGAGCGGGATTTCCTGATCGGGCAGCGGCGGGAAAGCGAGGGCGATCTTATCACGTTCGTCGATCACCGGCCGGAGATGGCCGAAAAGCTGCGCGGCGGGGATGGCGCGGCGATGACGGGCATGGAGGTGATCGGCCGCACGGAACCAGCGATCAAGGTCTTCCAGGATTTTGTCACCGGGCTCAACGCGAAGGCAGGCAGTTGCAACATCCTCCTGCACAAGCTGATGGCCGATACCGAAAACCTGCTCATCCTCTACCGCGTGGTGGCCGATGCTGGCGGGCGAGGCGATGCCGGCCTGAAGCCCGAGCTCTATCCGCATCTGGTGCCCGAGATTGAACGGTTCACAAGCGGCATGCTGACATTGCACGGCCTCGACCGGCGGCGGGATCGCGCCGACCAGGCCTTTGCCGAGCGATTTCCCGCGGAGGCCGCGGGCGAGGCGGTTAAAGGGGAGGCCGGGCAAACCGGCTTTCGGCTGCCGACGATATCCGGCCTCAGGGCTGTATGGTCCCGATAGGCCGGCCTCCTGTCCTTTCCCTGGTTGCGGCGAAACGTTGCGCCCCGTTGTGCTTGCGGTGCCGAGCACATATGTGTGAGCAAGCCCAATCGGATGCACACGGCCTCACGAGGAGACAGCGATGCTCGACCGGATTACCGCCTTCTTTCAAGGGATCGGCCAGGCCGTCGGGCGCGGCATGGGATTGCTGGTCGCCTGGATCGTCTGGCCCTTCATGGCCGCGCATGGCTGGTACGGAAAGCGTCACTGGATGGTGAGGGGGCCGATCCTCGCCTTTCTCGTGCTGCTGATCGGGCTCTACGGCTATTTCTTCTGGCAGACGCAGGTCTGGACCAATTTCAATCCGAATTTCGTCGACAGCTACCGCTGGTCCGAGCGCACCGTGCCGGCCGGCCAGGAACTTCCGGTTTCCAAGCCGGCAGTCGCCAATACCACGACTTCCGCAACCGGCGCCCCGGCGGCCGGCGCGCGGCAGTGCCAGTCGTCGGCGATCGTCGATGCGGCCGCCGACCTCACCGACATGAACGTCAATCAGAACGCCTGGATATCCTCGATGCTGCTCTACCGGCTCGGGTTCTTCGGTATCGACTGGGATCACACGCCTTTCCTCGACAACAAGGCTTCGTTCCAGCGCGGCGTCAACCAGGCGGTCAGGCGCACCGCGACCGAGCTCGTCGATACGCTCGGACGGGTGCGCGGAACGTCGAGCATCAACAACAATCTCCAGGACGCGCGCGGCAACCTGCAGTTCGACGAATTTTCCTGGTATTTCGGCCTCAGTCCCTTCGGACCGAAAACGCCGACGCCAAGCTATTATCGCGCCGCGATCGGTAAGCTGAGGGCCTTCAACACCGACCTGACCTCCTGCAACGCCACTTTCGACGGCCGCGCCGACAACCTGATCCAGTTCATCGACCGGATCGCCAACGATCTCGGCGGCACCTCGGCGATCCTGCGGGAGCGCTCTGAGAACTACAATGCCGGCTGGTTCGACACGCGCGCCGACGACCGCTTCTGGTTCGCCTATGGCCAGCTGTACGGTTACTATGCCGTGCTGACGGCCGCCGGCGCAGATTTCTCCCAGGTGATCCGCGAGCGCAATATCGGGCCGCTCTGGACCGATACGCTGTCGCAGTTCAAGTCGGCGCTGCGCATCCAGCCGGCAATCATCTCCAACGGTCGCGAAGACGGCTGGATCATGCCGAGCCACCTGGCGGTGATGGGCTTCTATATCCTGAGAGTCCGCTCGAACCTCGTGGAAGTGCGCTCGGTGCTCGACCGCTGAGCGCGGTCAGTCCTTCGGAAGACTGGGTTCGTCGAGGAAAAACGTTACACCGGGACGTTCGGCGAAGAACTCGTAGGTGATGCCGACGACCTCGCCGCTCGTGCCCGGCTTGTCACGGAACTTGCCGACGCTGCGGACGTATTTGTAGTGCTCGGCATCGGCCTTGACGCGGTAGATATTGTGATAGGTGAGGCGCTGGCCGCTGGCGCGCTCATAGGTTTCCATCAATTGCGGCATGTCGTCGGGATGGATCCGCGAGGTGATGGCGACCATGTTCATGGGGCCGTCCTTCGGCTCCAGGCCCAGGATGCGACAGACATCCTCGGTCGCAAAGAAGTGGCCGGTGTCCAGATCGATCCGCCAATAACCGTAGAAACGGAAGGCTGAGACAAGTTCAACGACTTCGTCTGTCGTAAGTCCCACTTCCTGGTATTGAGTATTGACGCGTTTTTCGGTGTGTTCGACCCAAAACGTCAATCTTTTTCTCCCATAGGCCGGGAGAAACGCCCCAACCTCACACTATGAGTCTCAATCTCAACGCCTTAGCTACCAACTGGGTGCGGTTGACGCAATCCAGTTTCTTTATGGCATTGGTCATATATGCGTTAACGGTGTGGTCCGAGAGGGAAAGGATCCGGCCGATCTCGGAAGAGGTTTTGCCCTGCGCCGTCCAGCGGACCACCTCCAGCTCGCGGGTGGTGAGCGGACCGGCGGTGCCGGTATGGGTACTGCGGCGGATATTGTCGAACACATTGAAGGCATGCAGCACGATCATGCCGATCTCGTTGAGCTCCACCTGGCTCAGCCGGGGCCGGGTACCGTCGAAGCGCAGCATGAACCGGGCGCCATCGATCGAATGCGTTGCCATCGCGACGCTGGAGATGATCTCGAAGCGGCGCTGCAGATCGTCCATTTCGGCCGGGACGGAGAAGCCGCGCACGCTTTCCGGATCGTCGATCGACCAACAGAAGGGAAGGGCGGATTTGGTGATGATCGGCGCCACCGGGCACAGCTTCAAAAGGCGGCGGCGGTCGAACTCCTGGACATAGGCCGCAGGCAGCGTCGTCTCGACGATCATCCGCGACAAAAGTACCTCGTCGGCCCTGGTAGCGACGAAAAGCGTGATATGGCGAAACCCGAACTCATGGGCGATGCGCTTCATCGCGGCAAATATTTCAACACGCGAATCCGCGGCGGAAATCTCGCTGTTCAGAATCGATTGCCGTTCCAAGGTGATCATGCGGGCGAAGCTGGCGGATGGTTTATGTTACCGTTAAGAAATATACAAATCTGTTTGAATAGCCAGCGAAATTTCGTGCAGCGCAGCAGAAACCCGCCATATTTCCGATACTCGCTCACTTTATTTCCATAAATTCATGGGGTTACCGAAATGAGATTTATACGGGGATATGTCCCGTCGCCTTGATTTCCTCCATGACCGCATAGGTGTGGGTTTCCCGCACCCCCGGAAGCGGGAGAATCACCTCCGAGAGGAATTGCCGGTAGGCCTCCATTCCAGCGACCCGCGCCTTTACCAGATAATCGAAGCCGCCCGCCACCATGTGGCATTCCATGACGTCGTCGCTGCGCTTCACGGCGGCGGCGAATGCGTCGAAAACGTCGGGCGTGGTGCGGTCGAGTTTGACCTGCACGAAGACGAGCAGATTGCGTCCGAGCTTTTCCGGCGACAGCAAAGCGCTATAACCGGTGATGTAACCTTCACGGGTCAGCCGCTTGACGCGTTCGGCGGTCGCCGTCGGTGAAAGCGAGACGCGATCGGCGAGTTCGAGATTGCTCAGGCGCCCCTCTTTCTGGAGTGCGCGGAGGATTTTCCGGTCGAGACGGTCGAGGTCTTTCATGTTTCGCTACAGTTTTCTGAATTTACCGTGATCTATTCCGTCAATGCCACAATAATCCGCTGAAATCACCACGGAATTCCCGCTATGGGGAGAATGAAACGGAGATGCCACATGACTCAACCCGCGAGCCAGATTCTGACCGAGCCCTTCATTCCCTTCAATGCGCCCTATGCCGGCGACGACGACCGGCTGATCCGGCAGTTCGCCGCCCGCACCAGCTTCACGTCTTCGCAGGATGCGGCGATCGATCAGCGGGCACGCCGCATGATCAACGCCATCCGCGACGGCTCCGGCAAGGTCGGCGGCGTCGAGGATTTTTTGCGCGAATACGGGCTTTCGACCCGCGAAGGGCTGGCGCTGATGGTGCTGGCCGAGGCGCTTTTGCGCGTGCCCGACGCACTGACCCAGGACCGGCTGATCGAGGACAAGCTGCGCGAAGGCGGCTGGAGTACCCATGAAGCCTCCGGCGAGAGCTGGTTCGTCTCGGCCTCGGCCTGGGCGCTGGCGGTTTCGGCGCGGGTGATCGGCCCCGGCGAGACGCCGGAAGGCATCCTGCGCGGTCTCGTCAAGCGTGTCGGCCTGCCGACGGTGCGCAGCGCCACCAAGCAGGCGATGCGTTTCCTCGGCCACCATTTCGTGCTCGGCGAGACGATGAAGGACGCACTGGCGCGGGCCGCCAAGAGCGAGGAGAAGGGTTATCGCCATTCCTTCGACATGCTCGGCGAGGGCGCCCGCACGGCGGAAGACGCCAAGCGTTATTTCCGCTCCTATGCGGACGCGATCCAGTCGATCGGCGCGCATATGAAAAAGCATGGCAAGGGTCGCCAGCTTCCCGACCGGATGGGCATTTCGGTCAAGCTTTCGGCGCTGCATCCGCGCTACCTCGCCACTCACCGCGACCGGGTGATGGCGGAACTGGTGCCGGATCTGCTCGACCTCGCCCGGATGGCCAAGGAACACCAGCTCAATTTCACCGTCGACGCGGAAGAGGCGGACCGGCTGGAACTGTCGCTCGATGTGATCGCGGCCGTGTTCTCCGATCCGTCGCTTGCCGGCTGGGACGGGTTCGGCCTGGCGATCCAGGCCTATCAGAAGCGGGCGCCCGCGGTGATCGACTACATCGACCAGCTCTGCACTTCGCTCGGCCGGCGGATGATGGTGCGGCTCGTCAAGGGCGCCTATTGGGATACCGAGGTGAAGCGGGCGCAGGAGCGCGGGATCGAGGACTATCCGGTCTGGACCCGCAAGCCGGCGACGGACCTTTCCTATCTCGCCTGCGCCCAGCAGCTGCTTGCCAAGCGGGCGCGGATCTTTCCGCAATTTGCGACCCATAACGCGCTGACCGTCGCGACCATTCTGGAGCTTGCCGGCCCCGACCGCACCGGCTTCGAATTCCAGCGGTTGCATGGCATGGGCGAGGCGCTTTACGACGACCTGCTTGACAGCAACGACCGGATCGCCTGCCGCATCTATGCGCCGGTCGGCGGGTATCGCGACCTGCTCGCCTATCTGGTGCGCCGCCTGCTGGAAAACGGCGCCAATTCCTCCTTCGTGGCGGTTGCCGGCGACAAACAGGTGCCGGTCGAAAAGCTGCTGGAGCGACCGTCGGCGCGGCTCGGCCTCGATGACGGGATCAGTGCGCGGCACAAGCAGATCCCGCTGCCCTCCGATATCTACGGCCGCCGCAAGAACAGCGCCGGTTTCGAATTCGGCCAGCGGGTCGAGCTCGAGCGGCTGGTGGCGAGTGTTTCGAAATCCTGGGGCGAGGTGAAGGCGGGGCCGCTGGTGGCAGGCGTGACCTCCAGGGCGCAGGAGAAGCCTGTGAGGTCTCCTTCCGACCGGGCAAAGGTCGTCGGCACCGTACGCGATGCGACGCCGGCCGACGTGGATGCCGCCTTTGCCGCTGCGGCCAAGGCCTTCCGGGCCTGGTCGCGCCAGCCGGTGGAGATTCGCGCCGCCTGCCTGGAGCGGGCCGCCGGGCTGCTGGAGGAAAACCGCGACCGGCTGCTGGCGCTGCTCGCCGCCGAGGCGGGCAAGACGCTGGACGACGGGATCGCCGAGATCCGCGAGGCGGTGGATTTCTGCCGCTATTATGCCGACAAGGGCCGCGAGCTTTTCGCCGCTGCGACGCCGATGCCGGGGCCGACCGGCGAGGACAATCGCCATTTCTGGCGCGGTCGTGGTGTGTTCGGCTGCATTTCGCCGTGGAATTTCCCGCTGGCGATCTTCCTCGGGCAGATTTCCGCGGCGCTCGTTGCCGGCAATACCGTCGTTGCAAAACCGGCGCCTCAGACGCCACTGATCGCGTACGAGGCGATCCGGCTGTTCCATCAGGCCGGCGTTCCGGCCGAGGTGCTGGCGCTGGTGCCGGGTGGCCCCGATGTCGGCGCGGCGATCACCGCGCATCCCAGGCTCGCCGGCATCGCCTTTACCGGCTCGACGAAGACGGCGCATGCGATCAACCGGGCGCTGGCCGCCAAGGACGGGCCGATCGTGCCGCTGATCGCCGAGACCGGCGGCATCAACGCGATGATCGTCGATGCCACGGCGCTTTCGGAACAGGTGGCGGACGATGTCGTCGTTTCGGCCTTCCGCTCCGCCGGGCAGCGCTGCTCGGCGCTGCGCCTGCTGTTCCTGCAGGAGGATGTCGCCGACGGCATGCTGACGATGATCGAGGGGGCGGCGGCCGAACTTAATCTCGGCGATCCGGTAAAACAGAATACCGATGTCGGGCCGATCATCGACGAGAACCAGACGAAGATGCTGGCCGATCACGTTGCGGACATGCGGGCGAAAAAACAGAAGGTGCGTTATGCGGGCAAGGCCCGGGAAACCGGCAATTTCTTCGCTCCTCATATCATCGAGCTCGACAGCGCCGCGACGCTCACCAAGGAGGTGTTCGGCCCGGTTCTCCATGTGGTGCGCTTCAAGGCCAAGGAGTTCGACAAGGTACTTTCCGCGATCGACGCGACAGGCTACGGCCTCACACTCGGCATCCACAGCCGCATCGAGGCCACGATCCGCAAGGTGACGGAGACGCTCGATACCGGCAATGTCTATGTCAACCGCAACATGATCGGCGCCGTGGTCGGTACCCAGCCTTTCGGCGGTTCGGGGCTTTCCGGCACCGGCTTCAAGGCTGGCGGCCCGGCCTACCTGATGCGCTTTGCCGAAGAGCAGGTCATCTCGGTCAACACCGCCGCCGCCGGAGGCAATGCCAGCCTGATCGCGATCGGGGAGGGCTGAGGAACGGTCCGGCGCAGCCGGAGCAATCGATCCAGTGAATCGATTGCAGTGACGAACGCGCTGAGCCCTAGCGAAGCGCCGGCGGGCGTGACGGCTTGCCTGCAAAACGCTCCGGTGGAGCGTTTTGAACGCCGGGCGGGTCCGGCGCAGCCGGAGCAATCGATCTGGCAATCCAGGCAAGCGCCCACAATCGCGATCACCGATCAAACCAAAAGGCCCGGAGCGATCCGGGCCTTTTGCATGCGCTCCTGTTGTATTTCTACAACGGCAAGGGGCTCGTGCAAATATGATCAACAGAGTCATGTTTTAATAATTGACAATTTAAGTCATGTTTTCTACTGGCAATGAATAAGGCAATTCACTGCCTCCCGCCACATTTTTGCCAGATTTGAAAAGGGCCGCCGCCTTTCCGGCGCGTTAGCGCGCGCCGATGGTTTCGTATGCCCGTCTGAAAGGAAAGCCATGATCCACCGGCGTTTGCGATCGACCCTTGCCACCTGCACCGCACTGGCGGTGCTTTCCCTGGCTCACGGCGCCTCGGCCCAGCAGGCCGCGCAGCAGACGGACACGACGCTGAAGCCGATCGTGCTCAAGGGGAAGCGGGTGCAGGCGGGGGATGTGGCCGCGGACACGCCGCTTGCGAGCACGACGACGGCGGAAGAGATTGCGAAGAAGGATATAGGCAACGTCAAGGACCTCGGAAACACAACCGAGCCCGGCGTTGATTTCGTCGAAAGCCGCCCGGGCGTCGCCGGCGGCATGTTCATCCGCGGTCTCGGGGGGCCGCGCGTGGTTACCCTGATCGACAACATTCCGATCCCGTTCATGAGCAACGATGCACGCACCGGCTCTCAATCACCGACGACGGGCATCAGCGATGGCAACGATAGCTACGACTTCTCATCGCTCTCGTCGGTCGACGTCGTGCGCGGTGCGGATTCAAGCCGTATCGGCAATGGCGCCCTCGGTGGTGCTCTTGTTCTTCGCACGCTGGAGCCCGAGGACCTGATCGAAGAAGGCCGGGACTGGGGTGGTGTCGCCAAGCTCACCTATGATGGCACCAACGATAGCTTTGGTGGCTCCGTCGCCGTCGCAAAGAAGATTGAAAACGCCTCGATCCTCTTTCAGGGCGGTCTGAAGAAGGGACACGAACGGAAGAGCAAAGGTGATGTCGGCGGGATAGGCTATGGCCGCAGCGAACCCAATCCGACCGATTTCGACCAGAACAATCTGCTGTTCAAAGTCAGGCAGGATATCGAGGGCGGTCACCGGATCGGAATTACGGCTGAGCGCTTTGATATTCAAAACGACACCGACCTGAAAACCATCCAGGGCACAGGAACACCAACAACATACACCCCAGGCGACTATGATGGCTTTGACAATACGCGGCGCGAACGTGTCTCCATCGACTATTTGTTCGAAGCGCCCGAAGCCGACAGCCTGATTGATGCGGCATCGCTGACGCTTTATTGGCAGCGCCTCACCAAGGAGTCCGGTTCTGACGGAACGCGCAACAACGGCGCGACGATTTATCAACGCACCAACGAAATGGAGGAGGGCTCATTCGGTATCACCGGTGGTCTTATCTCCCGTTTCGACACCGGTTATCTCGATCACGAACTGCGCTTCGGCGGTCTTGCCTCCATTTCCAATACGAAGGGTTTTGTGACGGTCAATCCGGCTAGTCCAACGACAATCTCGCAGGCGGATATGCCGGATGTCGATGGAAGCAAGGTCGGGCTCTATCTTGAAGATGAGATGAAGGTCGGCGACACCGGATTTGCTCTCACACCCGGCGTGCGATTCGACTGGTACAAATACGATCCACAGGAGTCTTCGGCGTTCAGCAATAACACGGGTATCCCGAAGTTCGGTCTTCCGTCCGGTCAGGATGGTATGCGGCTGTCTCCAAAACTCTTGGCAACTTACGAGCTGACGCCGGAAATCCAGCTATTCGCGCAGTGGGCCATGGGTTTTCGTGCGCCGACGATCAACGAACTCTACGTCAACTTCACTAACACCGGACAAAACTATGCTCATATCGGTAACCCCGATCTCAAGCCGGAAACATCTCATGGCTTCGAAATGGGCGCCGCTTATAACACCAATGACCTCGAAGCCAAGTTGACGCTGTTCCACAACCGATACAAGAACTTCATCGATGTGGAGACGATCATGCCGGGGTTGGCAGGCACCATCTTCACGGAAAGGTTCCGCAACCGCGCGGATGTCCGGATTTCAGGTGTCGAACTAAAGGCTCGCAAGGAACTGGCGAACGGCTTTAACATCAGCGGGTCGCTGGCCTATGCCTATGGCGAGGACAACGCCACGATGGAGCTCATCCGCACCGTAGCGCCCTTCAAGGCGATCATCGGGGTCGGCTATGCGCAGGAAACGTGGGGCGCCGATTTGACCGGCATCTTTGCGACAGGCATGTACGATGACGGAAATCCGCGTACCTTTGATGCACCGGGCTACGGCATAGCCAATCTCACCGGTTGGTGGGAGCCGGAACAGGTCAAGGGTCTGCGTGTCCAGGCGGGGGTCTACAATATCTTCGATCAGACCTATTACAACGCCCTCAGTGTCCGAAGCGTCAATCTGACGAGCGCGACGACGCAGCCCCGCGACTACTATTCCGAACCCGGCCGGACGTTCAAAGTCTCGCTCACCCAGCGGTTCTGATTCCAAATATCGGCGGGCGCGCCGGGGTAGGGCGGTGCGGGAAATCGCGCCGCCCTTTTCTGTACCGCGAGAAGTTGTGACTGCCGCTCCTGTCGCTATTCACACATCGCTTTTCCCCCGCTAATCATAACCAGACAGGCATATTTGGGTTCGACGGAAGAACGGGAGCGGGGAACGCATGGCAGAGGTCGGATCCGATATCGAAATCGCCCGGGCCGCGAAAAAGAAGCCGATCGTCGAGATCGGCGCCAGGCTCGGGATTCCCGTCGAAGCGCTCGCTCCCTATGGTCACGACAAGGCGAAGGTCGGTGCGGAGTTCATCGCGTCGCTTTCCGGCCGGCCTGACGGCAAGCTGATCCTGGTGACCGCGATCAACCCGACGCCTGCCGGCGAGGGCAAGACGACCACCACGGTCGGGCTCGGCGACGGATTGAACCGGATCGGCAAGAAGGCGGTGATCTGCGTGCGCGAACCTTCGCTCGGCCCCTGTTTCGGGGTCAAGGGCGGGGCGGCCGGCGGCGGTTACGCGCAGGTCGTTCCGATGGAAGACATCAACCTGCATTTCACCGGCGATTTCCACGCCATCACCTCGGCCCACAACCTTCTGTCGACGATGATCGACAACCATATCTACTGGGGCAATGCCGAAAACATCGATATCCGCCGGATCAGCTGGCGGCGGGTGATGGACATGAACGACCGGGCGCTGCGCCAGACGGTCGTCTCGCTCGGCGGCGTCGCCAACGGGTTCCCGCGCGAGAGCGGTTTCGATATCACCGTCGCTTCGGAAGTGATGGCGATCCTGTGTCTGGCAACCGATCTCAAGGATCTCGAACGGCGGCTCGGCGATATCGTCATCGGCTACCGGTTCGACCGCTCGCCGGTTTTCGCGCGCGACCTCAAGGCCGACAGGGCGATGACGGTTCTGCTGAAGGACGCCATGCAGCCGAACCTGGTGCAGACGCTCGAAAACAATCCGGCCTTCGTGCATGGCGGGCCGTTCGCCAATATCGCGCATGGCTGCAATTCGGTGATCGCCACCCGCACGGCGCTGAAGCTCGGCGACTACGTGGTGACGGAAGCGGGTTTCGGGGCCGATCTCGGCGCCGAAAAATTCTTCGACATCAAGTGCCGCAAGGCGGGGCTGAAGCCGGATGCGGCCGTCATCGTCGCCACCGTCAGGGCGCTGAAGATGAACGGCGGGGTGAGAAAAGAGGATCTCGGACAGGAGAATGTCGAGGCACTGAAGCGCGGCGCCTCCAATCTCGGCCGCCACATCGCCAATGTGCGGAAATTCGGCGTGCCGGTGGTCGTCGCGATCAACCATTTCACCTCGGATACGGAAGACGAGATCGCCGCCGTCAAGGATTACGCGGCACGCCACGGCGCGGACGGCATCGTCTGCCGGCATTGGGCGGAAGGGTCGGCCGGCATCGAGGAGCTTGCCCTCAAGGTGGTCGAGCTCGCCGAGGGCGGCCAGGCGAAATTCCAGCCGCTTTATCCCGATCACCTGCCGCTTCTCGAAAAGATCGAGATCATCGCCTCGAAGATCTATCATGCCGGTGAAGTGACCACCGACCGGGGTGTGCGCGACCAGCTAAAGGCCTGGGAGGAGCAGGGGTATGGCGACCTGCCGATCTGCATCGCCAAAACGCAATATTCGTTCTCGACCGACCCCGCCCTGCGCGGCGCACCGGAGGGCCATGTCGTGCATGTGCGCGAAGTGCGGCTCTCGGCCGGCGCCGGCTTCGTGGTTGCCATCACGGGCGAGATCATGACCATGCCGGGCCTGCCGCGCGTGCCGTCCGCGGAACGCATCTTCCTGAACGAGGACGGTTTCGTGGAAGGGCTGTTCTGAGGGCTTGAGCGGCCGAGCCGCCGTGTGTTAAAGCTCCTTCGTCGAAAAAGGCAGGGCCGGATATGGTAAGCACGGCCCCTTCCGCAAGGAAGCTCTGATCCTTCGGTCTACCGTTGAGAACCCGCGACGAGAAACGGCACATCCCGTGCCGCTCTCGGCGGATTCTCGTGGCCTTTCCGCGTCGCATTCCGCCGGGGTAACCTTGCGAGAAAAACGATGCGTATGAACCATATCGATATTCATGTCCCCGACGTTGCGGCAACCAGCGCCTTCCTCATTCGCCATTTCGGCCTGACTCTGCGTGAGATGCGCGGCGTAAACGGCCTCGCCATCCTGGAAGACGATTCCGGCCTCGAAATCGTCGTCAGCCGGCCGGTCGAAAAATTCGGCGGGGCCGAGCAGCAGGCACTGGGTGCCGTCACCTATCATCTCGGTTTCATCCAGCCGGAGAGAGCCGAGATCGACAGGCTTTATCGGGAACTCCAGGCGGGCGATGCCGAGCTGGTGGGGGAACCACGCGAGATGCGCGGCGGGTATCTGTTCTATTGCCTCGCACCCGGCCGGGTGCTGATCGAGGTGGGGTGGCGAGGGTAGGCTCCGGCAATCCTAGATCCGCAGTCTTTCAACCTGTGGGCCGACGACCGCAGAGAAGATATGCGGATCGCCGAGCGCGCGGGCCGAAAGCATCGCGCCGTGGACCGAAGCCATCAGGATCTGGGCTTTCTCTTCCGGTGGAATATCGAGCCGGAATTGGCCCTGTTCGGCGCCGGCCTTCAAGACTGATGTCAGCCAGCCCGCCAGGTTACGGAAATGGGCACGGACATGGAGTGCAACCCCCTCCGGCAGCATCGGCATTTCTCCCGCCAGCATTGCGCAGACACAGAAGGGCTGCGAGGCATCGAGAATGCAGGCTTGCCAGTAGTCCAGATAGGTCCGCAGCCGCTCCGCGGGGGCGGGAACCTGTTCGCTCAAGGACTTCAGACCCGCTTCGGCCTGCCGCGTATAGCGCTCCACCAGGACGGCGACCAGTTCGGCCTTGGTGGGGAAGTGGTGGTGGATACTTGCCTTCCGGATGCCGATCGCATCGGCAATATCGGCATAGCTGAAGCCGTTATAGCCCCCGGCGATAACCAGCGCCTGCGCCTTTTCCAGGATCTTTTCAGATGTGGTGAGTTCCATAGTGTTGCCTACCTTTTGGTAGGGAGGCTGTCAAGCGGCGTGCCGGGTCAGGGCTTTTCTCGGATTTTGCCGGCAGGATTGACTCCCGAAGTTTGTCTATCTACTAGTAGGTAGACAAACAAGGAGATTGCCATGCAAAATGAAGCGTCCTCCCAGACCTCGTGGTTGCGGTCCTATTATTTCGGCCGCGGGTTCTTTTCGGTCGCCTGGATCGCGCTTGCGGTCGTGCTTGCCGGGCAGCCGGTCCCGGCTTCGCTGCTGCTGGTGATCTATCCCGCATGGGATGCTGTCGCCAACCTGTTCGACGCCCGGTCGAACGGCGGCCTGAAGGCGAATTCCTCCCAGGCATTGAACGTCGCCGTGAGCTCGATAACGACCGTCGCGGTCGTTCTGGCGATGATCAGGGATATGCACGCGGTTCTGGCCGTCTTCGGCGTTTGGGCCATCCTGTCCGGCCTGCTGCAGCTCTATACCGGCGTGCGACGGTGGCGAGCCTATGGTGCGCAATGGGTGATGATCCTCAGCGGTGCCCAATCGACGCTGGCCGGGGGCTTCATGATCACGAGGTCCCTCGGGACCGCTGCGCCTTCGATCCTGGATATCGTTCCCTATGCGGGGTTCGGCGCTTTCTATTTCCTGCTGTCGGCAATCTGGCTCAGCGTGGCGATCCGCCGGCAGGCCAGCGCCAGAGGCTAGGCGCCTCCTGTCTCGGCAGATGGGACGGACGGTTGCAGGACAGGCCCCGGCGTCATCTATCGACAATACCGATAGCCATCCTTCCGCTCCAGCACATCCAGGTGCAGGTGGTTCTGGTGGGCGGCGTCGCTGCCCGGTGACAGGACGGTGGTGAAGTGCAGGCAGGCGCCGGCAGTCGCCGTGCGCTGGAAGGCGCCCTCCATGGTGGAATCCTCCGTGCGCGGCTTCATCTCCATCTTCTCTCCGTTGTCGAGCTTGAAGGCGGCGACGTCGAAGGCGTTGCCGCGGGCATGTTCGGAAATCTTGCCGGTCGAGGCGCTGTTGCGCAATCGGCAGGCATAGGTGGAGCCGGGGACGAGGCCGGTGATTTTCCGGCCCGGCATGGCGATGTTGAGCGCCGGCTGGACGGTGTCCTTCAGCCAGTGTGCCATCGAGACCGCGGTCTTGCAGCGCATCGTGGCGCCGCCAAGCGAAACGCCGGGCAGGACTTCGGCAACGTCGATCGGGCTTTCGATGCCGCAGCCGTTACCCTCGTCGATCGGATCGGTCGGCTCGAACTTGGCGCCGAGCGACGTGAGTTCGGCAAGGCAGGCCTTCAGCTCTTCGGGGTCTTCCTTGACGAGCGGCGGAGGGGGCGGAGGCGGTGCCTCCGCCTGTTGTTCCGCGGGTTGCTTGCCGTCTTCCTTGCCGCCGGGCTTGTTTGCG
The DNA here is from genome assembly GCF_031455615.1 of Neorhizobium sp. 2083. Lineage (NCBI taxonomy): Bacteria > Pseudomonadati > Pseudomonadota > Alphaproteobacteria > Hyphomicrobiales > Rhizobiaceae > Neorhizobium > Neorhizobium sp. 2083. The sequence goes on along the minus strand of NZ_JAVDTC010000002.1, from coordinate 167,203 downwards.
TCTTCTTCCGGCTTGGCCGCATCCTGCTTTGGGGCGGCCGCCTGATCGGATTTATCCGTCGATTGTGAGTCCGCCGCCGCATTGTTCGGCTTCGGCAGGGGTTTGGGAACCTCTGCCTCATGAGCGGGCTCCGTGGCGGTGCCGGGCTGTTCGACGACCGGAGGGGCTGGGACTGGACTTGTGGGTGGGTTTTGCGGGGTTTCGCCGGACCGGTTCTGGGCCACCGACGAGGAGGTTTTAGGCGGCGGGGCCTCGGGCCGCGGGGCCTCCTGAACGACGGGCTTGTCGGGGGTGGTGTCCGCCTGCCGGGCTGGATCAGCCGGCTTCCCCACGTCCGCGGCCGGTTTCGGAAGGGGCAGGGGAACGGTCGCCAGGTCCGGCGGCTGGGGCACTGCGCCACGTGCCTGGGATCGTGGGGATGCGCGGCGGCGCGGCGCGCGATCGCGCGATCCGTCCTGCAGAAGGCGGGTGAGGAAGTTTACTTCGACGACGCCGGCCGGGGCGTCGGAGTGTTGCGCCGGCGGTATCGGCCGTTCGGGCGGCAGCCCCGCCCCGATGACCAGCGGCAGGCCTGCCAGAATTGCGATCCACGAATGCGGCATGCCGTATCCTTTTCGGCTGCGTTTCTGCGATCCTGAGGGACGATAAACGCCGGTCGCCGGATTTGGTCGCATGCCGGCGCCAGAATTCTGTTCGGGGTGCATGGAAATTCGCTTGCGTGGTTCAAAAACCCCAGCTAACAATTCGGCCCATGACGATTTCGATGAACATCGCTAACTGGTGGCCGGCACGCTCAACGCGGCCTTGACCAGTCATGTCCATCGACTAGACGCAAAGCCGCCCGGAACCCGAGGCGGCTTTTTTGTTATCCGCCGCCGGGACCCGGGCAAAGACATTGGAGAGGCAGGACAATGGTAACGATCATTCGGGATGACGGTTCGGAGGTCTACGAGACGAGGGGCGGGATTGCGGTCAGCCGGCAGCGGCGCGCCGCACCCTATGCGGATGCGATCTCCTCCTATGTCGACAGGCTCGACGAACGGCGCGGCGCGGTGTTCTCCTCCAACTACGAATATCCGGGCCGCTATACCCGCTGGGACACCGCAATTGCCGATCCGCCGCTGGGGATTTCCTCGAATGGCCGCAAGGTGTGGATCGAGGCCTTTAACGGCCGCGGCGAGGTGCTGCTCGGTTTCGTCGCCGACAAGCTGAAGACCGTGGCCGACCTGACGCTTGGCGAGCGGACGGACCGCCGCCTCGACGTTACCGTCAACGAGCCGACCCGGGTGTTTACCGAGGAAGAGCGCTCGAAGATGCCGACGGTGTTTTCGGTGCTGCGGGCGATCGTCGACCTGTTTTATTCGGAAGCGGATTCGGCGATCGGGCTGTTCGGCGCCTTCGGCTATGACATCGCCTTCCAGTTCGATGCGATCAAGCTGTCGATGCAGCGGCCGGAGGACCAGCGCGACATGGTGCTGTTCCTGCCCGACGAAATCCTCGTCGTCGACCACCATGCCGCCAAGGCGTGGATCGACCGTTACGACTTTTCCAAGGATGGGGTGACGACGGAAGGCAAGGATCAGGAGATTGCTCCCGATCCGTTCCAGCGCACCGACACGATCCCACCGAAGGGTGATCACCGGCCGGGAGAATATGCCGCCCTCGTTACCAAGGCGAAGGAAAGCTTCCGGCGCGGCGACCTGTTCGAAGTGGTGCCGGGGCAGAAGTTCATGGAACGCTGCGATTCGAAGCCTTCGGAAATCTCCAACCGGCTGAAGGCGATCAACCCGTCGCCCTATTCCTTCTTCATCAATCTCGGCCATCAGGAATATCTGGTCGGCGCCTCGCCGGAAATGTTCGTCAGGGTGTCCGGCCGGCGCATCGAGACCTGCCCGATCTCCGGCACGATCAAGCGCGGCGAGGATCCGATCGCCGACTCGGAGCAGATCCTGAAGCTGCTCAACTCCAAGAAGGACGAGTCCGAGCTCACCATGTGCTCGGATGTCGATCGCAACGACAAAAGCCGCGTCTGCGAGCCGGGTTCGGTGAAGGTGATCGGCCGCCGGCAGATCGAGATGTATTCGCGGCTGATCCACACCGTCGACCATATCGAAGGGCGCCTGCGTCCCGATATGGACGCGTTCGACGGTTTCCTCAGCCACGCCTGGGCCGTCACCGTCACCGGTGCGCCGAAACTGTGGGCGATGCGGTTCATCGAGAACCACGAAAAGAGCCCGCGTGCGTGGTATGGCGGGGCGATCGGCATGGTCGGCTTCAATGGCGACATGAACACGGGGCTGACGCTGCGCACCATCCGCATCAAGGACGGCATTGCCGAAGTGCGCGCCGGCGCGACGCTGCTCAACGACAGCGACCCGAACGAGGAAGAGGCTGAAACCGAACTGAAGGCGTCCGCCATGCTGACAGCAATCCGCGATGCAAGGGCCGGCAATGCGACCAAGGTGGGCCGCGACGTGGCGCGGGTGGGGCAGGGGGTGAAAATCCTGCTCGTCGACCACGAGGACAGCTTTGTCCACACGCTTGCCAACTATTTCCGCCAGACGGGCGCCACCGTTTCGACGGTGCGCACGCCGGTGCCGGAAGAGGTGTTCGACCGGTTCGACCCGGATCTCGTCGTGCTGTCGCCCGGTCCCGGCAACCCGAAGGACTTCGACTGCAAGACGACGATCAAACTGGCCCGTTCGAAGGACCTGCCCATCTTCGGCGTCTGCCTCGGGCTGCAGGCGCTCGCGGAAGCCTATGGCGGGGAACTGAGGCATCTGGCGCTGCCGATGCACGGCAAGCCGTCGCGCATCCGCGTGCTCGAGCCCGGCATCGTCTTTTCCGGGCTCGCAAAGGAAGTGACGGTCGGGCGCTATCACTCGATCTTCGCCGATCCGAAGACGCTGCATCCGGATTTCATGATCACCGCCGAAAGCGAGGACGGCACGATCATGGGCATCGAACACGTCAAGGAACCGATTGCGGCCGTGCAGTTCCACCCGGAATCGATCATGACGCTCGGCGGCGATGCCGGCATGCGGATGATCGAGAACGTCGTGGCGCATCTGTCGCGGCGGGCAAAGACCCAGGCGGCGTAAAGATGTTGTCGGAAACCATCCCGATCGAATCCATCCGCGAAGAGCATATCGAGAGCTTTCACAAGGCTCTCGACACGGTCTCGCGCGAGCGAAAATACCTGAGCTTCCTGGAGGCGCCGCCGCTTGAGGATGTGCGGCCCTTCGTGCTCGACAACATCGAGAACGGCCATCCGCAGGTCGTCGCTGTCGTCGATGGCGAGGTGGTCGGCTGGTGCGACATCCGCCGGCATCCCCGCCCGACCGCTGCCCATTGCGGCACGCTCGGCATGGGCATCATCCCCGGTTATCGCGAAAAGGGCCTCGGCACGCGGCTGATCCGCGCTGCGGTCGGGCAGGCCCGGGACCGTGGTTTTCACCGCGTCGAGTTGCATGTGCATGCGGACAATCTGCGTGCCATCGCTCTCTACGAGAAGGTCGGTTTCGTCAGGGAAGGCGTGGCGCGGGATGCGGTGAGGATCGACGGGCTGTTTGTCGACAGCATCAGCATGGCGGTGGTTTTCGGGTAACGGATCAATCCCGTTCCTCGAACGAAGCACCGCCGGTTTCCTGCGGCAGGTCGTCTGTGATCTCGACCCAGGGCGCTTTCGATCCGGCGCTGAAGTGCATTCCAGCCGTCATGCCGGGATCGTCGTCGAGCGTGCCGAGCCGGAAGCCGAGTTCGCTGGGGTCGGAGGCGTCGATCTTGTAGATCGGTGAGCCGCAGCAGCTCGCGAAGAACCGCCGGACGCCAGGGCTGGATTGCCAGCTTGAAAGCAATGCCTCTCCGGCCACGAACCGGAGAGCCCAAGGCGCAAGGCCTGCCGTCGTGCCGAAGCTCGATCCGGATTGCTTGCGGCAGCGCCAGCAATGGCAATAGGTGATCGGGCCGATGAGCTGGCCGCGGATTTCATAGCGGACCTGTCCGCAGGCGCAGGAACCCTTCAGCATATTTCATTCCTCCAGGCGTATCGGAGATCTTGATCCTGAGCCGATTGCCGGCTCGGGATCAGCCGTTCGATGCGGCCAGTAACGAAGCCTCGGGTGCCACCGACAGCTTCTCGCAGGTCTCGGCAAACAGCTTCTCGCTCAAAAAATCGACCAGCACCCGCACCTTCGGCGACAGATGCCGGCTGGAAGGCCAGAGGAGGTGGAACTGGCCTGGGGCGTTGAGGTATTCGTCAAGGATGGTGCGCAGCCTGCCGTCGGCGATCGGTTCCCTGGCGAGGAAATCCGGCATGCAGCCGATGCCGAGACCGGCGATCGCGGTGTGGCGCAGCGCCTCCATGTTGTTGCAGGTGAGCGCCGTGTGCAGGCGCGGTTCGGCGACTTCGGGCGGCAAGGTGATCGGCCAGTCCTGCAGCTTGCGGCTGTTCGGAAACCGGAAACGGATCGCCAGATGGCCGTCGAGTTCCCGCGGGCATTCGGGAATGCCGTGGCGTTCGAGATAGGAGGGGGCAGCGCAGAGAAGCAACTGGAATGGCCTGAGCGTCCGCGACATCAGCCGCGAATCCGGCAGGTTGCCGCTGCGGATCGCCACGTCCACCTCCTCGTCGATCAGGTCGACGATCCGGTCGTTGAAATCGAGATCGAGTTCGATCTCCGGGTAACGCTCGACGAATTCCGGCAGCACCGGCAGCAGAAGATGATAGGTGACGATCGGTACGCTGACCCGGAGTTTTCCGCGCGGCACCGCGACGGCGCTGGCCAGCGAAGCCTCGGCATCGTTCAGGTCGTCGAGCACGCGGCGGCACCGCTCGTGAAAAAGCCGGCCTTCTTCGGTGAGGCGCAGGCTGCGGGTCGAGCGCTGGAAAAGCCGGACGCCGAGCTCCTTTTCAAGATTGGTGACGGCCTTGCCGACGGCTGAGGCCGACAGGCCGAGCACGCGGCCGGCGGCGACGAAACTGCCGAGATCGGCGGTGCGCACGAAAGCTGTCAGTCCACCCAGGCGATCCATCGCGGTCTCCCATTCGAGCGTTTTCTTCCGTCATGTAAGGAACAGACGCGGTATTTTCCAAACATTATGTCGAATCTATCTTGTGTTGGTCAATTCGACACCCTTCCGGCCGGGCGGGTTCAGGCGGCGGTTCTCCCAAGGCCGCGGGCCTTTCTCTTTGCTCCAACACAGCGGAATCTCCGATATGAGAGACAACACACATGCTGCAACGGCAGCCGGACGGCTGTTCGTTCTTTTTGCGGTCTGCTGCGCGGCGGTCGCCATGCCGCTGACCTTCACCGGCCCGGCCGTCGGCCTGCACGCCATCAGCCGGGCGCTCGGCGGCAGCCCGATCGCCCTCAACTGGGTCACCAATGCCTTCATGCTCACCTTCGGCAGCACGCTGATGGCGGCCGGCGCACTTGCAGACAGTTTTGGGCGCAAGCGGATTTTCCTCTCCGGCCTCGCCGTCTTCGCGGTCTTTTCGGCCGGCCTCGCCTTTGCTGGCGATATCCTCTGGTTCGATGTGCTGCGGGCGCTGCAGGGCATAGGGGCCGCGGCCGCCTTTTCCGGCGGCATGGCCTCGCTTGCCCAGGAATTCGACGGTGCGGCTCGCCTTCGGGCATTCAGCGTCGTCGGCGCCAGTTTTGGCATCGGGCTTGCTTTCGGGCCGATCGCGTCCGGCCTGATGATCGCCAGTTTCGGCTGGCCGGCGATCTTCGTGCTGGTGGTGGCGCTTGCCGTAATCGCGCTGATCCCCGGCGCGATCTTCATGAAGGAATCACGCGATCCGGCCGCCTCCGGCCTCGACTGGAAGGGCGCGTTCAGCTTCACGCTGGCGCTGACCGCGCTCACCTTCGGCGTGCTGCAGGCGCCAGAGAGCGGCTGGGGCGATCCGCTTGTCATCGTCATGCTTCTCGCCGCTATCCTGCTTTTCCTCGCCTTCGGTCTGATCGAACGGGCCGTGGCGCGGCCGATGCTGGACCTCACGCTGTTTCGCTATCCGCGTTTCGTCGGCGTGCAATTGCTGGCGGCGGCGCCCGCCTATGCGTTCGTGGTGCTGCTCATCCTGTTGCCGGTGCGGTTCATCGGTATCGAGGGCATGGACGAGATCGTCGGCGGACGGATGATGATCGCGCTCTCCGGACCGCTGCTCGTCCTGCCGGTCGCGGCGGGGCTGCTGACCCGCTGGTTCGCGCCGGCGACGATCTGCGGCGCGGGCCTGGCGATTTCGGCGGCCGGGCTGTTCTGGCTCAGCCGGTTCCCGGTCGGCTCCGAGCCGGTGGCGCTGATTGGGCCTTTGCTGACCATCGGCGTCGGCATCAGCCTGCCCTGGGGCCTGATGGACGGCCTTGCCGTCAGCGTCGTGCCGAAAGAGCGGGCCGGCATGGCGACGGGCATTTTCAGCACGACGCGCGTGGCAGGCGAGGGCGTGGCGCTTGCGGTGGTGACGGCTGTGCTGTCCGCCCTCACCGGTACCAATCTCGCAACCGCGGCCCACGATCAAGCGGGGGCCATCGCCCAGCGGCTGGTGACCGGCGACCTGCAGGATGCGGCAGCGCTTCTGCCGTCGATGGGGCAGGCGGCCCTGCTGCAGGGTTACAGCGACGGGTTCTCCGCGCTGCTCTGGCTGCTGACCGCGGTCACGGCGCTGACGGCTCTCGTCGTGTTCCTCTTCCTCGGGCGGGGAGGCGAGACGGTGGGGGATCTCGAAGAGGAGGCGGAACTGGTGGCCGCCATGCCGTCCGATGAAGCCGGATTGCGCCAGCCGGCCCTCTGACGAACGGCCTTTGACAAACCGGCGCATCTGCGCCATATGCTGGCCATCCGAAACCGCCGCAGCGAGACGATCTCGCTGCGGCGGTTTCGCCGTTTTGGGGCTTCGGTCCTGCAAATCATTCGCACGCGCAAAAAGGAAGACATGGTGGCGAGGGAAGTCAAAATCGTCGAGCGGCTGGCATTCTGGGGCATGCCGCTGTCGCTCGGCGTCATGTCCTTGAAGATGCTGGCATGGTGGGTCACCGGGTCCGTTGCGCTGCTGTCGGACGGGCTCGAATCCTTCGTCAACGTCGCGGCCGCCTTCATCGCCTATTTCGTGATCCGCTATGCCCAGCGGCCCGCCGACCACGACCATCAGTTCGGCCACCACAAGGCCGAATACATGTCGGCGGTGGTCGAAGGCGCGCTGATCATCGTTGCCGCGGTCCTGATCATCAGTGAGGCCTGGGACGGGCTCCTTGCACCCAAACTGCCGGATGCACCGGTGTTGGGCCTGGCGATCAACGGACTTGCGGCCGTCATCAACGGCGTCTGGGCGGCGACGCTGATCCGGGTCGGCACGGCCCAATATTCGCCGGCGATGGCGGCGGACGGCCAGCATATCATGTCCGACGTGGTCACCTCGGCCGGCGTCCTCATCGGCCTCGTGCTGGCGCTTGCGACGGGTTATGCGATCCTCGACCCGGTGCTTGCGATCCTGGTTGCGGTCAACATCCTCTGGCAGGGCTACAAGGTGATCGCGCATTCCGTGGGCGGGCTGATGGACCGGGCGCTGGAGCCGGACGAGGAAGCCGCTGTGCGCGAGGCGATCGCCACCCATTCGGTCGGTGCGCTCGGCGTCCACGACCTCAAGTCGCGCCGGGCAGGGGCTGCCGCGTTCATCGATTTCCATCTGGTCGTGCCGGCCGACATGAGCGTCGAGGCGGCACATGCGATCTGCGACCGCTTGGAAGATGCGATCAAAGGGATTATTGCGGGCGCAACATTGGCGATCCATGTGGAGCCTGAAAGCGAAAACCCGCATGGACAGAAGGTCGAATTCGAAGGAACAGGCAAATGACGATGACGGATGTCAGCGGGCTGTCGCAGCTCGGATCCCAGGTGGACGCGCCGCAGAGCCCGGAAACCGCGGTCCTGGAAAAGGTGCCGAACGGCAACCAGGGTACCGATTACGTGGTGCGTTTCACCGCGCCGGAATTCACGTCGCTCTGCCCGATGACCGGCCAGCCGGATTTCGCCCATATCGTCATCGATTATATTCCGGACGGGTTCCTGGTGGAGTCGAAGTCGCTGAAGCTGTTCCTGCATTCGTTCAGGAACCACGGTGCGTTCCATGAGGACTGCTCGATCTACATCGCCAAGCGGATCGTCGATTTGCTGTCCCCGAAATGGCTGAGGATCGGCGCCTACTGGTACCCGCGCGGCGGCATTCCGATCGACGTGTTCTGGCAGACCGGCGAAGCCCCGGCCGGCGTATGGCTGCCGGAGCAGGGCGTCGCGACGTATCGCGGGCGCGGGTGAGGGGCGGTCCGGCAAAGCCGGAGCAATCGATCCGGTGAATCAACTAGAGCGGCGCATGCGCTGAGCCCAGGCAAAGCGCCGGGCCTTCCGCGTCCATCGCGAAAGGTCCGGCGCTCTAATCACCGCGGAACGATCCGCTCACACGTCCATCGAATCGTCGCTGCCCATGTCGCTGTTGTCGAAATCGGCCTGGTCGTCGGAAAAATCGTCGTCGGTGTAGTCGGCCTGCTGCCAGCCGGCGTTCGATCCCGAATTGTCGGAGCCGCCGCTGCTGCTTGCGGAAGCGCCGCCGCCCGATGCCTCGCGGATCGCGTCATCTCCGAAATAGTTGTTGTTGATGACCGTTTCCTCGACCGGGGCGTTGCCGCTGGCAAACGGATTGTTACCGGCGAGCGGAGAGCCCCAGCCGAGCGCGTTCGTGTGGCTGCCGAAAATGCTGGACAGCGAGTTGGCAAGCAGCATGCCGCCGGCGACGCCGGCTGCGGTGCCGAGCGCGCCGCGCAGAAAGCTGCCGCCGGCGGAGGGGGCCGCGGCCTGGCCACTCCAAGGGCCGGCGGACGGCGGGGGTGCGCGATAGCCGTCGTCGTAATCGTTGCCGGTGCGGTAGGTCTGGCGGGGCGCAGCACCCCATGGCCCGGATTGAAGGGGCCCGGATTGAGGGGCGGCTTGCGTGCCGGGTCGGATGCCGGGCTGCGGGGCCGCTGGCTGCTGGGCCTGGCCGCTGCCGAAGATCGAGCTCAGGAAACCGCCGCTCTGTTCGGCGCGGTGGTGTTCGCTTGTCTCCGCCTCGAGCTGGTGGACGCGATCTTCCAGTTCCCGGATGCGGTTGGCGGCAGCTTCCAGGCCCTTTTCCTGCACGATGACGGCCTGCGCCAGGTAATAGGTGGCGTAGGGCTGTTCGCGGGTCGCCTGGTCGATGAGGGTTTCTGCGTCGTGGTCGCGCGGCGTGGCGGCGGCGGTGCGGACGCGGTCGAATAGGGAAGTCAGAAGCTGGCGTTCTTCCGGTGACATGCTTGCCTCCTTGCAGGCGTTTGCCGTGGGCAAGAAGGTAAGCAGGGATTCCGGCATTTCAAAGCCGGAATCCCTTACATTTCGGTAATCTTCGGGTTCAGCCGAAGACGAGCGACAGGCCGAGAAGTGCGGTGGCCGCACCGAGGATACGGGCGATATAGGGGCTGAAGCGGGCGATGCCGAGGCCGAGCGCGATGCCGGCTGCGTGAAGCAGGGCGGTGGCGATCATGAAGCCGATGCCGAACTGAAGGGCGCCTGCCGAGCCGAGTTCGCCGCCATGGGCATGGCCGTGGAAGAGTGCGAAGACGCCAACGACGGCGGCTGCCGCCGACACCGGCAGTTTCACCGCCGTTGCGACCAGCAGGCCGAGCCCGATCACCGAGGCGAGGATCGCCGGCTCGACGAAGGGCAGGCCGATGCCGACGAGCGCCAGCAGGAACCCGAGCGCCATGGTGCCGACAAAGGCTGCGGGGACGATCCAGAGCGCATTGCGATTGCTGCCGGTGGCGATCTGTGCCGCCCAGAGGCCGACCGCGACCATGACCAGGATATGGTCGGCGCCGAACAGCGGGTGCGAGAAGCCGGCGAGAAACGAGCCGTGCTCTTCCGGATTGAGATGCGCGAAGGCGGGCGCTGCGGCGGCGGCAAGAATGGCGGCGGTGAGCGAAAGGCGTTTCAGCATCTGGGTCTCCTGGAAATTATCTGCATGCGGAATGGTGTCGGAGGATAGGCAAGCGCTTTATGGCTGTCCATCGACAATTGCCGCTGCAAACGGCTCGGTACTACGTCATTCACCTTAGTCCGTGGAAGGTGCCGTCTTAGACTCCGAGCTCCATTGTTTTACGGCTGCGAACACATTATGTCCGGTAGATGAATCTGATGCAGGAGACTCTCAGCGTGCTCGACGACGAAGACGACAAGGACGACAAGACCAAGGAACTGCCGCTCGGCAAGGAAACGGAAGCGAATCTTTTCAAGTCGCGTTCGATCTTCATCTACGGAACGATCACCCAGGAACTGGCGCAGAAGGTCTGCACCCAGCTCGTGGCGCTTTCGGCCGCCAGCGACGACGACATCCGCATCTATGTGAGCTCGCCCGGCGGCCACGTGGAATCGGGCGACTCGATCCACGACATGATCAAGTTCATCAAGCCGAAGGTGTGGATGATCGGGACCGGCTGGGTCGCATCGGCCGGCGCGCTGATCTACGTGTCCGCTCCCAAGGAGCGCCGCATCTGCTTGCCGAACACCCGCTTCCTGCTTCATCAACCGTCGGGCGGCACCCGCGGCATGGCATCCGACATCGAGATCCAGGCCCGTGAAATCATCAAGATGAACGAAAGGCTGAACAAGATCTTTTCGGAAGCAACCGGCCAGCCCGTCGAGAAGATCGCCAAGGACACCGACCGCGACTACTGGCTGTCGGCCGAAGAAGCCAAGGCCTACGGCCTGGTTTCAAAGATCGTGACGTCGCAGAGCGAAATCTGATCGCTCAGGTCATTTGAATGAAAAAGCCCCGCCGGTGAATGCCGGCGGGGCTTTTTGTTGCGTGCCGACTGCTCGGCGCGGAGCGTGGCCTGACGGACCAATCCGCCAGGCTTTCGTCTCTGCAGCCTATGCCACTTGTGGACGCCAGGCGATGACGCCTTCGGTGCGGGCGCGGACCTCGGGAGCGGCAAGGCAGGTGGCGACGGCCTCGTAGCCCGGCGCTCCCGGAATCGGCGCGACGCGGCTCGGCGGGCTGTGGTTGGCGGGGCAAAGGATGATAGCCTCGTCCCGGCCGACGGCACCAAGATCGAGGATCGCCGTGGAGCGGGTCATGATGAAGAGCGGACGGGCACCGGACCCGCGATTGCGCAAGTAGGAGGCGATTGCCTCCTGAGAGGCCTGGTCGAGGCCCTGCTCGATCATGTCGATGACCGGCATTTGGGTATCGTCGGCTTCGATCGCGACGAGGAGGGCTCTAAGGGCAGGAGTTGCCGTCGCGCCTTCCTCGACGAGCCAGGCGAGTGCTTGCTCGACGCGTTGCTTCAGGACCGGATCGGCTTCCATCCGGGCACGGGCGTCGGCCGCATCGTTTGCGGCCCGGTCGAGGTCGACGAAGATCGCGCCCGGCAGGTGTTCGGCGATCGCCTTGGCAAAGCGTGTCTTGCCGCTGCCGAGCGGGCCAATGATGTAGTTGATCGCTCTGACATCCCTGAGCTCGAAGCGTTCGCCGCCCCAGGGCCAGGGAAGCTCGAACGTCGCGACGACCTCGCAGGCCGGCCGCGCCAGCCGGGCGAGCTCCTGCATCCGGGGCGGCTCTCCGCCGGCAAGGCCCGCGCGCAGGATGCGGACCTTTCCGACGGTTTCGGCGATCCGGCGGGCCTCCGTTTCGAGCCTTGCCTGATGGGCGGCGAGCGCCGGAGCGAGCTCCTGCGTGTCGCCTTTCAGCACGCGCGCCACCTGCGCGAGGCTGAGGCCGAGGGCGCGCAACGCGGCGATCTCGCCGGCGCGGGCCATGTCTGCCGGGCCATAGGTGCGCCATCCGGCCGCGGTGCGGACTGGAGTAATCAGGCCGCGCTGTTCGTAGAGGCGCAGCGCCTTTTGGGAAATGCCGAGCCTGTCTGCGGCGTCGGACGGGTTCAGGTAGTGTGCGGAAGAACTCAAGGAATCACCTCGTCGGTTGTTGACCGCTCCTCCTATCGGGGCAGCCCCAGGGGCCGGGTCAACAGGTAACGTGCGAGGTTTTTGAATTTTCTTCGCAGGCAGTTCGCCTATCTCGAAATCGTCGCCGGCGATGCGAAGGGTGAACGGTTGCCGGCCTGCCAGTCGGTCGCGAAGGCAACAAACTCGTTGGCCGGCATCGGCTTGGCAAACACGTAGCCTTGCAGGACCTGGCAGCCGAGATTGCGCAGGATGTCCACATGCGCGGTGGTCTCGACCCCTTCGGCGACGATCTCGATGCCCTGCGAGCGGCCGATCTCGATGATCGAGGCGACCAGCCGGCGCTGCGAACCCGCGGCTTCGAGCGGGGCGATCAGCTTGCGGTCGATCTTCAGGCGCTTGGGTCCCAGTTCGAGGAGGCTGACGATCGAGGCGTGGCCGGTGCCGAAATCGTCGATCTCGATCTCTATGCCGAGTGACTTGAGATTGAGAATGGCGGACCGCAGCTCCTTGTCCTGATCCTCGAAGGAGATCGATTCGAGAAGTTCGAACGACAGGGATCCGGGAATGATGGGCAGTTCGGCCAGCCGCTTGAACAGCCTTTCGTCCTTCAGGCGCTGCGCCGAGATGTTGACCGAGAGATGCGGGATGTCGAGCCCGAGAGCGCGCCATCTCGCCGACTGGAAGAGCGCCTTGTCGAGAATGATCGCATCGATATCGGCCGCCCGGTGCAGGCTTTCGGCGATCGCCAGGAATTTGTCCGGCGACAGCAGGCCGCGTTTGGGATGCTGCCAGCGGGCGAGCGCCTCAACGCCGACGATGGCAAGCGAGTGCGCGTCGAACTGCGGCTGGAAGAACGGGATGATCTCGTCGCTCTCGAGCGCGGTCAGGAACTCGTCGGACATCCGCTTGCGCAGCACGGCCGCCGAGCGCAGCTCCTTGGAGAACACTTCGACGCGGTTGCGTCCGCGCTTCTTGGCTTCGTAAAGCGCGATGTCGGCGTTGATCAGCAGCTGGCTCAGTTCCTCGCCCGTATCGGTCTGGCAGGCGATGCCGGCGCTGCAGCCGATGCGACATTGATGTCCGCCGATATCGATGGGGCGGGCAAGGGTCGTGACGATCGACTGGGCAAGATATTCGGCCCGGCGCTGCGGGTCCGCGCCGCCGGTCACCACGACGAATTCGTCGCCACCGATGCGCGAGGCGAACTCGTCGTGGTCGATCAGTTCAAGCAGGCGGGACGTGGCCGCCTTGAGGACGGCATCGCCGGCAGCGTGGCCGAGCGTGTCGTTGACCTCCTTGAAGCGGTCGAGATCGATATGGATGAATGCCAGCCGGTGGCCGGCAGCCTGGTCTTCTCCGGCGACCATGAACTGGTCGAGGAAGCGACGGTTCGGCAGGCCGGTCAGGGCATCGTGCAGCGATTGATGTTCGAGCGTGCGTCTTGCCGAGCGCAGCTCGTCGTTCTGCATTTCTGCCTTGGTCTGTGCCAGTCGAAGCTCGGAATGCAGCGTAACGTCGTTGGTGACGTCCCAGTTGGCGCCGACCACGCGCTTGATACCGCTCGTGGTCCGGTAGGTGGCGCCGTGGGCGCGGATGTGGCGGATATTGCCGCTGCCGGACACGACGCGGAACTCGGTGCTGTAGCTCGTCTCATCCCTGAGCGCCTTGCGGAATTGCGCTTCGGCGGCTTCGGCGTCGTCAGGATGGAGCACGCTGCGCCAGTCGGCGTATTTGCTGACAGTACGGTCCGGCGGCGCGTCGTAAAGCTCGCGCATGCGCTTGTCCCAGATCAGCGTGTCGGTCGAAGGTTCATATTCCCAGACGCCGACGCCCGACGCCTGGAGCGCCAGTTCGAGGCGTTGCGACAGGGTTTCCAGCTGTTCCTCGCGCTGCTGGAGTGCGAGGATGTTGCGGTGGCGCTGTTTCATCAACAGGCCCGCCCAGATCAGCGGTATGGCGATGCCGAGGGCGATCAGAAGCGCGGTGACCCGGAAGCCGAACATGTCCGGGGGCAAGCCCTGCCATCCGCCCCTCGGAACCGCGGCGAGATACCAGGTGTCGTAACCGAGATCTATCCTCGACTTGACGGGATCTTGCGAGAACACCGCCCAGCTCCCGAGGAACACGTCCCGTTCGGCGGGAATGGGCCGCTGGGAGATTGCGATGTCCAGCGTCTGGCGCTCCGTGTTGACGTTGCTGTCCGCATAAAGCCGGTCGAGATCGACGACGGCCGAAACGACGCCCCAGAAACGGCCATTGGCAAGCGAGAAGACCGGGTAGCGGGCAATCAGCCCCTGGCCTCCCTGAACCAGGTTGACCGGGCCGGTGATGACCAGCGACCGCCTCTCGATGGCCCTCATCACCGCGCCCCTCTGGAGCTCGTTGGTGCGGTAGTCGAGGCCGAGGGCCTTCTTGTTCTGCTCTTCGGGATAGACCAGGCCGACCACCAGATCCTTGGCGGCGACAACATTGCGCAACTGCGACGGCACGTCGAAAATCCGCTCCGAAAGCGCCGTGAACTGCGGTTGGTTGATATTCGGGTTTGCGGCAATCGCGGCGACCAGCCCGTAGATCAGGTTGACGTTGCCATGGATATTGGTCTCGAGGCTCGCCGCCACCTTGGCGAGTTGCTCGGCTGCCTTGACCTGCTCCGCCCCATGATACTGCTCGCGTTTCTCGATGTCGGCGCGGACTATCCCGACCAGCATTCCGGCTACAGCCAGGATAGCCGGGAAGAAGTAGCCGAGGCCGAAGAACTCAAGACGAGACGATTTCGATATGAATGGCAGCGAGATCATGGAGACTTCCAATGGTATTCCCCACTGTCGCCGACAAAATTTAAGATTGTCTAATTTACGCCTAGGTCAACTGAGGCATGACGCGCAAAAACGAGGCGAGCGCCTGAACCGGACTCGGCAATAGTCCGCAACCCGTGACAAAACCGCAAGATCGGTCAAGCGGAGCATGTCCGGTAGCGTTTAGCTGGTGCTGCCACGGAGGACGAAACGATGAGGGCGGCGCTTCAGAACTACCACGCCCGGATGCAGCGGGTGCTGGACCACATAGACCGGCATCTGGACGACGATCTGGACCTGGAGGCGCTGAGCAGCGTTGCCGCCTACTCGAAATATCATTTCCACCGGCAGTTCACGGCGACGTTCGGGCTGTCGGTGCATCGCTATATCCAGCTCGCCCGCATGAAGCGCGCTTCATACCGGCTGGCCTACGGGGATGCGCAAAGCGTCACGGATATAGCGATGGATGCCGGTTATGAGGGGCCTGACGCCTTCGCCCGCGCCTTTCGGCAACGGTTCGGGCAATCGCCGTCGTCGTTCCGGAAGTCTCCCGACTGGGAGCCGTGGCTTTCGGCCTTCGGGCCTCTCGACAACGCGAGGAGCAAGCTCATGCAGAAGACCTATACCCCCGACGACGTCACGATTCGCAACGTCCCTGCGACGCCGGTGGCGATCATGGAGCATCGCGGCGATCCGGCGACGCTTGGTGCTACCCTCCAGCGGTTTATCGCGTGGCGCAGGGCCGCGGGCCTCCACCCCAGGATAAGTCCGACGTTCAACGTCTGGCGATCCGAGCGGCGGCCTGCGTCGCCTGCCGACTACAGCGTGGACCTCTGTGCCGGGACCGGCCGGCCGATCGAGGCGAACGGCGAGCAGGTCAAAGCCGGCGAGATCCCCGGCGGGCGCTGCGCCGTGCTGCGCGTCGTCGGCAATACAGACAATCTGGAGCCCGCCGCGCTCTATCTTTATCGCGACTGGCTTCCGGAAAGCGGCGAGGAAGCGCGCGACTTTCCGATCTATTGCCAGCGGCTGAGCTTCGTCCCGGAGGTGCCGGAACATGAGGCGGTCGCGGACCTGTTCCTGCCGCTGAAATAACGCTTCCGGCGGTGGCTTGTCCTCGCCGCTGCAAGGCGCGGACAGGCTGCGGTTCTGCGATCCGGCTCCTCACGGGCGCGGCCGGGATGGCCCTTTGCCTCGGGCAAAGGATTCCGGCGACCGCCGAACGGGGAATGTCGGGATCATACCGCGCTGATCTGGTTCCGGCCGGCGCGCTTGGACCGGTAGAGGCCGTCGTCGGCGCGCTTCAGGATGTCCTCGCAGGAGGCATCCGCCGCCAGGAATTCGCTCAGGCCCCCGCTGATGGTGGCATGATGGCCAAGCGTCTCCCTGACCTCGGTGGCGACGCGCTGTCGAAGCCGGTTGGCGATGACGGTGCCGTGCTCCTGCCTTGTGGCGGGCATCACCACGACGAATTCGTCGCCGCCGAGGCGTGACAGAAAGTCCGTCTTGCGCAATTCCTGGCGACAGACGCCTGCGATCGACTTCAGCACCGCATCGCCCATCGCATGTCCAAGTTCGTCGTTGACTGTCTTGAAATGATCTATGTCGAACATGAAGACGGATGTCGGGATATGCTCTTCGCGAAAAAGCTCGAATTTCAGGGCGAGCACGTCCATCAGCTTGCGGCGATTGAAGAAGCCCGTCAGCTCGTCGGTCTCGCTCTGATGGCGCAACTGGTTCTCGACGGCGTTCTTTTCCGTGATGTTGCTGGCCACCCAGACGATCGCATCCTCGCCGTCGACCTGGAAATCAAGGGCCTGCAAGCGACCCTCGAACCAGATCGGATGGTCGGGCCCGTCGTTCTGCAGCCCCTTCACGTCGCTGCCGGCTAGGCTGTATTCGATAATGTGCAGGGCCCGCGAGGCGAGCGCCTTTTCGATCTCCCGCGTGAAACGGTGCGCCTTTTCGAAGACGAGCACGTCGTAGAGGCTCTTGCCGACGAGATGGCTGCCGTCATGATAGAAGCGGGTGTCCTTGCCGCCGAAGAGCGCTGCGTAACGGCCGCTGCGGGTCAGGACGAAGCAGGGATCCGGGAGCGCCGACAGAATGAAATAAAGCTGATCGCGGGAAAATCCGGTTTCCCCTCCGATATCGGTACTTGGCGCTTGGTGAACTGGCGATGCCGTCATTGGGTTCCCGGGGTGTTCGATGTGACCCGGGGCAGCGTGGCCGGACCGGCCGGAAGCAACGGGCGCACAGTTCCGAGCCTACCGTCAAACCCCTTCGAAATTATCAACAGATGCGAATATTCGCAGACATGAAGGGAAAGAGACGGCTGTCCGGCAAGGGCGGGGCGCCCGCTGCCGTCCAAAGCTTTCGCCCCGACCGTACCCTTTTGCCGCAGACGCGCCTTGCCTTTGCGGTCGGGCTTATGCTCGATTGCCGACTTTCAAATTCACGAGTCCCGCATGTTCAAGGATTTTTCCGTTTCGGCCCTGATGATGGGGCTGCTCACAGCCTTTGTCGGGTTCATCAGTTCGTTTGCCGTGATCATGCAGGGGCTGCAGGCGATGGGTGCGAGTGCACCGGAAATCGCCTCGGCGCTTCTGGCCCAATCGATCTCGATGGGCGTGCTGGCGATCGTGTTTTCGAGCTGGTACCGGATGCCGATCAGCATAGCATGGTCGACGCCCGGAGCGGCGCTGCTGTCCGGCATCAGCGTGATCGAAGGCGGCTTTCCGGCGGTCGTCGGCGCATTCGTGGTCTGCGGCGTGCTGATCATTCTCTCCGGCCTGTTCCGGCCGCTCGGCCGGGCGATCCGGCTGATCCCGGCGCCGCTTGCCAATGCCATGCTTGCCGGCATCCTCCTGAGCCTCTGCCTCGCGCCGGTGAAGGCCGTCGCCTTCAATGCGGCGCTCGGCCTGCCGATCGTGCTGACCTGGATGGTGGTGGTTTCGCGCTGGCGGCTGTGGGCGGTGCCGGCTTCGCTCGGGGCGCTGATCCTGGTGCTGATCTTCGGCATCGATCTTGCCCCGGACGCGATGGCGCAGATCGGCGCGGCGATCCATCCCGACCTGACCTTCATCACGCCGGTCTTCACCCTTCACGGGGCGATCTCGGTGGCGCTGCCGCTGTTCATCGTCACCATGGCCTCGCAGAACATCCCCGGCATGGCGATCCTCAAGGTGCATCACTACGAACCGCCGCCGGGCGTGATGTTTGCCGGCACCGGCATCTTTTCGATCCTTGGCGGTCTCGTCGGCGGCGTGCCGGTCAACATGGCCGCGATCACGGCGGCGATGTGCGCCAGCGAGGATGCCCATCCGGATCCCGCCCGGCGATACTGGGCGGCCATCGTCGCCGGCTTCGGTTACATCGTGTTCGGCCTGATCGCCGGCGGCATCATCGCCTTCGTGTCGCTGGCGCCGCCGATCCTGTTGCAGGCGGTCGCCGGACTGGGGCTGATCGGCGCGTTTTCCAACGCGGCCTTTGCCGCCTATCGAGAGCCGGAGACGCGGGAGGCTGCGGCGATCACCTTCCTCGTGACCGCCTCGGGCCTCGCCTTTGCGGGAATTTCCGGGGCTTTCTGGGGCCTCGTGGCCGGCGGAGTGATGATGGTGCTGCAGCGCGCGATGAAACGCCGGGCTTGAACGGGGGGGAAGAGGGCCCGCCGGTCACCACGTCCAGAAGGGCGAGACCTGCTTTTCGAGAACGATCTGCCGGCGGCCGGACAGGGCGGGCAGGAAATCGAACCCGGTGTCTTCCTCGATCGCGTCGATCGTCGTGCGAAATTCGTCCGCCGCATAGGAGGTCTTGCAGCGCGCCTCGTTCTTGAAGCGGAAGGCCATCGCCCGCTGCTCCTCCACGGCATAGACGATCTTGAAGAATGCCGTCGGGATCGCCACCGAGCCGGTCGAGGCCGCGGGTGTCTCGGCCGGTTTCTCTCCGGTGGTCGGGGATGCGGGAGAGGTTGCCTGTCCGGCGGCTGAGAATGCCGGCGGAACCGGTTGCCCGGCAGCAGAAGATGCCGGAGCGGCTGGCTGTCCGGTGGTCGGGGATTGAGGGGCGTTGGTTGCGGATGCAGTCGGCGGGCGGGCCACCTTCGCCGCCTTGGCCTGACGTTCGGCCTTGACGTCGTCGACCGTCTTCAACGCGCCCGAGAAGATCGGGCCGGTGAACACGATGAGACGGGGGCGGGTGGGCAGCAGGTTGCGGATCGCTGTTTCCAGTTCGCGCCAGATCCCCTGGTTGAAGCAGGCGCCGACCTGCGGCCCCATGTTGGAAAGCACGAAGGTCTCGTCCATCAGATCCTGCCTCGCGGAAAAATCTCCCGCCGGCGCCTGATGACCGCGATCGTAGCCGCTGTGTTTGTAGTGGGAAAGCAGCGCGGAATACCCTTCGGGCAAGGTCTTGTCGACGAAGAAGTCGTCGCTGCGTTCGGCGCCACTGCCGACTTCTTCAGGGACGATATCCTCGGCAACCCAATCCGGCACCTTGGTAACGCCATTGAACCGCAATGCGAAGCCGCCGAGATGGCAGCGATAGAGGAATGGCGGATTGGGAACCGGTGGCGCGCTGCCGTTCTGGAACGTGTATTCGTGCTCGTCGGCTCCATCCGTGCCGGACGGCATTCCGACGGGATCGAATATCGAAGCGCAGGCCTGAAGGTCCGCCGGCAGTGCTTCGCCCGCCTGCGCATTGCCCGCCGCGACGGCAAGCAAGCCTGCCGCGGCGGCAAGCCGGATCGCGGCCATCAACCCGTTTGAAATGCCAAATACGCTGCGCATCAGGCTCTCCCGTTGCTTCGTCAGCCGGTCGCTCTCGTGGTCGGCGGTTTCTCAGGGCCAGCCGGCGGCTGGGGTTGGGCGGGAGCCGCGGGCGGTGTCGGCTTCTGGCCGCTGATCACCTTGCCAAGCACATAGGTACCGCTGCTGATGCCGATCAGTGCAAGGGTTCCTTCGGGTATGTCGATGAGTGTCCCGGTTTCGAGCGAAAGCACGAGATAGAGCCCGGCAACGACGAAGGTGAAGACAAGCATCTGGAAGCGGCTGAGGCTCGCCTTCGGCACCTCGTCCGGCGGGGCGCCGGCCTGCGGCGATTCGCTGAGGAGGTGATTGAGATTGATGTCGTTTTTCCAGATGGCCCGGATGACGGCGAAAGCCAGCGCGAGGACGATGATGCTGACGACGATGGCGACGAGGCGCGAAATGAATTGCGGGTCGAAAATGGACATGGTCACTTCCCTTGGGTCACTTCCTTGGCCGAAAAATCTTGCCGAAAATGTAGAGAAAATTGCTGCCGCCGAGGGCCATCACCGCTTCCTGCGGAACAGGCGGAAGCGTTCCGCCAGTGGCGATCGATTTCAACCCATAGGAGAAATAGGAAAAGGCGCCGGCGATCGTCCCGATCAGCATGAGGATGCGCTCCGGATCGTTCGGCTGGTCCTTTCCCGTCGCCAGCATGCCGCTCATGCTGATGCTGCCGTCCAGCATTTTCAGGAGCGTGACGAAGGCGAAAGCCGACAGAACCGCGACCAGGGCGGTGGTCGCGACGAACGAAAAACCAGCCATGGAATGTTCCCCCATAGGTTGATTAACCTTAAATCAGGTCCGGGGGCTGTCAAGTGAAATTCTGACCCGAGTTCGCGCATTTCGAGTGACGGTCGAGTGACGGCGGGGATTTTCCCGAGCCGGAGAGGTGGGCTTGCCGTTGCCCGATCCAGCGGCTATAAGCGCCTCATGACCATGACAGGCGCAATCATGTCCGACCGTTCGTCTACCCGCCGCACCGCGGCCGGGACGATGGTATTTGCGCTTTCCTCGCTTCTTAGCCTCGACCTTACGCGCGGTTGCCGGGTCCGTTGAGGAGCGCCCGGCGGCCGAAAGCCCGCCCGGCATAAGAGCTCCTCTCACGAACATTCAAGACTTGAGCACAAAAGACCGCTAAAGGTCCGCATCGCCTGACGGCAATTCCTCTGACGGATGCCGAGCGACGCGTGAAGCGAGAAGAGACGACGACAATGGACGCCAAGACTCATTCCCCGAAATCCGGCCAGAAATCCGGTATGCCCGACGCGGCCGTGAAATACCGCGCCTATCCGACCATCAACATTCCCGACCGCACCTGGCCTTCGAAGGTGATCGACAAGGCGCCGATCTGGTGTTCGGTCGACCTGCGCGACGGCAACCAGTCGCTGGTCAACCCGATGGGTCATGACCGCAAGGCCCGGATGTTCCGCATGCTGCTCGACATGGGCTTCAAGGAAATCGAGATCGGCTTCCCGTCGGCCTCGCAGACCGATTTCGACTTCGCCCGCTGGTGCGTGGAAGAGGGCGGCGTGCCGGAGGACGTGTCCATGCAGGTGCTGGTGCAGTGCCGGCCTGAACTGATCACCCGCACCTTCGAATCGCTGGAAGGCGCCCACAGGCCGATCATCCATTTCTACAATTCGACCTCCGAGCTGCAGCGCCGCGTCGTGTTCGCCAAGGATGTCGCCGGCATCAAGCAGATCGCCGTCGATGCGGCGAAGATGATCACCGACATGGCGGCGAAGGCCGGCGGCGGTTTTCGCTTCCAGTATTCGCCGGAAAGTTTTACCGGCACCGAGCTGGAAGTGGCGCTGGAAATCTGCAATGCGGTCACCGAGGTCATCAGGCCGACTGCCGAGGACAAGCTGATCCTCAACCTGCCCTCGACGGTCGAGATGGCGACCCCGAACGTCTATGCCGACCAGATCGAATGGATGTGCCGCAATCTCGACAACCGCGAAAACATCATCATCTCGCTGCATCCGCATAACGACCGCGGCACCGGCATCGCCGCGACCGAACTCGGCCTGATGGCGGGGGCGGACCGCGTCGAAGGCACGCTGTTCGGCAATGGCGAACGCACCGGCAATGTCGACGTGGTGACGCTGGCGCTCAACATGTACACGCAAGGGATCGATCCGGAACTGGATTGCTCCGATATCGAGCGAATCAAGGCTGTCTACGAATATTCGAACCAGATGGTCATTCCCGAGCGCCACCCTTATGTCGGCGAACTGGTCTACACCGCCTTTTCCGGCTCGCACCAGGATGCGATCAACAAGGGCATGAAGGCAATCAAGGTCGCCAACCATCCGGTGTGGGAAGTGCCCTACCTGCCGATCGACCCGCGTGATGTCGGGCGGTCCTACGAGGCGATCATCCGCATCAATTCGCAGTCGGGCAAGGGCGGCATCGCCTATATCCTGGCCGAGGATTACGGCCTGAACCTGCCGCGCAACCTGCAGGTCGAGTTCCGCGAGGAGATCCAGCGGATCACCGACGAAGAGGGCGTGGAGCTTCCCGCCAAGCGCATCTATGAGAATTTCATCGAGCGCTACGTGGAACAGCCGGGCGCACGACTGAAATTCGTCGACCATCACACCTATCCGGCCGGCACCGACCACAAGGGCATCCGCGTGGTCGCCGCCGAGATCATCGACGGCGGCGAGGTGAAGCGGATCGAGGGCCAGGGCACCGGGCCGATCGACGGCTTCATCAACGCGCTGTCCAGCTATCTCGGCATCGAGCTCTCGGTCGCCGACTATTCCGAACATTCGCTGCAGCACGGCTCGAACGCATCCGCCATCGCCTATGTGGAGATGGAACACCCGAACGGAAAACTCTTCGGCGCCGGCATCAACAAGAACATCGTCGCCGCCTCGCTCGAAGCGATCGTTTCGGCGGCGAACCGGGTGCTGGCCACCAAGGGGTAAGCTGAAGCTCCCGTTTGTCAGGAACGAAGAGAGCCGCCTGAGAACTTCAGGCGGCTTTACTTTTGAGCGGCGTTATTCGCCGACGCATCCTCTACCTGTGCCGACGACCTGCGGCATGCCGATCAACAACCGTAGCAGATGCTCGGGACGAGCCCGCGCAATGACGGATGGCTGGCGAGCTGTCGGCGTTCGCGGTCGGCCAAAGATCCTTTAATCTGCGGGCGGCTATTTGCTCGACGTCACGCTCGCAAAGGCGAGAGCCGCCGCGAAGACGACAAAAGCAGCGACGACGAAGCTGACGACGACGATGGTTTCGATTGGCATGAAGGACCTCCGTTGATTTGAACGGAGGCTATGTCCGGTCGTCGGCCGGTTGTTTGAGCCAGATCAATCTGCGGCGTCAGATCAGCCCCGCAGCCTTCGCCGCGATGTCGTCCAGATCCGCTGCCGAAGAGGGGCCGACGACCATATAGGTGGCGAGCGGCGTGACCCAGGAGACGAGGCTGGTGTCGTTGCGGATTTCCTCGATCGAGCGGTTGCCCTCGGGCCGTAGCTTGGTGAAGGAAATGGCGATCACGTCCCCATCCCCGTCGCCGTCGGTGCGCCGGTAGAGAAGCTGGCCGACCGGCGTGCCGCCGGCGGCAAACAGGCGGGCGCCTTCAAAGGTCAGGCCGCTGTCGCTGAGGTCCGGGATACGGAAACCGACGCCGGTATTGGTGGTCAGCCATTCGAGGATGTCGGCCGGCCGCTCGGCCGGGATTTCGGCGAGGTGATTGGTCTGGCGTGCATAGAGCCGGTAATGGGCGATGATATCGTCCAGCCAGTCGCGGTTGCTGGCGCCCGGCATGGACAGCATCGAAAACTGCGATGCTGCCGGGTTGCCGCCGATCATGTAGCCGATGCCGCCGCCGATCACGAACAGCAGGGCGCAGGCGGCGATGGTCTGCAGGCCGGATGGCTTGAACGACAGCGTCGGACGCGGGGCCTGCGGAAGGCGCACGGCCCGGCGCGGCAGCGGCGCATTCTTGATGGTGCGCACCAGATCGAGCGGGACCGGTTCCTTGAGCATGTCGTCGAAGGCGCGCCGGCCGAGATCGGCGCCGCGCTTCAGCGCATCATGCAGTGAGCGGGCCTGCGGGTCGTTGACCAGCAGTTCCTCGACATCATGCCTCTCCTCGTCTCCGGCCTGGCCATCGACAAAGGCGGAGAGGCGCAATTCGAGCGGCGACGGCTGGGGGATATTCATCCTCACGCTCTCCGCTCGCTCGTTTCGGCGGCGGCGGCTGCCAGGCTGAGACGCGCGGCGCAAAGGCGGGCGGCGAAAAGATCCGGCTGGATGCCGAGAATGGCGGCCGCCTCGGCATAGGCGAAACCTTCCACGTCGGCGAGCAGAAAGACGCTCGCAAGCCCCTCCGGCAGGCAGGCAAGCGCGCTCGACGGGCGGGAATTTTCGGGCGGGAAATCGTCGGCGGCATTGGCGTCGGCGCGCCGGCGCTTCTTGGCCTCATCGGTGAAAGTGCTGCGGATCATGCTGAAAAGCCAGCTTTCCAGCCGGCCTTCGCCCTTCCAGTGATGGCTCTTCTGGATTGCCCGGCCGGCCGCTTCGCGCACCAGGTCATCGGCCTCGGCAGCACTTCCCGTCAGCGTCAGCGCAAAACGGCGCAGGCGCGGCAGGAGCGCTACGAGATCGCGCCGGATATCGGACGATGGGCTCGGTTGGGTCATGAATAGGGACGATTTACCTAGTGCTATACTGCGATAACCAGAACGAGCTATTAGCTATGACGAGATTGTGGCGATTCCGCAACAATCACTGCATTGTTTCTACAACATTCTTGCGACCTGGGGAATCGACATCGCCGCGGGCTCTTCACCGTAGAGGAGCCGGCTGTTGTCGAGCGCCACTCCGTCGCCCCGTTCGGTCAGGCCATAACGCTCGCAGAGCAGGTTCCAGGCCCCGGCCTTGCCGGAAAGCGTGAAGAGATTGTAGGCCGCGCGCGGCTTGTGTCCGCCAGGCCCCTGGGAGGCGGAGGCGATGCCGACAACCGGCACGTTGCCGCTATGGCTTCGCAGCCAATAGAGCGTGTTGAGATGGGTATGGCCGTGCAGCACCAGTTCCGCGCCGCCGGTCGAGATTGCAGCCGCGAAACGCCTTATCCCGAGCATGCGCTTGTGCGAGGAGGCGGCGCCGCGGATCGGCGGATGGTGGATCAGCACGACACGGAAGAAGCCTTCGTCCCCCGCCTTCTTCAGCAGGTTGACGGTTTCGCGGGCCTGCCGCGAGCCGTAATAACCCGAGGCGGAAAAGGGCAGGGTGGCATTGGAGGTCGAGCAGCCGATGATGGCGAGCGGGCCGCGCCGGCGCATCGTCGGGAAGATATGGTCGTCTTCCGGCCATTCGGGCGGGTCGTCGTCGCTCTTGATGAAGGGGTACCATTCGTTGACCGACTTATCGTGGGCGCCGGGCACATAGGCATCGTGATTGCCGGGCACGACCGTCGTGTCATAAGGGTCGCCGATGGTGCGCAGCCACTCGCCGGCGAGCCGCGTCTCGATCCTGGTCGCCAGGTTGACGAGATCGCCGGTGATGACAAGCTGATCCGGTTCGCGCGTCTTCAAATCGCTCAAAAGCAGGTCGAGCGTGTTGACGAAAAGGTGCTTGCGCCGATTGCGGTGCCAGTTCACAAACCCGGTGATCCGCTTCGAGAAAAGCTCGCGAAGCGTGAGTTTTGGAAGCGGCCCCAGATGGATGTCGGAAATATGCGCGAATTTGAACATGGCGCACACATAACGCATGAACGTGAGAATCGTTATCGATTTTCTGGCGGCTCCCGGAGTTATGAATGAGCGGGCAGGGCGCGCCTGAAATACGCGGGCTCCGTACCCGGATCGTCGTGTGGTTCCTGCACCGCTTCTTCATGATGACGCGCGGCATGACGCTTGGCGTGCGCGCTGCCTGTTTCGACCGCGAGGGCCGCATATTCCTCGTCCGCCACACCTATGTGCCCGGCTGGTACATGCCGGGTGGCGGGGTCGAACGCGGGGAAACGGCGCTCGACGCGTTGCGCAAGGAATTGCGCGAGGAAGGCAATCTGGAGATTGTCGGCGGAACCGAGCTTTTCCACGCCTATTACAACCGCAACGCCAGCCGGCGTGACCATGTGCTGATGTATCGGGTGACGGTGGAGCAGACCGCGCCGCGCGTGCCGGACCGGGAGATCGCCGAAAGCGGGTTCTTTGCGCTGGACGCGCTGCCGCAGGACACGACCGCGGCGACGCTGAGGCGGCTGAAGGAACTGAGTGGAGAGGCGGAGAGGGCGGATTACTGGTGAGGGGGTGTGTTGAGGCGTTGAGCAAGGGCTGCCCCTCATCCGCCCTGCCGGGCACCTTCTCCCCGTTCTGACGGGGAGAAGGACAGATGCCGCGCTGTTCTTCGCCGACCTCAAGCTTTGGTTTTGGAGGCAGGGAGCGCGCCACTTGCGTCCTTCTCGCCGCGTGCGGGGAGAAGGTGCCGGCAGGCGGAGGAGGGGCGGATGCGTCAAATCAAGCCGCCCGTTTCACCTTCTCCCGCCCATGTGGCGCATCGAGATCGAAGATCGGGCCGGCGGGGACGATGCCGGTCGGGTTGATGGTCTTGTGGCTCTCATAATAGTGGTGCTTGATGTGGAACAGGTTGCAGGTCCCAGCAATGCCTGGTTGCTGATAGAGATCAGCAAGATAGCCGGACAGGTTCGGGTAATCCGCGATGCGGCGGATGTTGCACTTGAAGTGGCCGACATAGACCGGGTCGAAGCGTAAGAGCGTGGTGAACAGCCGCCAGTCGGCCTCGGTCGTCGTGTCGCCGAACAGGTAGCGGCTGCCGGCGAGGCGTTTTTCCAGCATGTCCAATGTCTCGAACAGGCGGGTGACGGCACCCTCGTAGGCGTCCTGGGCGGTGGCGAAACCGGCCTTGTAGACGCCGTTGTTGACGGTGTCGTAGATGACCTTGTTGAGTTCGTCGATCTCACCGCGCAGCGGTTCGGGATAGAAATCAACCGTCGAGCCGGTCAGCCCGTCGAAGGCGCTGTTCATCATGCGGATGATTTCCGAACTCTCGTTCGATACGATCGTATTCTGATGTTTGTCCCAGAGAACCGGCACGGTGACGCGGCCGGAATAGTTCGGGTCCGCCTTGAGGTAGACCTGGTAAAGATAGTCCGAGCCGAACAGGTGGTCGCCGGTGGCGCCGTCGCGTTTCTTGAACTCCCAGCCGTTCTCCAGCATCAAGTAATCGACGACCGAGACCGAGATCAGGTCTTCGAGCTTCTTCAGCTTGCGGAAGATCAGGGTGCGGTGCGCCCAGGGACAGGCATAGGAGACGTAGAGGTGATAACGCCCGGCCTCCGCCTTGAAACCTTGCCTGCCGGAGGGACCGGTTGAGCCGTCGGCAGTCACCCAGTTGCGGAACTGCGATTCGGCCCTTTTGAAATGGCCCTTGGTTTCCTCGGTGTCGTACCAGACGTCCTGCCACTTTCCTTCGACGAGCCTGCCCATGGCGATCTCCTTGGAGTTTCCTTGAGGCCATAGATACGGCACCGACCCGCGAATGCGAGACAGGATTTTATGAACG
This sequence comes from Neorhizobium sp. 2083, assembly GCF_031455615.1. Lineage (NCBI taxonomy): Bacteria > Pseudomonadati > Pseudomonadota > Alphaproteobacteria > Hyphomicrobiales > Rhizobiaceae > Neorhizobium > Neorhizobium sp. 2083. Next base: position 140,085 of record NZ_JAVDTC010000002.1, on the reverse strand, counting down.
CTGTGTTTTTGCGTTGGACGAGCTGAAAATTTCCTGCTAGGTCGCTTTTCACATTTTTTCGGGATACCAACTTTCAATGACCGAAGTACGGGCACTGCGACGACGCTGATCATCGACCAAGACGCCGAGCAAAGGCGTCATCGATATCCCTTGTCCTTTCCGCTCTTTATCCTACGGCTTCGGTACCCCTATGTCCCAGCACAACGTTCTCTACAAGCACGACCTCGTTTACCTCACGGAAGACTCGTCCCATGACGAGGTCATCGAACTTATCAACGCGGAAGCCTTCGGCCCCGGCCGGCATACCCGTGCCGCCGCCCGCATCCGCGAGCAGGGGCCGCATGACCGCGCGCTTTCCTTCGTCTGCGCCGACGATGGCGAAACTATCGCCTCGGTCAGGATGACGCCGGTTCTGGCCGGCACGGTGAAGGGCCATCTGCTCGGGCCGCTTGCGGTGCGGCCGTCGCACAAGAACCAGGGCATCGGCCGCGAACTGGTGCGGATCGCCATCGAGGCGGCGAAACGCAAGGGTTCCGAAGCGGTGATCCTGGTCGGCGACCCGCCCTATTACGGCCCGCTCGGCTTCGAGAAGGTCGCCTATAACGCGCTGGAGTTCCCGGGCCCCGTCGATCCCGGCCGGGTTCTGGTCGTGCCGATCGGCGAGGACGTCCATCCGCGTCTGAAAGGCGTCATCGGCTGGCGCGAATAGGCCAATTCCTCTAATCCTTTCGAGGATCGGTCGGCCATGCCGGCCGAACGATTCGGATAGCGCGAGGGACAGGCCGATGGCAGCAATCACCATGGACGAGGCGCTCGACCGCGCCGGGGCAGGCACCTATCAGCGGCGGCTGATGGGCATTTTCGGCCTCGTCTGGACGGCTGACGCCATGCAGGTCCTGGCGGTCGGCTTCACCGCAGCCTCGATCGCGGCGACCTTCGGCCTCACCGTGCCGCAGGCGCTGCAGACCGGGACCGCGTTTTTCCTCGGCATGCTTCTCGGCGCGCTCGGTTTCGGCAGGCTCGCCGACCGGATCGGCCGCCGGCGCGTGTTGATCGTCACCGTCGCTTGCGACGCGGTGTTCGGCACGCTGTCGATCTTCGCGCCCGATTTCACCATCCTGCTTCTGCTGCGGTTCCTCACGGGCGCGGCTGTCGGCGGTACGCTGCCGGTCGATTATGCGATGATGGCTGAATTCCTGCCGGCCAGGAACCGCGGGCGCTGGCTGGTCCTGCTCGAAGGCTTCTGGGCGGTCGGAACGCTGATCGTGGCACTCGCCGCCTGGGCCGCGAGCCTTGCCGGCGTCGCGGATGCCTGGCGCTATATCTTCGCGGTCACCGCCATCCCGGCCGTCGCCGGCATCGGCCTGCGTTTTCTGGTGCCGGAATCGCCGCTCTACCTGCTGCGCTCCGGCCGCGCCGAGGAGGCCAAGGCGATCGTCGACCGGATACTCGCCGTCAACGGCCATCGGCCGCTCGGCGCCGATACGAGCCTCGTCCAGCCGCAGCCGGTCGCGGCGACCGGCATCTTTTCAGGGGAACTGCGCCAGCGCAGCATCATGATCCTGGCGATCTGGTTCTTCGTCTCGGTCTCCTACTATGGCGTCTTCACCTGGATGCCCGCGAAGCTTGCCGGCGAGGGCTTTGGTTTCGTGCGCGGCTACGGTTTCCTGGTTCTGGTCGCCATCGCCCAGATCCCGGGTTACGCGCTCGCGGCTTACGGGGTCGAAAAATGGGGCCGCAAGCCGACGCTGATCGGCTTTTGCCTGCTTTCGGCCCTCGGCTGCCTGATGTTCGTCGTCGCGCCCAGCGCCACGCTGGTCGGCGCTGCGCTGCTGATCATGAGCTTTGCGCTGCTCGGCACCTGGGGTGCGCTTTATGCCTATACGCCGGAGCTCTATCCGACGGCGTCGCGCGCTACCGGCATGGGTGCGGCCGGCGCCATGGCACGCCTCGGCGGGCTGCTGGCGCCCTCGCTGGTCGGTTATGTCGTTGTGCAGGGGCTCGGGCTGACGATCGGCATCTTTGCCGGCCTGCTGGTGATCGCGGCGATTGCCGCCACGATGATCAATGCGGAAACGCGTCAGGTTTCTCTCGCCTGAGATCGCGGAAAGTCAGAAGCGCTTTTGCAGCCATGTTACCGAATGGCCTCCTTCGAGGCCTTTCAGACTGCCGATCTCGGTATAACCCTGCTTGAGATAAAGCTTGAGGGCCGCCGGGTTCATGGTGTCGATATAGGCGCCGATCGCGCCGCGGGCGTGGGCTTCGGCCTCGGCCATGTCGAGCATGCGGGCTGCGAGGCCGCGGCCTCGCAGGGCATCCGGAATGTAAAGCATCGAAACATAGAGCCAGCCCCGGCCCGTATAGCCGGTCAACCCGCCGATGAGATTGCCGCCCTCGTCCCGCAGCGGCACTGCCAGTTCCTGCCGGTTGCTCGGGCCGAAGGCCATGACGTTGTGGGTCCTCAGCCGTTCGAGGATAAAATCCTCCTCGTCGGCGCTCATGCCCTCGGTCAGTGTCAGGTCGATATCCATGCGGCGATTCTTCGTCCCCATTTTCGGAGCGAATGGATAGGCTACAGAGCTTTCCTGAGGAAGGTGCGGGTGCGCCCCTTCGGAAACTCGGGCAGTTCGCCGAAAATCTCGTAACCCTGGCGCATGTAGGCCTTGCGGGCGACCGGGCTGAAGGTGTCGATCCAGGCGCCGTGGCAGCCGCGGGCGCGGGCTTCCTCCTCGGCTTGGGCCAGCAGCTTGCCGGCCATGCCTTCACCCCGCAACGCGTCGGGGATGAACAGCCATTGGGTGAAGAGCCAGCCCCAGGCGGTATAGCCCGAAAGCCCGCCGATCACCTTGTCCTCGGCGTCGCGGATCAGAACGGCGAGCGGCTTGCGCTCGGATGGGCCGACATCCGCGTCGTTGAAGGCGGTCAGGCCTTCGCCGATTGCGGCCAGCTCCTCGGGCAAGGGCGAGGCGGTTATGTCAAGCTGCGTCATTCCTCAGCGCCCCTCGCGCCACCACATCGCCGCGACCGCAAAGAGCAGGGCGGACAAGCCGGCGAAACCGGCAAACAGCGGCAGCGTGTTGATGCCGCGCAGCACCGTCTCGTCGGTGAGGCGGATGACCATGCGGTCGCGATCGTTGACGCGTACTTCGCCGCGCACCGGCAGAATATCCGGCAGCGAAATGCCGTCTCCCGATGCGACGCGGGTCACGAGGCCACGGGTCTTGTCCGCATAGGGTTTCAGCGTCGCCTCGGTCGAGATCATCGCCTTGAATTCCGGCGCGTCGACGGTGCCGACATGCACCAGTGTCGAGAACTGGCCGTTGGTGACCTCGAACAGGCCGGTCTCCTCCATGCGGCGTTCCACGCGGTACTGGCCGGGGCCGGCCGCCGTCATCGGCACGGTCTCTGTGCGGCCGGAGGGGTATTTGATCGTCGCCGGGCCGGGATCGTCGCCGATCGTCTGGCGGGTGGCTTCCAGCGTGCGGCCGACGGCACGGGCGGTCAGCGCCTCTTCCTCGAGCTCCGGTTCCTTCATCAGCCAGTGGGCGATGCGGCGATAGAGCGACACATGCGGGCCGCCGCCTTCGAAACCGCGGGCCCACAGCCAGCCCTGGTCGGAGAGCAGCATGGCGACGCGGCCTTCGCCCTGGCGGTTGAGCACGAGCAGGGGACGGTCTCCGTCGCCTTCCATGACAGTCTGGCCCTGCGGCGTATCGACATCGATAGTGCGGAACCAGCGGCCCCAGGCGGGCGGGTTGGCGTTGGAGCCGTCGAGCCCGCGGGTCACCGGATGCTTTTCGCCCTCCGGCGAGAGGTGCGGATAGAAGGCGGCGCTGTGGACCTCGCCGGTCGGTGCGGCTGGCAGGACCTGTTCGAGCGGCGTGGACGCGATCGAATCCTCGCCGGCATGCTCGGGACCGGCGGCGATCAAGAGCGCGCCGCCATTGTTCACGTATTGGGCGATGTAATCGTAATAGAGGATCGGCAGTACGCCGCGGTGCTTGTAGCGGTCGAAGATGATCAGGTCGAAATCCTTGATCTTCTCGACGAACAGTTCGCGGGTCGGGAAGGCGATCAGCGACAGTTCGTTGATCGGCGTGCCGTCCTGCTTTTCCGGCGGCCGCAGGATGGTGAAGTGGACGAGGTCGACCGAGGCATCTGATTTCAACAGGTTGCGCCAGGCACGTTCGCCGGCATGCGGTTCGCCGGAGACGAGCAGCACGCGCAGGTTCTGGCGGATACCGTCGATGACGTGGACGGCACGGTTGTTGGCGGTCGTTACTTCGCCCGGAAGCTCGGCGACCGAAAATTCCATGACGTTGTTGCCGCCGCGCGGAACCGTGAAGGAGAAGGGCGTCTCCTGGCCGGGCGTGGCGCGCAGCGTCGCGGTCTGCTGGCCGTTCATGCGCACGGTGACCTGGGCAGTGCCGCCGCCAGTGCGGCCGTCGTCGAACACCCGCAGCGTCAGTTCCTGCTCCTCGCCGACGATGCCAAAGCGTGGGGCGCGGACGACCTCGACACGGCGATCGAACTCGTCCGGCTTGCCGGTGATCAGGCCGTGGACGGGGGCGTTGAAGCCGAGGTCCTGGTTGATCCCGGGCAGGTCGTGGATCTGGCCGTCGGTCAGGAAAACCGCACCGCCGATGCGGGCGGGGGGCACGTCGGAGATGGCCGAGCGCAGGGCGGTGAACAGCTTGGTGGAGGGCGTATCGGACTCGCCGTCGTCATTGACCTCGACAACGCGGGTCTCGATGCGCGGGTAGCGGGAGAAACGGTCCTCAAGGCTGGCGAGCGCCTGGTCGGTCTGTTGCTTGCGCTGGGCGGTATCCTGGCTCTGCGAGCGGTCGACGATGATCGGCACCACGGTCGAAAGCTGGTCGCGATCCTCCTGCAGCAGCGTCGGGTTGGCGAGCGCCAGAAGCAGCGCCGCCAGCGCCAGCGTGCGCAGGGTGGCGCCGCGAATGCCGCGCCAGAAGGCGAGGCCGGCGAGGATCAAGGCGAAGACGCCAAGCGCAGCAAGGATCGGCCAGGAGAAGAAGGGTGCGAATTCGATGGTCATGAGGGTTTCCCTCTATGGGCCAGGAGCGTTGCGCAAGGTTCGCCCCTCACCCCGCCTCCGCTTCGCTCGGCGCACCCTCTCCCCGCAGGCGGGGCGAGGGGGAACGGCGACGGTGCGGCATATCCCTTCTCCCCGCGTGCGGGGAGAAGGTGGCGGCAGGCAGATGAGGGGCGATGGACCATGGCGACTTATCCCCTCACTGCCCAAGCCGCTCGAGCAGGGCCGGCACGTGCACCTGGTCGGCCTTATAGTTGCCGGTCAGCATGTACATCATGATGTTGACGCCGGAGCGGTAGGCGTATTCGCGCTGCATCTCGTCCGGGGGGACGGTCGGCAGCACGGCAGCGCCCTGCGAATCCACAGCCCAGGCGCCGGCAAAGTCGTTGCCGGTGATCAGGAGCGGGGTGACGCCGTCGCCGCTCGAGGAAAGCTGGGCGCCGGTGCTCTTCGCTTCCTGCCGTGCCTCGACCCAGAGGGGGCTTCCGGTATAGCGGCCGGGGAAATTGGTGAGCAGGTAGAAGGAGCGGGTCAGCACGTGATCCGTCGGCGTCGGTTCCAGCGGCGGGATGTCGATATTGGCAAGGATCGCCTGCAGCCGCTCGCCGTTCGGCGTGGTGCCGCCGCCATCGAGCGAGGAATACTGGTCGCGGGTATCGAAAAGCACCGTGCCGCCATTGCGCATATAGGCGTCGATACGCGAGATCGCCGCCGGCGAGGGCATCGGCGCGGTAGCGGAGATCGGCCAGTAGATGATCGGGTAGAAGGACAGCTCGTCCTTGGTGATGTCGAGGCCGACCGGGGCGCCGGGTTCGAGCGTCGTGCGGTAGGTGAGGAACTGGCTCAGGCCTTCCAGACCCTGTTCGGAAATACTGTCGACGTCCCGTTCGCCGGTGACGACATAGGCGAGGTGGGTGGTGTCGAGCCGTTCGAGGATCTGTTCGTCGCCGGGTTTGGCGCCGGCGCCGGGCGCCATTTCCTGCGCCTGCGGCTGGCCCGGCAACAAGGCGAAGAGGCCGAAGGCGAGGGCGGTGATCACCGCCGCGGCCCCGCCGGCTGTCCGGCGGCGGCCGGGAACGCGGGAGAAGGCTCCGTTCATGAACAGCACCACGATACTGTCGAGGATCAGCAGCGCGAAGGCGGCTGCAAAGAGCGCCGGGCGCAGCGACACGGCTTCACCGCCCGCAAGGCCTTCGCGGACGATCGGACGGCCGGCGGCGGTCGGGTCGAAGCGGGCGATCACCGTTTTCGGCGCCAGCAGGTTGACGGCGGTGAAACCGTCCTCGGTGCCGTAAAGGCCCGGCGGGTGATCGAAGCTTGCGACCGGCACCTGGTTGGCGGCAATTGCGATAGGCCGCGCCGTGCCGGTCTCGGTGGTCAGGACGCCGTCGGCGGTCAGAAGACGATAGGGGGCGAGCGTCGCGGTGGCTCCCTCGGCGGCAGAGCCGGACGAGGCGGCGCCGCCGGCGCGGGCGAGCTGGACGAGGCGGCGGAGCATTTCGACGAAATTGCCCGATAGCGGCAGGTTCGACCATGTCGCTTCGGCGCTGGTGTGGAAGAGCACGATGCGGCCGGCATCGACTTCCTTTTCGGTGACGAGAGGCGTGCCGTCGGCAAGGCTCGCCCAGGTGCGCTCGGCAAGATCCGGCGTCGGTTCGGCGAGAACCTGGCGGGTGACGGTGATGTCGGCGGCGCGCGGCATGCCGGCGAAGGGCCCAAAACTCGGGAAATCGGCGAGCGACTGCGGCTCGGACCAGGACATGGCGCCGCCGAGTGCCCGTTCGCCCTGGCGCAGGATGACCGGCACCAGCGGATCGTCGGCGGGGGCTGCGGCAAGGCGCGGCCCGGCAAAGCGGATCAGCGTGCCGCCTTGGGCGATCCATCGCTGCAGCGGCGCATAGGTTTCCGCCGGCAGGCGGCCGACATCGGCGAGGATGATCGCTGACGGGTTGCCCTGGAGGATTTGCGGGATGGCGACCGCAAGATCGGCGGTGTTCGGCTGGATGACGTCCGCATAGGGCAAAAGCGCGCGGCTGATGTAATAGAGCGGCTGCAGGAGCGGCTGGAAGTCGCTTCCGCTTTCGCCGGCGAGCAGTGCGATGCGGCGGCGCTTGAAGCCGTCGTCGAGCAGGTGCGCGGCGCCGGCCGTCGCCAGCCCGTCGATGTTCAGCCGCGCGAAATCGTTGCGCAGTTCGAACGGCGAGGCGATCTCGGCGGTGGCGGTTCCCGCGCCTGCGGCAAACTGCAGCGTGCCGGAGGCGAGCGCGCGGCCCTGCGCGTCGAGCGCGTTGACGTTCATCTGCTGCGCCGATGCGGTCGAAAGGCGGGTGGCGGTAACCGTCATGGCGGCGGCATTGTTGACCGCGTCGGTCAGCGCCACGGCGCTGTGCCCGTCGCCTTCGACAAGCCGCATCTCGGCAGGCGAAAGCGCGGCAAACGCCGACATCGCGTCGTTGTCGCTGGCGGCGGCCATGCCGTCGGAAAGGATGGCGAGCGTGCCGGGGCGGGTGCCGTTCATCGCCTCCCTGATCGCCTGGGCGGTGCGTGCGCGGTCAGGAACCAGCGGCCTGGGATTGGCGGCCTTCAGTTTGTCGCGGGCCGCAGCGGCGGTACCGGGTACGGCCTCGTGGCTGGCATTGGCGGTAAAGGTGATCGAAACCGGCACATCGGCGCTTTCGGCATCGTCGATCAGCAGCCTTGCGGTCTGGACGCGGCGTTCCCAGTCGGTGGCAGTCGCCCAGCCGTTGTCGACGACGAGCACCAGCGGCCCGCCGGCATTCAGCGAATTGGCGCGCGGGTTCATCACCGGATCGGCGATGGCGAGGATCACGGCGGCTGCGAGAAGCATGCGTAACAGCGTCAGCCACCACGGGCTTTTCGAGGGCGTTTCCTCGCGCTTCAGCACCGTTGCGAGAATGCGGAGCGGCGGGAAGACTTCCGTTTTCGGGCGTGGCGGGGTGAGCCGCAGCAGCCACCAGATCACCGGCAGCGCGATCAGGCCGAAAAGAATGGCGGGATTGGCGAAAATCAACGCGCTCATGATCGCTCTCCAGCCGGTTTCGGCGCCGGCAGGCCGGAGAGATAACCATGCACGGCGACAAGCGCCTCGGAGGCGAGATGATCGGTCCGGTGGAAGACAAAACTCCAGCCGAGACGGCGCAGCGATTCACCGAGCGCATCGCGGCGGGCGAAATAGGCGCGCTGGTAATCCTCGCGGATCATCTCGGCGCGGCCGGAAACGAGCTTTTCGCCGGTTTCGGGATCGGTGAATTCGGTGCGGCCGGTATAGGGGAAGGTCTCCTCGGCAGGGTCGGCGATCTCGACCACGTGGCCGCGCAGGCCGCGGCGGCCGAGCGGGGCGATGCGCTCCATCACGCGGTCGGCGTCGTCGAGGAAGTCGCCGATCAGCACGATGTCGCTATGGCCGCGGATCATTGCGGTATCCGGCAAGCCGGTGGTCAGCGGCGCGTGCATGATCGAGGCTGCGAGCCGCTCGGCGGCATTGCGGGCCGAGACCGGCTCCATGATGCCCGGGCAGCCGATGCGCTCGCCGGAGCGCGCGAGGATTTCGGCCAGCGCCAGCATCAGCACCAGCGCGCGGCTTTCCTTGGAGGCGATGGCGAGCGTCGACTTGTACATCATCGACGGCGACATGTCGGCCCACAGCCAGACGGTGTGGGCTGCCTCCCATTCGCGGTCGCGGACATAGGTATGGTCGTCTCGGGCGGAACGGCGCCAGTCGATGCGCGACAGGCTTTCGCCCTCCGCGTAAGGGCGGAACTGCCAGAAATTCTCGCCGATGCCGCGCTTGCGGCGCCCGTGCCAGCCGGCGATCACCGTGTTGGCGATACGCTTTGCTTCCACCATGCAATCCGGCACAAGCGTCGCGCGGGCCTGGGCTCGGGAGAGGACTTCGCTACTCGGTGTCTGCTCTACGATCTGGCCAATGGTGGATGCCACGCAGGTTCCTTTCTAAGCCGTCGCAGCCTTAGCCGCGGGCCTGCTTCACCAGGCTGGCGATGACGTCGCGCACCGACATGCCTTCGGCACGGGCGGCAAAGGTCAGCGCCATGCGGTGTTCGAGCACCGGTTCGGCAAGCGCATGGACGTCGTCCAGCGACGGGGCGAGGCGGCCTTCGTAAAGGGCGCGGGCGCGGGCCGTCAGCATCAGCGACTGGCCGGCGCGCGGGCCGGGGCCCCATGCGACGTGCTTGTCGGTGCTGGCATTGCCGTGGCCGGGGCGGGCCGAGCGCACCAGCGATAAGATGGCGTCGACCACCTTGTCGCTCACCGGCATCTGGCGGATGAGGGTCTGGATTTCCTGAAGGCGGGCAGAGTCGATGACGCCGCGCGCCTTGGATTCCGAAAGGCCGGTGGTTTCGAGCAGGATCTGACGCTCGGCGGCCAGTTCCGGATAAAGCACGTCGACCTGCAGCAGGAAGCGGTCGAGCTGCGCTTCGGGCAGCGGATAGGTGCCTTCCTGCTCAAGCGGGTTCTGGGTCGCCAGCACGTGGAAGGGGGCGGGCAGATCGTAACGCTGGCCGGCGACTGTGATGTGGTATTCCTGCATGGACTGCAAGAGCGCCGACTGGGTACGCGGCGAGGCGCGGTTGATTTCGTCGGCCATCAAGAGCTGGGCGAAGACCGGGCCCTTGATGAAGCGGAAGGACCGGCGGCCGGCATCGTCGGTATCCATCACTTCGGAGCCGAGAATATCCGAGGGCATCAGGTCGGGGGTGAACTGGATGCGGTTGGCGCCGAGGCCGAGCACCGTGCCGAGCGTGGTGACGAGCTTGGTCTTGGCAAGGCCGGGAACGCCGACGAGCAGCGCGTGGCCGCCGGAGAGGACAGCCAGCAGCGTGTTTTCGACCACCTTCTCCTGGCCGAAGATCACCTTGGCGATTTCGGTGCGGATGGCGGCGATGTCGGACAGGGCCATTTCGGCGGAGGCGATGATGGCTTTTTCATCGAGGACGGTATCGGTGGAATTCATCAGGCCCATGTCGTTCTCCATGCATCCAGAACCGGCAGGCTTTTCAAGGCCGGACTCGTTCATGTCCCGGCGGCGAATCGCTGCGTCGCAGCATCCGGCTTATCCGATCAAACTTATTCCCCGAAACATGGCTGACAAGCACGTATTGAATGACTATCTCGTGAGGAACAATTGCTTTCGCCAATGCTTACGGACGAACCGGGACTGAAAGATGGCAGCGCAAACGATAAATTCGGCAGCCGATGCCGCAGGCCTTGCGGCCCTGATATCGCGCGCTTCCGAGCAGACGGGTGACGGAAAGCGCGGTTTGCCGCCTGTCGAGCGATGGAATCCGCCCTTTTGCGGCGATATCGACATGGAAATCCGTGCCGACGGCACGTGGTTCTACATGGGCACGCCGATCGGCCGCGCGCCACTCGTGCGGCTGTTTTCGACCGTGCTGCGCAAGGACGAGGATGGCCGGACCTACCTCGTAACACCTGTGGAAAAAGTCGGCATCCGGGTCGTGGACGCACCCTTTCTGGCGGTCGAGATGCAGGTCACGCAGCGTGAGGGCCGCCAGGTGCTCACGTTCAGGACAAATGTCGGTGATGTGGTGGAGGCGGGCCTGCAATCTCCCCTGCGCTTCGAGATTTCAGGCGAGAACCGCGAGCTGAAACCCTATCTCCTGGTGCGCGGCCGGCTGGAGGCGCTGGTCTCGCGCGCGGTGATGTACGATCTCGTGGAACTCGGCGAGGCGATCGTGATAGACGGGGTCTCGATGTTCTCCGTCCGCTCCGGAACGGAGGTCTTTCCCGTGATGCCCGAGGCCGAACTGGACGCCTTATCGCAATGAGTGACTATCCCCTTTTTTCGGCCGGCGATTTCCGCCGCCGGGCGCTGAACCAGAACGGCGGGCCGGTCGATCGGGCCTGGCGCGACCATGGCGACCATCTGCTCAACCCGACGCTGGTCGATTTTGCGGCCGGGCTGAAGCTGAAGGACGCGGCGGTGCTGGTGCCGGTCGTCGACGACGGCGACGAAGCCAAGGTGATCCTGACGCAACGCACCTCGACGATGCGCAAGCATTCCGGCCAGATCGCCTTTCCGGGCGGCGGCATCGATCCGGAAGACCGGTCGCCGGAACAGGCGGCGCTGCGCGAGGCGGAGGAGGAGATCGGCCTCGACCGTTCCTTCGTCGAAACGCTGTCGCGGCTGCCGACCTATTATGCGGCGACAGGCTTTCGTATCACGCCGGTGCTCTCGGTGGTGAGGCGCGGTTTCGAGATCAGGCCCAACCCGGCCGAGGTGGACGAGGTCTTCGAAGTGCCGCTGTCCTTCCTGATGAACGAGGCGAACCACCAGCGCGGCAGCCGCGAATGGGACGGCAAGGAGCGGCATTTCTACGTCATGCCCTATGAGGAACGAAACATCTGGGGCATTACCGCGGGCATTCTGCGCACGCTCTATGAAAGGCTTTATGCATGACTTCCGCCAAGACCGGCGTAGCCGACGAGGCCTGGTTCAAGGACCCGGCGCTGCAGCGCATCCTGACGCTGCTCAATGCCGACGGCGGCGAGGCGCGGGTGGCGGGCGGCGCGGTGCGCAATGCGCTGATGGGGTTTCCCGTCGCCGACATCGATGTCGCGACCACGCTTCGCCCGGAAAAGGTGGTCGAGCGGGCTGTGACGTCCGGTATCAGGGCCGTGCCGACCGGCATCGAGCACGGCACGGTGACGCTGGTCATCGACGGTCATGGTTTCGAGGTGACGACGCTTCGACGCGATGTCGAGACCGACGGCCGACGCGCCAAGGTCGCCTTCGGCACCGACTGGCAGGCGGACGCCGAACGGCGGGACCTGACGATCAACGCGCTCTATGCGGATGCCCGGGGCGAGGTGATCGACCTCGTGAACGGCCTGCCGGATATCGAGACGCGCACCGTCCGCTTCATCGGCGAGGCGGCCGAGCGGATTGCCGAGGATTACCTGCGCATCCTGCGTTTCTTCCGCTTCTTCGCCTACTACGGTTCCGGCCGGCCGGATGCGGAGGGTTTGAGAGCCAGCGCACGGGCCAAGGACAAGCTTTCGACGCTGTCGGCCGAGCGCGTCTGGGCGGAAACCAGGAAGCTGCTGGCGGCCGCCGATCCTTCCCGCGCGCTGCTCTGGATGCGGCAGGCTGGCGTGCTTTCCGAAATACTGCCCGAGACCGAAAAATGGGGTATCGACGGCATCCACGGCCTGGTGGCCGCCGAAAAATCGCTCGGCTGGGCGCCCGACCCGCTTCTGCGGCTGGCGGCGATCGTGCCCCCGGATGCCGAGCGGCTCGATGCGCTCGCCAAGCGGCTCAAAATGTCGAATGCGGAAGCCGCGCGGCTTGCCACCTGGGCAAATGCCCCGGTGCCGCCCGACGAAGTGACGGATGTCGGCTTCGACCGGCTGCTCTATCGCCACGGTGCGGAAGGCCTGATCCTGCGGCTGAGGCTTGCCCTTGCATCCGCGCGGACGGCGGCCGAAGGAGATCCGGCAGCGATGCGCAGATCCGCACGGCTGTCGGTGCTCTTGAAGAGGGCGGAGAGCTACGACAAGCCGGCCTTTCCACTCAGCGGCGCCGATATCGTCGCAGCCGGCGTGCCGGCCGGCAAGCGGGTCGGAGAAATCCTGAAGGAGCTGGAAGACTTCTGGGTGGAGCGCAATTTCGCTCTCGACCGGGCGTCGCTGACCGCCCGGCTGGAGGATATGATCCGCAGCTCGCTTTGACATCAGGCGGCCTGCCGCGCTGACATCAGGCCACTTACCGCTCTGGTATCAAGAGGCACCGGTAAGCCGGACAGAGCGCTTCTAGGCGGAACGGCTACCTTCACGCTCGGTCATCAGGCCGCCTCAGCGCCGTTTTCGTCGCGAATGCGCGCCTTGATGTTCTCGACCATGTTTTCGCGGATGATCTCTTCGCCATGAACCGTGCGGAGATGTTCCACTGCGCGGCGGACCACTTCGGCATCCTCATCGGCTCGTGTATGCCACTGGCAGCCGGGTACAAGCGTACCGCATTCGAACAATCGCATGACATTTCCTCCTGTGGTCGTTGGGGCTGGAGACGGCGGACATCTCCTCATATCCGCCGGCGCCAACTCCGATAACTCGGAAACTGCAACGACCGTTCCAGGCGTTTATTCGGAAAGCGCCCAGGCGTGGAAGACGGAGGCCTGTTCGGCAGCCTTTCCCTGCGCCGGTTCGTCATTGGCAGCCGATACGGCGACGGACTTGCCGGCAAGCTGGCGCTTTACCTGGTCCACATAGAAGGAATGCGGGAGTTCGCCGCCGGTTCTCGCACGCATTTCCGTCGCGAGGCGGTCGATCATTTCAATCGTGTCAATGGACCGGGCGTCCTTGTCCTCAGACGCTTGCGGCATGGGCATGCTATTCTGTGCCATCATGGCGATCCTCCTCCGGTACAACCAAGGGGACGCTACCACCACCGAATCGATTCTGATATCGCATTTGTTAAGGGCGATATATTGGGGCCGGTTTTTACCCGAAAATCGTTAATTTCATGATTTCGATCTAAGGCCACCTTACAACCGGAGGCAGTGACGACAGGATGGACTCGACGTTGCCGCCGGTCTTCAACCCGAAAATCGTGCCCCGGTCGTAGAGCAGGTTGAACTCCACGTAGCGGCCGCGGCGGATCAGTTGCTCGTCGCGATCATGCTCCGTCCACGGCCTGTTGAAATTGGCCCGGACGATTTTCGGATAGACGAGGTTGAACGCGCGTCCGACATCCTGGACGAAGGCGAAATCCGCATCCCAGCCGCCTTTTTCCTCGACGGGATGCAGCCAGTCGAAGAAAATGCCACCGATGCCGCGCGCTTCGTTGCGGTGCTTCAGGAAGAAATAGTCGTCGCACCAGGCCTTGTAGCGATCGTAGTCGGCCACCGCCTCGTGGCGCTTGCAGGTGATTTCCATGACCCGGTGGAAGAGCGTGCTGTCGGGATCCGTCTGGGTGCGCCTGCGGTCGAGAACCGGGGTGAGGTCGGCGCCGCCGCCGAACCACTGGCTCGACGTCACCACCATGCGGGTGTTCATGTGCACGGTCGGCACGTTCGGATTGACCGGATGGGCGATCAGCGAAATGCCCGACGCCCAGAAGCGCGGGTCTTCCTCGGCTCCCGGCATCTGGCTGCGGAAATCGGCGGAAAACTCGCCATGGACGGTCGAGGTGTGGACGCCGACCTTTTCGAAGACGCGGCCCTCCATCATCGACATCCTGCCACCGCCGCCGGCTCCGCCGTCGCGCAGCCAGTCCTTGGGCTTGAAGCGGCCCGGCTCCTGATCGGCGAGGGGGCCGGTCAGCTCGTCCTCGAGGCCTTCCAGCGAAGCGCAGATCGTGTCGCGCAGGCTTTCGAACCAGGCGCGCGCCGTCGCCTTCTTGTCTTCGATGTCCTCGGGCAGCCCCTTTGGCAGTACCGGCCGTTCCATGTCGTTATTCCTCTCGCCATCCCCTTGGCGCGATTCGCATTTTTCCGATCGGAGATTAGCAGTTCTGGCTTTCGCGAACCATTCCATCGGTTGTCGCGGGTGGAAAATGAGACTCGCAAAGCGTGTCGCCGCACACTATCTTTACCCCATAAACAGGTGCTGATCAGAGGCTTTCATGGCAAAGTTCACACCCCCGCCGCTCGACGGGCTGAAACGCAGGATCGACCGCCACCGGCAGGAAAAGGCCGGCGAGCGACAGGGCATGTTCGTGCGGCAGACTTTCGAGCTCTCGCGGGAAGAAGCGCGGCAAAAGGCGCGCGAATGGTTTCACGACTATCCGAAGGCTGCCTACTGGACCGAAGTGGAAAGCTGGCGCCAGCTCGAAGGCGACCGTATCGAATTCACGATGCGCCGGCTGCCGACCGCGGATTGATCCGATCCGTCACTTCGGATCCTCGTAGGTATAGAGCGCGCACATCTCGTCGCTGCTCCTCGGCGGATTTCTCCCCGTAAATACGGCGATCGCGGACATGCCGTTTCCCGATGCCCAGTTCGCGACATAGGTCACGTCGCCCGATCCGCAGAGCTGGTTGCCGTTTTCGAGCTCCGGATCGGCCGGTTCGGCGACGCGGTAGACCGAAGCCGGGACCCGCCTGCCATCGACGCGGAAATTGTCGGCGACAAGGTCGGAGAATTCGAGGATTTCCTCGTTCTCGAAGGTGATGCCGAAATCGTCCAGCCACACATCGCCGGTAACGCTCATCGCCGTCTTGCTGACAGCGGTATAGTGGTCAGCCTCCTGGGCACAGGCTGACGAAGCCATCAGGGCGAGGGCGGCAACGGTCATGGGGCGGCAGAGCAGATTGCGCATCTCGATCCTTTGGGGCAGGGAAATATGAAGCTCGATTGCCGAAACATATGCGATCTCCGATGTTTGGCCCATGGGCTTCGATCGGTTTGACACGTGTTTTTCAAAAGATGCTAAACGGGCGGGAGACGGGTGATCCGCCAGCTGGCGACCGCGCTCAGGCGGCATCCTCCGCCTTGACGAGAACCGGCGTGAGTTCAAGGCCGAGAGCTTTCATCACCTTCAGGATCGTGGCGAATTCCGGGTTTCCTTCACCGCTCAGGGCGGTATAGAGCGCCTTTCGGTTCCCCCCGACATCGCGGGCGAGTTTGCTCATGCCCCGCGCCGCGCGACGATGCCGAGGCATCTCGCGATGAAGGCGGGGTCGCCCTCTTCGAATGCCGCCTTCATGAACTCTTCGATGCCCTCTTCGGTATCCAAATGTTCGGCGATGTCGAACGGATGCGTTTCCAAAGCCATCGGTCGTCCTTCTATTTCCGGGGTGTTGTTCAGCAGGGATGGCGGTCAGCTCAAGCTAAACCTATCCGTGCAATCAATCGGCGTCCACCTGCTCGTCCGCCTCCAGCAGGATGGGCCCGGCACCCTTTTCGCCGAGCATATCCTGCGGGTTCCTCAGCGGGCATTCTTCCATCGAGAGGCAGCCGCAGCCGATGCAGCCGGTCAGGTGGTCGCGCAGCGACGTGAGACTGGCTATCCGTGCGTCGAGCTGGCGTTTCCAGGTTTGCGAAAGGCGTTGCCAGTCCCTTGCCGTCAACGGCCGGTCGTGCGGCAGGACGGAGAGCGCCTCGGCGATATCGGCGAGCGGTATGCCGGTCTTCTGGGCAACCTTGATGACCGCGACCCGGCGCAGCACCACGCGGGGATATCGCCTCTGGTTGCCGCGGTTACGCCAACTCCTGATCAATCCCTTGGTTTCGTAGAAATGCAGCGTCGATACCGCGACGCCGCTGCGCTGCGCCACTTCGCCGACCGTCAATTCCAGCGGCATGCGTCCTTCGGAATCTTTTTTCATTCACCATTGACCTCAATATTGCTTGAGGTTCTATAGCAGAGGCTCCCAGAAAGAAAACCGGAGCCCAGTTCCATGGAGACGAAAAACGCCCTGCCGCCGCTGCCCCGCAGCGTATCGCTCGTTCGGGCCGGCACCCCATCTCCTGCGTCGCATTTTTCCCGCAACATGACCCTTCTGTCGGTCAGCACGCTGACCATCATGTCGGGTGCGACGATCTCGGCCTCCTTGCCCGGGATCGCGGTGCGTTTTGCCGGCCTGCCGAATGTCGAGCTCCTCAGTCGGCTGGTCTTGACGCTGCCGGCCCTGTTCATCGCCGTCTTCGCGCCGGTGGCCGGTCTGGTCATCGATCGCTATGGCCGCAAGCCGCTTCTCATCGTCATGCTGCTGCTTTTCGCAATGGCCGGATGCTCCGGCCTGTTCGCCGACAGTCTTTTCGGCCTGCTGGCCGGCCGTGCGGTACTCGGCATCGCCGTGGGCGGCATCATGACCACCGCGACCGCACTCGTCGGCGACTTCTTTGCCGGCACGGAGCGCGACCGCTACATGGGGTTGCAGCAGGCCTTCGTCGGCGTCGGCGGGACGATCTTCCTGACCGGCGGCGGGTTCATGGCGGAACTCCATTGGCGGGCGCCTTTCCTTATTTATGCGCTCGCCTTCCTGCTCGTGCCGGCCGCGCTGGTGTTCATCCGCGAGCCGGCACGTCCGGCAGCGATACAGACGAGGGCGGCGCCCAACGGCCTCGGCACGCAAGGCAAGCTGCTTCTTCTCGCCCTGCTCATCGGGGCGGTCCTCAACATGGTCGCCTTCTACATGATCCCGACACAGCTTCCCTTCTATCTGAGATCGCTCGGCCTTGAGGCGCCGAGCCTTGCCGGCATGGCCATCGGCCTCGGCCAGCTGGTCGGCATCGCCAGCTCACTGGTCTTTGCCCGTTTCCGGCAGATGCTCGGGGTCATGGGCGTCTTTGCGCTGGCCTTCGGATCGATGGGTGCAGCCTTCGTACTGCTCTCGGTTGCCGAAACATATCCGGGCATCCTGCTTGCGATGGCGGTATCCGGTATCGGCATGGGAACGATCATGCCGAATTTCGCCGGTGCCGCGATGCTGCTTGCATCGCCGGCCCTCAGGGGACGCATTTCCGGCCTGCTGGTGGCAAGCATCTTTACCGGCCAATTCCTGTCGCCGCTCCTCTCCCAACCTTTGATCGCCGTAAAAGGTTACGCTGCGACCTACGGCATGGCCGGCCTCATGCTCTTCGCTTTCGGTTTGCTTGCCGTCAGGCTCAGCCCGCGGCAGCGGGATGCCGCGACATGAGGAAGGGAAGCTCAGGCAAAGCCCGTCTGCCGCAGCGCCTCGCCCGATATCATTGCCGCCGACATGGCGACGTTGATGGAGCGCTGGCCGTTCACCATGGGGATCAGGATGCGGCCGTCGGCGGCCTCATGCACATGGTCCGGCACGCCGGCGCTTTCGCGGCCGAAGAGCAGGATATCGTCCGGCCGGAACGCGAAGCTTGTATAGGGCAGGGCGGCCTTTGTGGAGGCAAGCACGACGCGCCGGCCGTTTTCCTTGCGCCATTCGTCGAAACGCTGCCAGTTGACGTGGCGGGCGAGCGTGACGCTCTCGAGATAGTCCATGCCCGAACGCTTCAGGTTCCGGTCGGAAATGTCGAAGCCGGCCGGCTCGATAATATCGACCGAAAGACCAAGGCAGGCGGCGAGCCTCAGGATCGTGCCGGTATTGCCGGCGATATCCGGCTGATAGAGGGCGATGCGCAGGCCGGAGGAAATGTCGCTCATAGGCGGTCCTTACGGGAAACCGATGTCCCATCTCAAGCCTTTTCCATGCACGGCATGGCTGTGACGATCGTGCAACAAAAAACTCCCGGGTGGCCGGGCGCGGCGATTTGCTCTTTGCAATTTGTGTCCGAAAGGTTAGAAGACTTCTGTAACTCAACGCCTACTCAAGGAGGCCTACATGGATATGACCGTGCTTTCGCGCCTCCACAGCCGAATTATTGTCTTTCTGGCCTAGGCGTTCCGCGGTTTCTCGCAAACTTTTCCTTTCCTGATCCGTTACGCGGCCGACATGCGGCCTCGATACCTCAAGTTTTCGTCGCCCGATTCCGGACGCCTTGCGTGCCGAACCGGCGCGGCAATCCGATTTACGGAGCTTTTTTCATGTTCTCGTGGTTCGAACGGCGCGTTGATCCCTATCCGGACGAAGCGCCCGCACTACCGCCCTCCGGCCTTGCGGCCTTCCTGTGGCACTATACCAAGCCGGTCTGGCCGTGGGTCGTCATCATGTCGACCTGCACGATGTTGATCGCCGTCGGCGAAGTGGCGCTGTTCCAGTTCCTTGGCGATATCGTCGATTGGCTGACCCATGCCGACCGGGCGACCTTCCTGGAAACGGAGGGGCCGAAGCTGTTCTTCATGGCCTTCGTGGTGCTGGTCGGCCTGCCGCTGGTGGCGACGCTTAATTCGCTGATCATGCACCAGATCCTGATGGGCAATTTTCCGATGATCGCCCGCTGGCAGATGCACCGCTTCCTGCTGCGCCATTCGATGACGTTCTTCGCCAACGAGTTCGCCGGTCGCGTCTCGACCAAGGTGATGCAGACATCGCTCGCCATCCGCGAAACGGTGATGAAGGTGCTCGACGTGTTCGTCTATGTCTTCACCTATTTCATCTCGATGATCGCGGTCGTGGCGGCGGCGGACCTGCGTCTTGCGGTGCCGCTCGTTCTCTGGATCGTCTTCTACTCGAGCACCGTCGCCTATTACGTGCCGCGCCTGCGGAAAATCTCGGCGGAACAGGCGGATGCGCGTTCGATGATGACCGGCCGCGTGGTCGACAGCTATACGAACATCGCCACCGTCAAGCTGTTCTCGCATGCCGGCAGGGAAGAGACCTATGCGCGCGACGCCATGGATATCTTCCTGAAGACCGTGCACGCGCAGATGCGCAAGGTGACCGCCTTCCAGGTGCTGGTCTACTTCTACAACTGTGCGGCGCTGTTTGCCGTCGGCGCGCTGTCGATCTGGTTCTGGCTGGACAGCGCCATCTCGATCGGGGCGATCGCGATCGCCATCGGTCTTGCGATGCGCATCAACGGCATGTCGCAATGGGTGATGTGGGAAGTCTCGGCGCTGTTCGAAAACATCGGCACCGTCTATGACGGCATGTCGATGATGACCAAGGCGCATGACGTGATCGACCGGAAGAGCGCTTCGACGCTGACCGCGAAAAAGGGCCATATCCGCTACGACAACGTCCACTTCCACTATGGCAAGGGCAAGGGCGTCATCGAAGGCCTGACGCTCGATATCCCGGCCGGCCAGAAGGTCGGTCTGGTCGGCCGCTCCGGTGCCGGCAAGACGACGCTGATGAACCTGCTGCTGCGCTTCTACGATCTGGAAGGCGGCCGCATCACCATCGACGGCCAGGATATCTCCGGCGTCACGCAGGACAGCCTGCGTTCGCTGATCGGCGTCGTCACCCAGGATACCTCGCTGCTGCACCGATCGATCCGCGACAACATCGCTTACGGCAAGCCGGATGCGAGCGACGCTGACATCATCGAGGCGGCCAAGCGCGCGAATGCCTGGGATTTCATCGACGGGCTTGCCGACCTGCAGGGACGAAAAGGTCTCGATGCGCATGTGGGCGAGCGCGGCGTGAAACTGTCGGGCGGCCAGCGGCAGCGCATCGCGATCGCCCGTGTCTTCCTGAAGGATGCGCCGATCCTGGTGCTCGACGAGGCGACTTCGGCGCTCGACTCTGAAGTCGAGGCAGCGATCCAGGAAAACCTGTTCTCGCTGATGGAAGGAAAGACGGTGATCGCGATCGCGCACCGGCTGTCGACGCTGACCGAAATGGACCGGCTGATCGTGCTCGACCGTGGCCGGATCATCGAGGCCGGCACCCATCGCGAGCTCGTGGCCTCGGGCGGTATCTATGCCGACCTCTGGAACCGCCAGTCCGGCGGCTTCATCGGCCATGACGACGTGATCGAGGAAGAGGCGGCGGAGTAAGCAATGAAAGCCCCGACTGCTGGGGCTTTCATTTCCCGCGTGCAATTGTTCCTGCAGAACTAAGGGTCTTAACAATTCCCAATAGATGAGATAATTTCCAGGGCGAATAAAATCAGGTGCGCCATGGCTACGATTACCATTTCTCTTCCCGATACGCTGAAGGACTTCGTCGAACTTCAGATGGCGACGAAAGGTTACGGTAATGTCAGCGAATATTTCCGCACCCTGTTGCGGGACGCACAGCAGAAAGAGAATGACGAACGCTTGAGGGCTTTGTTGCTGGAGGGGCTTTCCTCCGGAGAAGGGCATGTCGCCACGCCTGAGTTCTGGAGCGATCTTAAGGCAGAGGCGGCGATCCTTCTCGACAGGAAAACGAAGAAGTCTTCGTCTTGATAGTCATCATCAAACCCGCGGCCAGATCCGACATCTTGCGGCAGGTCGATTATTACGGGGGCATCGGTCTGCGAGATATCGCGGAAAGGTTCTTTGTTTCCGTTCAGTCATCGATCGATGTCCTGGCAAGAACACCTTTGGGCGGCTCTCCCCGATACTTTGCCGATGAGGAACTCCTGGGTCTGAGATCCTGGCCGGTGAAATCATTTGAGGCATTCCGTATCTACTATATTCCGCAGGACGATAGATTGATCGTCCTGCGTGTTCTTCATGGTCGGCGCGACGTGGAGGGAATATTCGACGACGACCCAGACGCCGATCATTAAGAAAATGTAAGCCGCCGCTCGCCCGCTTTTGCTTTGCCGCCGATCAGAATCCGCCTATATCCGGGGCATGTTGAAACCGGTCTTCCGCATCTTCGAGAGCTTTATCAAGCCGTTTGCGAGGCGGGACGACCTGAAGCCCCCGGCCGGTCTCATCGGCTTCGTCTGGTTCTATGTCAGCCAGGCAAAACTCCCCTTCTTCGCCATGCTGGTGCTCGGCGGGCTTGCGGCCGGCGTCGAGGCGGCGATGTTCTGGTATGTCGGACGGCTGGTCGATATCCTCGATACGACCAAACCCGCCGACGGCTGGGCGGGGCTTTTGGCCAACCACGGGACCGAGCTGGTGGTCATGGCGCTGGTGGTTGGCATCGGCCGCTTCCTGATCGGCTTTCTGACGGCGTTGGTCGACCAGCAGATCATCACGCCCGGTTTCTACAACCTGGTGCGCTGGCAATCGTATATCCACGTGTCGCGCCAGTCGCTCTCCTTCTTCCAGAACGACTTTTCCGGCCGCATCGTCACGAAAGTCTGGTCGGCGGGGCAGGCGACCGGCGACGTCTTGACCTCCTTCATGGAAAGCGTCTGGTTCGTCGGCATCTACTCGGTTTCGACCATCGCGCTCGTCGCAGGCCTCGACTGGCGGCTGGCGATCGTGGTCGTCGCCTGGCTTGCCATCTTCGCGATGCTGGCCCGATATTACGTGCCGCGCATCCGCGAACATTCCAAGGCGTCCGCCGAGGCCGGTTCGATGATTTCCGGCCGCATGGTGGACGCCTATTCGAACATCCAGACGCTTCGCCTCTTCGGCCGCGACGAGGCGAACGACCGATACATGCTGTCGGGCTTCGAGAGCTTTCAGGACACGATCATCGCGTTCACGCGGCTGCTCACCAGCGTGCGCGCCTCGATGGCCTTCCTCTCCGGCACGATGATCGTCACCATGGCGGCGATGAGCGTGCATCTGTGGCTCTCCGGCCTGATCTCGTCCGGCGCGGTCGCCTTCACCATGGCGCTGATGCTGCGGCTCAACTTCCTGCTCGGCCGGCTGATGACGCAGCTCAACGGCATCATGCGCAATATCGGCACGATCCAGAATTCGGCCGAGCTGATCTCGCAGCCGATCGGGCTGGTGGATGCGCCGGGCGCTACGCAGCTGGTGGTGAAGCGTCCGGAGATCCGCTTCGAGAATGTCAGTTTCCACTACGGCAAGACGAAGGGCGTCATCGACAACCTGTCGCTCACGATCCGGCCGGGCGAAAAACTCGGCATCGTCGGGCGTTCGGGCGCCGGCAAGTCGACGCTCGTCAACCTGCTCCTGCGGTTCTACGATCTCGAAGGCGGACGTATCCTGATCGACGGGCAGGACATTGCCAAGGCGACACAGGAATCGCTGCGCGCCCAGATCGGCATGGTGACACAGGATACGTCGCTGCTGCACCGGTCTATCCGCGACAATATCCTGTTCGGCCGGCCGGATGCGACCGAGGCGCAGCTCGTCGAGGCGGCGCGCAAGGCGGAAGCGGATGCGTTCATCGCCAGCCTCGAGGACCAGCGCGGCCGCAAGGGGTTCGACGCGCATGTGGGCGAACGGGGCGTGAAGCTTTCCGGCGGCCAGCGCCAGCGTGTGGCGATCGCACGGGTGATGATCAAGGATGCGCCGATCCTGGTGCTCGACGAGGCCACATCGGCGCTGGATTCGGAGGTGGAGGCGGCGATCCAGTCGAACCTGGAACGGCTGATGCAGGGAAAAACCGTGCTCGCCATTGCCCACCGGCTGTCGACCATCGCAGCGCTCGACCGGCTCATCGTCATGGACAAGGGCCGGATCATCGAGGACGGCACCCATAACGAGCTGATCGCGCGGGGAGGGCTTTATTCCGAGCTCTGGGCGCGGCAGTCCGGCGGGTTCCTTGCCGCGGACGCCGCCCAATAATCTTTCGGGCTCACTGCCCGGTGATCGCGATCTCGGCGATCAGCCCGTAGTGGTTCGAGCCGTGCGCCGTGGGAATGCGCGTCAGCGACTTTATCTTCAGCGGCGCCCGGGCATAGACATGGTCGATCGGCAGGCCAAACACGCCGGCCCGGATCGGCCAGGTCGCCGGCTCGACCTCGGCCGTCGCCAGATCGGTATTGTTCAGGAAACGCCGCATGTTCGGCGCGATGCTGGAGGCGTTGAAATCGCCTGAAAGAAGCAGGGGGCCTGTGGTCTCGCTGATTGCCAGCGCCGCGCGGTTCAGTTCCAGCGAATGGAAATTGTCGAAATAGGGCTTGGTCGTATGCATGCCGACAAAATGGATCGGCCGGCCGGCGACCGTCACCTTCGCCAGGATGAAGCGATCCGGGAAGATATCGCTCAGCGACTGCACGACGGGCGCTTCGATAGGCACCCTGGAGAGCATCAACTGGTCGCAGTCCTCGATCAGCACGCCGCAGCCGACCCGGTAGGGATAGGTTTTGGCGAGCTCGTCCATGTAGACCCTGAGCGGGGCGGCTTCCATGATGTTGACGAGGTCGGCGCCGGAAGACCGGATCGTTACGACGATGTCTTCCGCATTCTCGAAGTTGTCGTTGAGGATGTTGAAGGACATCAGCCGGAAGGTCGGTGCGCCGGCATCCGCTGCCGTCAGCGGCGCGACGAACTCGCGGCCCATCAGCACCGCGTGGCCTGTGAACAGCAGCGAGACGGCAAACAGCAGCCAGACGACGAAGTGGCGCTTGACGAGAAGCGCGACGATCATGGCCAGTACGCAGGCTGCTGCCGCATGCAGCTGCAGGCTGTAGAGCGTTCCCAGGATCCAGTGTGGGTGTATGTAACGCGTCCCAATCGCCATCAGTACGAGCGACACGATGACGCAGATGGCAACCGATAGTGTTTGTCTCATTCGGGTATGTCCGGGGCGGCCGCCTTCTGTCGTGCGCTTGGCCTAACATGCGGTCGGATTTGTTGCAATGCGGCACCCGGCAGGGCGGTTAACGGGAAGCGCGCCATCCCCGTCATTTCCTTCGGAAAAGACGTGATTTTCCCGGGCTGGAGCTCGGGTTCCGCGCCAGGTTTCCCGGGCCTGTGCTCTGCCTGACACGGTAGCCCGCAACCCTTCGGGTTTTCCCGCGACAAACTGGTCCCAGCCCCTTGCCAAGGCTGGACATATTTTGCGATCAAGCATAGAACGCGCCGGATTGCTGGGGAATCTGTGGTCGAATTGTGTTCAACCGAGATTCGCCCGGGACGGGGGCAGGGCGGTTTCCGCGAATTGCGTGAGAAGGATGATTGAGCCGTGAGCGAGCACGACACACATAGCGAAACACTGGGCGAGCCCACTCGCCGTGATTTCCTTTACCTGACGACCGGTATGGCCGGCGCCGTCGGCGCTGTTTCCGTGGCATGGCCCTTTATCGACCAGATGCGCCCGGACGCTTCGACGCTCGCGCTCGCCTCGATCGAGGTCAATGTCGCGGCCCTGCAGCCGGGCATGTCGCTGACGGTCAAGTGGCGCGGCAAGCCGGTGTTCATCCGCAACCGCACCCCGGAAGAAGTCAAGGCGGCAGCCGACGTGCCGATGGCCGAGCTCAAGGATCCGGTTGCCCGCAACGCCAACCTGGCGGCCGATGCGAAGGCGACCGGCATCGACCGTTCGGGCGGCGCCGGCAAGGAAAACTGGATCGTGATGATCGGCTCCTGCACCCATCTCGGCTGCGTGCCGCTCGGCCAGTCCGGCGAATACAATGGATGGTTCTGTCCGTGCCACGGGTCGGTCTACGATACGGCCGGCCGTATCCGCAAAGGTCCGGCTCCGGAGAACCTCGCCATTCCGACTTTCAGTTTTAAGTCCGATACAGTTATCCAGATCGGGTGAGGGGATACATACTTATGAGCGGTCATTCCACATACCAGCCGTCGACCGGCATCGAGAAGTGGATCGATTCGCGGCTTCCGCTGCCGCGCATGATCCATGACAGCTTCGTTTCCTACCCCGTTCCCCGCAATCTGAACTATGCCTACACCTTCGGCGCCATGCTGTCGGTGATGCTGATCGTCCAGATCCTCACCGGCGTCGTGCTCGCCATGCACTATGTCGCCTCGACCGGTGCCGCCTTCGACTCGGTCGAAAAGATCATGCGCGACGTCAACCACGGCTGGCTGCTGCGCTACATGCATGCCAACGGCGCGTCGTTCTTCTTCGTTGCCGTCTATCTCCACATCGCCCGCGGCCTCTACTACGGCTCCTACAAGGCGCCCCGCGAAATCCTCTGGATCCTCGGCGTGGTGATCTACCTCCTGATGATGGCGACCGGCTTCATGGGCTATGTTCTGCCCTGGGGTCAGATGTCCTTCTGGGGTGCTACCGTTATCACCGGCTTCTTCTCGGCCTTCCCGCTGGTCGGCGAATGGATACAGCAGTTCCTGCTCGGCGGCTTTGCCGTCGACCAGCCAACGCTGAACCGCTTCTTCTCGCTGCACTACCTGCTGCCCTTCATGATCGCCGGCGTCGTCGTGCTGCACATCTGGGCGCTGCACGTCACAGGCCAGACCAACCCGACCGGCGTCGAAGTCAAGACCAAGACCGACACCGTCGCGTTTACGCCCTATGCGACCATGAAGGACGCGCTCGGCGTCTCCGTCTTCCTGATCGTCTATGCCTGGTTCGTCTTCTACATGCCGAACTTCCTCGGCCATCCGGACAACTACATTCCGGCTGACGCCCTGAAGACCCCGGCTCACATCGTTCCGGAATGGTACTACCTGCCGTTCTACGCGATGCTGCGCGCCATCACCTTCAACGTTGGCCCGATCGACTCCAAGCTCGGCGGCGTGCTGGTGATGTTCGGCTCGATCATCATCCTGTTCTTCCTGCCCTGGCTCGACACGTCGAAGGTCCGCTCGGCAGTCTATCGTCCCTGGTACAAGCTGTTCTTCTGGCTGTTCGTCGCCAATGCGATCATGCTCGGCTGGCTCGGATCCCAGCCGGCGGAAGGCGTGTTCACGCTCATGTCGCAGTTCGGAACCGTCTACTACTTCGGCTTCTTCCTGGTGATCATGCCGTTGCTCGGCCTGTTCGAAACGCCGAGGCGCATTCCGAACTCCATCACGGAAGCGGTTCTTGAAAAGAAGAACGGCAAATCCACCGAAGCCCGCGCCTGACGCCTGCGACCGAGAGGGATTAGAATTATGAACAAGCTTGTTACAAGCCTCGTCTCGCTGGCCTTCCTGGCGGGAATGGGCGTTGCCTCGGCGATTGCACAGGAAAACCATGCTGCGGCACCGGCTGCCGAACATTCGGAAACGCCGCATTTTCCGATCCACCACCCCAAGGAAACCGACTGGAGCTTCGCGGGTCCGTTCGGCCACTATGACAAGGGTCAGCTGCAGCGCGGCTTGAAGGTCTACACGGAAGTCTGTTCCGCCTGCCATTCGATGCGCCTCGTCTCCTTCCGCACGCTGGAAGGTCTCGGTTATTCGGAAGCCCAGGTGAAGGCGTTCGCCGCCAACTACAAGGTTCAGGACGGCCCGAACGACGAAGGCGAAATGTTCGAACGCGCCGCCGTTCCGTCCGACTACTTCCCGTCGCCGTTCGCCAACGCCCAGGCTGCGGCTGCCGCTAACAACGGCGCGGCACCGCCGGACATGTCGCTGCTCGCCAAGGCGCGCGGCGTCACCCGCGGCTTCCCGCAGTTCATCTTCGACATGTTCACCCAGTACCAGTCGGGCGGCCCGGATTACATCCATTCGCTGCTGACCGGGTACCAGGAACCGCCTGCCGGCGTCGAGGTTGCTCCGGGCACCCACTATAATCCGTATTTCGCCAGCGCTGCCGCGCTCGCCATGGCTCCGCCGCTCAGCGGCGACCAGGTCACCTACGAGGATGGCTCGCCGCAGACGGTCGATCAGTATGCCAAGGACGTCTCGGCCTTCCTGATGTGGGCCGCCGAGCCGCATCTCGAAGAGCGCAAGCGTACCGGCTTCATGGTCATGGTCTTCCTGGTGATCTTCACCGGCCTGATCTACCTGACCAAGAAGTCCGTCTATGCGAACAAGGAACACTGAGGTTTTTACCTCGTGACATGAAAAAGGCGGTCTGTGACCGCCTTTTTTGTTGGGAGGACGCCCTTCAGTTGATAGGCTCGTTTCCTGTTCCTGCCGCCAAATATCTGGGTCCCATGTCGTCCAAAACCACGCTCTCCACCGCCATCCGTTCCATTCCGGACTATCCCAAGCCCGGTATCATCTTCCGCGATATTACCACGCTGCTCGGCGACGCCGTCGCCTTCGGGCAGGCGGTGGACGAACTGGTGCGGCCTTACGCGGGCATGGGCGTCGACAAGATCGCCGGTATCGAGGCACGCGGCTTCATCCTCGGCGGCGCGCTGGCGCATCAGCTGAAAGCCGGGTTCGTGCCGATCCGCAAGAAGGGCAAGCTGCCGCACCAGACCGTACGGATGGCCTACAGCCTCGAATACGGCACCGACGAGATGGAGATCCATGTGGACGCGGTAAAGGCCGGCGAGAAGGTGATCCTGACCGACGACCTGATTGCGACCGGCGGCACGGCGGAAGGTGCGGTGAAGCTGCTGCGCCAGCTCGGCGCGGAGATCGTCTCGGCCTGCTTCGTCATCGACCTGCCGGATATCGGGGGCCGCAAGAAGCTTGAAGCGCTCGGCGTTGAAGTCAGGACGCTGGTCGAGTTTTCAGGTCACTGAGAGGGACCGCCTCTCGCCATCCTTATCCCTGTGCTGGTCACAGGGATCCAGCAGCGCCGCGTCTGCGGCGCGGAGGGGTCTTTTCAGCCCAAGGACTTGGGCCGGCTGGATTTCTGTGACAAGCACAGGAGTGAGGGGAGCAAGGACACCGCGCCAGCATCCATGCCTCACGCGAATTCCAGCACCGTGCCTTCGTAGCGCATCACCACCTCGCCATGCTGGTTCACGCCGTCGCATACGGTCAGGTTGATGAAGGTGCCGGGACGCGAGGCAAGCGGCCGGCTTTCGGTCAGCGTGACGGAATAGGTGATGCTGTCACCCGCATAGACCGGCTTCAGCCATTGCAGTTTCTTGAAGCCAGCCGAGGGGCCGAGCTTCGGGGCGGTGATGCCCTCGCTTTCGAGGCGCGCCACCTCGGCTTTCCAATAGGCGATATAGGTTTTCATCCAGCCGGCGCAGGTGTGCCAGCCTGAGGCGCAGAGCGCCCCGAAGACATAGTTCTTTGCGGCTTCCGGATCCACGTGGAAGGGCTGCGGATCGAATTTCTTTGCGTAGCGGACGATGTCCTCTGTGGTGAAGAGAAGCGTGCCGGTGATGACCTTGGTGCCCGGCGGGCGGAGTTCGGCCAGCCTCATGCGGCATTCTCCTCGGCGTCGCGCAGCCGCATCATGATCGGGTTCTCGCCGCGCATGACGACCTCACCCCGCTGGTTCTCCACCTCGTGCAGAAATTTCACGATGCCGATGCCGGGCCGGGAGCGCAGCGTGCGGTATTCCATGACCGTCGAGCGGCCGGACAGCGTGTCGCCGGCCAGAACCGGCTTCTTCCATTCCATAAACTCGATGCCCGGCGAACCCTCCGACGAGGACGCCGAAAGCCAGCCGTCGAACATCATGCGCATGAACATGCTTGCCGTGTGCCAGCCGGAGGCCGAGAGCCCGCCGAGGATGCTCGCCTTGCCGGCAGCCTCGTCGAGATGCATGGGCTGCGGGTCGAACTCGGCGGCGAATTCGACGATCTCGTCGGCGGTCACCGATTTGGAAGCGAGCGGGAAAACCCGCCCGATCGAAAAGTCTTCGAAATAGTATTCGGCTCGCGTCATGTGGCCTCCCGTCCGCACGATCAGGTGTTGAAGCGGAAGTGGATGACGTCGCCATCCTGGACGACGTATTCCTTGCCTTCGTCGCGGCCTTTGCCGGCTTCCTTGGCGCCGACTTCACCCTTGAAGGTGATGTAGTCGTCATAGGAGATGGTGAAGGCGCGGATGAAGCCGCGTTCGAAATCCGTATGGATGACGCCGGCGGCCGCGGGCGCCTTGGTGCCGCGCACGATCGTCCAGGCGCGGGTTTCCTTGGGGCCGACGGTGAAATAGGTGATCAGGTCGAGCAGGTGGTAACCGGCGCGGATCAGCCGGTCGAGGCCGGCTTCCTCAAGACCGAGGGCCGACAGGAATTCCTTGGATTCCTCTTCCGGAAGCTGCGCCACTTCGGACTCGATGGCAGCCGAGATGATCACGCATTCGGCGCCCTGTTCCCTGGCCATGGCGGCGACGGCTTCCGTATGCTGGTTGCCGGTCGAGGCATCGGCTTCCGCGACGTTGCAGACATAGAGAACCGGATGCGACGTCAGGAGGTTGAGGCCCTTGAGGATCTCGATCTCTTCGGGCGCCAGCGTCTTCAGGAGCAGGCGGGCCGGCTTGCCGTCGTTCAGCAGCTTGATGACGGCTTCCATGACAGGAAGCTGCGCGATCGAATCCTTGTCCTTGCCGGTGGCGCGCTTGCGGGTCTGTTCGACGCGGCGCTCGAGGCTTTCGAGGTCGGCGAGCATCAGCTCGGTCTCGATCGTGTCAGCATCGCCGACCGGGTTGATGCGGCCTTCGACATGGGTGATGTCGTCGTCCTCGAAGCAGCGCAGCACGTGCACGACAGCATCGACTTCGCGGATATTGGCGAGGAACTTGTTGCCGAGGCCTTCACCCTTCGAGGCGCCGCGCACGAGGCCGGCGATATCGACGAAGGAGATGCGGGTCGGGATGATTTCCTTGGAGCCGGCGATCGCCGCCAGCTTCTGCATGCGCGGATCGGGGACCGCCACTTCGCCGGTGTTCGGTTCGATCGTGCAGAACGGATAGTTGGCCGCCTGGGCCGCCGCCGTCTTGGTGAGCGCATTGAAGAGAGTGGACTTGCCGACATTCGGCAGGCCCACGATACCGCATTTGAAACCCATGGGTCCGGACCCTGTATTGTAAGAAATTTCGTTGTTGTGGCTATGGGGGAAAGTGCCCGGGCGGTCAAGGCTCCGCTACCGATCCTTGCGCGTAAGGCATATTCGCCTTACTTTAAATCAACGGAGAATGGTCATGGTTAGATTGAAAGTCACCGCAAAAGGGCAGGTTACCTTGAAAAAGGAGGTTCTTGATCACCTTGGCATCAAACCCGGCGACGAGATCGATGTCGATCTCCGGCCGAAGCGGCAGGCTATGATCCATCCGATTTCCGGCAAACTGCCGATCGAAAGCGTCTTCGGAATGTTCAAGAATACGACGGGCAAAAGCTATTCGATCGATGAGATCAACGAGGCAATTGCAGCAAGCTATGCTGGCGAGGCGGAGCAATGAGCCTCATCGTCGATACCAATATCCTTTTGAGAGCAATGATCTTCGATCACGAAGTCGAAAGCCCGAAAGCCCAGGCTCTGTTGGCCTCGAACGAGGTGACCATTTCGAACCAGACCCTATGTGAAATGGTATGGGTTCTTCGTCGGCTCTATAAAAGAAGCCAGAGCGACCTCGTCGCAGCTATTCAGACTTGGATGAGCGTCAAGACCGTCGCGCTTGATCGCGCTGCGGTCGAAGCCGGTCTCACATTCTTGGAGGGCGGAGGAGATTTCGCGGATGGTGTGATCGAATTCGAGGGGCGCAAGCTCGGCGGCGACACGTTCGCGACCTTCGACAAGCGTGCCGCCTCTATCGTGCGTGCAAAAGGCCGCGAATGCCTCCTGCTCGACGCCGTTTGACCTCATTCCACTCCGATGAGTTGCTTGAAAAATCCCGGTTGCGGTGCGATATAGCCGGCATGTTCTCCCGATAGGATTGCATCGTCAGGAGAGGCCGATGGCCGAAGATACCAGCTTAAAACCGAAGACAATCTCCAAGCCCAAAGTCGAGCGGCCGAAGCTCTACAAGGTCATTCTCGTCAACGACGATTATACGCCGCGCGAATTCGTGACCATGGTACTGAAAGCCGTGTTCCGGATGAGCGAGGAGACCGGCTATCGTGTGATGCTGACCGCCCACCGGATGGGCACCGCGGTCGTCGTTGTCTGCACCAGGGACATTGCCGAGACCAAGGCGAAGGAAGCGATCGACCTCGCCAAGGAGGCCGGCTTCCCGCTGATGTTCACGACCGAGCCGGAAGAGTAGCCAGCACGGCGAACAAGGCTTACTTCCTCTTTTTCCCGGCCTTGACCCCGAGTGCTTCGGCGCTGATCCAGAACACGGCGTCCTGCGATTCCGCCGTTTCCAGCCAG
This sequence comes from Neorhizobium sp. 2083, assembly GCF_031455615.1. Classification (NCBI taxonomy): domain Bacteria; kingdom Pseudomonadati; phylum Pseudomonadota; class Alphaproteobacteria; order Hyphomicrobiales; family Rhizobiaceae; genus Neorhizobium; species Neorhizobium sp. 2083. Next base: position 108,722 of record NZ_JAVDTC010000002.1, on the reverse strand, counting down.
AGGAAATCGAGGTCGGGGAATTCTTCTTCGAGAATTTCGCGGCCCGAGCCGATTTCGCAGATCATCCCGCCCTCGGGATTGAGATGCGCCGGGGCTTCGGCGAGCAGCCGGCGGACGAGGTCGAGACCGTCGACGCCACCGTCGAAGGCCATGGCCGGCTCGGACCGGAACTCCTCCGGGAAGCCCTCCATCGCCTCGTGATCCACATAGGGCGGATTGGTGATGATCAGATCGTATTTCCGCTTGCCGAGCGGCGCGAAGAGATCGCCTTCGTGGAGCGCCAACTGGTCTTCCACGCCGTGCTCGGCGACGTTGAGCCTCGCGACCTCCAGTGCATCGGGCGACAGATCGACCGCATCGACAGCGGCATTGGGGAAGAACTTTGCGGCAAGGATGGCGAGGCACCCGGAGCCCGTGCAGATGTCGACCGCGCTTTCGACGCTCAGCGGATCGGGGAGGAAGGACGAGCCGCTTTCGCTCAGATATTCGGAAAACAGGATCTCGCCGATATGGGAGCGGGGCACGATCACCCGCTCGTCGACGAGAAAGCGGACGCCCTGGATATAGGCGTGGCCGGTCAGATAGGAGGTGGGCTTGCGGGTGGTGACGCGCGCGTCGATCCGCTCGGCCAGCAGCCGCCGTTCGGCCGGCAGAAGGCGGGCGTCGAGAAACGGATCGAGCGCATCGATCGGCAGATCAAGGCTGTCGAGGATCAGGAAGGCGGCGTCGTCGCCCGCGGTCGTCGTGCCGTGGCCGTAGCTGAGGTTTGCGGCATTGAAGCGGGAGATGGCATAACGCCAGTAGTCGCGAAGGGTGACGAGTTCGCCGGTGATTGCATCGATATTCGAGGTTTTGGTCATGTCGCGCTTCTGATTCCGGTGTGTCATTTCTACGGGTGTCGCGCCCGTCATTCGCCCTTGCCGCCGAACATCTTCTTCAGCATCTCGGCCATCGGGCCCGATGTCGGCAGGTTCGGCTTGCCGCCTCCGCGGGCCTGGTGGATATGGGATTGGCCGGTCGGCCTGGTGACCGGCTTCTTTTCCGCATTCGGCCCGTCTTTTGCCGGTTTGGCCTTGGCCGGCTTTTCATCGTCCGGCTTGCCGCCGACGGCGAGCGCCAGCTTGTTCATCAGTTGCGAGTCTTCCCCCTTCACCAGCATCTCGGCGTTGTCGGCGAGCGCGTCGAGGAGAGGGGAGAGCCAGGTCTGGTCGACCTTGGCGAAGTCTCCGAGCACGTGGTTGTGGACGAGTTCCTTGGCGCCCGGATGGCCGATGCCGAGGCGAAGCCTGCGATATTCGCGGCCGCAATGGGCGTCGAGCGATTTGACTCCGTTGTGGCCGCCATGGCCGCCGCCGGTCTTGATGCGGGCCTTGGCCGCGGCCAAGTCGAGTTCGTCATAGATGGCGATGATGTTTTCGGGGCCAAGCTTGTAGAAGCGCATGGCCTCGCCGACCGCTTCGCCGGAGAGGTTCATAAAGGTCTGCGGCTTGATCAGCAGCACCTTTTCGCCGGCGAGCTCGCCTTCCGAGATGAGCGCCTTGAATTTCTTCGACCAGGGTGAAAAGCCGGGTCGGCGCTGGATCGCGTCCACCGCCATGAAGCCGATATTGTGGCGGTTGCCCGCATATTGGGAACCGGGATTGCCGAGGCCGGCGATGATGAGCATGGAGACGTCCATCCTTGACTGCTGGCCTTCACCACCGCGAAATGCCGCCAAAGTCAACCGGTTTCAACACCGGAGCCGCTATTGGGCCTCGTTGATGCCGTAGCGATTGAGAATTGCGTTCTGGACGCCGTCCTTGATGAGGCGGTCGAGGCCGGCCTGCATTCTGGCGATCAGTTCGTCCGGCACATCGAGGTTGCAGGCAATGCCGAGATGCTGTTCGGAGAACAGGACGACCTTTTCGATCGGCGTTCCGTCCGCCTTCAGCTTCTGGTAGACGCCTTCCGACATGGGCATCATGTCGATACGGTCCTGCAGCAGCTTTCGCAGCGTCGTGTCGACGTCGGCGCTGAGGTCGATCTTCGGGAAACCGAAGCTCTTCAAGAGCCCTTCGGTATAGTCGGCGCGATGGGTGCCAACCGTATATTTCTTGGCCTCGTCCAGGGTGGCGGCGGTGATTTTGGCACCCGCGTGACGGACAAGGATGCTGCGGTCGATGAACAGCGGCACGACCCATTTGAAACGGTGCTCGCGCTCCGGTGTGCGGGCGGCGGCGAAGACGCAGTGCTTGGACTGTGTCTCGGCCATGGCGATGGCGCGGGCCCAGGGCATGATCTCCATCGTGTAGGGCGTGCCCGCGTCACGCATGATGATCTCGACCTGATCGATGCCGACGCCGCGATACCTGCCGCCCGGCTCCTGATAGCTGAACGGCGGGTAGGACTCGGTCGAAAAGGCGATCGGCTGCTGGGCATGGGCGCCTGCCGCGAGGCTGAGGCTGGCAAGAAGCGGCGCTGCGATTTTCATCTGTCCCCCTTCCAAACGCGCATGTTGTCATTTCTGACCCAGCATCTGGTCCGGAGGTGAGGGCTTTGTCAGCTCGCCATGGACTTGATTTCGGCCTGCCGGGCGGAGAGGGCCGAGATCAGTTCGGAGATTTCGCGGGGCTTCGAGAAATGATAGCCCTGGGCGTAGTCGATGCCTATCTGCTGCAGCAACGAGCGCTGTTCTTCCGTCTCGACGCCTTCGGCGACGACCTTGCAGTTCATCTTGTGAGAAATAGCACTGATGCCTTCGACAAGCATCCTGTTCTTACTGCCTATATCGCCGGTCTGCTCGGTAAGTGAACGGATGAAGGACTGGTCGATCTTGACGATATCGACCGGGAACCGGCTCATGTAGCTCAGCGACGAATAACCGGTGCCGAAATCGTCGAGCGCGATGCGGCAGCCGAAGCGATGGATCTCGTTGAGGATGGTGCGGATCTCGGGATTGTCGTGCATCAGCACCGCTTCGGTGATTTCCACCACAAGGCGCGACGGATCGATGCCGTAGCGGCCGAGCAGGCCGGCGAGACGGGCGGGCAGGCCGGGTTCGAATTGCAGCGGCGAGAAATTGACGGCGACATAGGTTTGGCCCATGCCGGGCAGGCGGGAGATGCGGGCGAGGTTCGCCATCGCGTCTTCCAGGATGAGGTTGCCGATCTGGCCGATCGTGCCAGTCTCCTCGGCGACGCTGATGATGCCGGCCGGCGACATCACTCCCTTCCGCGGGTGGCGCATGCGCATCAGGGCTTCGAAGCCAGACGGAATGCCGGTCTCGATGTCGACGATCGGCTGGAAATGCGCCTCGAACCAGCTTGCGGCGATCCCGACCTCGATGTCGCTCTCGATCTCGGCCCTTTCCCGCGTCTGGTCGAGAATGGCGGGATCGTAGACCTGCGCGCCGTTCTTGCCGTCGCGTTTGCGGGCATACATGGCCATGTCGGACTTCTGCAGGAGTTCGGCGGCGCTGGCGGCATGGCTCGGATAGAAGGCAAGACCGATACTGGCGCTGAGCCGCACGCCGGTGCCCTGGACCCGGAAGGGGACCTCGAACATGTCGACGATCTTCTGGCTGAGTTCGGTCGCGCGGCGCTCGGCGCCGTCCCCGGTGATCAGGATCGCGAATTCGTCGCCGCCGAGGCGCGAGGCGATATCGCCGTCGCCGAGCATCGGCCGCGTCCGTTCGACGAACTGGCAGAGCACGGTGTCGCCGGCGGCGTGGCCGAGATTGTCGTTGATTGCCTTGAAGCGGTCGAGATCGACGAACAGGCAGGCGACTTCGGTGCGCGCCTTGTCAGCCTCGGCGATCTTCTGGTCCAGGGCTGCCTCGAAGCCCTGACGGTTCAGGAGCCCGGTCAGGTGGTCGGAAATCGCCTGCTGGTGGTTACGAAGTTCCGATTGCCTGAGTTCCGTGACGTCGGTCATGACGCTGAGCGAGCCGGGGATGCTGCCACCGGCCGTGCCGAGTTCGGTCTCGACGATCAAAACGTCCATCAGGCGGCTGTCGGCGCACAGGAACCGGACCGTGACCTCGATGGCCGGACCGCTCGATTTCGCCTGCTGCTTGCGCCTTGCATAGATCTGGCGGTCGGCGGGGGCGACGAGCTCGGAGAACGCGTGTCCGATGATATCCTCACGGCGGTAACCGGTCGCCAGCAGCCAGTAGTCGCTGACGGCTGCGATCTGGTCGCCTGCGGTGAGCGAGAACAGCATGGCCGGCGTCAGGTTGTAGATTTCGGTGGTCTGCTGATGGGCGCGCTTGAGTTCGCGCTCCTCGCGTTCCAAGAGCGTCTGCATTTCGTTGAAGCTCTTCGCCAGGCGTCCCATTTCGTCGTTCGAGCGCCAGTCGACATGGTGGCGCGAGCCGAGCCTGCGGGTTGCCTCGATGGCTGCGGTCAGCCGCATCAGCGGCTTGATGACCATGACGCGGTTGCCGAGGATGGCCGCGCCGAAGACCGTCAGGACGGTGATGATGAAGATGGAGATGAAGGCCATTTCCATCTGGTGCAGGGCGGAGAACCAGCCGAGCTTGGGCACGTAGACGGTGATGCTGCCGACATTGCGGACGCCCTGCTGCGACTTGTAGAAGATCGGCTCGGAGATCGAGTCCAGCCCCCGGAAATCGGCGGGATTGACGTCGACCTCGGAAATATTCAGCTTGCCGGTATTGTCGCTGATCTGGACGCCGTTGATCGCCGGATCGGCGATTAACATCGAGGCGACCTGATGGATGCTGTCGGTGTCGAGATCCCAGAGCGGCTTGCCGAGCGCCTGGGAATTGGTCACCAGCACGACATTGACGTGTTCGCTGAGGTTCTTGGCGGCCTGCTGGGAGGAAAGCGCCAGAAACAGCGTGAACAGCGGAGCGACGACGACCAGAAGGGCGCCTGAAATAATCGCTATAAAACGACTCTCAACGGAATGAGTCATCCGTCTCCCCGCATTCATCGTCCGGCGGCAGCCGGACTATTCCCCGTCATGCTGAAGTAGCGTGCATCGTTTCATCTATTCATTAAACTTCACTGAAACGACGGTGCCAAGATTCGAACGAATTACGGAAGCAGGGTTACGAAATTGTATCCAGCAAACAATAAAAAACCCGCTTTCTTGCGAAAGCGGGTTTCATTTCAAGAATTTCGGTCTGTTTATTCAGCAGAAGCCGGTTCTTCTTCGGCAACGCCTGCAGCCGGGGCGACGATCGTCGCGATGGTGAAGTCGCGGTCGGAGATGACCGGACGGACGCCAGCCGGCAGCTTGACGGCAGAGATGTGGAGGCTGTCGCCGATCTTCGCGCCCGTCAGGTCGACGGTCAGGAATTCCGGAATGTCGTTGGCCGGGCAGAGCAGCTCGACTTCGTGACGGACGATGTTGAGAACGCCGCCGACCTTGATGCCCGGGGACTTCTCTTCGTTGACGAAGTGAACCGGAACTTCAACGGAAACTTCCGTGTTGCCCGAGACGCGCAGAAAATCCACGTGCATGGTGAAGTCGCGGACCGGATCGAGCTGATAGTCCTTCGGGAGGACCTGGATCTTCTCGCCGTTGACGTCGATCGTGGCAACCGTGGTCATGAAACCGCCGGCATGGATGCGCTTCGTGACTTCGTTGGTCGACAGAGCGATCGCGAGGGGGGACTGCTTGTCACCGTAGATGACAGCAGGAATGAAACCGTTGCGGCGAAGTTCACGGGAGGACCCCTTACCTACCCGTTCGCGCGCCTCGGCCTTGAGCTCGTAAGATGCGTGGCTCATGGCATATCCTTTCGAGGTTGTTTGGAGAGTTTTCCGCAAGCGATGGCCGCTGGCGTCAAACCGAAGGGCACCGTCCGATGCGCTTCATCCGCGTTGCCTCCAAGGGTGTCTACGCGGACGGGCGGGCTATAATACAACGATCGAGGATGTGCAAGCTTTTCGGCCCGCAAAACAAGGGCTTCCGCTTGACTTCGCCGGTCCATCTTCCAAATAGTGCCCGTCGAACGAGGGAAGGGCTTGATTCATGAAACGGACTTTGATCGCGGCCGGACTGATGGCTGCGTCCTGCGTATATCCGGTTGCGGCGGCTGAGATCAACGACAAGGGGGCTCGCAGCCTCAAGGAAAGCCTCAGCTACTTTCTGCCCGATACGGTCAAGTCGGCGGGTTTCCTGACCGTCAAGCCGGCCGGCGGACGCTACGAGATCAGCTACGATTTCGCCAAGCTTCTCAAGTCCATCGACAAGAAGAACTTCAAGGTCTCCGGGCTGAAGCCGTTTTCGATCTTCGCCGCACCGCTCGACAACGGCCAGTGGAAGCTCAATAGCGACAGCGACATGTCCTTCACCGTGCAGGGCAAGATGCCCGACGGCAAGCCGACGAATCTCAGCTATTCCGTCACCGACATGGTGTTTTCGGGCATATTCGACCCCGCGATCAGCTATCTGCGCTCGGGCGAAGCGACCTCCGGCCCGATCCGCATGGTTTCGAAGAGCGGTCCGGAAGAGGTCGAGGCGAGTTTCGCCGGCATGAACTATTCCCTCGCGTCCGCAGCGAGCGCGACTGCCGGAGGCACCGATTTCACGGGCAAGGGTTCGTTCTCGCGCTTCTACGAACGGGTTGCGACGCCGCAAACCCCGCCGGTGCAGATCCGTGCCGAAAGCCTCGATTTCGACGTGGGCGTGCAGGGCGTCGTGGCGGAGAAGATCCGCGATCTCGTCATGTTCGTGCTGGAGCTCGTCGAGGATGAAAAGCCCTCGCAGGCCGAGATCGCCAAGCTCAAGGAACTTTTCCGGGGCGCAATGCCGTTCTTCACGGCGCTTTCGGAAAAGATTACCTTCAACCAGTTCACCGTGGCGAGCCCGATCGGCGATTTCGGCGTCCACAAGCTCGACTACACGTTCACGATGAGCGAGCCCGCGGAAGCGACGCGGATCGGCTTCGGTGCGCGCGTCGAGAACATCTCGACGCCTGACGGCATCATCCCGCCGCTCTACGCCCAGCTGGTGCCCGACATGGCGGAGATGGAGGTCGGGGTGGCCGACCTCAACTTCCAGCGCTTCGTCGATACCTTGATGGAAATGGACTTTTCAAAGCCGGGTCCGCTGCCGGATGAAGAGGGCGAGCGCCTCGGCAAGGCCTTCCTCGACGACGGCCAGCTGACAGTCGACTTCCCGCGGGTCGCGGCAAAATCCGCGCTCTACGATGTCGAAGCCTCCGGCAAGGTCAAGGGCAATCCGGAAGAGAAGGATCGCTACACGCTCGAAACCTCGATCCTCGCCCGCGATATCGACAAGCTGATTCAGTATTTCCAGAATGCTGCCAAGAGCGACCCCGAGTTCAACCAGGTTTCTTTCGCCATGATGATGGCGAAGGGCATGGCGAAGACGGAGCCGGACGGCCGCCTGCGCTGGGACATCAAGTTCGAGGACGGCAAGAACTTCAGCGTCAACGGCCAGCCGATCCAGTGATCCGACGGATCGCCTGTGCCTTTTGACCCCGCCTTCGTTTTTGCCAATCAGGGGCCGTTTACCATCAAAGGGAACGTTTCAAACATGTTTCAGTGCTAAAACTTTTCAACCAAACCCGTTGAAAAGTAACAGGCTTCATGTTTCGCGTTCTCTCCTGTATTTTTGTCGAGCACGACCTTCGCTATATCGCCTGCGCCGTGCTCATCTGCATGGCCGGATCCTTCCTGACGATACGGCTTTTTTCCCGGGCGCGGAGGGGAAGCGGGCTCGAGAAGATCATCTGGCTTTTCCTGGCCGGTTTCATGGGTGGATCGACCACCTGGACGACGCATTTTCTGGCCATGCTCGGTTATCTGTCGGGCGGGCAGGCAGGATATGAACCGGCCCAGACGCTCCTGTCTTTCGTGATCGCGGTGGTGACCGCCACGGCCGGTCTCGGCATTGCGGCTTATGGCGGTCGTTCCATGCTTGCCGAAGCCGGCGGGGTGGTCATCGGGCTCGGTATCGCCGCGATGCATTATACCGGCATGGCCGCCTACGAGGCGCAGGGCGTCATCGGCTGGGATCGCTCCTACGTGATTGCCTCCCTCATCTTTGCCAGCCTGTTCGGCGCCTTGACGATCAATCGCGTCGTGCGTCCGGCCACCCGGTTTTGCAAATACAGCTCCGTACTGGCGCTGATCCTGGCGATCGCCACCACTCATTTCACCGCCATGGGCGCAATCGACCTCACCTTCGATCCCCGCACCGTGCCGCTGAACGAGGCCCTTCCGCCGGCCGTGCTCGGCTTCGGCGTCTTGTCGCAGATGCTCATCCTGCTCGCGCTGACCGCGGTCACCTACCTGATCGATGCCCGGACGACGCAAGCTGCCGTCGAACAGTATCGCCACCTTTCCCTGCACGACGCATTGACGGGACTTGCCAACCGGGCCGCCTTCAACGAGCAGCTCGCCGATATCGCCGCGCGTCCGGCGGACCTGGCCGGCCGCATCGCGGTGCTCTCATTCGATCTCAACCGCTTCAAGGAGGTCAACGACGTTCACGGCCATGCCGCCGGCGACGAGGTGCTGCGGGTGATCGGCAGCCGGCTTGCCAAGGCGGCCGGTGAGGGCGAGTTCATCGCCCGGGTCGGCGGCGACGAATTCGTGGCGCTGAAGCATATGTACTACAAGCGTTCCGACGCGATGGTGCTTGCCAACCGGCTGCTTGCCGAAATCTGCAAGCCGATTGAATGGAGCGGCAATACGCTTACGGTCGGCTCGAGCGTCGGCATTGCGCTCTATCCCGGGGAAGCAAAGACGGTCGACGATCTCGTGGCCCAGGCGGATGTGGCCATGTACCGCGCCAAGCAATCCGGCGACAACGTGATCTGCTTCTACGATTCCTCGATGGACCAGGCGGCCCGCGAACGCAACGCGCTCGCCATGGACATGCGCTCCGGGCTCGTGGCAGGGCAGTTCGAACTCTATTACCAGCTGCAGAACGATACGTTTTCGGGAGAGGTGGTCGGCTTCGAGGTTCTGCTGCGCTGGAACCATCCGGTCCGGGGACTGGTCTCTCCGGGCGAGTTCATCCCGATCGCGGAGCGCACCGGCTTCATCGTCGAGCTCGGCGAATGGGTGCTGCGGACTGCCTGCGCGGAGGCGACGAGCTGGAAAAAGCCGTTCGGCATTGCCGTCAACGTGGCCGCGCAGCAGCTTGCCGACCCGAAATTCCCGGCGAGGGTTCACGATATCCTCAAGCAGACAGGGCTCAGCGCCGACCGGCTCGAGCTGGAGATCACCGAATCCGGCATCATCGCCGACCATCAGCGGGCGCTTCAGGCCGTCCGCCACCTCAAGAGCCTTGGCGTCAAGATCGCCATGGACGACTATGGTACCGGCTATTCGTCGCTTTCGACGCTGATGTCCTTTCCGTTCGACAAGATCAAGATCGACCGAACCTTCGTCGACGGGCTTTCCAACAACGAACAGTCGGCGGCGATCGTGCGCTCGACGCTGATCCTTGCATCGAGCCTCCACATTCCGGTGCTTGCGGAAGGGGTGGAGACCGACGCGCATATCGCCTTCCTGCGCAAGGAAGGCTGCATGCAGGTCCAGGGCTACCTGTTCGGCAAGCCCGGTCCACGGGCCGGCATCGAGCATATCGTCAACGGCGAGACGGTGGACGAGATTATCCCGCCGGCTTCCAAGGTCGCCTGACCCCGCGCCGGTCAGCGTCGGGGTTCGCCCCCCGGTGCATAGACGGTCTTCTGTTCGAAACGGAATTTGTGGGCGCACTGGCCGCAGCGGATCATGTATTTGCGCGGATCGGTCGAAGCGAACTCGGTCAGGAAACCTCTCGGCAGTTCATCGATGCGGAAGTCGCGATTGCCCTGCCGCCTGTCGTCGGTTTCGGAAACCTCGGCGAAACCGACATTGCCGCATTGGGAACATTCGAGTTTTCGGGAATAGCGGTCGCGTGCGGCCATGCTTGTCTCCTTATTCGGGGGCCTTCTAGCCGAAGCCCCGGCACAAAGCAAAACGCCGGAACCAGGGTTCCGGCGTTTTTCGTCGATGATTTGTCCTTACCTCGGGCCCGCGATCTAGCGGCGGCATTCGCCGGAGGCGACGACGCCGAAGCCGGCGTTCGCCGCCTCGCAGGCGTTCGGGAAGGTCTGGGTGCGCCCGCCCTGCTGGCCGCAGACGGGACGGTATTCGCGCGTGCAGAAGCCGGGCTGCTCGGGCCTTCCGGGGCGGCCCGGCTGGTCGGGGCGACCGGGATGGCCCGGCTGGTTCCAGTCCGGGCGATCTGGACGGTTAGGTCTGCCGGGTTGGTTCCAATCGGGACGGTCGGGCCTTTGCGGGCGATCCCAATCCGGGCGGTCCGGCCTCTGGGGACGATCCCAGTCGGGCCGGTCGGGACGGCCCGGACGGTTCCAGTCGGGGCGATCGGGCCTCTGGGGACGGTTCCAGTCCGGCCGAGGCCGTTCCGGCGGGTAATAGCCACCGGGCCTGCCGCCGCCATCGACACAGGCCGACAGCAGCGGAATGAGAAGGAAAATGGCCAGTTTCTTCGACAGGCCGATCAAGGAAGACATTGCGACTCACCCTCAGTTTGCGCTCGAGGGTCAATCTATCCAAATACTTGTGACAGAAGAAGGTCAGTCGAACAGGCTGGAGACCGAGGATTCCATGGCCGTGCGGTTGATCGCCTCGCCGAGCAGGTTGGCGGTGGTGATGACCCGGATATTGTGGGCCGACTGAACCGCCGTGGTCGGCTGGATCGAGTCGGTGATCACCAGTTCCTTGAGCTTGGAGGCGGCGATGCGGGCGACCGCGCCGCCGGAGAGCACGCCATGGGTGATGTATGCGGTGACGCTGGTGGCGCCGTTGTTCAAAAGCGCTTCGGCCGCGTTGCAGAGCGTGCCGCCGGAATCGACGATGTCGTCGATCAGCAGACAATCCTTGCCGTCGACCTCGCCGATGACGTTCATCACCTCCGACTCGCCGGCCCGCTCGCGCCGCTTGTCGACGATCGCGAGCTGACAGTCGATGCGCTTGGCGAGCGCCCGGGCGCGGACCACGCCGCCGACGTCGGGCGAGACAACCATAACGTTGTTGAGATCGTAGTGCTCTTTCACGTCGCGGGCGAGAACCGGAACCGCAAAGAGATTGTCGGTCGGGATGTCGAAAAAGCCCTGGATCTGACCGGCATGCAGGTCGAGCGTCAGGACGCGGTCGGCGCCGGCCTCGGTGATCAGGTTGGCGACGAGCTTTGCCGAGATCGGCGTGCGCGGGCCGGCCTTGCGGTCCTGGCGGGCGTAACCGAAATAGGGGAGAACGGCGGTGATGCGCTTGGCCGACGACCGACGGAAGGCATCGATCATGATCAGCAGTTCCATCAGGTGGTCGTTGGTCGGGAAAGACGTGGACTGGATGATGAAGACATCCTCGCCGCGCACGTTTTCCTGAATTTCAACGAAGATTTCCTGGTCTGCAAATCGCCTGACACTGGCTTTTCCGACTGGAACATTAAGATAGCTGCAGATCGCGTCGGCGAGGTGCCGGTTCGAATTGCCTGCGAAAACCTTCATTGCGGTCCGCCTGTTTTGAAGCTGGATGCGGGCCTTTTACCGCCGCCGCCTTCGAATGCAAGTGCGTTTCGCACCCGCTCACTCATTTTTATGAAGAAACTGTGACTCGTGGCTTTTGAGGTTCAGTGCCGGATCGGCCGGCTCGGCGGCTCGAGCCGATCGTTCAGCCGATGAATCAGCCCTGAGATTGGCGCCAGTTCACATAGTCCTGGATCGTCTTGGCGGCGATAGTCTCCATGGTCGAGGCGGGAACCGAAGCCCAGGGGTCGTCGCCGCTGCCGGGGACGCTTTCCTGGCCCTGCATGCGGTGCAGCCGGGCGCCGGAGGCATCGAGAATATCCCAGACATAGACGATGGTGACCTTGCCGCCGTCGGAGAAGGCGGAGAAATACCCTTTGAGGATATGCTCGGTGCTGTTGTCGCTCGACGGCCGGATCGTCAGCCCGTTGGCGCGGGCCTGGGCGCCGAGCTGGCGCGACAGCGGCGTCACCGCCTGGACCGGGGCGCCGATGATCGGCAGGAAACGGACCGTCGGACCGGATGCGGACGGTACTGAGGCGCTCTGCTGCCTGGATTGCTGCTGCGGTTGAGCGGCCGTCGTCCCAGGCTGCTGTGTCTGCATGGCCTGTTGCTGGTCCGTCCCTTGGCCCTGCCATTGCGGCGGCGGGCCGGAGGAGGCGGGCGAGACGGCGTTTCCGGATTCCAGCGCCCGGGCCTGGGCTTCGAGCGTGTTCTGGGGACCGGATTGGTTGCCGCCGCGGCTGTTATAGGTTTCCGGCTGTGCCGAGCGCGCCATGCGATCGGCTTCCGCCTGGGTCACCGGGGAGGAGGTTCTGGCACCGCCGCCGCCGACATTGGCCTGCGGCGTCAGGGCTTCGGTCGTATTGCAGGATGCAAGCACGACCGCCAGCAGGGCAGCGGAAAGCAGTGTTCCGAAAGGCCGCATACCCGTCTCCTGCCACAGATTCCTCGGCGGCAAGCTTAAAGTTCGCTCCCAAACTGTCAATCGCCTGATTTTTCGCGCTTTCAGCGCTGAATGAGCTCCAAAGCATGGCGGGAAAGTGGCTGCGGATCGCCTTCCGTCGTCAGGTAGGTGTGGCCAAGCGTCATGGCGGCGCCGCTGTCGGAATCCATGATGATCATATGCACGAACAGCGTCATGTCGGGCAGGATTTCCTGCGGGTTGCCGAAGTGGAACATCTGGTGCTCCATCCACGAAGGCGAGAAACGGGCGCCGAGCGAGTAGCCGCAGGCGTTGAGGCGGTGGCGCGACAGGCCGCGCTCGTCGAGGATGCGGGCATGGGTGTCGAAGACGTCGCCAAAGGTGTGGCCGGGGCGCAGGACCTCTTCGATCGCCTGGATGGTTTCGAGGCAGGCCTTGTAGAGCTCGCGGTGGCGCGGCGTCGGCTCGCCGACAACGACGGTGCGCATCATCGCAGCGTGGTAATGCGCCGCCGTACCCGCCCATTCGAGCGTCAGCTGGTCGGTCGCGTCGAGCTTGCGGCGGCCAGCCTTGTAACGGCACAGCAGCGCGTCGGCGCCGGAGCCGATGATGAATTCGTTGGCGGGATAGTCGCCGCCGCCGAGGAAGACGGCGCCCTGCATGGCGGCAAGAATTTCCGCCTCGTCGCCGCCGGCCCCGATCAGCGGCAGCGCCGCTTCGAGCGCGTCGTCGGCAAGTTCGGCGGCGCGCTTCGCAAAGGCGATTTCCGCCGGGCTTTTGACGAGGCGAAGCGTGCTGACCAGATAGGAGGCGTCGCTGATCTGGCCGAAGGTGGCGAGCTGGTTGTCGATCAGGCGGGCGATGCGGCCGGTCATGCCGTGGGTATCGTATTCGATACCGATTTTCGCGCCGAGCAGGTCCATGTCGCTCAGAAGGTTCTTGAGGTCGAGGGTCGGATCGGCGTTCACCCGGTCGACCCAGACGACGATGTTTTCGACGATGGACGTGTGGCGCGCCTGGCGCAGGTCGGCTGAGCGGGTGAGCAGCGTCATCGTGCCGTCCGCCTTGACGATCAGGGTCTGGAAGAAGCAGTAGCCGAACGTGTCGTAGCCGGTCAGCCAGTACATGCTTTCCTGGGCGAAGATCAGCAGCGCATCCAGTTTTTCGGCACGCATCTTCTCCGTCAGCCGCGTCAGCCGGTCGGCGTATTCGCTCCTCTCGAAATGCAGGGCCATATCAATTCTCCCGAAGTGCGATTGCTGAAATCTGACGGCCGTAATCCGGCTCTTTGGCATGGGTGGTGCGGCGGTAGGAATAGAACCTCTCCGCATCCGGATAGGTATCCAATCCGAGGCTTTCGGCCCGAATACCGGTCTGCGTCAGCCGCCGGATGGTCAGCGACGGCAGGTCGAACATAGAATGCCCCGCATTCGATGACGGTGTGAAGAAGGTCTCGTAGGACGGATCGTGTTCCAGGAACCGGTCGACGAATTCCGGGCCGACCTCGTAGCTCGCCGGGCCGATCGAGGGGCCGAGGACCGCCGTGATGTTCCGGCGCTCCGCCCCGAGCGAAATCATCGCCTCGACGGTGTTTTCGAGCACGCCGGTGAGCGCGCCCTTCCAGCCGGCATGGGCCGCGCCGATCACGCCGTTTTCGCCGTCGGCGAACAGGATCGGGCCGCAATCGGCCGCGAGCACGCCGAGCGCCACGCCCGGCACGTTCGTCACCATCGCATCGACCTTCGGCCGTTCGCCGGCATAGGTCTCGTCGACCACGAAAACGTCGGGAGAATGGACCTGGTGGACTGTCGCGAGCTTTTCGACAGGCAAGCCGAACCAGGCGGCGACCCGGGTGCGGTTTTCGATCACTTTCTCGCGGTCGTCATCCGAGCCGATGCCGACATTCAGGCCGGCGTACAAGCCTTGAGAAACACCGCCCTTGCGGGTGAAGAAACCGTGGCGGATGCGGGCGCCGGCCCTGTCCTTCAACAGGGGGCTCTCGATCGGCGTCGGCACGGGTCTGTCCTGCATCGGCGGTTTCTATCCTGTTGATTTCAAGGGGTTTTGGGCAGGTTTTCAGGGTGCGCCTGCTGCTTCGATCTCGTGCGAGAGTGGCGCAAGGGAAGGGCGGATGTCAATCCGTTGCTGCCCGCACCTTATTCCACAGCCCGGAAGGGCATCAGGTTGAGCGCCGGGCTCGACACCGCGATGACCTTGAACAATTCGCCCATCTTGCCGGCACCTTCGCCGGCCAGTCGGTCGACGGCGGCGGCGATCAGCCGCTGTTCGGTCGGCTCCTTGTCCTTGGCGAGCGCGGTGGCCCGTTCCGCAAGGCCGAGGCCGAACAGGAAATCGCCCTGGTGCAGGCCGCCGTTGAGATGCACGCCCATGGAGACGGCAATGCGGGCGAGGTCCTCGAAGTCCACATGGCTGGTCAGATCCGCCTCGCCGGGATTTTCGAGCGGCGGGTCGTAGTCGTGGTGGCGGACAGCCTGCAGCGTATCGCCGAAGCCGGTGACGAGGTGGCCGTAGTCGATGATCAGCGCCGTGCCGCCGAAGCTGCGCAAGCGTTCGCACAGCGTCAGCATGACCGCCTGGCGGGCCGGCGACAGCTCGAAGATGGTGCCATCCGGAATGCCGGCGGCCGGCGAGGGCAGGAGCTGCGGATCGAGTGTCGCGACGCCGGCGGCAAAGCCCAGTTCATCCTCGGCGGTCAGGCCCACGAGACGTTCGCGGAACCCGGTGGGCGTCTTGACGAACTGGCGGATCGGGATCGCGTCGAACAATTCGTTGGCGGCGATCAGCGTGAAGCCGTCGGGGACTTCCTCGAAGCTGTCATGCCAGGAAACCTTGGTGGAGAAGGCTTCGAGCGTGATGCGCTGGACGCCGCGCAGGCGCTCGCTGGTCTCGACCAGATGCACATGCAGGTCTTCAAAAAGCGGCGGCGCGATGCGTTTGATCACCCGCAGCATGTCGGCCATCATCGTGCCGCGGCCGGGGCCGATCTCCACCAGCCGGACGCCGGTCGGCGTGCCGTGCTGCTGCCAGGCATGCACCATGAAGACGCCGATCATCTCGCCGAACAACTGGCTGATTTCCGGAGCGGTGATGAAGTCGCCGTGGCGGCCGAAGGGCTCACGGGTACGGTAGTAGCCGTATTCCGGATCGGCCAGGCAGAGCGCAAAATAATCGGTGACGCTGATCGGACCGTTGGTGCGGATCAGGGTCTTGATCTTTTCGGTCAGAGGAGTGCTCAACGGGCGCCTCCCTCAAGCCTTTGCCGCGGACGTTACCGCCGCGCGGGCCCTGACGATCGCCCACAGGCCGGCAGCGATCATCGGCAGCGACAACACCATGCCCATCGTCAGCCAGCTTGTGCCGAGCAGATATCCGAGCTGTGCGTCAGGTTCGCGGAAGAATTCCACGAAAATACGGCAGAGCGCATAACCCACGACGAAGGTCCCGGCGATGGTGCCCGGGATCTTCAGGGCCTTGAAACGGAAGATCATCAGGGCAAGGACGAGCACGAGCACGATGCCTTCGAGCCCGGCTTCGTAGAGCTGGCTCGGGTGGCGCGAGAAAGGCCCGCCGGTCGGAAAGACGACCGCCCAGGGCGCGTCGCTGAGGCGTCCCCACAGTTCGCCGTTGATGAAATTGGCGATGCGGCCGAAGAACAGGCCGAAGGGCACGACCGCGGCGACCGTATCGAACATGCTCCAGACCGGAATGGCATTACGGCGGGCGAAGATGATCATGGCGATCGTCGCACCGATGAAGCCGCCATGGAAGGACATGCCGCCGTTCCAGATCTCGATCGCGCGGATCGGGTTTGCGGCCACTGCCGCCAGATCGTAGAACAGGATGTAGCCGATACGGCCTCCAAGCACGATGCCGGCCGCGACCCAGACGAGAAAATCGTCGAGTTGGGCTGCGGTTATAGGCGACTGATCGTTTCTCCACAGCGAGGCGTTCGCCGCCAGCCGGCGCGCATAAAACCAGCCGAGCATGATGCCGGCGACATAGGCGAGCCCATACCAATGGATGGCGAGCGGGCCGATGGAAAAGGCCACCGGATTGATGTTCGGGAACGGCATCAGAGCGAAAAGATGAAGCGCTTCGTACAAGTTACAGGGTTCCCACCTAACGGTATTTCGCGGAACATGGCGTTGCGGCATTCGGCGGTCAAGATGAATCTAAGCGAGTGCTGATGCTAACGGTGGATGATGCTTGCAAGCGGACCGCGCAGGCCCTACTTGATCCTCATGAACATTCGCCGGCCGGATTGCCGGCCAGACGATATGGGAGTTCAAAACCATGGCAACCGGCACGAACCGCATTCTCGACGATTTCGCGCGGCTGATGACCGATGCCGCCGGCGCCGCCCAAGGTGTGCGCAAGGAGGTCGAAACCGCATTCCACGCCCAGGCCGAGCGCTTCCTCAACAGCATGGATATCGTCAAGCGCGAGGAATTCGAGGCCGTCCGCGAAATGGCCGCCCGCGCCCGCGACGAGAACGAAGCGCTGAAGGCGCGGATCGAAGCACTGGAAGCGAAGCTTTCGGCGCAGTAATTTCATTCGTCGCAATAGACCCTCTCCCGGCCCGCGGAAGAGGGTTGTGTCCCGCGCAACGCGGGAGAGGTGCGGGGCGGCGGCGCCCTATTTCCAATCTTATGCAGCATCAATTGCCAATGGTGCCGTTCCGCCCCCATGCGGCATGGGTGACCTAGAAGGTCCAGGAACCCTCTGCAGTCGCAAATTCCGGCTGTATGGTGCCGTCGACGACGGATTTCAATCTGCAGCCGCGGGAGGCCGTCCGTAGGCAGTCAGAATGGCAAGGATAAGCCCCGGGAAGCGAGCATCCACTTCCGAGCAACGCGAATGGTTGCTCATCTCGATGCCACGGCGCTCGCACCGGATAAGGCCGGCCTCGCGCAGAACTTTGACATGCTGAGAGAGCGATGATTTGGGGATGACACGCTCGCCCAAACTGGAAAGCGCAGCGCAGTTTCCGCTCGAGCCGGCGCCTGCGATCTGCGCAAATATCGCCGCACGTTCCGGATCAGAAAGAGCGTAGAGGATTGCCTCGGGTTTTATATCCCCAATTGCTGGATGAAAGAGCGATCTCATAACTTTTATATAGGTGCACTTGAAATACAGATCAACAGTTCCGAATTTCCGAACTACGGAACAGTACCGTCGATACCGGCGGTTTCCGGGTTGAAAAGGAACGATCATGTCTAAACTTGCAGGAAAAGTGGCCGTGGTGACCGGGGCCTCAAAGGGGATCGGCGCTGCCATCGCCAAGGCGCTCGCCGCCGAGGGTGCGGCCGTCGTCGTGAATTACGCTTCGAGCCAGGCGGGAGCGGACGCCGTTGTCCAGGCCATCACCGCGGCCGGCGGCAGGGCGATCGCCGTACAGGGCGATGTTTCGAAGGCGGAACAGGCAAGGGGATTGATCGACGCTGCGGTCAACGAGTTCGGTCACCTCGACGTGCTGGTCAACAATTCAGGCATCTACGCGTTCGGCGCGATCGAAGAAATCGACGAGGAACATTATCGCCGAATGTTCGACGTGAACGTTCTGGGCGTCCTGTTCGCGACACAAGCAGCGGTCAAGCACTTTGGTGATGGCGGCAGCGTCATCAATATCTCGTCCGTCGTGACCAGTTTGGCTCCGCCTGCCTCGTCGGTCTATACCGGTACCAAGGGAGCGGTAGATGCCATCACGAGCGTGCTTGCCAATGAGTTGGGTCCGCGTAAAATCCGGGTCAACGCCATTCTCCCCGGTATGGTCGAGACCGAGGGCACGCACACCGCAGGGTTCATCGGCTCTGACTTCGAGCGCGAAGCTGTGACCCAGACTCCGCTCGGACGTATCGGTCAGCCCGATGACATCGCCAAAATCGCGGTCTTTCTGGCTTCCGACGATGCCGGCTGGATAACCGGAGAGCGATTGACTGCCAGTGGCGGTTTTCATTGATCATCAGATGTCGTGCGTTCTCTCCACAGGGGACGCGCGATGCCCACACCATAGGATGGCGACGGCCATAGTGCGGCTGTCCGGCTGCTTCGCAGCCAACGGTCGTCTGCTGCTTCCTTTGAAGGTGAGGGCATTGGCATCGATACCACCGAAATACCTCCGCCTGTCCCATTCCCAACCAACCGCGCCCGGAAAACCGTCGGCGTGGGCGAAGGTGCTTGATCGTTTTCCAGTGCTTCTTCCAAAAAAATGACACCCTGTGGACACTGTCAAAAAACCGAGTGTCCAGAGTCGGTTATGACTCCGTTCTGATCTGCGCTGCGAACGCGTTTGGAGATTTGGTCCTGTAAAAACCGCAGAAGGGGCTGGCAGCCGGACTCCGTCTAGGTACACTGATTTTAAAGGATGATTCGAAACGGCCTGGTAAGCTCCAGACAGGGTGACTGCGTTATTCTGGCAGCGTCGGACGATCATCGACAGTGTTGTTCCCGGTTATTGTTCGCGTGTTTTGGCGTTTTATCCGCACGAATTCGCATTCATTCCGGTCAAGAAGGTGCCGCATGAGCCTTATGGAAATGGAAATCGAACGTCAGTCGAATCCGGTCGACATGATCGAATTCGTTGCTGCCTCGAACGACTGGACGTTCGAACGGTCGGGCGAGGATGAAATCGCCATGACCGTGGAAGGCCGCTGGACGGACTACCATGTTTCCTTCTCCTGGATGGAGGAGTTCGAAGCGCTGCATCTGGCCTGCGCTTTCGATATCAAGATCCCCGATGCCCGCGTCAATGAAGTCATCCGCCTGCTGAGCCATGTCAACGGCCAGGTGCTGATGGGGCATTTCGACCTCTGGCGCCAGGAAGACGTCGTGATCTTCCGGCAGTCGCTGCTTCTGGCCGGCGGCGCCGAGCCCAACAACCAGCAGGTCGAAGTGCTGCTTTCGAGCGCGCTCGAAGCCTGCGAGGCCTATTATCAGGCGTTCCAGTTTGTCGTATGGTCGGGCATGGAGGCGAAAGCCGCCATGGAAGCCGTTCTGTTCGAAACCGTGGGCGAATGCTGATGGCCTTGGGTCAGTTGGGATCGATCATTCTCGTCGGCGCCGGCAATATGGGCGGCGCAATGCTGTCCGGCTGGTTGAAGAAAGGCGTGCCCGGCGCCTCCGTGACCGTCATCGACCCGTCGCCGTCCGATGCCATGAAAACGATGATCTCGGAGGCCGGCGCGCAACACCTCACCGTGCTGCCGCAAGGTGTATCCGCGGATATCCTGTTCCTTGCGGTGAAGCCGCAGCTTATGGACGCCGTCCTGCCGCCCTTGAAGCCGGTCGTTGGTTCCGGCACCGTGGTCGTGTCGGTCGCGGCCGGCAAGACGCTCGCCTATCTCGAAAAGCATCTCGGCGAAGCCGCCATGGTGCGTGCCATGCCGAACACGCCAGCGATGATCGGGCGCGGCGTGACCGGCGCCTATGCCAATCCCAAGGTCACCGGGGCTCAGCGCGAAGCGGTGCAATCGCTGCTGAAGGTCAGCGGCCCGGTGGAATGGGTATCGGGCGAAGCGGATATCGATGCGGTGACTGCCGTTTCGGGCAGCGGCCCGGCCTATGTCTTCTATCTCGTGGAGTGCATGGCGGAAGCGGGCCGCAAAGCCGGTCTGCCGGCTGATCTCGCCATGCGGCTTGCGCGCGAAACCGTCTCAGGGGCAGGGGAACTCCTCCATCAGTCGCCCGACGACGCTTCCAGGCTTCGCCAGAACGTCACCTCGCCGAACGGCACGACCGCCGCAGCGCTTGCGGTTCTGATGGCGGACGACGGCATGCAACCGTTGTTCGACAAGGCGGTCGCCGCCGCCCGCAACAGAGCCGAAGAACTCGGCGCCTGAGTGGAATTCCATGGCTGAAGAGATCACCTACGGCGACTTCGAACGAGTCGATATCCGCGTCGGCACGATTGTCGAGGTCGAGGCCTTTCCGGAAGCCCGAAAGCCGGCCTTCAAGCTGAAGATCGATTTCGGCCCGGAGATCGGCATCAGGAAGTCGTCGGCGCAGATCACCGTGCATTATACGCCGGAGACGCTTCTCGGCCGGCAGGTGCTCGGCGTCGTCAATTTCCCGCCGCGGCAGATCGGCCCGTTCCGCTCGGAAGTGCTGACCCTCGGCTTCGAGGACGAAAACGGCGCGATCGTGCTGGCCGCTGTCGAACAGCCGGTGCCGAACGGCCGCAAGCTGATGTAACCGGCGCTGATGCGTCGCGCAGGTCGTCAGTGGATATCGCGGCTCTTGACGTCGCTCAGATCGAACGACCGGAACTCGACCTCGAAGCCGGCGCGTTGCGGTGAGCAGAAGGTCATGCCGACGGAGAGTTCAGTGAGTTCGGGCGGGAAATAAGCGAGCCGCGCCATGCGCCAGTCCGGCTGCACATCGGTGCGGTACTGGACGAAGAGGGCGTCGCCCATGCGGGTGACACGGACGGAAATTTCCTCGAAATCGTCGGTGAGGCGGAAGGCGGACCAGTCGGAACGGCCGTTGGTCACCACCACGCTGAAATGGCGGGCGCCGTCGGTGAATTCGATGCCGCATTTCACCCAGTGTTTTTCGTCATGGCGGATCATCAGGCCGGCCTGGTCGTAGAGCGCTTCGTAGCGGCCGGCGAAGGAAGTTTCGGCGGTGAAATCGCCGTTCCGCGTCTGGTGGAGAAAGTGACCGCTGTCGCGGTGGAAGCCGTAATAGGTGCCCTGCCAGAAATCGGTTTCAAAGCCGGAGCAGGCGATCAGCCTGCCATTCTCTTCGCGGCTTTCCGGCGGCGGGTTCAGCCAGGACATTCGGGACAGGTCGATCGGCATCGGTTCCTCGAAAGATGATCAGGCGGGTACGCGCACGACGGCGCGCAGGCCGCCGCGGGGGCTGTCGGCAAGCGTGACATTGCCGCCATGGGCACGGGCGATGTCGCGGGCGATCGCAAGGCCAAGCCCGGTGCCGGACGAATTGAGATTGCGGGCCTCGTCAAGGCGGTAGAAGGGTTTGAAGACATCCTCGCGCGACGCGGCCGGGATGCCGGGGCCGTCGTCGTCGAGGGTCAGCGTCAGCCACTTGGCGCTGTGCCTTGCATCGACATGCAGCGACTTGGCGTAGCGTTCGCTGTTGGCGACGAGGTTGCCGACCAGCCGGGTGAAGGCGTTGGGGCGAACGGCGATCTCGTCCTCGCCGTCGATCTCGTAGGTCATGGTCTTGCCGTGCAGGGTAAATTCCGAGCGCAGCTTTTCGAGCAGTTCGCTCAGCCGCAATTCGCCGAAATCCTCCTCCGCCTCGCCCTTGGCGAAGGCGAGGTATCCTTCCAGCATCGACTGCATGTCGTCGACGTCCTGGCCCATTCCGGAAAGTTCCGGCTTGTTGCCGGCAAGCGCCAGCTGCAGCTTGAAGCGGGTGAGGATGGTTCGAAGATCGTGGCTGATGCCGGCGAGCATGGCGGTACGCTGTTCCATCTGCCGCTCGATGCGTTCGCGCATCTGGATGAAGGCAAGGCCGGCGCGGCGGATCTCGTCGGCGCCGCGCGGCGAAAAACCATCGGTTTTCTGGCCCTTGCCGAAACTCTCGGCGGCGCTCGCCAGCGTCAGGATCGGCCGGATCTGGCCACGCAGGAAGAGGATCGAGATGACGACCAGAACGAAGGCCGCGCCGATCATCCAGACGAGGAAAATGTGGGTGTTGGAGGCGTAGGTGGAACCGCGGCGGACGAAGACGCGCAGCACCCTCGTGTCGAACTTGATGCGGATCTCGACGAGCCGGCTGTCGCCCACCGTGTCTATCCAGAAGGGCATCTGGATCTGCCGGGTGATCTGGTCGGCGAGGATATCGTCGAGGATCTCGAAGAAGGGCCGGGAGCGGGGCGGCGGCAGCTGGCCGTTTTCCTCGACCGCGATGGTGAGGTTCAGCGCGTCGCTGGCGATACGGCTGATCGCATCATAATTGCTGTCCTGCGGATAGGCCTGGATCACCTCGATGATGCCGGCGATATCGCGCACCGTGCTTTCCGACAGGCGTTCGGTCACCATGCGCCAGTGCCGCTCCATGAAGACGGAGGCGACGACGCCCTGCAGCAGCAGCATCGGCAGGATGACGATCAGAAGAGAGCGCGTATAGAGGCCGGTCGGCAGGCGGCGGCGCAGCCACCGGGTCATCGGCCGCCAGCCCGGTAGGGTCAGCCGGTCCATGTCGCGCTTCAGGGGGTCGAAAAGTGCCATCCTGCCTTCAGCCTGTGCCGGTTTGCTCCGGCTAATCGATACTCAGCCTGTATCCGATGCCGCGCACCGTCTGGAGATAGACGGGGTTGGCCGGATCTTCCTCGATCTTACGCCGCAAACGATTGATCTGCACGTCGATCGTGCGCTCGCCGACTTCGGCGTCGTCACCGATCAGCTCGTGGCGAGGAATGGTGTCGCCGGCACGCAGTGCAAACAGCAGCATGATCTCCTGTTCGCGGTCGGTCAGCCGGATCGTCTCGGCCGCCTTGCGCAATTCCTTGCGCGGGATCGAGAAGGTGAAAGGCCCGAACATGATCTGCTCAATCTTCGGCGTGTCGGGCGAGGTGCTGCGGCGGAGGATATTGTTGATGCGCAGCACCAGTTCGCGCGGATCGAAGGGTTTCGACAAATAGTCGTCGGCGCCGGCTTCGAGGCCGGCGATGCGCGATTCCGATTCGGCGCGGGCCGTCAGCAGGATCACCGGCACCGTCTTCTTCTGGTAGAGCGACTGGGTAAGCGAAATGCCGGACTCGCCGGGCATCATCACGTCCAGAATGACGAGGTCGAAATGCAGACCTTCGAGCTTGCGGCGGGCTTCCGCCGCATCGCCCGCGACGGTGACGCGAAACCCCTGTTCCATCAGGTAACGGTTTAGGAGATCGCGGATGCGGGTATCGTCGTCGACCACAAGAAGATGGGGCGCATCATCGGAAGGGGGCAGTGTCGTCATCTCGGGGGTTCCGCTTAATCCAGATCGCTGTCTATTGGCTCGATGCTTTCGTCGCGGCCGCGCATGTGGCGCAGGAATTCCTTGACCGAGGCCCGCGTGTCCGGGGTCAGCTCCTCCATGGCGCGAGCGATACGGCGCGATTGCGGCTCGGAAAGGGCGAGCGCCAGTTCCCGGCCCGCCAGCGTCGGATAGAGCCGGCGCTGGCGCCGATCCTTGGCGCCGGCCATCTGGCGAATATAACCCGATTCGATCAATTGCTTGAGGACGCGCGCAAGGCTCTGCTTGGTGATCTGCAGCGTATCAAGAAGGTCGGTGACCATCATGCCCGGTTGGCGGCTGACGAAATAGACAACCCGGTGGTGGGCGCGGCCCATGCCGATCTTGGCGAGAATGGCGTCCGGATCGGACACGAAATCACGGTAGGCGAAGAAAAGCAGTTCGATGGTCTCGAAGTCGATCTGGGCTTCATCGACTGCCGGCATGGCCGGCAGGACCTTCTTGACGGCTTTTCCCGTCGATGCGCGCGACACTCGCGTTTCCTTTCCCTTATGGCTGCTTGCCGTTCGGCCGAAGCTCTTATTTACTGATTTCACAGTGTAACCTGACGCACGTCATAAAGCGCGAACAGGCTGAACAATCAACAGCATTTGTTGGAAAGGGCGGATGCGGGCCAGCGCAAAGGGAAAGGGCGCCGTCCGGGGCGCCCTTTGACGAGAATTCAATCGTAGATGTGGACGATGCGACGGGTGCCCGGATCGACGAGCACGGGCCGGTCGTTGACCACCACATAATCGTAGTCGTAGTCCGGCACCTGCTGGACCACCACGCCGGGCGGCAGCGTGGCGCCGATTGCCACTTCGTTGCGGACATAGACCGGCTGGGCCGGGTGCTCCTCGATATAGCCGATGACGGTTTCCGGCGGCTCTACGGCTTCCACGGCGCCGACGGGTCCAAGCAGAATATCGCCCTGGCCGGGCACGGGTGCCGGGGGAGCGATGCTTGCCGTCGTCTCGTAGGTCACGGTCGGGACTTCATACTGGGTGCGATACTGCTCTACCGCGACCGGCGCGCCGTTGTGGCGGATGGTCAGGTATTGCGCATAGACCCAGCCGCGCATGCCGTTGACATCGATGCGGCACCATTTGCTGCCCTCGAGGCAGCCATCCATCATGGCCGGGCTGCCGCGGGTGGCAAGGCCGATTTCGGGATAGTTCTGGCCGGGACCGGAGCGGACGATGATGTCCGAAGCGGTGGTGGTTGTCATCTGCGCCTGGGCGGGCAGGGCGAGCGCCGAAAGGACGGCGCCGAGGCCCAGCCAGGTCAGGTTCCGGCACTTCAAATCCGGGCGTTTCAACCAAGTCGTCATGGATTTTCTCCTCATGTTGACTGGCGGGGTAACCCCGGCGTGTCCGGGTGGTTCCGCCGGAGGTGGCTGGAACCCGCATGCTGTGGCGGGAGCGCAACAGGTCGAAAGAAGGCAGGGAACCTTTCTCCCGCCAGTCCATTGATCCCGCCACAAGCACCGGAGAGAGCCTATGACGACCCAGATGACGACCGCGCAGACCTTTGCCGCACTCCCGCCGATCACGATGGAAACCTCAAGCCCGGCAAACCCGCTAAAAGGTGTTCTGGTGACGGTTTTTGCGCTGAAGATCGTGATTGCCGCCTTCCTGATTGCCACCGTATCCCTCTCGCCGCCGGTTGCCGCCGAGGCGCACAACACGACCCTCGCCTCGAATTGATCTTTTCGGCTGAAATGCCTTCCGTTTAGCGGTATACCCCGCCGGATATTATCGCTTGAGACCGAGGCATCATGGGCAAGTTACAGGCCGGTATCATTCCGGTGACGCCATTCCAGCAGAACTGCACCATCCTTTTCGACGACGAGACCAAACAGGGCGTGGTCGTCGATCCGGGCGGCGACGTGCCGACCATTCTGCAGGTCATTCAGGAAAACGGTATTGCGCTTACGGAAATATGGCTGACGCACGGGCATATCGACCACGCAGGCGGCGCCGACGAATTGCGCGAGGCCTTGGGCATCCGGGTGATCGGGCCGCACGAGGCCGACCTGCCACTCCTGCAGCGGCTGGAGACGCAGGCGGAAAAATTCGGGGTCAAGATGGCAGCGCGCAACGTCGTGCCGGACCGCTGGCTCAACGAGGGAGACACGGTCTCGTTCGGCGACCACGTGTTCGAGATCTTCCATTGCCCGGGCCACGCGCCGGGTCATGTGATCTACTACAACCGCGCGCAAGGTTTCGCGCATCTCGGCGACGTGCTGTTCAACGGTTCGATCGGTCGCACCGACCTGCCGGGCGGGGATCACGATACCCTGCTCGCCTCGATCCGCGATAAGGTTCTGCCGCTTGGCGACGAGGTCGGATTCATCTGCGGCCATGGGCCGGGAAGCCGGATCGGCGACGAACGGCGCACCAATCCGTTCCTGCGCGGCCTCGGCGCGCCGGAGCCGCGACACAACTCGACCAAAAATACGTCGATTTAAAAAAAACCCGGCATCGCTGCCGGGCTTCAACTCGAAATGGAAAGCCTCCGGAGAGGCTTAACCGGCGATCTGCAGGTTAACGGCCTTGGGGCCTTTGCCGCGACGATCCGGTTCCGTGTCGAAGCTCACTTTCTGGTTTTCCGACAATCCGGACAGGCCGGAAGCCTGTACGGCAGAGATATGAACAAAGATATCGGCGCCACCATTGTCAGGCTTGATAAAGCCGAAGCCTTTGTCGGTATTGAAGAATTTTACAGTGCCAGTCTCGGCCATGCAGCAGGTCCTTTTCTCTCTGTCCGTGTTCAGCGGCGGACAGCATCATAGTGTAGCCCCGAAGGGCGGCGGCAGGCAGCTTTAAGAAAGGGTCCCTGTCTTTACCGCGATGACCGGCAGGAATTGCTTTGAAATCTCCGCCCCCGGCCTATCGCCCGAAGTCTTAGCGCCTTCGGAACGCGTCATTATAGGTCTTCCCATGCTCGTAAATTGCCCGAACTTGCACAGAGTGCTGTGTTTATCGAAAATTGGCAAGAAAAAGTTTTTTGAACCATCGCCACAATGAGAAATTGCAAATTGCCGGAACGCCTGAAAATGCGGGGTTTGCGCCTTTCCATCGCGCCTCCGCGACCCAATTCATCGCTGGCAATGCTTTGTTTACCCTATTCTGTGCCATTTTGGCGCAAATGGCGCGAAAAGAAAAAGATTCGTCGCTCATGTATTTTGGGGGCGCGTCAGAGGACCTTGCGCGGAGTCCTTGAGGACCCGCGGCGGCGGTCGGTCGTTGCGTAAAAGCCCTGGCTTGCCGCCTTATTCGCCGCCGGATTGCCGGCGGCCGAAGGTGCGGGCGGGTCTCGCGGATACCGGCTTGACGAGGACCGGAGGAGGGGGCGCGGCGGCGGCCCTGCTGGCACCCAGCGTGATGTCGCTAGAACCCGTGTGGAGCGGCGCAAGGTCGGCGAGGTTTTCCGGAAAGCTCTCGTTGAATGTCGTCGGTGCGAGTTCGGGCCTAGCAAGGGCATAGCCCTGCATCAACGGCACGCCGAGTTCCTCGCAGAGATCCACCTGCCACACTTCTTCGAGCCCTTCGAAGATCGGCTCGATACCGTCGTCGAGCATCTGGCCGACGATGACGCGCAGCAGCGCCAAACCGGCGGAATTGTCGAGGAAGTCGCGGACCCAGGCGGCCTCGAACTTCACATAGTCCGGCCTGATGCGCTTCAGCCGATCGAGGTCGGAATCGCGCGCGCCGTAATCGTCGATGGCGATGCGGAAGCCGACTGCCCGCATGTGTTCGGTAAAGGCGACGACGATATCGTCGGCCGCGCCCGATCTTTCGGAGATTTCGCAGACGATGCGATCCGGTGCGAGGCCGGCTTCGTGGCTGGCGACTTTGATGCGATCGACTTCCTGACGCATTTCCTGGGGCGTGCGGAAGAGGCCGGGATGGAATTTGACGAAAATCCGGGCGCGCGCGCGGTTCAGCCGGCCAGTGTTGAGGATGTGGATGGTGCGCAGGATGCTGTCGACATCGGCCATGTCGACCGGGGAGACGAGCGGAAAGAACTCCGCCGGCGAGACAGGTTCGGCGTCGCGGGAGGCGCGCAGCAGGCCTTCGAAGGCTTCTATTTCAAGGCCGCTGTCAGGCGTCGACCGAAAGATCGGCTGCAGGGCCGATTGCAGCAGGAAGGGGCCGTAGATGGTGGAGAACGACCCGTTGTCGCTGCGAACCAGATTGGCGAAGATGCTTCTCGGCGTCATGCCTGTGCCCGTCGTTTCCGTTATCCCTCCCTCCTGGTTGTAGCATTCAAGGGTTACGTGGTTGTAAAGAAGGTTTCGAAGGTTTTAATCAGCTTCTTTCATGGCTCACATTCAAGCTTTGTGCTTGAAACGGCGTCACAGTTTAGACATAGAGCGTACGGGCGGTTTTCGGCGCGCGATGCCGCCTTGTTCAACAGCTCTTCAGGACGAAGATTATGGCCTTTCTTGCCGACGCACTTTCCCGCGTAAAGCCCTCTGCCACCATCGCCGTTTCCCAGAAAGCCCGCGACCTGAAAGCAAAGGGCCGCGACGTGATCGGGCTCGGCGCAGGCGAGCCGGATTTCGATACGCCGGAAAACATCAAGAAAGCCGCCATCGACGCGATCAATCGCGGCGAGACCAAATATCCGCCGGTTTCCGGCATTCCGCAGCTTCGCGAGGCGATCGCCCGGAAGTTCAAGCGCGAGAACAATCTCGATTACACCCCGGCCCAGACGATCGTCGGTACCGGCGGAAAGCAGATTCTTTTCAACGCCTTCATGGCGACACTGAACCCGGGCGATGAAGTGATCATCACCGCGCCCTACTGGGTTTCCTATCCGGAGATGGTTGCCATCTGCGGCGGCACGTCCGTCTTCATCAAGGCGAGCCAGGAAAACAACTTCAAGGTGACCGCGGCCGATCTCGAAAAGGCGATCACGCCGAAGACCAAGTGGTTCCTGTTCAACTCGCCGTCCAATCCCTCGGGCGCTGCCTATACCCATGACGAGCTGAAGGCTCTGACGGACGTACTCGTCAAGCACGAGCACGTCTGGGTGCTGACCGACGACATGTACGAGCACCTGACCTATGGCGACTTCAAGTTCGTCTCCCCAGCTGAAGTGGAGCCGAAGCTCTATAACCGCACGCTGACGATGAACGGCGTTTCCAAGGCCTATGCGATGACCGGCTGGCGTATCGGTTATGCGGCCGGCCCGCTCGAGCTGATCAAGGCGATGGACATGATCCAGGGCCAGCAGACCTCGGGCGCCTGCACGATCGCCCAATGGGCATCGGTCGAGGCGCTGAACGGTCCGCAGGACTTCATCCCGGCCAACAAGAAGATCTTCGAAGCCCGCCGCGACCTGGTGGTCTCGATGCTCAACCAGGCGAAGGGCATCGTCTGCCCGTCTCCGGAAGGCGCTTTCTACGTCTACCCGTCCTGCGCCGGCCTGATCGGCAAGACCGCGCCGTCCGGCAAGGTCATGGAGACCGACGAGGATTTCGTCACCGAGCTTCTTGAAACGGAAGGCGTCGCCGTCGTCCACGGTTCGGCCTTCGGCCTCGGCCCTAACTTCCGCATCTCCTATGCCGCTTCGGAAGAACAGCTCGAAGAGGCCTGCAAACGCATCCAGCGCTTCTGCGCCAACTGCAAGTAAGCCGGCCCGACCCGATCAGCAGAGCCCGCCGGCGACGGCGGGCTTTTGCGTTCATCAGCTTTTCGTCAGCTTCACGATCGTCGATTCTCCGCCGCCGCGCTGTTCTGTCACCGCATAAACCGCGCCGTCGGGGCCGACCTTGACGTCGCGGATACGGGCGCCGAGCGGCACGCGTTCCTCATAGGCAACCTTGTCGCCATCCATATGGACGACCACGATGCCTTGCGCGACCAGGCCGCCGATCAGGAAGGAGTTCTTCCATTCGGGGATGGCGTCGCCGTCATAATAGGCCATGCCCGACGGAGCGATGACCGGGTCCCAGAAGTAGACCGGTTGCTCGGTCTCCTTCATGGCGGTGATGCCCTTGCCGATCGGCCGGCCGCTGTAATCGATGCCGTAGGTGACTTCCGGCCAGCCATAGTTCTTGCCGGCCTCCGGACGGTTCAGTTCGTCGCCACCGCGCGGGCCGTGCTCGACCGTCCAGAGGCGGCCCTTGCCGTCAAGCGTGGCGGACTGGAGGTTGCGGTGGCCGAGCGACCAGATTTCCGGCCGGGCGCCCTGCCGGTTGACGAAGGGATTGTCGGGCAGCGCCTTGCCGTTCATGTCGATGCGGAAGACCTTGCCAAGGCCGCTCGATATATCCTGGGCCTGCACGCGGGGCTGTGGATCGGAGCGTTCGCCGACGGTCACGTAGAGTTCCTTGTTGGGGCCGAACACGAGGCGCGAGCCGAAATGCTTGTTGCCGTCATAGCTCGGCATCTGGCGGAAGATGATTTTGAGGTTTTCCAGCCTGCCGCCGCCGCGGTCGTCCGGCACGAGCTTAGCCGAGGCGACGGAAGTGCCGTTGCCGTCGTTTCGCTGTTCGGAGAAGGAAAAGAAGATCATCCCGCTGGTCTTGAAATCGGGAGCCAAAGCCACGTCGAGCAGGCCGCCCTGGCCGGCGGAAAGTACTTTCGGCACGCCTTCGATCTTCGGCCCGGCTTCGCCTTCTTCCGAGATGATGTGCATGGCGCCTTGCTTGGCGGTCACCAGCATGCGGCCGTCGGGCAAGAATTCCATGGCCCAGAGATGCGGAAGGTTTTCCGCAATGACGTCCTGCGTGATCTTCGGCATGGTTTGAGGCTGAGGGGCACGGGTCTGGTTGGCGAAGGCCGGCTGCTGATTGCTGGCATTCGGGGCTTTGGTTTCCGCGGGCTGTCCGGCGCTTTGGGCAAGAACGGGGCTGGCAACCAGCGCGACGGACAGGACAGAGCCGGTCAGGAGAAGACTGAGACGTTTCATCGTGGACTCCTTACATGCGGCGGTATCGACCGCCGGGGCCTTGAACGACACTCCCGCACGCGGTGAAAGAGTATCGGCGATGGCCCTCATCTAGGGCGTTTATCGGCAAAGCACCCAACACGGCCCGTTCAAGATTAGTTTATTGACGCGCCGGCAATGAAAAGCCCGCCGGCAAAGGCGGGCTTCCGGCCTTGGAATCTGCGGCCGGTCAGCCGACGAGGCGCTGCCGGCCGGCCGCAAGAAGCCGCTGTTCAGTCTGCAAGCTCGGCCGGCACCTTGCCGCCATTTTCGGCGAGCTTCTTCATCAGCGCCTTGTGGAGCCAGACGTTCATCGTCGCGGAATCGTTAGTGTCCCCGCTATAGTGCAGTTCGGCGGCGAGTTCCTTGCGGGCCGTAAGACTGGAATCGAGGTCGAGCGCCTTCATCAGGTCGACGATCGATTTGCGCCAATCCAGCTTCTGGCCGCTCTTCTTGACGGCCGCGTCGAGTATCGGAGTGATATCGACAGGGCCGGATGAGGCAGGGGCGGATGCTGCAGGTGCCGCCGAAGGGATTGGCGTCGGATTGGACGCCGGGGCGGCGGAAGCGGAAACCGGAGCGGCCGGTTTCAGAGGTTCGGCGGCAGGTGCCGCTTCGGCATGGCCGCCCCAGATCGCGTTCTTGATCTTGTCTAATACACCCATCTTGCAGTCTCCCTTGAGTTTATCTGTCAGGAGAACGTCGGGCGGGTTCAGGAATTCTCAAGAGGCCGGCCGCAGTTAAATCAATAGCTGCGGCCGGGGAATGGATCAGGCCGTGCCCCAGATGGCTTCGGCGGTCTTGACGACGAGTTCAAGCTTGCGCTTCTGGTCGTCCTCGGTGATCGAGTTGCCTTCTTCGGTCGAGGCGAAACCGCACTGCGGCGCGATGCCGAGCTGGTCGATGTCGACGAATTTGGAGGCCTCGTCGAAGTGACGACGGAGGCTGTCGAGCGTTTCCAGTTCACCGGTCTTGGTGGTGATGAAGCCTGGATAGACGCGCTGCTTGGAACCCTTCTGGAGCAGGGAGAGCGGCTGCAGGCCGCCGGAACGCTCGGTGTCATATTCCATGAAGAACATGTCGACGCCGGTCTTGTTGAAGATCGCGTCGGCCGCAGCATCGTAGCCGCCTTCGGCAGCCCAGGTGGAGCGGAAGTTGCCGCGGCACATGTGCATGCCGATCAGCATGTCCTTCGGGCGGTCCTTGATCGCTTCGTGCATGGTTTCGGCGTATTTCTGGATCAGCCAGTCCGGATCGTAGCCTTCCTCGCGCTTCATGGCGCGCTGCTTTTCGTCGCCGAGATAGGCGAAATAGATGTCGTCCATCTGCAGATAGCGGCAGCCGGCGTCGTAGAACTTCTGCACGGCCTTGGCATAGGTGCGGGCGAGGGCCGCGAAAAGCGCTTCCTGATCCTGGTATTCCGGATAGGTCACGTCGGCGCGGGCGGTGCGGTAATGCGCAACGCTCGGGCCGGGGATGGAGATCTTCGGCGTCACCTTGGTGTTGGCGGCGAGGAACTTGAAGTGTTCCAGATGCGGGTGATCGTCCGGGAAGTCGAGCTTGCCGTTGATGGTCGGGAAGGTCGGCGGCAGCTTGACGCCGTGGAAGGTGACACCCTTGTGGGCTTCGCGGGTGACGAATTCCATGCCGTCGAGCAGGCCGAGGAAGTCGTAATGCCAGAAGTGGCGGCGGGCTTCCCCATCGGTCACGACCTTCAGGCCGACGCTTTCCTGCAGTTTGATCAGGTCCTTGATGCCTTCGTCTTCGACGGCCTTCAATTCCTCGGCGGAAATGCTCTTGTCTTCGTAAAATTTCTTGCGGGCATCCTTGATGGAAGCGGGACGCAGCAGCGAACCGACGTGGTCGGCTCTGTAGGGAGGTGTAGACATCTCAAAATCTCCTTCATGCGCAACAGGGTGGCCGCGCCAAATTCCGGAACGCCGGTTCGAAACCAGCCTTCGCCGCGCGGACACGACCATATTTCAGACATTGATTCAACCTCTTCCCGATCCGATTCCGTTCCCGCTTGCAAGTCCTTGATGCGGAAT
Organism: Neorhizobium sp. 2083; assembly: GCF_031455615.1. NCBI lineage: Bacteria > Pseudomonadati > Pseudomonadota > Alphaproteobacteria > Hyphomicrobiales > Rhizobiaceae > Neorhizobium > Neorhizobium sp. 2083. The sequence continues at coordinate 76,303 of NZ_JAVDTC010000002.1, read as the reverse complement.
CGGATTTGCCTAGAGGCCGACGGCCGTCAGCATCACGAAGGTCGCAAAGAGGACGAAATGGGTCATGCCCTCGATGGCGTTGGTCTGGCCGTCATTGAGGTTGATAGCCGCGACAACGAGGGTGATCGCGACCATCACGGTCTGCACCGGCGTCATGGCCATGATGAAGGGTTGGCCGCTGTAGAGGGCGATGCCTTCCATGACGGGGACGGTCAGGATGACGGTCGAGAGCGAAGCGCCCATGGCGATGTTGACGACGGACTGCATGCGGTTGCGCAGAGCCGCGCGCAGGGCGGTCAGGATTTCGGGGGCTGCGGAAATCGCTGCGACCACGACCGCCATCAGCGTCAGCGGTGCGCCGCTGCCCTCCAGCCCGGCATTCATGAGCGTGGACATGAACTCCGCGAGGAAGCCGATGATCAGCACGCCGGCCAGAATGATGCCGATGGAGATCGCGGCGGATTCCGTCCCGGCCTCGTTCTGCGGCGCTGGGGTGCCGGTGGCCGGCTTGGCGGTGCGGGGATAGGTGTAACTGAAGAAATAGCTGTGCGGACCGACCTGCATTTTCAGGAACACCGCGTAGAGCGCGATCATCGCGCAGATCGTGAAGGCGGAATAGTAGTGCCAGCGGTCGCCGGGGATGAATTCCGGGACGATCATGGAAATACCCATGGCCGTCAGGATCATCACGCTGTAGGTGCGGCTGGAATCGTCGTTATAGGGCTGCTCGCCATGGCGCAGGCCGCCGAGCAGGGCGGCGAGCCCGAGGATGCCGTTGATATCGAGCATCACGGCAGCATAGATCGTGTCGCGCACCAGGGTCGGGGAACTGGTATTGCCCATCATGATGGCAAGGATCAGCACTTCGACCGCCACCGCCGACAACGTCAGGATCATCGTGCCATAGGGATCGCCGACCTTGTGGGCCAACATTTCGGCATGATGGGCGACCCGGGTCGAGGCGAGGATGATGATGCCGATCAGGGCGGCGGCCGCGATCAGCGAAGCCGTCTTGCCGGCTTCGAGTACGGCGTGCTCGACGGAATAGGCGACGACGCCCGAGGCCAGCGCGACGACGAGAAATCTTTCCTGCCTCAGCAGGGACAACAAACCCACGTTCCACTCCTGACCTTGCACCCGGCGCTAATCTAACGCGGCAACCTGCGGCATCAAGCATGGTTCCCTTTTCGCCTCAAGGATTTGCGGTCCTGCGCCTTTGATGACATACTTTGCGGCGTGATTTGCGATGTGGCTTGGAACCTCGTGGCACCTTTTTCGATTTTTCACACCGATGCCGCGACAGGACAAAGATCCAAATGGATCGAGGCAGCCATGAAAGACAGGAGGGAGTATGACCAAGGTTACCTATAAAGTCGTGCCGCATGACGGCGGCTGGGCCTATCGCCAGGGCGACGTCTATTCTGAAACCTTTCCCAGCCATTCCGACGCCTTGCAGGCGGCCCGCATCGTCGCGGCCGAACAGCAGGTCGGCGGAGAGGCGGAAGAGATCAGCTGGCAGGATGAAAAAGGCATCTGGCACAGTGAATACAGCGACGGTGGCGACCGGCCCGAGGCCGAGGTCATGGACGGCGACGAAGGGTCGACCACCCACTGAACGTCAGTCGCGGACATAATCCAGCAGGCCTTTGACGAGTGCGTCGAAAGTGACCCGCCAGCGGGGCGACGACTTCAGGTTTTCATGCATGGCGACCCAGGTATCGAGCGGCAGTTCGAAAACCTCGGGCAGCACCCGGACCAGATCCGTGTCGCGCTTGGCGAGACCGACCTGGCAGATGCCGATACCGACGCCGCCGCGGATCGCCGCAAGTTGCGCGAGATTGTTGTCCGCGCGGTAACTCCAGCGGATATGATCGAGGTCAGGGAAGGCCGGGGCCGCGATACGGATACGGTTCGCGGCAGCGCGCACGAAGGCGGTGCGCCGGTCGAAGCCGATCAGCCGGTGCGTTGCCAGATCTTGCGCGCTTTGCGGAACTCCATGCCGATCCAGATAGCGGCGATGGGCAAACAGCCCGAGAGGGAGCCCGCCGATATGGCGGGCGACAAGCGCATCCTGTGCCGGACTGGCCATGCGCACCGCGATATCCGATTCACGCTTCAAAAGATCCTCAAGAGAATCCGACAAGGACAATTCGAGTTCCAGGCCGGGATGCTCGTCCTGCAGGCAGGCGAGGATCGGCGGCAGGACTTCGACGCCGATCACCTCGCTGGCGCTGATCCTTACCGTTCCCTTGATCGCGCCGATCTCGCCCGATGCCACCCGCTGCATGGCGGCGGCGGTCATGGCGAGGTTTTCCGCATAGGGTTGCATCGCCAGCGCCGGTTCTGTCGGCAGGAGGCCCTGCTGCGAGCGGGTGAAGAGCTGGTAGCCCACCGCCTCTTCCAGCGAATCGATATGGCGACCGACGGTGGGCTGGGTCAGGCCGAGTTGGCGCGCGGCGGCCGAGAGCGAGCCGAGTTGCAGGACGGCAAGGAAGGTGCGGTAGAAATCCCAGCTTATGTCATTCATTTATGTATGGATACTCGTCATTTTTCGCTAATTCCGTATATCATCCCGTAGAGCGATATTCCAGCCGACGGTTCGACGAAGAACCGGGACAACCCAAGGAGTATCGCCATGACCGACACCTCGAATGCGAAACCGATTGCCCTCGTTCTCGGCGCTACCGGCGGAATCGGCGGCCATGTGGCACGCGGCCTCGCTGCCCGCGGCTGGACCGTCCGGGCGCTCAATCGCAAGGCCGGGGAGGCGGCGAAACGCGAGCCGCGCTTCCACTGGCTCCAGGGTGATGCGATGAATGCCGCCGACGTTCGCCGTGCCTCGCAGGATGCGAAGCTGATCGTCCACGCGGTCAATCCGCCGGGTTACAAGGATTGGGAAAAGCTGGTCCTGCCGATGCTGGACAATACGATCGCAGCCGCCCATGCCGTCGGCGCCCGCATCCTGCTGCCCGGCACGGTCTATAATTACGGGCCGGATGTCTTTCCCGAGATCACCGAAGAGAGCCCGCAGAACCCGGTAACCCGCAAGGGCGCGATCCGGGTGGAGCTGGAGCGGCGGCTGGAGGCCGCATCGAACGAGGGTGTACCGGTGCTGATCGTGCGGGCAGGCGATTATTTCGGCCCGGGCGCCGCCAATAGCTGGTTCGCACAGGGCCTGGTGAAGCCTGGCAAACCGATCAAGTCGGTCAGTCGCCCGAATGCCAGGGGTGTCGGGCACCAATGGGGCTATCTGCCCGATGTGGCCGAAACCATGCTGCGGCTGATCGACCGGGAGGCCGAGTTGCCCCGCTTCGCCCGCTTCCAGATGCGTGGCTTCTGGGACCGGGACGGCAGCGAGATGATTACGGCGATCGCCCGGGTCGCCGGACAGAAGCCGAAGGTCAAAGCGTTTCCCTGGTGGCTGCTCACGCTCGGATCGCCCTTCGTGCCGATCTTCCGCGAGCTCGGCGAAATGCGTTATCTCTGGAAAGTGCCGGTACGGATGGGGAATGACAAGCTGCTCGCTTTTCTCGGTGAAGAACCGTCGACACCGATCGACGAGGCGGTGCGGGTCACGCTTGCCGATCTCGGCTGCATCGAGCGGAAATCGATCAAGGCTCCGGAGCCGGGAGTGCTACTGGCCTGAACAAATCCTCGAAAGGAAAAGGCCGCTTTTGGGCGGCCTTTTCCGATATTCATCAGGCGACTGCTTCGAGCGCCGGGTAGTCGGTATAGCCCCTGGCGCCGCCGCCGTAGAACGTGGACTTGTCGGCTTCGTTGAGCGGTGCGTCGTCCCGGAAGCGCTGGACGAGGTCCGGGTTGGCGAGGAAGAGCTTGCCGAAGGCGACGGCATCGGCATAACCGCTTTCGACGGCCTTGGCGGCGCTTTCACGGTCATAACCGTTGTTGACCAGCCAGCCGCCGGTGCCGCCTGCCTTGCGGTAGACGTCCTTCAGTTCCCGGTAATCGAATGGCTTGTCGCCCTGGAAGAAGGCGCGGTCGCCGCCGGTCGCACCCTCGACGACGTGGATGAAGGAGAGGCCGCGGGGGCCGAGCTGTTCGACGACATAGTTGAAGACGGCCTGCGGGTTCGGATCGCTGACGCCGTTCGCGGGCGTCACCGGCGACAGGCGAATGCCGACGCGGCCGGCGCCGATTTCCCTGGTCACAGCATCGACGACTTCGAGCACGAAGCGCGCGCGGTTTTCGATCGAACCACCGTACTCGTCCGTGCGCTGGTTGGCACCCGACTTCAGGAACTGGTCGATCAGGTAGCCGTTGGCGCCGTGGATTTCGATACCGTCGAAGCCGGCGTCGATCGCGGCGCGGGCACCTTTGGCGAAATCGGCGACGATGCCGGGGATTTCAGAACGTTCCAGCGCGCGGGGAGCGGACGTATCGACAAAGGCGCCGCTGCCGTCCGGATTGATGATGTAGGTCTTGCCGCCGGCGGGAATGGCCGAGGGAGCAACCGGAGCGCCGCCGTTCGGCTGCAGCGAGACATGCGAGACGCGGCCGACATGCCAGATCTGGGTGACGATCTTGCCGCCCCTGCGATGAACGGCTTCGGTCACCTTCTTCCAGCCTTCGATCGCCTGCGGCAGGTAGAGACCCGGTACATCCGCATAACCCTGGCCCTGCTGGGTGATCGGGGTGCCTTCGGTAACGATCAGGCCGGCGGTGGCGCGTTGTTCGTAATAGGTGACGTTGAGGTCGTTGGGGATCGCTTTCGGCGAACGGTTGCGCGTCAGGGGAGCCATGACGACGCGGTTCGAAAGTTCGATATCACCGAACCTGATCGGATCAAAAATGCTGGCCATCGGAAATTCCTTATGCGGTTGGGAGGAGGCGGGTCCGATCAAAGGGTTGATCGGAGCTCTTCGAGGAAGGCCGCGATATTGTGTTCATCGCGGTGGTAGAATGCCCATTGGCCGACGCGGTCGATCTTGACCAGGCCGGCTTTTTCGAGCGTCGAAAGATGCGCCGAGACCGTGGATTGGGAGAGGCCGCAGCGTTTTTCGAACTGGCTGGCGCAGATGCCCATTGCGAGCGGGTGCGCCTGATCGGAGAAATGGCGTTCCGGCTCCTTCATCCATTCCAGGAATTCGACCCGGGCCGGATGGGCCAGCGCTTTGAGAATTTCCGTCTTGTCCATCGTCGGGATCCATATCGGAGTTTATCGATATATAGATCGTCTGAGGCCGATTTAAAGGAAGCGGTTTGCAGAGAAACGAAGGATCGTAAAAAAATGGGCCGCCGGATCGCTCCGAGGCCCAATAATTGTGAAGGTTAAAACCTCCAGAGGGGAACAGCCAGCGCAAACAACAGGGACGTCGTCGAAGCGCGCCGGCTGATCCCAATATGGGGAGATGGTTTGCCCAGGACAAGGGTGCGGACAGGATATTGAGCGGAAGTTTCGACCGGGATTTTGACAGTTGAAACGAGCTGGACGATCCCATGCCGGTTCGGAATATATCGGGGCAAAAAAAGAGGGCCACTGGATTGCTCCAGGGCCCTATAAGTGTGAAGGTCAAAAAACCTCCAGAGGGGAACAGCTGCTGCGGCGGAACTGGGAGGAAAAGCCGCCATGTGCATCAGCTATGTGCGATATGGTGGTTTTTTGTGCAGTGAACAATAGCCTTTTGTGCAGGCCAGCCATGCAAAGGCTGCAACGCTTTGTTTTTATGCGTTCAATGGCTACATATCAGGCGGCCGCAGAAGTCTACAAAGCCCTTGCTTTCCGGGGCATCGCCCGACCACAGGCGGTCCGCAGGGGTCCTTTAGAAGTTCCAGTTGCGGGCCTTGCCGACCACAAAATCGCGGAAGACTTTCAGCTTCGCGGCGTTCTTCATTTCATCCGGATAGCAGAAATAGGTGTCGAACGAGGGGATGTCGGCGTTGATCGCCAGCTGAATCAGTCCCGGGTCGCGGCCGACGATATAATCCGGCAGGCAGGCTATGCCGATTCCCAGCAGGCAGGCGCGCTTGATCGAGGTCTGGCTGTTGATCTGCAGATGCGGCGTGCGGGTGTTGTCCGATGAACGGCCGGCATATTCCAGCCAGTTGACGTCCAGCAGATAGTTGGGTGCCGGTTCACCGAAGGTGATGATGCGGTGGTTGTCGAGATCCTCGATCGACTGCGGCTCGCCGTGCCGGTTGATATAGGAGGGGGCCGCGTAGACGTGCATGTGCACGGTGAAGAGCTTGCGCTGGATGAGATCGGATTGCACCGGCTGGCGAAGCCGGATGGCGCAATCGGCATGGCGCATGTTGACGTCCACTTCCTCGTTGTCGAGGATCAGCTGGATCGACATTTCCGGGTAGAGCTGCAGGAATTCCTGCACCTTGTCCGTCAGCCAGCCCTGGCCGAGGCCGACGGTGGTGGTGACGCGCAGCTTTCCGGACGGTTTTTCGGTCGTCTCGGTGAGCTGCATCTTCACCGTCTCGAGCTTCAGCAGCACGTCGTGGGCGGTGCGATAGAGGAGTTCGCCCTGTTCGGTGAGGATGAGGCCGCGCGCGTGGCGATGGAAGAGTTTTACCCCGACATCCTGTTCCAGCGCGCTGACCTGCCGGCTGATCGCCGACTGGGACAGGTGCAGCTTGTCGGCCGCATGGGTGAAGGACCCTGCCTCCGCCGCCGCGTGGAAAATGCGCAGTTTATCCCAATCGAGCGGCACACCCATCGTTGAACGTCACTCCGCGGCTATGGCAACCGGCTGGATGCCGGAGAGGTAACGTTCCGCCTCGAGCGCTGCCATGCAGCCCATGCCGGCGGCGGTGATGGCCTGGCGGAAAGTATCGTCCGTCACGTCGCCGGCGGCGAACACACCGGGCACGTCGGTCGCGGTCGAATCGGGCGCCGTCCACAGATAGCCGTTCGGCTTCATCTTCAATTTGCCCTTGAAGAGTTCGGTCGCCGGCGCATGGCCGATCGCCACGAAGACGCCGTGGATCGGGAAGTCGGTGACCACGCCGGTCTGGGTGTTGCGCAGCTTGACGCCTTCGACCGACGGTGGCATCGGCGCCTTGGCCGGCTTGCCGGTGATCTCGGCGATCTCGGTGTTCCACAACACGCTGACATTGGGGCGCTGGAAGAGGCGTTCCTGGAGTATCTTTTCAGAACGGAAGCTATCGCGGCGATGCACGACCGTGACCGACTTGGCGATGTTCGACAGGTAGAGCGCTTCCTCGACGGCGGAATTGCCGCCGCCGACCACGATCACGTCCTTGTTGCGATAGAAGAAGCCGTCGCAGGTGGCGCAGGCGGAGACGCCAAAACCCTGGAAATGCTGCTCGCTCTCGATGCCGAGCCATTTTGCCTTGGCGCCGGTCGAGATGATGATCGTCTCGGCGGTCCAGACCTGGCCGGAATCGGTGCGCACGGTGAACGGGCGATGGTTGAGCTCGACTTCGGTGACGAGGTCGTTGACGATCTCGGCGCCCACATGGGTCGCCTGTTTCAGCATCTGCTCCATCAGCCAGGGACCCTGGATGGGATCGCCGAAGCCCGGATAATTCTCGACATCCGTGGTGATCATCAGCTGGCCACCCTGTTCCATGCCGGCAATCAGCACCGGCTTCAGCATCGCGCGCGCCGCATAGATGGCGGCCGTGTAGCCAGCCGGGCCGGAGCCGATGATCAGGACCTCGGTGTGACGGGAGGACATGGACAATTTCCTTTCAAAGACCGGTCGACGTTTCGTTGCCCCTCATATAGGTGGTCGATGTCCGGTCTGCCGCTTTAGAAGCGCCATGTAAGAGTGATCCATGCAGCAATGCAAGGGCAGCCTTGCACTAACAACAGATCAGTTGGCACGGGAGGCCCCTTAGAGCCGTCTGGCGACATATTCTTGCTTAAAATTCCTCTTGCGATAAAAGCACAGCAGAATGAAGGGGACTTCCGTGCTTCGCGCCGATCTTGACGCCATCGACCTAAAAATCCTGAAGGAATTGCAGCGCGACGGGCGCATGACCAATGTCGAGCTCGCCGAACGTGTCGGCATTTCGGCGCCGCCCTGCCTGCGCCGGGTCCGCAAGCTCGAAGAAGCCGGCATCATCGAGGGGTATCACGCGCTTCTCAACGCCCCGAAACTCGGCGTCGATCTCGTCGCGTTCTGCATGGTCGGGCTGAAGCGGCAGTCGGACGCGGACTTGAAGGCCTTCGCTTCCAAGGTCCAGCAATGGCCGATGGTGCGCGAAGCCTGGATGGTCAACGGGGACAGCGATTTCCTGCTGCGCTGCGCCGCCCAGAACCTCACGGTTTTTCAGGATTTCGTCATCGAGGTGCTGACCGCCGACCAGCATGTGGACACGGTGCGCACCATGCTGACCATCCGGCAGGTGAAGCAGCTGGGGCTGGTCGAGATCTGAAGCGCCCCGTTGCGGCGGGCGTTTCGTCACTTGCTCCCGGCAGGGCGAAACCGCTTCTTTTGAATGAAGGCGATCAGCTTGTCCTCCATCAGGCGCCGCTGCTTGGCAAGCGCGTAGAACCATTTCCGCTTGTTGGTTTTTCTGGCGCGGCCGGAGCTTGTGAGGATTTCGCTTGCCGCATCCGTCGTGGTGACGGGCGAGGGCCAGAAGGAATAACCGTGGCCGGTGCGGGTCAGCCAATGGCGGAAATAGTTGTCGACGGGGGCGAACATCTTTTTGTGTTCCTCGATGAACAGCCGGGCGCCTTCGCGCGACCAGACGATGGCGCTTGTGGTCATCGGGAAATAGTGGGCAGCCACCAGCTCGCAGTCATGGCCGCCGATCTCGTAGCGGGAAAGCGGGGTGGCGATCTTCAGCTTGTTGTTGCCGATATTGATCAGCCGCCAGTGTGGATCGGCTTTTTCGAGATCGGGGAGGGCGGCTTGAAGCAGTTCGACCGGATTGCAGAGCGGCAGGGCGTCGTCTTCCAGCACCAGCGCGTAACGGGCGTCGGACTTCAAAAAATGTTCGGCGACCTTCAGGTGGCTGCGGTAACAGCCGATTTCGCCGCCGACCAGCGTGCGGCCCATGTAGCTCTCGGCGCGCTCCGCGTCATAGTCCGGGATCGTCGCAAGATCGAACTTACGGCCGTCGACGGCGGAAATCCGTTCGAAGGGGACGCCGAAGGCTGAAAGCCGGTCGCTGATGGTCTGCAGGCGGTCATTGCTGCCATCCAGATTGATGACATAGGTCTCAAGCGATTGCATTTTTTCCTTTTCCGGCAAGGAGGCGCGGCGGCGTTTCGCTCGCCCTGGCCGCTCTCGGCGCCGGTAGACTTGTGATGGTCGAACCTTTTCGAACGTTGCTATACCGTGGCCGGGTGGTTTTTGGAACAAGCTCGTTCCGGCCCGATAACATCGTTCGTGCAACTGCCGGGAGGTGTGGTGCCGTATCCGGAACAGGTCCCGCATTTAAGGCAACCGTTTTCGTCGCATTTGCGCAGGTTTTTCAACCGTAACAGGTCGGCGGTGCTTCCTTCGGATGCCGATTTCGGTATACAGCGGCGTAAAGAAAACGGCAGGACGACGATTTATGCGGGTTCATCAGTATATTTTCGGCAAGGACGGCGGGGCGGAGAAGTTCTTCGTGCATCTGGTCGGGGCTCTCGATCGCCGCGGCGTCGAGCAGACGGTCGTGATGCGCTGGAACCGCCGCTGGAAGCCGGATGTCGAGGCCCATGCCAAGGTGATCGAGAGCAATTTCCGCAACCTGTCGATCGATCGCATCCTGTTGCCGATGAAGGTGCTCTCCATCGCAAAGCGTGACAAGGCCGACGCGATCATTTCCTGGTCCACCCGTGGCGCCCGCCTGATGCCGGACTATAAGGGCGGTATCAAGCTTTCCCGCCTCGGCGACTACCCGACCCATCTCGGTTATTTCAAGAATTCCGACATTCTCGTCTGCAACACGCCGGGCATTGCCGACCACGTGCGCAACAATCTCGGCTGGACCCGCGGCGTCGAGGTGATCTCCAACTTCACCGATACATCGGTGGTGGCGCCCGTCTCCCGCTCGATTGCCAATACGCCGGAAGGCGTGCCGCTGGTCATGACCATGGCGCGCTTCGTCAAGCGCAAGCGGATCCATCTGCTGATCGAGGCGATGACGGCCGTGCCCGAAGCCTATCTGTGGATCGCCGGCGAAGGCGAGGAGCAGGAAGCGCTGGAGGCTGTGGTGCGCGAGCACAAGATGGAGGAGCGCGTGCGCTTCCTCGGCTGGCAGAAGGATGCGCGGCCCTATGTCGCCGCCGCTGACATGTTCATCATGCCGTCCAGCCACGAGCCGCTCGGCAACGTGATTTTCGAGGCCTGGGCGCAGAGCAAGCCGGTAATTTCGTCGCGTTCGGAAGGCCCGTCCTGGTTCATGCAGGACGGCGAAAACGGCCTGCTCGTCGATATCGACGACACGGCAGGATTTGCGCGCGCCATCAACCAGGTGATCGCGGACCGCCAGCTGGCGGCGAGCCTTGGAGAAAAGGGCAGGGCGACGCTGGTCGGCCAGTTCTCGGAAGAGGCCGTGGCAGGCGCCTATATCGACCTGTTCAAGCGGAAGCCGTGATCCGGTAGATATTGCCGAGCAGCTTTGCCTCGCCCTCGATGCTGAAGTTTTCAAGCGCGTGGGTGCGGGCCCGGTGGGAGGCCGCCTTGCGGCGCTGCTCGTCATCCATGAGGAGCGCAGCGGCATTGGCCATCGCATCAACGCTGTCGCGGGCGATGATCAGGCCGGTCTCTTCATCGCCGGTCACCAGCAGTTCCGGAAACGCGCCGACATCGGTGGCGATCACGGGAACCGCGGTCGCCATGGCTTCCAGCGGGGTCAGCCCGAAACCTTCCCAGCGCTGCGGCGCGATGAACAGGTCGAGGCCGCGGTACCATTCGTTGATATCGGTGTGCTCACCGACGAACAGTATGCGATCGGCAAGCCCTGCGGCGGCAACCTTCTTCTTCAGGCCGTCCTCGAATTCCACATGCGGGCCGGTGGCGCGGCCGGCGACGATCGCCGACCAGTCCTTGCGCTCTGCGAGCAGTTTGATCATCGAATCCACGAAAAGATCGGTGCCTTTCTGGCGGCGCACGCGGCCGAAGCAGCCGACGATCTTCTGCGCGGGATCGAGCCCTTTGGCGCGCTTGGCTTCCGCCTTGTCCGAAGGCGGCGAGAAGCGGTTCGTATCGATGCCGTGCAGCACGACGGTGTTCTTGACGGTAAGATAATCCGCCGTCTTGCCGCTCGTGGCAATGACGCCATCCATCTTGGAGACCAGCCATTTCGTCCAGCCGGTATGGTGGCGCTGGGAGGCCGAGGTGAAGACGATCTTCAACGGCATGCGCAGCACGTCGCGCATGACGATCGCCGGCAGCATCTCGACGTTGCGGCGGGCATGCCAGATCCGGCACCGTTTTCCGCGCGGCGGGGTCCACAGGCGGAAAAGGTCGCGATAGCGGATGTGCGGCAGATCGGCGGGCAGGCCGGGGCCGAGCGCCGCGACCTTCTGGCCGAGCGCGCGCTGAACCGGTACGAGCTGGATGATCGTCGATGTGACGCCGGAGAGGCGCCGCTTGAAATTCGGCGCGATCACTTCGACGTCACGGATATCGATGATGGCGGGATCGCCTCTTTTGCCCACGGGCGTATCAGCCCCAGGAAACGGCGAGGATTTCGTAGGCCTTGGAGCCGCCCGGCGCGACCACTTCTATGGAATCGCCCTTTTCCTTGCCGATCATCGCACGCGCGATCGGCGAGGAGATGGAGATGCGGCCGGCCTTCACGTCGGCTTCCTGATCGCCGACGATCTGGTAGATCTTTTCCTCGTCGGTGTCCTCGTCGACGAGCTTGACGGTGGCGCCGAACTTGATCTTCGAGCCGGACATCTTCGACAGGTCGATGACTTCGGCGCGCGCCGTCAGGTCTTCGAGCTCGGTGATGCGGCCCTCATTGTGGCTCTGGGCTTCCTTAGCGGCATGGTATTCGGCATTTTCCGAAAGGTCGCCATGGGCGCGCGCTTCCGCGATTGCCTCGATGATACGGGGGCGCTCCTCCTGCTGACGCCAGCGCAGCTCCTCCTGCAGCTTGGAAAAACCACTCTGCGTCATCGGTACCTTTTCAACCATTTTCTTGTCCTTCAGGCGCATGCCCGCGGATACCGCGGACACAAAAAGAAACAGGTTCCGGAGCGAAACTTCGGAACCATCGTAAAATCAGAATGTAGGTCACTATAACAGAATTTCGACAGCGAGCGCTAGGAATTTCGAAACCCTGTCGGTGTGCTCCTCCTTCCGCATCTGGATGCAAGCGGCACCAAATGTCAATGACTTGACGGGAAGAAAAAGAACATTTAGTGAACGTACTAATGAAGAAGTCGCTGAAAGAACGCCTGGCGATCCTTTCGGACGCCGCCAAATACGATGCTTCCTGTGCCTCGAGCGGAACCGTGAAGCGGGACTCGTCTGCGACCGGCGGGCTCGGCTCGACAGAGGGGTCGGGCATCTGCCACGCCTATGCGCCGGATGGGCGATGCATATCGCTGCTGAAGATCCTGCTCACCAATTTCTGCATCTACGACTGCGCCTATTGCATCAACCGGTCCTCCAGCAATGTGGAACGGGCGCGTTTTTCGCCGGAAGAGGTGGTCTGGCTGACGCTGGAATTCTACCGGCGCAATTATATCGAAGGCCTGTTCCTGTCGTCCGGCATCATCCGCTCTTCGGACCACACGATGGAGGAGATGGTTCGGATCGCGCGGGAGTTGAGGACCACGCATAATTTCCGCGGCTATATCCACCTGAAGAGCATTCCCGAAGCGTCTGCGCATCTGATCGAGGAGGCGGGGCTTTACGCCGACCGGCTGTCGATCAATATCGAACTGCCGACCGACAGCGGCATCGGCAGGTTAGCGCCCGAAAAGCGGCCGGAAAACATCCGCCGCTCCATGGGCAAGCTGCGGCTGAAGATCGAGGAAATGGCCGAGCCGACGCTGCAGACGAAACGAAGGAAGACGTTTGCGCCGGCCGGGCAGAGCACGCAGATGATCGTCGGGGCGGATGGCGCCAGTGATGCGACCATTCTCGGTACCAGCGCCCGGCTCTACGGCAGCTACGGGCTGAAGCGGGTCTATTATTCCGCGTTCAGTCCGATCCCGGATTCGTCGAAAAACCTGCCGCTGATCAAGCCGCCTCTGATGCGCGAGCACCGGCTCTACCAGGCGGACTGGCTCTATCGTTTCTACGGTTTCGATATCGGCGAGATCACCGCGACGCAGGCGGGTGGCATGCTCGACCTCGATCTCGATCCGAAGCTCGCCTGGGCGCTCGGCCATCGCGAACGGTTCCCTGTGGACGTCAACCGGGCGGAGAAGGAGATGCTGCTCAGGGTGCCGGGTTTCGGCACCAAGACGGTGAAGGGCATCCTGTCGTCGCGGCGGTTTCGGCGGCTGCGGCTCGATGATTTGAAGCGTCTTGGTGTTTCGCTCAGGAAGGTGCAGCCGTTCATCACGGCGGAGGGCTGGACGCCGCACCGGCTCGTAGACCGGGCAGATCTCAGGGCAATGTTCGAGCCGAAGCCCGAGCAGCTGTCGCTGTTATGAGATACCGTTTTTCGCTGCGGGGCAGGGGCGATCTGACCGAGTGGCGCGATGCCGCCCGTGCCTTCCTGATGGCGGGCATCGTGCCCGAATATATCGAATGGCGGACCATGGACGATGCCGACGGGTTGTTCGGTTTCGACGACAACCACCTGCCGCCGCCGCAGCCGGACTGTAGCCCGATGACGGTGCAGCCTGCCTTCATCCGGCTGGCGCAGGCGGTGCTCTGCCATTCCGACCCGACCCGGTTTGCGCTGCTGTATCGCATGCTGTTCCGAATGGTGCATGGCGGGGTTGTACATGGAAGGCATCTGTTGCGGATGGCGACCGATCCGGACGTGGCGGCGGCGGCGCGGATGGCGAAATCGGTCGGCCGCGACTATCACAAGATGACTGCCTTCGTGCGGTTCAAAGAGCTGCCGCTCAAGGAGGGTGCGGCCGGGCGGCGGCGCTTCATCTCCTGGTTCGAACCGGATCATTTCATCATCGCCCGGGTGGCGCCGTTCTTCCAGCGGCGCTTCACCGACATGGACTGGCTGATCGCCACACCGAAGGGTTCCGCTTCCTGGGACGGCGAGACGCTGCACACCACCGACGAGCCGGCGGACAAGCCCGACCTGCGCGACGAGACGGACGAGCTGTGGCGCACCTATTACGCCTCGATCTTCAACCCGGCCCGGCTGAAGGTGAAGATGATGACCACGGAGATGCCGAGGAAATACTGGAAGAACCTGCCGGAGGCGGAGCTCATACCGGGCCTGATCGCCAATGCTGAGGCACAGGTCATCGACATGGCACGCAAGGCGGCGAGCGAGCCTTTGCCTTTCCATCACCGGATCCAGCAGGCGGCGGCCAGGGCTCCAGTGGAGCCCAAGGCAGCCGCCGGCACGCTTGCGGCGCTGAAGCAGGAGGCGCGGCATTGCACCCGCTGCGACATCCATTGCCTGGCGACCCAGACGGTGTTCGGCGACGGGCCGCCGGACGCGCGCGTGATGTTCGTTGGCGAACAGCCGGGCGACCAGGAGGACCTGGCGGGCAAACCCTTTGTCGGGCCGGCCGGAAAACTGTTCAACGACGTGATCGGCGAGGTCGGCATCGACCGAAGGTCGCTATACATCACCAATGCGGTGAAGCATTTCAAATACGAGCCGCGCGGCAAGCGACGCATCCACCAGAAACCTAATATGGGCGAGGTGCGGCAATGCCGCTGGTGGCTGACCCAGGAACTGGAACTGGTGAAGCCGAGGCTGGTGGTGGCGATGGGGGCAACGGCGCTCTTCGCGCTCACCGACATGCGCCGGAAGCTGGAGGACGTCAGGAGCGAGCCCATTCCCCTTAAGGAAGGGCGCACGCTCTTCGTGACGGTCCATCCGTCCTATCTGCTGCGTATTCCCGACGAAGGCAGGAAGGCGGAGGAGCTTGCCCGGTTCAGGGAGGATATGAGCCGGATCAAGCGCCTGGCGGCGTGAGCGGAGAAAATGATTCAGGGCCCGCTAGGACACGAAGGTCGGGTTGCTCGGCAGGTTGGGCGGAGCGTAGGCGCCGGTACTCTGGCGGGTTTTGACGGATTGATGGATCAGGGCATCCTGCGGGATCAGGCGCGGGTCGACGCAAGGGATATAATACCCGGTCGCCGCGTGGCGTTTCCGCCAGGAGGTTTTCGGGACCTTGCGCGGGATGCACTCCACGAGACGCCATGCCCAGTTCATCGAATCGTGCAGGGGTGCGCGCTGATCGAGTTCGACGTAATCGTGCTTCTCCCCTTCACCCAGAACGATCTTGCTGATGATATCGTCCTTGTAGTGGAGGCCGGTCGGCCGGGTCTCCCGGATCATCCAGTCCAGCGGAATCTTGATCTGGCCGCTTTCCTCTTCCGGGAAGCCGCCGCCGACATCGCAGTGGAACCCCGAGAACCACACCTCCCTGGCGTTCTGGGGTCCCTTTGGCGCGGCAAAAGGGTTGCCGCGATAGACCTGGCCGGATGTCCACAGCTCGGGCCTGAACATGGTGCGCTTCTCGTCGATCGCGAGAGCATGGCGCACCCATTCGACGCTGGGATTGCGATGCGTGAACGGGTGGGTCTTCAGCTGCAGCCGGCCGTGGCCGGTCTCGATCATCGAGGCGACCGTATCGAAGAGACCGAGCAGCTTGATCGGGGGGCGGTCGTTGTCGAGCATCCGCTCGTAAATGCGCATGCCG
Organism: Neorhizobium sp. 2083; assembly: GCF_031455615.1. Taxonomy (NCBI): domain Bacteria; kingdom Pseudomonadati; phylum Pseudomonadota; class Alphaproteobacteria; order Hyphomicrobiales; family Rhizobiaceae; genus Neorhizobium; species Neorhizobium sp. 2083. Next base: position 60,558 of record NZ_JAVDTC010000002.1, on the reverse strand, counting down.
GCGAAAGGCGAGGCGTTTCCTCCACCCGACGCCGGCGGTTGCTCGGATATATCCTTGTAGGTCCGGTAGGCGTAGTCGAGGAGATTGAGATAAAGAGGCGAGGTCAGCCCGAAGGCGTGGATGAAGCCTGCCAGCACCCTGGCGGTATAGGCGCCACGGCTGAAGCCGAACAGGTAGATGCGGTCACGGTCCGGGTGGCCGCCGTTCTCGACAGGCCCGCAGTCATAGTTTTCGACAAGGAAGCGATAGGCTTCCTTGACGTTGTGATCGAGGCCCCAGCCGGTCGCAAGGCCCCACACTTCGGTCGCGTTCCGGGCAAACGAAGACCAGTTTTCGTCAGCTCCGAATGTGCCAACGCCGGGATCGTAATAAACGATCTGCCTTTCGGAGCGCTCCAGCGTTCCGAACAGTCTCAGGATATTGGTGCGGTCGGCGGATATTTCGTTCGACGTACCGTCGAACAGAATGACGATATTCTTTGACATGGTTCCCCCCGGATGATCCAGCCGGGAGACTATCATCACCGTGTCATGTTTACAATTTTAAGTAGATGCATCAGTCTTGGCATTCGTCATTTTGCGGGAGGCAGGCATGGCCGATTTCAGATTCGCGACCTTCAATCTCTATCATTTCGCAGCACCCGGCATTTTCTGGCACGAGCGGGATCCGAAATCGACCTATACGCCCGAGCAGTGGCAGGCCAAGCAGGCCTGGATCGCAGGCAGGCTGGCGCAGATGAACGCCGATGTCGTCGGCTTTCAGGAAGTGGTCTCGTTCGAGGCGCTGAGGGACCTGACCGCCGCAGCGGGTTATCCGTATTTCTACAACGCCGGCACGCCGATTTTCGACGCCGAGGACAGCGCGATCTATGTGAATGCCACGGTTGCGATCGCCTCGCGTTATCCGTTCGCAGCGGTGGGAGACCTGATAGGGGTTGCCGATATCGACGTCGATACGGTTGTCGATCCCGGCTTCACGTTTTCCCGCACGCCGGTTGCGGCGCGCATCGACCTGCCGGGAATCGGCGGGACGGACATCTATGTCTGCCATCTGAAATCGCAGGGCGCATTCGTCGATCCGCGCGATGTCGATCCGATCGAGGACTGGGCCGCTAAGATCAAGACCTATTATTCGCTGCGCAATGCCGCCGGCGTCGATCAGGTCGCCAAACGTGCGGCGGAAGCGGGCGTCGTCTACCGGCTCTTCCGCCGCGCCATCGACCGCGACAACGACGCGCCGGTCCTGCTGCTCGGCGACCTCAACGAGGGGCCGGATTCCCACACGATCGGCATTCTGACCCAGGGCGAGCGGGTATTTTCCTGGGGCAGCATTCCGGGCAATGACGTTCCGGCGGAATTCGCCTTCCTCAAACACGTCTACAAGCTCTACGACGCGTGGGCGCTCGTGCCGACCCAGCTTCAGGGCCGGCCGATCACCCACAGCAGTTCGGGCCACGGTTCGATCCTCGACTACGCGATCGTTTCCAACGGCCTCAATCCGAACAACCCGCGCCGCCGCGGGGCGGTGACCAAGGTGGAGATCTTCGACGATCATTTCCGCGACGGGCCGCCGAAGGGGATTGCCTCCGACCACGCGCCGGTCGTCGTCACCATAGCCGGACGCAGTGCCTGAAGATTTGGGAACTTGAGGACTTCGAGCGTGACGATGGGGAGCGTGTCGAACGGCTCGTCGTCAATATCAGATCGAACCGGCTCTGCGTCGGGCCTGGCAGGCGCCGTGCATGGGGCGCCGCCTTGAGGTAGCATGAAAAAGGCGGCGGCCGAAGGTCATGCTTCGGCCGCGCCGTCATGGTCAGGCGAAATAGCTCTGCAGCGGGCGGACTTCGAGATTGCCGGCCTTGAGCGCCTTGATCGCCATGGCGGCAGCTTCCGCGCCGGCCATGGTTGTGTAGTAGGGCACCTTCTGCATCAGCGTGGCGCGGCGGAGCGATTTCGAATCCGAGATCGCCTTGTTGCCGTCCGTCGTGTTGATGACGAGCTGGACCTGGCGGTTGCGGATCGCATCCTCGATATGCGGGCGGCCTTCCAGCACCTTGTTGATGCGGGTGGAGGTGATGCCCTGTTCGGCGAGGAAGCGCGCCGTGCCGCCGGTCGCCAGGACCTTGAAACCGATCTCGGTCAGGATGCGGATTGCCGGCAGAACGCGCTCCTTGTCCGCATCGCGCACCGAGACGAACACGGTGCCGGTGCGCGGCAATTCGACATTGGCGCCGAGCTGAGACTTGGCGAAGGCAAGTGCGAAATCCGTATCGAGGCCGATGACTTCGCCGGTCGAGCGCATTTCCGGGCCCAGCAGCGTATCGACGCCCGGGAACTTGGCGAACGGGAAGACGGCTTCCTTGACGGCGATGTGCTTGAGGTTGCGCGGATCCGGCTTCGTGCCGTAGGCGGCAAATGTCGCGTCGAGTTTTTCGCCGGCCATGACGCGGGCGGCGATCTTGGCGATCGGTGCACCGATGGTCTTGGCGACGAATGGCACGGTGCGCGAGGCACGCGGGTTGACTTCGAGCACGTAGATCGTGCCGTCCTTGATAGCGAACTGGACGTTCATCAGGCCGCCGACATTGAGCGCCTTCGCCATGGCCTTGGCCTGGCGTTCCAGCTCGTTGAGCGTTTCCGTCGAGAGCGTGCGGGGCGGTAGCGAACAGGCACTATCGCCAGAGTGGATGCCGGCTTCCTCGATATGTTCCATGATGCCGGCAACATAGACGTCGGTGCCGTCGCAGAGGCAGTCGACGTCGACTTCGATGGCGTTGGTCAGGTAGCTGTCGAACAGAAGCGGGTTCTTGCCGAGCAGGGTATTGATCTGGCCGGTCTTGTCGTTCGGGTAACGCTGCTTGATGTCTTCCGGCACCAGGCCCGGAACTGTGTCGAGCAGGTAGGTCTGCAGCATCGATTCCGAATGGATGATCTGCATGGCGCGGCCGCCGAGCACGTAGGAGGGACGCACGACCAGCGGGAAGCCGATCTCGGCGGCGACCAGGCGGGCCTGTTCAACCGAATAGGCGATGCCGTTGTTCGGCTGGTTGAGGTCGAGCTTCATCAGAAGCTTCTGGAAGCGGTCGCGGTCTTCCGCCAGGTCGATCATGTCGGGCGCTGTGCCGAGGATCGGGATGCCGTTCTTTTCCAGCGCTTCGGCGAGCTTCAGCGGCGTCTGACCGCCGAACTGGACGATGACGCCGACGACTTCGCCCTTTTCCTGCTCGGCGCGCAGGATCTCGATGACATCCTCGGCGGTCAGCGGCTCGAAATAGAGGCGGTCGGACGTGTCGTAGTCGGTCGAGACGGTTTCCGGGTTGCAGTTGATCATGATCGCTTCATAGCCGGCATCCTTCAGCGCGAAGGCGGCGTGGCAGCAGCAATAGTCGAACTCGATGCCCTGGCCGATCCGGTTCGGGCCGCCGCCGAGGATGATGACCTTCTTGGCAGCGGAGACTTCCGCTTCGGAGCGGAGCGAGCCCACGAAAGGCGTCTCGTAAGTCGAGTACATATAGGCGGTCGGGGAGGCGAATTCGGCGGCGCAGGTGTCGATCCGCTTGAAGACCGGACGGACGTTCAGCGAGTTGCGCAGTTCCGCGACTTCCTTCGGACGCTTGCTTGTCAGGCTGGCGAGGCGGGCGTCGGAGAAGCCCATGGCCTTCAGCATGCGCAGGTTTTCGGCGTCCCGGGGCAGGCCGTGCTCCCGGATGCGGGCTTCCGTATCGGTGATTGCCTTGAACTGGGCGATGAACCACGGATCGATCTTGCAGGCCTCGTGGACCTCGCCTTCGGTCAAGCCGAGGCGCAGCGCCTGGGCGACCATGCGCAGGCGATCCGGGGTCGGCGTGCCGATCGCGGCGCGGATGGCGTTTTTGGAGTTCTCGCCGTCTTCGAGGCCGGGAATTTCGATCTCGTCGAGGCCGGTCAGGCCGGTTTCGAGACCGCGAAGCGCCTTTTGCAGCGATTCCGCGAAAGTGCGGCCGATCGCCATGACTTCACCGACCGACTTCATCGCGGTGGTCAGGACCGGCGAGGCGCCCGGGAATTTTTCGAAGGCGAAACGCGGGATCTTGGTGACGACGTAGTCGATCGACGGTTCGAACGAGGCGGGCGTCGCGCCGCCGGTGATATCGTTGTCGAGTTCGTCAAGCGTGTAGCCGATCGCGAGCTTGGCGGCGACCTTGGCGATCGGGAAGCCGGTGGCCTTCGATGCGAGCGCCGACGAGCGCGAGACGCGCGGGTTCATTTCGATGACGACGAGGCGGCCGTCCTTGGGGTTGACGGCGAACTGCACGTTCGAGCCGCCGGTCTCGACGCCGATCTCGCGCAGCACCGCGATCGAGGCGTTGCGCATCATCTGGTATTCCTTGTCGGTCAGCGTCAGCGCCGGCGCGACGGTGATGGAATCGCCGGTGTGGACGCCCATCGGGTCGATGTTCTCGATCGAGCAGATGATGATGCAGTTGTCCGCCTTGTCGCGGATCACCTCCATCTCGTATTCCTTCCAGCCGAGCACCGACTCCTCGATCAGCACTTCGGTAGTCGGCGAGGCATCGAGGCCGCCGCCGACGATCTCGAAGAATTCCGAGCGGTTGTAGGCGATGCCGCCGCCGGTGCCGCCCATGGTGAAGGAGGGGCGGATGATGGCGGGAAGGCCGACCACGTCGATCGCCTGGGCGGCGATCGCCATGGCGTGGCTGATATAACGCTGCTTGCGGTCGGTCTCGCCGAGGTTCCACTGGTTTTCGAGTTCGTCGAGCGCCTTGTCGAGCTCGGCGCCGGTCAGGCTTTCTTTTACCCGGTTGCGCTCGGCCTCGTGGGTCTTGCGGTCGGCATCCTTGATATCGGTAGCGTTGGCGAGCATCGATTTCGGGGTTTCGAGCCCGATGCGCGACATCGCCTCGCGGAACAGGGCGCGGTCTTCGGCCATGTCGATCGCGGCGGGCTTGGCGCCGATCATCTCGACATTATAGCGGTCGAGCACGCCCATGCGTTTCAGCGAAAGCGCGGTATTGAGCGCCGTCTGGCCGCCCATGGTGGGCAGGAGCGCGTCCGGGCGCTCCTTGGCGATGATCTTGGCGACGACTTCAGGGGTGATCGGCTCGACATAGGTGGCATCCGCCAGGCCCGGGTCGGTCATGATCGTGGCCGGGTTGGAGTTGACCAGGATGACCCGGTAACCTTCTTCCTTGAGCGCCTTGCAGGCCTGGGTGCCGGAATAGTCGAATTCGCATGCCTGGCCGATGACGATCGGACCCGCGCCGATGATGAGGATCGATTTCAAATCTTGGCGCTTGGGCATGGGTATCTTTCCGCTTTTTTCCTGCGCGGAAAACCGGCGCGGTGTGGAGAGGCACCGGTCGGGTCGCGCGCGCATGTCTTTTCAGGCTAGACGCGGCTTATAGGCAAATGTTGTGGGGAACGGAACCCCATAAATCGCCCAATCGACAGAAATCGAGGCCCCGTTTTGGGATGTTCCAATAGCGAAGTCTTAAGCAGGTTTGCATAATGTCGGGCAGACGGGGCTTTCAAATCGAGACGGGAACTGATGCGGCGACGCTGGGCGTGCACAGAGCAGGCGGTGCAATTTCTGGCCCGCTTATCGCGGGAGTGCGGGCTTCGCCTGCGCAGCGATGCGCTGCTCTACGGGCTGATCGGCCTTTACACGCTCGGCGGCGTATCATTGCTCAGCCTTACCGGCACCGCGGATTTGATTTCGTATCAGCTTTATTTCGAGAAATGGCCCCAGATCTTTGGGATCGTCATGCCGGTAATGGTGATCGCCATCGATATATCTGTCCTGACGCTCCGTTTCGACAGGCGGCGGCCGCTCGCCTATCGGCGCACGTTTTCCGCCCGCCGCATCGCTTCGTTGCTCTCCGGCCTGATGCTGATGATTGGGCTGATGGTTTTCCAGGGAACGTTTACCTCGATCAAGAACGCCTTGCCGGCACTGGAGGGCGGCTTCCAATACGACAGGATCCAGGCTGATATAGACGCCTGGATGTCTTTCGGGGTCGATCCCTGGCGGTGGTTGCATGCGGTGGCAGGCTACGACATGATCCGTACTATTGTGGAGTTCAACTACAACGTGGCGTGGTTCGTAGTTTGCTTCGGTGCCGTGTTCTTCGTCTCGACGTCACCGTTGGCCGACGGTATTCGCCAGCGTTATATCGTGCTTTTCCTGTTTGTCTGGGTGATGTGCGGCAATGTGCTTGCGGGCATGTTTCTGTCGGCCGGTCCAGTCTTTTACGGTGCCGTGACCGGTGACCATGCACGGTTCGCGGCGCTGACGGCGTTTCTGGCTCCCGGCGAGTGGCTGAGTTCCGCGGCGCATTACCAGTCCTATCTCTGGAGCCTTTACGAACAAGGCAAATCTGGTTTTGCAGGCGGCATTTCCGCGTTTCCGAGCGTCCATGTCGGCCTGATCACGCTCAACGCCTATTTTCTGGCTGAACGGTCCCGCGGCCTCGGAATTGCAGGCTTCATCTATGTAGGTTTCATCCAGCTGAGTTCCGTCTACCTCGGCTGGCACTACGCCATCGACGGGTACGTCTCGTTCATGGTCGTGACGTTGGCCTATTTCTCCGCTTCGGCCTGGCGGCGAGCGCATTTCGTGCTCGCCCGGCGTTCGGATGCGGCCGTAGCCGGGGACTGCGCGGTTTAGCCGAACCGCGACCGCGTTGCGTCCAGATAGGTCCGGCTCACGGGGACTTCCGTGCCGTCCTTCATGACCACGAATAGCTTGCCCTCCACGCGTTTCAGCGTCTCGACATGGGCATCCGCAACCCAGTGGGAGCGGTGCACCTGCAGGCCCGGCGTGGCCCCAAGCTCCTTCAGGGCATCCGCGAAACGCAGGAGGATCAATTCGCGGCCGCGGGCGGTAACCACCTCGGTGTAATGATCCTCGACGGAAAGCCGCAGGAGCGCGCCGCGGTTCTGTGGTTTCAGGCGGGTGAGGATTTCGGGTTCGGAGGCCTCGGGCGCTGGAAAAGGGGAAAACGACGGGGGTGGAGGCGGTGCGGAAGCCTCGGCGATCTGACGGTGCATGGCAGTGTAGGTCAGGAGGCAGAAGAGCGCGCAGAGAGGCAGAGCGAACAGCGCCCGGTTTAAGCCGTTTTCCATCTCGGTCCAGCGGCCGAAAAAGGCGAAGTCGATGACGCCGAGGGCAAAGCCGATCGGCAGGGCTGCGGCCAATGAACCGATCATCATGCGGGCGAGCGTGTGGCTGAGGCGCTCGCGCAACAGAATCTCGGCCATCAGCGCCAAACAGATGGCAATCGTCCAGGTAACCGCGTGGACGGTCAGCCAGTAGCCGAGCCGGACGCCGAGCGTCATCCGTTCCAGCGTACCGTAGGGCCCGCTGACGACGAAGATCAGGACGACAAGCGTAAACGTCGTCCAGAAGCGCCAGGAGCGGGTGAAGAGCTGCAATTCACGAAGCGTGGAACTCAAGAACGGGTGATTCACGAAGTTTGTCCGTCGTCTGCGCCATTCCGGTTGAGGGTGAGCCAGTCATGGCGGAAACAGGCGGCCAATTCAATCGCTGATGAAAATCCAAGGTGTTCCGATGAACCCCCAGCCGCTTCTCGATGCCCCGATCGCCGTCCAGATCCATGTCGCCGCCGTGCTGCCGGCCGCGGTGCTCGGCGCGTTTATCCTGTTGAACCACAAGGGCACGCCGCTGCACCGGGCGCTTGGCAAGGTGTGGATGGTACTGATGGCCGTCACGTCGCTGTCGAGCTTTTTCATCCACCAGATCAACCTTTTTCATGGTTTCAGCCCGATCCATCTCCTGTCCATCTTCACGCTGGCCGGCATCTGGCGGGCGATCGCAACTGCCCGCGCACGCAACATCCGGGCGCACAAGGCGACCGTCGTCGGCATTTATCTCGGCGGTATCGGCGCCGCGGGCCTGTTCACGCTGATCCCCGGCCGCATCATGCACGCCGTCGTCTTTACCGGCGGGCCAAGCTGGATCCTGCTTGCCACGGTGATCGTTATCGCCGCCCTGCTTTTCCTGCAGCGGCGATTGGCATCGCAGGCTGCCTGATTTTTTTGGGAGAGCGTACCGGAAGCGGCCAAGGTGTCATAGACATGGCAGGGCTGCAGGACTAAACCTGCGGTCCTCAACAATGCAGCAACGGCCATCCAAGACGAAGACCGCTTGCGCGGAGGATGTCAGATGGCCGATGCAACCTCGAAGCCGATCGCACCAGTCTCAGCCGAGGCGACCGTCCTGCCGATCATCCTGGCGGTCAGCTTCTGCCACATGATCAACGATATCATGCAGTCGATGATCTCGGCGATCTATCCGATGCTGAAAACGGATTATGCGCTGGATTTCTGGCAGATCGGCATTCTGACGCTCGCCTTCCAGTGCACGGCATCGCTGCTGCAGCCGGTGATCGGCATCGTCACAGACAAGAAGCCTTTTCCCTATTCGCTGCCGGTCGGCATGGGGTCGACCTTCATCGGCCTGTTCATGCTGGCAAACGCTCATTCCTATATGATGCTGGTCATTTCCGCGTCGCTGATCGGCATCGGCTCGGCGGTTTTCCATCCGGAATCGTCACGCGTGGCGCGGCTTGCATCGGGCGGTCGTTACGGGATGGCGCAGTCGGTGTTCCAGGTGGGCGGCAATTTCGGCCAGTCGATCGGCCCGCTGCTCGCAGCCTTCATCGTCGTTCCGAACGGGCAGGGCAGCGTTGCCTGGGTTTCGGTCGGCGCACTTTTCGGCATCGTCATCCTCACGGGCGTTGCGCGCTGGTACAAGGCGCATATGCTTGCGAACCAGGGGCGCAAGCGGGCTCTGAAGGCCCATAACCTTTCAAGGCGCACGGTCACCTTGGCCCTTATCGTGCTCACCATCCTGACATTCTCGAAGAATGCCTATATGGCCTCGATCAGCAGCTATTATACGTTCTTCGTCATCGAGCGCTTCCAGGTCACGGTGCCGCAGTCGCAGGTCATGCTGTTCATCTTCCTCGGCGCAGTTGCGCTCGGCACCGTCATCGGCGGGCTGGTCGGCGACAAATTCGGCTCCAAGGTGGTGATCTGGTTCTCGATCCTCGGGGTGCTGCCGTTCACGCTCGCCATGCCCTATGCCAACCTGCCGGTGACGATCGCGCTTTCGGCGATCATCGGCTTCATCATGGCCTCGTCCTTCCCGGCGATCGTGGTGATGGCGCAGGAACTGGTGCCGGGGCGGGTCGGCATGATCGCCGGCATCTTCTTCGGCATTGCCTTTGGGATCGGCGGCATCGCTGCGGCGGTGCTCGGCGTCTTCGCCGACCAATACGGCATAACCTTCGTCTACAATGTCTGCGCCTTCCTGCCGGCGCTCGGGTTGCTGACGATTTTCCTGCCCGGCAAAAAGGCCCTGCGGGTCGCCTGAGGACGAATCTTCGGCTATGTGATGCGGTGACGGATCGCTTTCGCGGCCGCCGGCGTTATATCGCCCGAGGTACTGTCGAACAGGAGAGCACGACATGGAATGGAGAGGGCGCCGGCAATCGGACAATGTCGAGGACCAGCGTGGCGCCTCCATGGGCGACAGTCCGCTCGGCCGGGGCGGATTGCGCATTCCGATCGGCGGCGGCGGGCGCCGCGGGGGCGGACTCGGCATCGGCGGGATCATCGTCATCCTGATCATCTGCTGGATTACCGGCATCAATCCGCTGTCGCTGCTGTCGGGCGAACTCGGCATGGACGGCTCCGGCTTCGAGCAGCAGCAGACGACCCGAAATCGCACGCCCGCCAACGACGATACGACCGCGTTCGTGCGCACCGTGCTCGCCGAGACGGAAGATACCTGGCACGGCATTTTCCAGGCCAACGGCCAGCAGTATCAGGAGCCGGTGCTGGTGCTGTTCTCCGGCCGGGTGAATTCGGCCTGCGGGTTCGCATCGTCCGCGACCGGTCCGTTCTATTGCCCCGGCGACCACAAGCTTTATCTCGATACGAACTTCTTCAAGGAACTCGAGCAGCGCTTCGATGCAGCAGGCGATTTCGCCGAGGCCTATGTGATCGCCCACGAAGTCGGCCACCACGTCCAGAACCTCACCGGCATCCTGCCGAAGTTCAACCAGGCCCGCCAGCGGATGAGCGAGGCGGACGCCAACCGCATGTCGGTGCGCGTCGAACTCCAGGCCGACTGCTTTGCCGGCGTCTGGGGCAAGTTCACCCAGCAGAAGGGCATTCTCGATCAAGGCGATCTCGAAGAGGCGCTGAATGCCGCCCAGCAGATCGGCGACGATACGCTGCAGAAACGCAGTCAGGGCTATGTCGTGCCGGAAAGTTTCAACCACGGTACGTCGGCGCAGCGCGCCCGCTGGTTCAAGCGTGGGTTCGATACGGGCGACATGAAGGCCTGCGATACGTTTTCTGGGAATGTCTGAGGGTTTGCCGTGTTTGGATCCTCGGGTTTTCACCCGAGGATGACGATGGTGAGGGCGGAGCCGGGATGCCCGCTCAGCCCCGCCGGGCATCTCCCCCTCAGGTGAGGAGACCACAAGCGGCACGGTCCCGGCCTCTAAACAACCACCGCAAATGATGCGACGTTCAATGTATGGCGATGAGCAGGCTCCCACCGATCTCACCTCTTGAGGGGGAGATGCCCGGCAGGACAGAGGGGGGAGCGGCATCCTCAAGAGCCAAGTTACTTGTACATTCCCTCGCGCAGGTTGATCCCGTATTCCACAAAGGCCTTCATGGCGCAGAGCATCTGCGACCAGCCCTGGCAGTTGCCGTAGGAGGCTGAAAGCCCGCCGGGGGTTTCACGCCAACCCTCCTCGGCGATGGTCACCAGCGTGCGGCCGTCCTCCAGCGGCTCGAAGGTCATGGTGACCGTCGTCTTGTAGTTGGCGGGGGTGACGTTTTCCGGGCCCTGTTCGGCCGCATTGCCTTCCGTCGCATCCCAGCGCAGCACGATCTTCCGGTTCTTTTCCACCTCGACGACCTCGACGGGGAAGGCGCCCGGGAAATCGTGAAAGTCCCAGGTGACCGTCGTACCAGTCTCCAGCCGCCCCTTCGCGCCGCCTGTGGTGAAGTAGCCGGAAAGCTTCTTCGGATCGGCGACGGCCTCGAACACCTCCTCGACCGGTTTTGAGATCCGGCTCGATACCTTGAACTTCAGTTCCATGGTCTTTCTCCCTTGTTTCTCCCTCTATCATGTTATAAAAACATAACATGTCAAGCGATGAAAAAAACGACCTTATTTTCAAGGCCCTGGCGGCGCCGGTTCGCAGGGAGATTCTGGACGAGCTGAAGGACCGGCCGCAGACGACGGGCGATCTCTGCGCGCGGTTTCCGAAGCTCGACCGCTGCACCGTGATGCAGCATCTGAAGGTTCTGGAAGGGGCGGATCTGGTGCTGGTGAGGCGCGAGGGGCGGGAGCGCTGGAACCACCTGAACCCGCTGCCGATCAAGGCGATCCACGACCGTTGGATCGGCGCCTATGCGGCGCACGCTGTCGATATGCTCGACCGGATGAAACGGGATTTGGAGGGTTAGCGGATCAGCAGAGCGGTGCTGTAAAGACCGAGTGCGAAAACGGTGTGGGCGGCGAAATTGAGGAAACGGACCTTGTTCGGCCTTGGCGTCTTCGCGGCGGCCCAGCCGAGGCCGAGGCCCGGCTGCATCAGGAACCAGCCGGCACCTATGGTAACGATGCCAAGGATCCAGGCGGGAATGAAGGTCGGCGCGGCGAACCAGTTCGGCCCTACGATCAGCGCGAGGATCACGCCGTATAGAATGCCGACGGCGTAGTGACCGGCCCAGCCGAGCGCGAGTTCATGGTCGTAGGGTTCGGCGGCGGCGATGCTATCGTGAAAAACCTTTCCGCGGCGCAGGTGCCAGAACCACCGCCCGGCCGGCGCCCAGTTCGCCTTGGGCTGAGCGAAGACCTTGTTCAGGACGATCGCCCAGAGATCCATCAGGACGGTTGCGCCGAGGCCGATCAGGATGCCGCGCCAGAGAAGTTCGATCATGAGGATGTCGCCGAAGAGAGGAGTTTCAACTCCAATCTCTATGGGCTCCGGTTTGGACTGTCGAGGGCTTCCGGACTATGGGAACATCTTGTCGGCGGTTGCCGTCGCCAGCGTCTTGCCGCCGGAATCGAGCGCCTTCACCGTGAAGCGGTACTTGTGCTTGCCGGAAGCCGGGCAGGGGCCAGTATAGCTGAAGGCGCCATAGGCGAGCGACTTCTGGCCCGAAAAATCCACCTTGCCGCCGCCGTGGTTATAATCTGGCACGTCCATGTCCTTCATGCGGATATCGAGGGCCGTGGTGCCGGCGGGGACGCCCGAGAGCGAGATCGGTGGCGATTTCGAATCGAAACACTTCTTTGTCGGCCCCCAGTCGAAGGAGATCTTCATATCCGCCATCGCGGTGGTACCCGATGCCAAGAGGAATGCGATCGCCATCAATCCGCGCATGATAATCCCCAACCGATCATGATCGTAACCACGGGACGTCAGCCTATGTCTTTGCTTGCATCTGTCAACAAGATCGCGTCAAGATAGCAGGGCGCGAGCGGCGGAGCTTCAGACCGTTTTCCCATTGCCATCACGGTGGCCATTGCGCGCATTTGTTGATTTTCACCGGGCGACCGGCACTTTGCGGGCTGAATTTACGCTCCGGTTGTGGTTCATCAAAAACTTTGAAATGTTCACGGATTGTTTCGGTTTTCTTTTGCCGCTATGTAGGCAGCCCGGCGAGCTGATCGTCTTTCCAGAAAACACAATCGCTAGAGAGACATCGTATGCTCGACCCGAAATTCGTTCGCCGCGGCCTTTTCCTCGTCTTCATGATCCTGTTCCTGGACATCATCGGGATCGCGATCATCATGCCGGTGCTGCCGACCTTCCTGCGCGAGCTGACCGGCGACGACATGAGCGCGGCGGCGGTCGACGGCGGCTGGCTGTTGTTGATCTATTCCGGCATGCAGTTCCTGTTTGCGCCGCTGCTCGGCAACCTTTCCGATCGGTTCGGCCGCCGACCGATCCTGCTCGCCTCGATCTTCACTTTCGCGCTCGACAATCTGATCTGCGCGGCTGCCACCAGTTTCTGGATGCTGTTTGTCGGACGGGTGCTTGCCGGCATTTCCGGCGGCAGTTTCGCCACCTGCTCGGCCTATATCGCCGATATCAGCAATGACGAGAACCGCGCCAGGAACTTTGGACTGATCGGGATCGCCTTCGGTGTCGGCTTCACGGTCGGACCAGTCATCGGAGGGGTGCTCGGTGAGCTTGGGCCACGCGTGCCCTTCCTCGGCGCCGGCCTGCTCTCGCTCGCCAATTTCGTGGCGTCGTGGTTCCTGCTGCCGGAAACGCTCGACAAGGCGAACCGCCGCAAGTTCGAGCTCAGCCGAGCCAATCCGCTCGGGGCGCTGCGCCAGATGCGCCACTATCCCGGTATCGGCTGGGTCATGCTGGTGATGTTCCTCTATTGGCTGGCGCATGCGGTCTATCCGTCGGTCTGGTCCTTCGTCTCGGTCTATCGCTACGGATGGAGCGAGGGGCAGATCGGCCTGTCGCTCGGTGTGTTCGGCATCTGCGCGGCCTTCGTCATGGGCTTCATCCTGCCGAAACTGGTGCCGGTGCTCGGTGAATGGAAGACGGCCGTGCTCGGGCTTTGTTTCTCCTGCCTCGGCCTTGCCGGTTATGCCTTCGCCTGGCAGGGATGGATGGTCTATGCCGTCATCCTGGCGACCACGATCGAAAACATCGCCGACCCAGCGCTCAGAAGCATCGCTTCGGCCAGGGTACCGCCGTCGGCGCAAGGCGAGCTGCAGGGCGCGATGACGAGCCTCACCAGCCTGACGACGATCGTCGGCCCGGCGATCTTTACGCAACTGTTCAGCGCGTTCACCGGCGAGCATGCCAAAGTCGAGTTCGCGGGCGCACCCTACATGATGGCGGCGATCTTCATGGCCTGTGCGATTCTGGTGTTTCTGAGCCGGATTTCGCGGAAAACGCCTGTAGGTCAGCGCGAAAACGAACTCACCCATCAGATTTCTTGAAGCGACACGCAAAAAATCTGCAGAATCACCTGTAAGTGTTGCCGCACGGATGATGCTCCTCTATAGGCTGCATCATCCGCCGCTCGCCAGTTTCTGGAAGCGGCTTTTTTCGTCTGCGGAGGAGCGTCATGTCGAGTCTTTCCCCCACCGTGGCAGCGATGAGGACGGACAATTCCTGGTCCGCGCATATGCGTGCGACCATTGCGCTCGGCGTGCCGCTGGTCGGCGCCCAGCTTGCGCAGATGGCGATCAACACCACCGATGTGATCCTGGTCGGCTGGCTCGGCACGACCGAGCTTGCCTCGGTGGTGCTCGCGACGCAGATGTTCTTCCTGGTCTTCATCTTCGGCACGGGCTTTACCAGCGCCGTGGTGCCGCTGGTGGCGCAGGCGCTCGGGCATGGCGATAGCCGCTTGGTTCGCCGGTCGGTGCGCATGGGCTTGTGGATCGTGCTTGCCTTCGGGGTGCTGACCGCGCCGATCCTTTGGTTTTCCGGTCCGATCCTGCTTGCGCTCGGTCAGCAGCCGGATGTCGCGGCGAATGCGCAAAGTTATCTGCGCATCGCCCAGTGGGGCATTTTCCCGGCGCTGGGACTGATGGCGCTCCGCAGTTTCGTCACCGGGCTGGAGAAGGGCGCCATCGTTCTCTACGTCACCATCGTGATGTTCTGCATCAATGCGATCGTTGCCTACCTGCTGATCTTCGGCCGTTTCGGGGCGCCGGAAATGGGCCTGCACGGAGCGGCGATCGCTTCCGTTGCCGCCAATCTGTTCGGTTTTGTGGTGGCGCTCCTCTACGTGGAAAGCCAGCCGAAGATGCGCGCCTACGAGATCTTCGTGCGATTCTGGCGGCCTGACTGGGGCATGATGCGCGAGATCGTCGTGCTCGGCCTGCCGATCAGCTTCACCATCCTTGCGGAAACCAGCCTGTTTTCGGCAGCTTCCCTGCTGATGGGCATGATCGGCAAGCTGGAACTGGCTGCCCACGGCATCGCGCTGCAGCTCGCGGCGATCGCCTTCATGATCCCGCTCGGCCTGTCGCAAGTGGCGACGGTGCGGGTCGGACTCGCCGACGGCCGCGGCGATCTTCTGGGCGTTAGACGCGCCGCCATCGCCGTGCTCGTGATCAGCGTGCTCTTCACGGCGGTCGGCAGCGTGCTTTATGCGACTATTCCGCATTTCTTCGGCAATCTCTTCCTCGACACGCGCAAGCAGGATGCCGCGACCGTGCTGGAATTCGCGATGCCGCTGATCATGATCGCCGGCGCCTTCCAGCTGGTCGACGGGCTGCAGGCGGTTGGTGCAGGTCTGCTGCGCGGGCTGAAGGATACAAGGGTGCCGATGGTGCTGGCGCTGATCGCCTATTGGCCGATCGGTTTCTCTTGCGCCTGGATATTTGGCTTTCCGCTCGGTTTTCGCGGCGAGGGTGTCTGGTTCGGCTTCGTGACCGGACTTGCGGCTGCGGCTGCCCTGCTTTGCGGCCGTTTCTGGCTGCTGGTGTATCGCCGGACGATGTCGGCCCGCTGAGAGCCTCCTCGTCCGGCGTGATCTGACGGTCAGGCAGGCAGAAGTTCGCGCAAAGTGATTGGTGCATAGAAGCCGACATTGGCTTCGACGCCGAGCTCGCGGCTGAGGGCCTGGCGGTCGATGCCCGCTTCCCGGTCCGATCTTGCGACGGCGGCGATGATCGGCTGGAGGACGTGTTCGCCATCGAACTGGATGATGGTGATGAGGCTGAGGAGGCCGCCGCCTGCCTGCTGTTCCAACACCATGTCGTCGATGAAACCCGGTTGCTCGCGCATCACCCGGTGGGTGCGCTCGAGAAGCTCCATGAATTGTAGGCGAGCCTCTTCCGGCACCGAGAACCTGTTGACGCGGACCACGCGTCCGTTGCGTATTTCGTTCATGTGAAAAACCCCTGCTCGTTTCTGAACAGGGGCGTTTATGCGACCTCAACCAATGTTAAGGTCAATAGGTGTCGACGGATTTTTTAAGCGCCGGAAATCAGCGCTCGGCGAGGGCCGGTTCGCCCTTCTTCTCGCGCACCATGTTGATGAAGCGGCGGAAGAGATAATGGCTGTCCTGCGGGCCGGGCGAGGCTTCCGGATGGTGCTGGACGGAGAAGACCTGCCTGCCGGTGACGCGCAGCCCACAATTGGTGCCGTCGAAGAGAGAAATGTGAGTCTCTTCAACGCCTTCCGGCAGGGACTTCGAATCCACCGCGAAGCCGTGATTCATCGAGACGATCTCGACCTTGCCGGTGGTGTGGTCCTTCACCGGATGATTGGCGCCGTGATGACCCTGGTGCATCTTCTCGGTCTTCGCCCCGAGCGCCAGGCCGAGCATCTGGTGGCCGAGGCAGATGCCGAAGGTCGGGATATCGGTCTTGATGACGCTCCTGATCACCGGCACGGCATATGCGCCAGTCGCGGCCGGATCGCCCGGGCCGTTCGACAGGAAGATGCCGTCCGGCTTCAGCGCCAGGATGTCTTCGGCCGAGGTCTGGGCCGGGACCACGGTCACCTTGCAGTCGAGGCCGGCGAAGAGGCGCAGGATGTTGCGCTTCACGCCGTAGTCGATGCAGACGATGTGGTACTTGGCGTCCTCGGGCTTCAGCTCGTCGTAACCTTCGTTCCAGACCCAGGGCGTCTGGTTCCATTGCGAGGACTGGCCGGAGGTCGCTTCCTTGGCGAGATCGAGGCCTTCGAGGCCGCTCCAGGCGCGGGCTTCCGCCTTCAATGCCTCGATGTCGAAGACACCGTTTGGATCGTGGGCGATCACCGCGTTCGGGGCGCCGTTCTGGCGGATCCAGGCGGTCAGCGCGCGAGTGTCGATGCCGGAAAGGCCGATGATGCCACGCGCCTTCAGCCAGCCGTCGAGGTCCTTTGCGGCGCGGTAGTTGGAGGGCTCGGTGATGTCGGCCTTGAAGATGGTGCCGACCGCGCCGCGGCGGGCTGCCGGCGTCAGGTCCTCGACGTCTTCCTCGTTGGTGCCGATATTGCCGATATGCGGGAAGGTGAAGGTGACGATCTGGCCGAGATAGGAGGGGTCGGTCAGGATTTCCTGGTAGCCCGTCAGCGCGGTGTTGAATACCACCTCGGCCGGCACCTTGCCGGTCGCGCCGATGCCGGTTCCTTCGATCACGGTGCCGTCGGCCAGAACGAGCAATGCGGTGGGTTTCTTGGTGGTCCAGGGAGCGGTCGCGGTCATATCCATCCTTCTGCCTCACCGGTCCCGTCCCTTGAAGGGACAGGCTGCGAGGGCCATTTATGGTCGTGAGAGAGGGCGCGCGGAAATCCCGGCGCAGGCCCTAACCTCTAAATCTCGTGCAGGTGCCGGAAAATAGACAAAGCGGGCGAGGTGGTCAATCTCGCCGGCCAAGAATTCCATGAGGATTATAGCATATGGGATTCAAGGCTTTGGGGAAATTGATTTGATTGCTCTCAACCCGTCGTCTATGACACGGGCGTGAATGCCAAGGAAAAGCCATAATTCACACGACCTGCGCCGGCTTTTCCCAAGGAGAAAAATGATGTTGCGCGACAAGCTTTCCGATGCGCTGAAAGAATCCATGAAGGCCAAGGACACCCGCCGGCTCTCGACCGTGCGGCTGATCCAGACTGCGATCAAGGATCGCGACATTGCCAATCGCGGTCTCGGCAAGGACCCGGTCAGCGATGACGACATCCTGCAGATCCTGCAGAAGATGGTGAAGCAGCGCGAGGAATCGGCAAAGATCTACGAGGATGCCGGACGGGCCGAGCTTGCGACGCAGGAGCGCGAGGAAATCGACGTCATCAAGGGCTTCATGCCCGAGCAGCTCTCGGACGAGGCCGTGCAGGGCCTGATCAAGGCGGCGATTGCCGAAGCCGGCGCACAGGGACTGCGCGACATGGGCAAGGTCATGGCGGTGCTGAAGGAGAAATATCCCGGCCAGATGGATTTCGCCAAGGCTTCCGGCACGGTGAAGGATCTGTTGAAATAAGCGGCTCATTTTAAGGCCGATGAACGAAAGGCGGGAACCCGGTGACCGGGCTCCCGCCTTTTTTGCTCTTCCGGATCCCGCCGGCCGACTGCGGACTTGCCACCGGCGAGATGATCCGAGGTGCTGCGATACATTGCGACACGCCTCGTCCCGAAGAGCGAAGGGAATGCCGTCGCGCATCTCACGCCGGCCGGCATTTTCGAAGTCGGAGGAGAATTAAATCCCACGGGCGGGCGTCCGGCAAATTACAAAAAGATAATATCGCCGGTTCGCGACCCGCCAAAAATTTGCCCGATCCGTGGGCAAACGGGGTGGGATTCAGGGCCTGTCCTGATCAGGCGGCGACCAGCCATTCGCCCAGAAACGCTCCGCCGATAATGGCAAGCAGCGCGCCGCCGATGAAGGCCACGAAGGCGATGGCCGCAGCGATCGGTCTGCGCGACTGGAAGAAATAGGCGAGCAGGCCAAGCGGTGCGAAAAAGATCGTCAAGGTCCGGGTCAGGGTCACGGCCGTGCCGCCCCGCAATTTCGCGTCCTCGATCTCCCACCAGACACACAGGACGACGGTTGCGATCAATTGGGTGAGATCGTTGAGCGTGAACCCCTGCGCATCGGGACCCCCGGTGAAGGCGTCGATGACCGAGCCGGTGGTAAGCGAAACCAGCAGTGCCACATAGATGAAATCCCGTTTCGTCATGAAATATCTTGGCCTTTGAAATCTGTCTGGCGAAGGAGGGTAGGTCACAGGGAAACAGAATCAAGCATAGTTCGCCCGGTGAAGGCGGGCCAGTTGCCTCGCTTGCTCCCTGTGAATAGCGGGCAGGATTTGCCCTTGGCGGTGGCGTTCCTCAAGGGCTGCGCTTATATGGAAGGTGACCCAAAGAGGTAGAAATGCGCTTTTCCAACAGTTTTCTCGACGAGATCCGTGATCGCGTGCCGATATCGGGCGTGATCGGCCGCCGGGTGACGTGGGATCGCAAGAAGACCAACGTCTCCCGCGGCGACTATTGGGCCTGCTGCCCGTTCCATGGCGAGAAGAGCCCGAGCTTCCATTGCGAGGACCGCAAGGGTCGCTACCATTGCTTCGGCTGTGGTGTCACGGGCGATCATTTCCGCTTCCTCACCGAACTCGAAGGGCAGAGTTTTCCCGAGGCGGTGCAGACGGTCGCCGACATGGCCGGCATCGCCATGCCGCAGCCGGATCCGCAGGCCGAGAGGCGCGAGAAGGAGCGCACGACGCTGCTCGACGTCATGGAGCTGGCGACGCAATTCTTCCAGGACCAGCTCCAGAGCGCCGTCGGCGCCAAGGCGCGTGCCTATCTGCGTGACCGTGGGCTGACGGGCCGCACGATCGAGACCTTTCGCCTCGGCTACGCGCCGGAAAGCCGCAATGCATTGAAGGAGCACCTGGCGGCCAAGGGCGTGCCGAAGGACCAGATCGAGGCTTGCGGCCTCGTCGTGCACGGGGAGGGGATCGCCGTCTCCTACGACCGTTTTCGCGACCGCGTGATGTTCCCGATCCTGTCGTCGCGGGAAAAGGTGATCGCGTTCGGCGGCCGGGCCATGGCATCGGACGCGCCGGCGAAATACCTGAACTCCAACGAGACGGAACTCTTCCACAAGGGGCAGGTGCTCTACAATTTCGCCCGCGCCCGGCGTGCGGCGCAGGGTGGTCCCGGCAAGAGCGAAGGCGGCACGATCATCGCCGTCGAAGGTTACATGGATGTCATCGCGCTCCATCAGGCGGGCGTCGAGAATGCCGTTGCTCCGCTCGGCACCGCGCTCACCGAAAACCAGCTCGACCTCCTATGGAAGATGTCACCGACGCCGGTGCTCTGCTTCGACGGCGACGGCGCGGGTCTGAGGGCGGCAAGCCGCGCCGCGGATCTGGCACTTCCATTCCTGAAGCCGGGAAAATCGGTGCGTTTCGCGCTGCTTCCCGACGGCAAGGATCCGGACGATCTTGTCAAGCATGAGGGCCGGGCCCCGTTCGACAAGGTTTTGTCCGAAGCCAAGCCGCTGGTCGAGATGATCTGGCAGCGCGAGGCGGGAGCCGGCAATTACGACACGCCGGAAAAACGCGCCGAACTGGAGGCGCGGCTGAAGCAGATCGTTTCCGTCATCGCCGACGAAAACGTGCGCCGCCACTACCAGCAGGCCATCCGCGACCGGCTCAATACTTTTTTTGCGCCCGCTCCGCGCGGCGGCAGTGAACGGCGCCAGAATTTCCAGCGTGGTGCTGGCGGCGGCGGCAGGCCGGGGCAGGGCGGACCGCCGCAGGGGCCGCGGGCCGCGGGACGGGCTGCCGGTGTTTCCGACCGGCTCGCGCGGTCCGGTCTCGTGCGCGGTTACCGCGATCTGCCGGCGCTTCGGGAAAGCGTGCTGGCACTTACCATCGTCAATCATCCTCAGCTGCTGCTGGAGGAATATGACGAGATCGCCGCGATCGATTTCGAGAACCGCGACCTGCAGCGTTTCTGGTCGGCCATGCTGCCGGCGGCCGCGACCGCGGGGGCCAATCTTTCGCGCGAATACCTGATGCAGCGGCTTGCCGGCGAAGGGTTCGACATGATCCTGAAATCGCTCGACCAGCAGGTGCGCAATGCGCGACTGTGGACTGCGACCGAGGTCGCTGCGCTGGAGGATGCCCGTGAAGGCTATCGGCAGGCATTGTCGCTGCACAAGCGGACCAAGGCGCTGAGGCTCCAGAAGATCGAACTCGAGCGGGAGATCGCCGAGGCGACGGAAGCGGGGGATGCGGGCGAGATCGAACCTTTGCTGCTTGCGCTTTCCGAGGTTCAGCTCGAAATCGTCCGCATGGAAAACCAGGAAGCGATCATCGACGGGTTTGGCGTGCTTTCCGGCCGGGTGAAGGGCGCGGCCGTCAGCCACGGCTGAGACAAGCGCCCTCCGGGAAATACTGCCCTTGCCGAATGACGACGCAGCCCTATTGTATCGGCTTGGAGTCGGCTGAGTGGGGAGCCTGATGCGGATTACCGGGAACTGTCATTGCGGCAAGATCGCCTTTGAAGCAGAGGGCGAATTTGGCGCGGCGATGGAATGCAACTGTTCTCTCTGTCGGCGAAAAGGCGTGCTCCTGGCCTTCGTTCCGCGCAATCAGTTTCAGCTTGCGACCTCGCGTGAGGACCTTTCCTCCTACCAGTTCAACAAGCATGTGATCACCCACTATTTCTGCGCCAATTGCGGGATCGCGCCGTTCAGCGAGGCGACGATGCCGGACGGCAAGGAAATGGCGGCGATCAACCTGAGATGCGTGCCGGAAATCGACATTGCTGCACTGACGGTAACCCAGTACGACGGCGCTTCCCGCTGAGGAAGGCGCCGGGCAGAAAGCGTAAACCTTTGTGTATGCGCAAACCCTTGTCTTTCAAGGTCTACCGCCTACATATCGGTTAAATCTGGTGAGCGTACCCCTATTAGACCCCTTCAAAGGGGATATTTTCGACTTTTCCTGGGTATGACCTGTGGAAAGTCTTGACGGAACGTTAATTTGTGGGAATCACCATCTCAAGGCAAAATAGGCGGAGTGGGTCGATAGCACCGAACATGACCGGTGATCCTCTGATAGGACGGTCCCCAAGTCAAAAACGACCGCCGAATGGTAATCGGGAATTAAAGGTCATTCCGTTACGTGTTGGACAATGATTCGCGGCTAAGGCGGCCAAACCCGTCTTCAGCCGGTGGCCACGAAGCGCGGCGAAAGTAGCGTTCAGGGAAAGCGACTAAATACATGGCAACAAAAGTCAAAGAAAACGAAGAAGCTGAGAACGAACGCGAAGGCTCGCACGACGGTCCGCTTCTCGACCTTTCTGATGATGCCGTCAAGAAGATGATCAAAGCCGCCAAGAAGCGCGGCTATGTGACCATGGACGAGTTGAATTCGGTCCTGCCGTCGGAGGAAGTCACCTCCGAGCAGATCGAGGACACGATGGCTATGCTGTCGGACATGGGCATCAACGTCGTCGAAGACGAAGAGGCAGAAGAAGCCGCCGCAGGCGACGACGACAGTGATGGCGACGGCGATGAGGGCGAGAGCGAAGGCGGCGAAATCGCCACCACCTCCAGCACCGCACTCGCGACCGCGAAGAAGAAAGAACCGACCGACCGTACCGACGACCCGGTGCGCATGTATCTGCGCGAAATGGGGTCCGTCGAGCTTCTGTCGCGCGAAGGCGAAATCGCCATCGCCAAGCGCATCGAGGCCGGCCGCGAAACGATGATCGCGGGCCTCTGTGAGAGCCCGTTGACGTTCCAGGCGCTGATCATCTGGCGCGACGAACTCAACGAAGGCACGACCCTGCTTCGCGAGATCATCGACCTCGAAACCACCTATTCCGGTCCCGAAGCCAAGGCTGCGCCGCAGTTCCAGAGCCCGGAAAAGATCGAGGCCGACCGCAAGGCTGCCGAGGAAAAGGAAAAGACCCGCAAGGCGCGTTTCTCCGCTGCCAATGACGACGATATCACCGCCGTCGGCGGCGAAGGCATGAACCTCGAGGAAGAGGAGGAGGACGACGACGAGTCGAGCCTGTCTCTCGCCGCGATGGAAGCCGAGCTGCGTCCGCAGGTCATGGAGACGCTCGACACGATCGCCGACACCTACAAGAAGCTGCGCAAGCTGCAGGACCAGCAGGTCGAGCAGCGTCTCGCGGCAACCGGTACGCTGTCGTCCGCCCAGGAACGCCGCTATAAGGAGCTCAAGGACGAGCTGATCACGGCGGTGAAGTCGCTGTCGCTCAACCAGAACCGCGTCGATTCGCTGGTCGAGCAGCTCTACGACATCTCCAAGCGCCTGATGCAGAACGAGGGTCGTCTGTTGCGTCTCGCCGAATCCTACGGCGTCAAGCGCGACTCGTTCCTCGAACAGTACCAGGGTGCGGAGCTCGATCCGAACTGGATGAAGTCGATCGCCAATCTGGCCGCCCGCGGCTGGAAGGAATTCGCGCGCGCCGAGAACACGACGATCCGCGACATCCGCCAGGAGATCCAGAACCTTGCGACCGAGACCGGCATTTCGATCGCCGAGTTCCGCCGGATCGTATCGATGGTCCAGAAGGGCGAGCGCGAAGCGCGCATCGCCAAGAAGGAAATGGTTGAAGCGAACCTTCGCCTCGTCATCTCGATCGCCAAGAAGTACACGAACCGCGGCCTGCAGTTCCTTGACCTCATTCAGGAAGGCAATATCGGCCTGATGAAGGCGGTCGACAAGTTCGAATACCGCCGCGGCTACAAGTTCTCGACCTATGCCACCTGGTGGATCCGGCAGGCGATCACCCGTTCGATCGCCGACCAGGCCCGCACGATCCGCATTCCGGTGCACATGATCGAGACGATCAACAAGATCGTCCGCACGTCGCGCCAGATGCTGCACGAGATCGGCCGCGAGCCGACCCCGGAAGAACTGGCCGAAAAGCTCGCAATGCCGCTCGAGAAGGTCCGCAAGGTCCTGAAGATCGCCAAGGAGCCGATCTCGCTCGAGACCCCGGTGGGCGACGAAGAAGATTCGCATCTCGGCGATTTCATCGAGGACAAGAACGCGCTTCTGCCGATCGATGCGGCCATCCAGGCGAACCTGCGCGAAACGACGACCCGCGTTCTCGCCTCGCTGACGCCGCGTGAAGAACGCGTGCTGCGCATGCGCTTCGGCATCGGCATGAACACCGACCACACGCTCGAAGAAGTCGGCCAGCAGTTCTCGGTCACCCGCGAACGTATCCGCCAGATCGAAGCGAAGGCGCTACGCAAGCTCAAGCACCCGAGCCGCAGCCGCAAGCTGCGCAGCTTCCTGGACAGCTGAGCGGTTTTAGATATCGAACATGAAAAACCCGGCCCGCGAAAGCAGGCCGGGTTTCTGTTTTTGGTGATCAGGCTGGCCGGACGATGAACTGGACGATCCGCCTGGTCACCGGCAGAGCTCCGAGCAAGGTCGGGAATGCGATGAGCCAGGAGACCAGCCAGGCCGACATCCAGCTCGGCAGGAATTCAGGAGAAAAGCCGAGGTTCTTGAGCGTCGCCACGCCTGATACGACAAACGTCATCAGGATGGACAGAACGAACGGCATGAGAAGGGCCGCATAACGTGCGGGAAGGCGCGTAAGCTTCATGGAGAAGACTTTCCTGAAGGGGATCGTCGATCGATATCGAGCATACGCATCCGATCAAAACCGTCAGTACCGACGATCCGGGGTTGGGATGCGTTGCCTCACGTTAGACGCTTACGGCTGAGTTCAGATCCAGCGACCGCTTCCATAACGAAAAGCGGAGTACGTGGCAATATCAGGCGGTTGCCGAAAGTCGGCCCTCATTTTTCAATGCCCGACCGAGCTCGAAAACACGTTGACCACCACCACGCCCGAGATAATCAGGCCGAGGCCGATGATGGCGGCGGTGTCGAGCGTCTGGCGGAACAGCACAAGGCCAACGGCCGAGATCAGCACGACGCCGAGGCCGCTCCAGATCGCGTAGGCGATGCCGACCGGCAAGGTGCGCAGGGCGATCGACAGGAGGTAGAAGGCGGTCGCGTAGCACAGCCCCATCAGGATGGTCGGAAGCGCCCGGGTGAACTGCTGGCTCTGCTGCAGGAAAGTCGTGCCGATGACTTCCAGCACGATTGCGCCGGCGAGAGAGCCGTAGGTGAGGAGGGCGGGGTTCATTGTCGTTACTCTCGTATCGTGAGGTTTTGGAGGCGGTCGCGAAGTTCGGCGAGTTCGTTTGCCGGCAGACCGTCCGCCTCCATAAGGTTTGCGAGCCAGATGCCGTCGGCTGCGTAGCGGGCGAGCCTGAAAGTCGGATGACTGTCAGTTTCAGCATGACGTTCGAGCCGGTCACGCATCCATTCCGACCAGAGCTGCCTCAGCCGCGCATCGGTCATGCAGGAAATCGACAGCGCCGCCCAGGGGCTTTTCGCTCCGTCGCGGGTCACCTGGAAAAAGGCATCGACATAGGCCCGCGTGAACCGGCCCTGTTCGATGTCGTCCGCCCTCATCAGCCGGTCTATTTCCACGTCGAGCTTGCCGAGCAGGTCCTCGAAGACCGCCTCGACCAGGGCCTGTTTGCTCGGGAAGTGATGCAGCAGACCACCCTTGGTGATCGAGGCGGCATCGGCCACCGCCTGCAGGGTGAGGCTGCCGAGACCTTCGTCCACGGCACACCGCGCCGCATGATCCAGAAGGGATCGCCGCACCTGTTCGGGCTGTTTTTCGCGTCTGTGAGCGTTTGACATGAATTAAACATACCGTATGGTCGGTTTGTTTGCAATAGATGGGTCACCTTCCGATCCCAGGGAAAGGGGCGGTGGCGCAACTTGCGCCGGAAAGCTGGATTTTGCGCTGTTTTGATCGCTCGGGGACTCGATCCGGCCGGCTTTCCATCTTACATCCGCTGCCATGACGGATTCATCTGTAAAGCCGCGCGGCGACATGGGATGGGGCATTCCTGCCTCTATTCTCCTGCATGTCGTGTTGGTGGCTGCTTTCTTCGTCCACCTGCCGGTCGATCAGCCGGAGCCGGAGAAGGAGGAGAGCGTTCAGGTCGAGATCGTACCGCAGCCGGAAGAGCCGGAAAAGCAGAAGCCTGCGGAAAAGAAGGCCGAGCAAAAGAAACCGGAAGAGAAGAAACCTCCGGAACCTGTAAAACAGGAAGAGGCCAAGAAGGCGGAGCCGCCCCCGCCACCGCCTGAGCCGCCGAAGCAGGAGGAAGCCAAGAAGCAACAGCCGCCACCACCGCCGCCCGAACCACCCAAGCAAGAGGCCAAAAAGTCAGAGCCGCCGCCGCCACCGCCACGTGCGGAAAAGCCTGCCGAGCCGCCTAAATCCACCGACCAGGCCACAGGGCAATCCCTGCCTGTCCTTCGCCCTGTGTTCGAATTCGGCGAGAAGGATGGCGGGCCGAAGAAATCCCAGAACGGCAATGCGTCTAAGGAAACCACAAGCCCGCCCGCGGAGAGCAAGGCAGATGCGGAAGTTGCCGAGTCGGTAAAGCAGGCGAAAGAGGCACCTGTCACTGTGGAGGCGCCGCCAGCCAATCCGGTTCCCGACGATATTCACCTGCCGGAGGTCGGCATTGCCGCAGCCAATGAACGGAAGAACGGCCCGGTTGCGGGAGCGTCGTTGGACGCGACCAAAACCGAGATCGTCACGGCGCCGCCGGCCGCGTCGCCCAAGAGCGATCCTTCCAAGGCGCCGATCCCCGGCAAGCCGGTCGAACTCACGGAGGCAAAGACGCTGTTTTCGCAGAGCGAGACGGACGATCCGATTGCCACGACGGCGATGGGCAGCATTCCACGGGGCGTTCGCGCGGGCCAGCTCTGCGCAACGGAACTGGGCCAGCAGTTGCGGCATTCGCCGCAATCCTACAGACTGGAAATAGTACCGGCTTATGAACTGCCGAGTGGCAGAGTTCTTGAGATCAAGCGCGGCTCGTTTCGGGCCAATGCGCAATGGTACGATTTCAGGTTTCGCTGCGAGGTCAACGAGAACGCCACCAAGATCGTCTCCTTCGCATATGAAGTCGACGCTCCGGTGCCGCGAAGCGAGTGGCGCAAGCGCGGTTTTCCGGATTTGTGATCGGCCGATCTGCGAATATGACTTAGGTAGGGGATCACCCTTGGTTGACCGGCAGATTGCTGCGACTATGTTTCACCCACTTTCCGACGGGGGCCTGCGATGAAAGCCATGTTCTACGATGCCTTTGAAAAGGCACCTGAAATCCGCAATCTTCCCGACCCGGAGCCGACTTTTGGCGGCGTGGTGGTCAAGGTCGGGGCGACGGGGCTCTGCCGCAGCGACTGGCATGGATGGATGGGGCATGACCCCGATATCCGCCTGCCGCATGTGCCGGGCCATGAGCTGGCCGGCAAGGTGGTGGCGACCGGCAAGGGCGTCATGCGCTTCAAGATCGGCGACCGGGTAACGGTGCCTTTTGTCTCCGGCTGCGGCCATTGTTCCGAATGCCATTCCGGCAACAGCCAAGTCTGCCCCAACCAGTTCCAGCCGGGTTTCACCCATTGGGGTTCGTTCGCCGAATATGTGGCGATCGACTATGCCGACACAAACCTCGTGCACCTGCCCGAAGAAATCGACGATGCGACGGCGGCGAGCCTCGGCTGCCGGTTCGCGACCTCCTTCCGCGCGGTTGCCGACCAGGCCCGCACCGGGCCTGGTGACTGGGTGGCGGTGCATGGCTGCGGCGGGGTAGGGCTCTCCGCCATCATGATTGCGACAGCGCTCGGCGCCAATGCGATCGGCATCGATCTTTCCGAGGACAAGCTGGCGCTTGCCCGCCAATGCGGCGCGGTCGCGACGATCAACGCGAGCGCCGTGCCTGATGTCGTCGAGGCGGTTCGCGAGATCACCAAGGGCGGCGCACATGTGTCGATCGATGCGCTCGGCCATCCGGTCACCTGTTTCAACTCGATCAAGAATCTCCGCCGTCGCGGCCGGCATGTCCAGGTCGGGCTGATGCTCGGCGAGCATGCCACGCCCTCGATCCCGATGGCGCAGGTGATCGGCCACGAGCTCGAAATCTACGGCAGCCACGGCATGCAGGCCTGGCGCTACGATGCGATGCTCGCCATGCTGACGGCCGGCAAGATGAAGCCGCAGCAGCTCATTTCCAGGCGCATCAGCCTGGAGGAGGCGGTGCCCGGATTGATGACGATGGACAAGTCGGAAACGCCCGGCATCAGCGTGATCACCACGTTCTGACGCCGCTGGCCCGGCCGATCTTTCGCGGCCAATTGTTCGTCGCACCGGCCGGAGCATTCCGCGCCGCCCGCTTGGTGGCGGTCCGGGATACCCTATATCCGGGTTATGCTTCGAACCGGAAAGGACGAGCCATGAATGTCAGGACACGCAAAATTCCAGGACCGGATCACCCGATCACCGTCGGCCACAATCCGGCGCGGATTGTGGTGAAGCTCGGCGACAAGGTAATCGCCGACAGCGTCCATTCGCTGACCTTGCGCGAAGCCTCCTATCCGCCGGTCCATTATATTCCGCGCAAGGACGTGGATATGACGCTCCTCGAGCGGACCGCCCACCAGAGCTACTGCCCTTACAAGGGCGAGGCCTCCTATTTCAGCATTCCGGCCGGCGGTGCACGCTCGGCCAACGCTGTGTGGACCTATGAGCACCCCTATGACGCGGTTTCCGCGATTGCGGAACATGTCGCCTTCTATCCGGACCGGGTCGATTCGATCGAGGAGCTTACAGCGCCCGAAGCCGCCCCGTTGTGACGCATCGGTTGCGACAGCGTGCCGACCGGCGGTGTCGCGGCACGCTGATCGTGGGGCTCCCGTGGATGCGGCCGTTTCAGGAGTGCGCGCGAGGGAAGACCCTTGGGGCTGAAGAAAAATCCGTCGCCCTTGTCGGCTGGCCTTCCGCTCCCACGTCCTTGGGGTGTTGAAACAACCAAGGAGGAAAATCATGCCCTATGTCGACGGATTTCTCTTGGCCGTGCCGAAGGCCAATCTGGAACGCTACAAG
Source organism: Neorhizobium sp. 2083 (assembly GCF_031455615.1). Lineage (NCBI taxonomy): Bacteria > Pseudomonadati > Pseudomonadota > Alphaproteobacteria > Hyphomicrobiales > Rhizobiaceae > Neorhizobium > Neorhizobium sp. 2083. The sequence goes on along the minus strand of NZ_JAVDTC010000002.1, from coordinate 32,050 downwards.
GACATGGCGCGTCTTGCCGGCACCGTGTGGATGGAACACGGCGCGCTGACCTATGTGGAATGCACGGCCGACGACGTGCCCTACGGAGAACTGACCTCGTTTCCGCGGGCGGTTCAGGCCAAGGAGGATGAGATCGTCATCTTCTCCTGGATCACCTATGAAAGCCGTGCTCGCCGCGATGAGATCAATGCCAAGGTGATGGTCGATCCGCGGTTTGCGAACGACGAATGGAAACAGGTCTTTGATGGCAAGCGAATGATCTATGGCGGCTTCCAGAGCTTCCTGACATTGTAGCCTGTCCGGTGATAAGAGTGCCGCTCCCTGCCGACGCTCCTATCGATCAACGAGGTTTCCCATGCTCCAGACCGTGCTCTCGATCTCCACAAGCGGCCAGGGCCTCTACGAATTTACCGACGCGGCGCAGGATTTTTTGCGCCGCGGGCAAGCGGGCGAAGGATTGCTCACTGTTTTCGTGCGCCATACGTCCTGCTCGCTGGTCATCCAGGAAAACGCCGATCCGGATGTGCGCCACGACCTCAAGACCTTTTTCTCCCGCCTGGTGCCACCCACGACCGATCCCGAGATGCGCTGGATCACTCACACGGCCGAAGGCCCGGACGACATGCCGGCGCATATCAAGGCGGCGCTGACTGCCGTCTCCATCGGCATTCCCGTCAGGGAGGGCCGGCTGATGCTCGGGACCTGGCAGGGCATCTATCTCTTCGAGCATCGCGACCGCCCGCATGTCCGCCAGGTCGTGCTGCATCTTTCGCCGTGATTTTTGCCGTGAGCGGCCGATGAATAGCGGCTGAATGATAAGTTAGGATCTTGTTCAGATGCCCTGGGCTAGGGTCGCGCCAATCGCTCTGGAAGGCGAGAGGAACAACCTTGGGGCCGCAGAGCCTGGCCCCGGATTTCGGAGAAACTTCCCTATGACCAGCATGATCGTCAAAGCCGGCGTGGCCGCTCTTATTGCGCTCACCGGCCTTTCCGCCGCAGCCCCGACGGCTGCTGCGGCCGGCCCGGACTTCGCCATCCAGGTTCAGTATCGCGACCGTGACCGCGATTGGCGTCCCGACCGCGGCGGCGACCGCGACTGGCGCCCGGATCGTGGCCCCGGCGGCTGCTCTCCGTGGTTTGCCGAGGAAAAGGCAAGCCGCATGGGTCTGCGCCGCGCCCGCGTCGTGGAGGCTGGCCGTCGCGTCGTGGTGGTTGCCGGTTTCGGCCGCCGCGGCCCGGACCGTATCCTGTTTGCCAACGAGCGCGGCTGCCCGGTCATCCGCCGCTAGATTTTATCCGAAGGACCCCTTCCGTCTCCATCGCCCGCTGACGGAAGAAAAGCGCCCCCGCCATGTCTGACGACCTGGCGGGGGCGTTTTGTCTTAAGCCGGGCAGGGACCTAGTGCGAGAGGCGCCTGGCTCCTCAAGGAACGTCCGTTATTGCTCGAGAGCGAAGGTGACGTTGACGGTCACCGTATAGGTGTTTTCGCCGCTGGCGACCGGAACCGCTTCGGCCGCCATATCCTTGGCCATCGCCATGCGCATCATCGGTTGCGGCGCCGCGCGCATGGAATTCTCGCTGATTTCGAGGATCCGCCCGAGCTTGACGCCGGCGGCTTCCGTCAGCGTTTTCGCCTTGGCGAGCGCTTCGGCAACCGCCTTCTTGCGCGCTTCGGTCACCGCCTCATCCGGCTTGTCGTTGGTGAAGGTGATCTGGCCGCCCTGGTTGACGCCGAGCTTCACCGACCGGTCGATCAGGCCGCCGAGCTTCTGGAGATCGCGGACCTTGAGGGTGAGCGTGTTGGAAACCTCGTAGCCGACCACCTGCGGCGGCTCTATCACGCCCTTCTTGGGCTCGGTATTGCGGTATTGAGGATAGATCGAGAAATTGCTGGTCTGGATATCGCGATCGGCGATGCCGTCGCCCTTGAGGGCGTCAAGCACATCTTTCATGGCCGCGCTGCTGGCCGAAAGGGCCGCTTGCGCCGTTTGGCCGTTGCGGACAACCGAGAGCGTCAGTACCGCCATATCCGGCGCCACGGCGGCTTCGCCTTCGCCGAGAACATTGATGACCGGTTCCCGGGGACGAATATCCTGGGCGAAACCCGGGGCCGCTGAAGAGACCGCAACCGCGCCGGCAATGGCGGCTGCAAGGACGAGACGTGACGACGAAAGCGCTGGGCGCATGGATGTTCTCTCCGATTGTCCGGGCGGCGGGACGCTGTTCCCGGACCTGCCCGTCATGTTCCATCTGCCACGCGACGAGCCGGAAACGGGAATCGCCCCGGCCCGTTCGCGCCAGACGAGCCTACCTGCCGGTTGATTGTGAACCTATTACGGCAACGGCTTGTAGCTTCTCGGGAATTGCGTTAGAGCCAACCTCCGGGTGACGGCGAACCATTGCGCCTCACCGCTGCCGGATCGGCGGGCCTGTAGCTCAATGGTTAGAGCCGGCGGCTCATAACCGCTTGGTTGGGGGTTCGAGTCCCTCCGGGCCCACCAGTCAGTCCAGCGGTTTTCGCAGATTTTCCGTCGTATCGAAATAGCGCCGACATTTCCGTATGTTAGTGAGTCATTCCTTCAATGACTTGGTCATTTTTTCAATAATTGAGGCTTCTTCGGTGTTTTAACACAGCCGTCTCAGTTTGGGATTTCGCGTATCCAAGTCGTTTTTGGGCGAGTGTAATCCAACGCGGATTTTTCGGAATTTTCACACGAGGCTTTGGAAATTTGCGTTTCCCAAGCGTGCGCGGTCGGCACGATGAATCGTACTAAGTGACCCCGCATGCGTTCTTGAATGCGTTTGAGCTGCGGGATGAGCTCCAGAAAAAAAAGCTCTGAAGGTTATGAGAAAGGGTTAACGGACAGTGCGCCGGGCACAAAGGTAAATCGCTCCGGTCACTTCCTCAAGAACGGCAAGACCGCCTTGGGTGAGGGTTGGCGGGTGATTGCGCGAACAGAGCCCACGCTGACCAAGCTCTTCTAGGCAAATCGATATCATCGTGCTCGCCTGCATCGGGACATGGCCCGCCAGCATTTTCAGCGCGAGCAGTTCAGCGTCTAATAGATCGTTCATGTGTCCCCCCGGCCATCGCATTGTTCCACGATCTACCTTGGTTGACCTTGATTTGAGTCAAAAAGTACATCCCAGCTCGGCCCATCGCTGCCAAAACAAAGGCTTCCTACGACGGCCCTTTGCAAATCTGCAACGGGAGCGGCTTCAGGTTGGTGTGGCCCTTCGCGTGATCATACCGAGAGTACCAGCGCGTACTTGCCGCCTTTTGCAGCAGGCGTGCTATGGGCCAAGAGGGATTGGTGAACCCGTGCTCAGCGATGCTATGCGCGATAGTTAAAACCTGTTCTTCCTCCCGCGCGCATGCGTTTGGGGTTGAAGACATCGGAAATGAGGAAGCGTTTAAGCTCGTCCATTGAACGAGTTGCCGATAGCAAGAGGTCGGGTTCGCGAGGGATTTTCTGCGCAATTTGGGGCTGATCCGGGACATTGCTACGCTGGAAGCTCGTAAGACCGCGTGGGGCCAACGCTACTGGGCACGCATCACTCCATGTAGCACCAATCTTACCCCAGGGAGACGCCTCCTTTGAGTGCGTGGCCGACTTGGATGTCTCCAAGACAGGGGTCCGTGCATGTCAAGCGACGCGGTCGATCTGCTCGTCCCACATCAGCGGTAGATCGGACATGCGGAGCAGCCGTTGGGTTGTTAGCGATGCTGGCTGGCGACCGGTGAGTATACCCTCGGTAATTGATGGGGCGAGGAAAGCGAGCGGCAGGATTCGGCTGACCTCCGAGAGCTCGGTCTGGTAGCGACGCGCCACGTCCGTGAGGCTTCGCCCTGAGCCGTCGGTGAGGCTGGCCAGATAACAATGGGCTTTCGCGATCAATTGCACCAGCGATGGATCTGGCCTCCGACTAGGAGCGTCACCGTTGGTGACGACCATGCGGAACTCAACACCGCGTCGCTTCATCGCGATGGGAAGTACTAGCGTTTCGAGGCAGTCGGCGTCTTCGCTCGAATCCTGGCCTTTCTCTTTAACTCGTCCCATTAGAGCATCGATCAGCGCTCTACGATCCCAAGTGAAGGTGATCGCATTGCTGCCGAGGTCGATTCTTTTGAACACCTTGCGGAGGGTGTCTCGTAATTGGTTTTCGGTGCCGCTCGGCTTGTCGTCATCCAGCATCTTTTCCGCCATGGCGATACCCTTGCCGATCTGCTGTTCATTCCCGTCAGCCTCCAGCCACCGTGTTAGTCGTGCTTTATCGGTGAGGAGGTGTTTGAACTGCGAGATGGCGATGCGGTCCAGTTCAGGCGCGGGAATGCGCCACGCGCTATCGTCTTTCTCCTTGGGCCGCTTCAGTCGCGAAGAGCCGTAGTAGCGGTAGCGCTTCCCCCTTGGCGACGCATAAAATGTGATAAGTTTGTCGCCGATATCATCAAAAACGATGCCCGTGAGCAAATGCGGATAATGCTGATTGGTGGATGAAAATCGCTTCGATCTTTGGTCCGCCAGACACTGTTGAACCTGCGCGAAGAGATCTGGATCGATAATGGGCACATGCTCGCCGTCGTAAGTGTTGGTCTTGTGACGGATCTTGCCGATGTAAATTGGGTTGGTCAGGAGGTGGCTGAGGTTCCCGCGGCCGAAGGGGCTGGCCAACGTTCCGCGTCGTTCGGATCGAAATGGTTTGACCCTCCCGCATTCGTCAACAAGCCCCCTGATGGACCGCAGGTGCAGGTATCGTTCGAACAGATAGCGGACAGTCTCAGCTTCCTCTTCGTCGATGATCAGCTTGCGCCCCTGCACCTGATACCCAAGCGGCACGACACCGCCCATCCACATGCCTTTCTTCTTTGAGGCAGCGATTTTGTCACGAATTCGCTCGGCGGTCACCTCGCGCTCGAACTGAGCAAAGGAGAGAAGCACATTGAGGGTCAGCCTTCCCATCGACGTCGTGGTGTTGAACTGTTGGGTGACGGAGACAAAGGAGACTGATTGCTTGTCGAAGATTTCGACGATACGAGAAAAGTCCGTCAGCGACCGAGTGAGGCGGTCGATCTTATAGACCACCACCACATCAATCTTACGATCCTCAATATCCTGGAGAAGGCGCTGCAGGGCAGGGCGCTCCATCGTGCCGCCCGAGATCCCTCCGTCGTCGTAATGTTCAGGGACGAGCGTCCAGCCGAGACCGCTCTGCGACGCGATGAAGGCGCTGCATGCTTCCCACTGGGCGTCCAGGGAGTTGAAAACCTGGTCGAGACCCTCCTCAGTGGATTTGCGGGTATAGACGGCGCAGCGAAGTTTCGGGATCGTGCTCATAAGCCAAAGAACCGCGGGCCGGACCAATGTGCGCCGGTGATTTTGCGCGCGATGGCGGAAAGCGACCTATAGGTCTTGCCATCGAAGATGAAGCCTTTATCGCCGACATCGACACAGTGCCGCCGACCATTCCAATCCCGCACAAGCCGCATCCCAGGGGAAAGCATTGCCGCTTGTCGTGCTTTTTTCGGAAGCGGCGGCTTTTGAGGTGCTGGTTGGACATGCGATCCTGAGGTTAGGTTGGTCTCGCTTTCCGACACCATGTCCTTCGACTCATTGAGCCCTCTATTTGTAGGAAGCATTCCTACGCGATCCTCGGAAAGCTGGCGCGTCGCAGCATACGTTCGCATCGCCGACTTCAGCTCTTTACGAGCGGCCCTTGATAACGAGCCATAGGCCTTGACCTGCAGGTCGAAGGATATCGAGCGTTCTAATAACCGCCGCTTCGCGCCCTTTGGTGGCGCGAAACCGTGAGATTTCATCCACATCGCTGTTAGTTCCGCATAGGAAAGATCGCCAAGAGCGGCGACCTTCTGTATGGTTGTTGTTCTGGCCTTCATTGTCATCGTTAGGCCCCCGGTGCTGATACCGAAATCTGGGAGAGGACCGCACACCTTACGCGGGGTCTTTCCGACCTCCGTGGTTCAGCGGATGGTATGGCGGGATTGGAAGCTGACTGATCGGCGGCTGAGACTGTGGTTGTAATCTCAGAGCTCACTCCCTCGATGATCCGATAATATGTTACCCCGTCGGCTCGTGAACCCCGTGTGACGTCAAAACCAAGCTTCTTCCTGACCGTACCGGAGAGGAAGCCGCGTACCGAATGTGCCTGCCACCCGGTAATGGCCATGATGGATTCAAGCGAAACGCCGTCTTCACTGCGGAGGGCCTCGATCACGTTAGAAGCTTTCGTGACCCTTGCGGCCTTTGTGGCTGGTTCCGTAGGCGAGCTAACTTCCTCAGCCACTGCTGTTTCCGCGTCAGCCATTGGGCCCTCATGACCGCGCTTAGGGTCGTCCGCAAATTTGCTGTACTTCGCCCTGTTGAAGTCCATGGGCTGAATTGTCTTGTTCATCGTCTTCTCCGCTTTTTAGAAAACCGGCCGATCCGATCTCTGTACTGCCGCAAGCCCGCGAGCAGGCGGGCGGATGATCCGAGAGGGCAGCGCGGCGCTCCCGATGACGACAGCAATGCTTGCCTTGCGCCTCAAGTCCAGCGGAAGGTTCGCGAACGAGGTCGAATTCTGCAGATGCATAACGAAGAGCTTTTTTGGTAATGAAACGCCACAGGCGTGATTTCGTCTGAACGTCACAGCGCATAAGCGGAAGTATTGGGTATAGATCGGGAGTTATAATGACACGATATTTGACTAACACTTAGTAAAGCCTAATTAATACAGGGGGCTATTGCTCGGATTTCCGGAATGCGATAGATCTCTCATCACAGCCGCAACCGCGGTTGGTCATAGGCAGCATCAAAGGACGGCTTCGTCCACGGAAGCAGCCAACTTCACCCAGGCTCGAGGGCCGGGGACAGTTGGTATGTTTCCGCCTGTCTCTTCCTTCGAGCCGGATCTGTTCCGCCTCAAGAAGGTCATAGACAATGAATGATGCTTCCCATCCCCAATTTCGGAAACGGCTCAGAGGCTCGCGCAATCTGCCGAAGCCGTCGAAGAGCGACCATCAGCGCCGGCTGCCCGCCGAGATCAAGGCCTTCACCAACAGGATCGTCGACCGGATCGAACTCCAACCGCTCGACTGCCTGAAGCCGCATCTGCGCAAGACCCGCGTTCACAACGAACGTCTGATCGGTGCCCTGATGGGTTCGTTCAACCAGTTCGGTTACCTGATCCCGATCGTTATCGACGAGAAGGCCGTCGTCCTTGCTGGTGACGCGCGGGTGGAGGCGGCCCGCCGCCTCGGCATCACCCATCTGCCCTGCGTAGAGGTCAATCATCTGTCGGAGGACGACAAGCGTGCCTTCAAGATCGCCGACAACCGGCTGGCCGAGCTTGCCGAGTGGGACTTTCCTGAGCTGAAGACCGAACTCGACTTCCTAGTGACGATCGACTTCAACCTCGATGCGATCTCGTTCACGACGCCGGAGATCGACTTGATCGGCCAGCAGGCCGAGGCGGCTAAGCCGGCCAAGCCGGATGAGGCGGACAGGTTGCCCGAGGCCGCACCGGGACCGGCCGTGACCGAACCTGGAGATATCTGGCAGCTCGGCAAGCACCGCATCATCTGCGGCAGCGCCCTCGATCCGGCGGTCCTGGAGGCGCTGATGGACGGCCGGACGGCGCGCATGGTGCTGACGGACGCCCCCTACAATGTCGCCGTGAAGGGCTTCGTCAGCGGTCTCGGCAAGGTCAGGCACCGCGAGTTCGCGATGGCGTCCGGCGAGATGTCGAAAGAGGAGTTCCTCGACTTTCTGATCAAGGCTTCGGCGCTCGCCTGCGGATACCTCATCGATGGCGGCCTGTTTTACGGCTTCATGGATTGGCGCGGCGCTGGCATCTATATGTCGGCGCTCGACGCCTGCGACCTTAGCCAGATCAATCTCTGCGTCTGGAACAAGGGGACGGGCGGCATGGGCACGCTCTACCGCTCGCAGCACGAACTCTGCCTCGTCTACAAGAAGGGAAGCACGCCTCACATCAACAACGTCCAGCTCGGAAGCAATGGCCGATATCGCACCAATGTCTGGGATCATCCGGGCATGGCGTCGTTCGGACGTGGCCGCGACGAAGCGCTCGCCATGCACCCGACAGTCAAACCGGTCAACCTCCTGTTGGAGGCGATCAAGGACGTCACCGAAGTCAACGACATCGTCATCGACACCTTCCTCGGCTCCGGCTCGACGCTGGTTGCGGCGCATAAGTGCGGCCGGGTCTGCCATGGCGTCGAGATCGATCCGCTTTACGCGGACACCATCGTCCGCCGCTTCGAGGCCTTCGCCGGCATCGAGGCGATCCATGCGGTGACGGGAAAGACCTTTGCCGAGATGGGCAAGATGCGCCAGGCGCAGCCGCAGGCGGTACCGGCCAAGGATCCCGACCAACCTGTCACCATCCACAAGCGCAGCCGTGCCGGCCTGGTTCAGCAGGTGGAGGCGGCCGATGAGTGACGAGCCGAAGATCCACCAGCGCAGCCGACCCAGACACGGGTCGGCTGACGTCGAGCAGATCGACGTCGATGCAAAAGTGGCGCGCAAGGGCCAGGCGCCGATCGAACAGGCGATCGAAGCCTCTTTCGCCCAAGCCGACGCGGGGGGAGGCGATGACTATGCGCCGCCCCCGGCCGCCGACACGGCCGCCGATGCATCTCCCCCCAAGCGTGGTGGCAAGGTCGGGGACACGCGTGACGGCGACTACGACGTCGGTTACGGCAAGCCACCGAAGCACACGCAGTTCAAGAAGGGTCAGTGCGGTAACCCAAAAGGGCGGCCGAAGGGAGCCAAAAGCTTGAAGACTCGCCTAAAGGAGATGCTGGCGCGCCCGGTGACCATCAATCGGAACGGCAAGCGGCTAACCATGCCCAGCATGATGGTGCCCTATGAGCAATTGCTGCAGAAAGCCATGAAAGGAGACCCGAAGGCCCATGCCGAGTTCCATAAACTCGTCCTCCAGTTTGGCATACTCGAGGGCGAGGGAGACAACGTGGCAGGGGGCGCGGCCGGTGAGTTGGCGGTATCCGACAGCGACATGCGCGCCTATGCTGCCCTACAGCTCGATCAGATGGTTAGGACCGGGCTTTCCAAGGCCGATGCCCGGAAGGCTATCGAAGCCCTTGGCTTGGGCCACTTCCTGCTTGATATGGGCGCCGGTCTGGAGGTCGAGGAATGAACTTCAATGCACCTTCCGATGCTCGCCTCGGACCAATTGCGCAGACGATGATCCGTCAGTGCCTTATCGCGGCGCGGCGCGACAATCTCCATCAGTTCGTCTGGGGCGCGTTCGACGTTCTCCATGACGGGGGTTCCAGCTATATCGACAACTGGCATGTTCGGGCCATGACCCACCAGCTTCAGCGCTGTGTAAGCCTGGAGAGTCGGTTCCTCTTGATCACGCTGCCGCCCCGTTATCTGAAGACGATCTGCGCGTCGATTGCTACGCCGGCGTTCATCCTCGGGCATAACCCGCATGCCAAGATCATCATCACGACCTATGCCGCAGACCTCAGCAACCTGATCATGGCGGGCCTGCGGCGGCTGATCACTTCACGGTACTATCAGGAGCTTTTCCCCCAGGTCCGGATCAGCGTGTCGGGGTCTGATCTCCTGACGCCCCAGACCGGTGGTATCCGCGTTACGTCGATCGGCGGCTCGGTTACGGGATTTGGCGCCGACTATATCATCATCGACGACCCGATGAAGGCACTTGACGCGACGTCGGAAGCCGAACGGCAGCGTGTTCGGGATTATATCAGCGGGTCGCTCCTCAGCCGGTTCAACAACAAGGCGCGCGGGTGCCTCATCGCCATCCAGCAGCGCCTGCATGAAGAGGATGCTGCAGCCCACCTTCTGTCGCTTGGGTGCTTCGAGCATCTCAACCTGCCCGCGATCGCGGTTGAAGACGAGATCATCATGATCGGAGATGGCACGGTTCACCAGCGCCGTGTCGGAGACGTGCTCTTTCCGCAGAACGAATCGCGGGAGACCCTGGACATGTACCGGCGCGCGATGGGGTTGCAGGTGTTCGAGACCCAGTACCAGCAGAACCCGGTCCCGGACGGCGGTGGGCAGCTCGATTGGAGCATCTTCAAGACCTATGATGAAGAGCTTCATCGGGAGGACTTTCGCTGGGTCGTCCAGAGCTGGGATACTGCATGGTCGGAAGAGCTGACAGCGGATTATTCCGCCGGAACGACCTGGGGTTATCGCGACGAGGGTTGGTACCTGCTAGACGTCATCCGTGAGAGGTTGTCCTACAACGCTTTGAAGCATCGCATCCTGCGGGAAAGGAGCCGGTGGAACCCCGACCAAATTTTGATCGAACGGGCAGGATCGGGAGTTTCCCTTCTCAAGGAACTCAACCGAGAGGTGGGGCTGCGTCGGGGCCAGCTCCACGGCATGCGGCCCAAGGTGGAGAAGGAGATCCGTTTCGCCAGTGCCGTCAGCCGGATCACGGACGGTGCATTCTGGCTCCCTGCCGAGGCGCGCTGGCTCGCCGACTTCCGGCGGGAATGCCTTAGCTTCCCCACCGGGAAACACGACGACATGGTCGACAGCATGACGCAGTTCATGGATTTCCTGGGGGAGCGGCGGGCACAAGCCCGGCAGAGAGGCGAGGGCCGCCCCCGTGGACAGGTTCCTAGCACGCGTGAACGGCGCTGAGGTGAGGCGGCATGCATCGGTAAGGCTTGAGGTCCTGTAAAGACAAGGCGGGTGCCGGAAACGACGTCCGCCTTTGTCTTATCGGTTTGTCCTGCACCTATCACGTCCAGCCGAGCCCGGTGGTGGTGAAGGTGAACTGATGACGTCCATTGCCGAAAAAAGTGGGTTCGATGGTCACTTTGCCGGAGCGCTTCAGTTTGGCGAAGAAGCCGAAAGCGTCCATCAGGAAGATCTGCTGCGTGCCTCCGTCGTTCGGCGTGTCGCAACGATAGTCCTCGACTGCGCCGTCGTCGAACTTGACCGCGACCGTCGCTCCATCGAGGCAGGCGAAGTGACCGCTGTCGGTCGTGAGGTAGACGCTAAGATCGCTCGGATTGCGGCTGCGTAGCGTCAGCTGAACCCTTGTCGGCCCGGCGGGCCATGACAGCTCTGCGCCGTTATCACTGACCACGGAGGCGAGGGAAACGGTGATGCCGCGCATCTCGTCCCTGGCCTGGCGGTAATGCCAGTCGGCGACTGAAGCGTGTGCCAGCAGGGGCAGTAGAAGAAGAGCGGTAAATAGCCTTCGAACGCCGTGGCCGATGATGCGGATAAGGTGTCTTGCCATCCGCTCTGCCTCACATCTGGCCGGTTCTGGCGCGAACCGCGATCACCCGCGCCGACAACGGATCGTAGTCGCATTCGTAGGTGTGGATGATCCAGGCGCCGAAACCGTTCTGGAATTCAATGCCGTCGCCGATATAGGTAAGCGTGCCGGTGTCCTTGTTCAGCCAGGTCGCCCGTGGCAACCGGGGTTCGAAGGTACGGTTGGTCCATTTGAAGTTCAGCTTCGCCAAGCGCTCGATCGGCACCCCGCAATTTCGGCCGGCAGCCGCCTGCCATTTGCTTGCCCAGCAGGTGAGGTCACGCACGCAGGTGGAATATTCCGCCTGCCAGGTCTCGGCAGGTGCTGCGGTTTTGCTGCTCGCCGTTTCCTCGATTCCAGCATCACGGCCGGATCCACCGAAGTACCAGATTGCCGCGGCGATGAGGAGCCCAAGCCCCAACATATTCTCGATCTTGTAGTTTTGCTGGCTCATCCGTTGACCTCCGCGGTGACAACCTTGTTGTTGCGGTCAGCATCGATCAAAACCTGAAGCCGCCTCTGGACCGCGGGCTTCTGAGCCGCCAGTTCCACCGCCAGCTTCTTGCGCTCTGCCCGCAGTGGCGCGACATCCCTGACACGATAGGTCACCCACCTGATGCCCGGAATGACAAGCGCTGCCGCACCAAGGAAGCCGAGGCGGGTCGTCGGCTGGTTGCCGATCACCGCCGCCAAACCCGTCACTAGGAAGAAGCCGCCAAGGCCATAAAGCAGGGCGGCCCGCCTGAACTTGCTGACCGATGATTCGCGCTTCCCCAAATTGGGCACCGCGGGTGGAGCGGCCTGGAGACCGCCTGCTTGTTCTGCTGTTTCAGTCATTCCCATCTCCTTGCTGATGTCCCCTAAGATGTCCGCTAGACCGTCTCGATCTCTTCCCAGTTGCATTCAGCGCGGCTCGCCGCCCGCCTCAACGCCACCATCCGGGCGGCGGGCTCGTGCAGGCAGATGGCCAGGGCGGCGATCGCGCCGGGTTCGATAGGTTCTCTGCCTTCGCCAAGGTGGCGCAGCACGGCGGCGATCCCCTCGACGAACCTGAGGTCTTCCTCGATCGCCAGGGCCAGGCGCGATGCCGTCACGGGTGGGTCGGTCTTGTCGTCATGCACCATTGTGCGGTCTCCGGCTCCGGTGGACTTCGGCGAACAGCGTTCTCCCGAAGCGCACTTCATGCGCTAGACCAATGCTCAAGTCTGCTTCATGGTCAAGTCTAAATCACGAAGTCATCTTCGCCTTCATGACGGATGCATTGAAACAGGCGATCGGATCGCAGGTAAAGGCCGCACGCGAGCGCCGGCGCTGGACCCAGGAAGAGCTGGCCGCCAAGATCGGCAAGACTCCGGAAAGCGTCTCCAATATCGAGCGCAGCGTCCATTTGCCGGCACTCGATACGCTGATCGACCTCGCGGCCGTACTCGATCTGGACATCATGGGAATGATCGACGCCGGCCAGTCGAAGCGCAGGCTGTCCAAGAAACGGCTCAAGCACGAGGCTGAGATCGCCATGATCGTCCGCGACCTCAGCGACACCGCCGTCGCCATCGCCGCGCAGCAGATCGCGGCGTTGGATCGGGTGAAATAGAGGAGAGGCCCATGGATGCCGTAACAAGCGAATGGTGGGCTTCAGACGATATTTCGCTGCTTCTGATATCGTGGAGTTGCTGCGAACTTGCCTTATCTCTAAGCAGTGATCGCTTCTAGCCTCGATGGGTCTGATGCTGCCTGGAATCCCGTAGAAGCGCCGTTAGATATTGTCCGTAAGCACTCCGCCCGTATTGGGTGGAGATGCGTTCAAGTTGATCGGCGTCTATAAAACTCATCCGGTAGGCGATTTCTTCAGGGCAGCAGATTTTGACGCCCTGTCGGCGTTCAAGCGTTGAGACAAATTCGGATGCTTCCAGCAGGCTATCGGGCGTTCCGGTGTCGAGCCAGGCATAACCACGTCCCATCATCTCCACATGCAGCGTTCCGCGTTCGAGATAGGCGCGATTGACGTCGGTTATTTCCAGTTCCCCCCGTGCCGATGGTTTCAGGTTGGCCGCGATATCGACGACGTCCTCGTCGTAGAAATATAAGCCGGTGACGGCCCAGTTGGAGCGGGGACGTTCCGGCTTCTCTTCGATCGAAGCCGCTTTCATCTGCTTGTCGAACTCGACCACGCCATAACGTTGTGGATCGTTGACGTGATAGGCAAACACCGTGGCTCCACTTTCCCGCGCCATGGCGTTTTTGAAAAGGTCGGTGATGCCATGGCCGAAAAAGATGTTATCGCCAAGGATCAGACAGGACGAACTGGAACCAACGAAGTCGGCTCCGATGATATAGGCTTGTGCCAGACCATCCGGAGAGGGTTGCTCCGCATAGGACAACGAGAGCCCCCATTGGGAACCGTCGCCGAGCAATTGCTGGAAATTCGGGAGATCTTTCGGTGTCGATATGATCAGAATGTCGCGGATTCCCGCCAGCATCAGCGTGGAAAGCGGATAATATATCATCGGCTTGTCGTAGATCGGCATGAGTTGTTTCGACATCACCTGCGTCATCGGGTGCAGCCGCGTTCCGCTGCCACCGGCGAGAATAATTCCCTTCATTTTCTCATCCCCCGAACTTTCGGTTTTTAAAGGTGACTGGCTGCAGCGCGCGCCTGACCACGGATTCCGTCGAAGCCTGCCAATCTGGCATGACAATGCCATGGCATTTGTGCAGTTTTGAACAGTCCAGTTGGGAGTTGGCTGGGCGCCGCGCAAGTGTAGGGTATTCGCTGGTCGGAATGCGGATGACCTTTGCCGAAGGCCCGCCATTCGCTGCCGAAATCCGGAAAATTTCGTCTGCGAAATCCGCCCAGCTCGCCGCGCCCGTTCCGGCCACGTGAAAGATGCCGCGCACGGCGGGATCGCTCGAAGCCAGTAGGTTTTGCCCCACGGCGATGACGGTATCGGCAATATCGATTGCCGAAGTCGGATTGCCGATCTGATCCTCGACGATGCGCACCTCTTCCTTAGTCGCTGCGATCTTCAGCATCGTGCGCAAGAAATTCCGGCTGAATGAGCTGTAGATCCAGGCTGTGCGAAGGATGGCATGGTCTTCAGTTGCTGCAGCCACGTTCTGCTCGCCCATAAGCTTTGAGCGGCCATAGACGCCAAGGGGGGCGACGGGATCGGATTCGCCATATGGGGAAGACTTGTTGCCGTCGAAGACATAGTCGGTGGATAAATGAATGATCGGGATCCGAAGAGTTGCCGCCACTCGCGCCAGTTCTCCAGGGCCGTCGGCGTTGATGGAGATGGCCGTCGCCGCATCTGTTTCTGCCAGATCGACCCCGGTGAAGGCCGCGGCGGAAACGATGAGATCGGGGCGAGCAGCCTCGACGGTCGCGGCGATAGTCTCTGGTTTCGCTAAATCGAGTTCGGGACGGCCGACCGGAATAATTTCTACGTCGCTTCGACTACTTGCATTCTCGAGGAGAGATTGGACGACCTGTCCCCTAAAGCCGGTCACAACGTATCGTCGGGGTTTGTGCATCATCCGGTCCCGGTCTTGATCAGCCCTAGGCGGCTGCCGTCATATCCTTTGCGCAGCGGTGCCCACCACCATTCATTGTCGAGATACCAGCGCACCGTCTTTTCGATTCCGGTATCGAAGCTCTCCTGCGCTCTCCAACCAAGTTCCGTTTCCAGCTTCGTCGCGTCAATCGCATAACGTGCATCATGGCCGGGTCGGTCCATCACGAACTGGATCAGTTCCTCGCGGGGATGTCCGATCGGTCGCAGATCGTCCAGGATTGCGCAGATTCGCTTCACGACATCGATATTGCGGCGCTCGTTGCGACCGCCAACATTATAGGTTTCTCCGACCCGGCCTTGCTCGGCGATGAGATTCAATGCCCTTGCGTGATCTTCAACGTAAAGCCAGTCCCGAATATTTGTTCCGTTCCCGTAGACCGGCAGGGGCTTTCCTTCAAGGGCGTTGAGGATCGTCAACGGGATCAGCTTTTCGGGAAAATGGAAGGGGCCGTAGTTGTTCGAGCAGTTGGACACGATGACCGGCATGCCATAGGTGCGGGTCCATGCCTTGGCTAGATGGTCCGATGCGGCCTTCGAGGCCGAGTAGGGAGAGCTCGGATCGTAGGGGGTCGTTTCCGAGAATGATCCTTCCAGGCCTAAAGAGCCATAAACCTCGTCCGTCGAAACATGTAGAAAGCGGAACCGGCTTTGGTCTTCAGGGGCAAGTGCCTCCCAGTACGCTCGCGAGCATTCAAGAACGGTGAAGGAGCCAAGTATATTGGTTTCGATGAATTGCCGCGCACCGAGGATGGAGCGATCGACATGGCTCTCGGCCGCCAGATGCATCACCCGGTCCGGCCGGAACGTTGAAATTGCGGAGCTTATTGCCGCAGCATCGCATATATCGATCTTCAGGAACCGGTAAGACAGCTTGGCCTCGACCGGTCTTAGCGAGGTCAACGTGCCGGCATAGGTCAGCTTGTCAATGTTGAGGACCTCATATCCTTTTTCCAGCACGAGGTGGCGGATGACCGCCGATCCGATGAAACCCGCTCCACCCGTCACAACTACGCGCATGCTTTGGATTACCCTCTGAGGAACTCTCGTTACTGGCTCCGACTGCGTTTGCCGACTTCCTCGTTCACGGAGTAAATGAAGCTCGACGGAAGCTCCGCGAGCGTCGGCTGCTTCCGGTCCTTTTCCGATAGGATAGCCTTTTCCGCCGTGACGGGCCATTCGATACCGACGACCGGATCGTTCCAAAGAAGCCCGTGGTCGTGTTCGGCGCTGTAATAGTTGGTCACCTTGTAGGAGACGACGGTAGCTGCCGTCAGTGTACAGAACCCATGTGCGAAACCGGGCGGTAGCCATAGTTGAAGAGCGTTTTCCGCTGAAAGCTCCACCGCCACGAACTTGCCATAGGTCGGCGATCCGCCGCGGATATCGACCGCGACATCAAGGATTGCTCCGCTCGAACAAGAGACCAATTTCCCCTGGGCATGCGGAGGGGTCTGAAAGTGTAGGCCTCGCACCGTTCCTGGCTTTGCCGAGTAAGACTGGTTGTCTTGTACGAACGGGAAAATGCCTACTTTCGCCTCAAACTCGTTGGCTCGAAAAGTCTCGATGAAATACCCACGAGGATCGCCGAACTTTTTCGGAACGATCAACAGAACGTCTTCAATTGCGGTTCTCTCGAAGCGCACAAAATCCCCCACCGTCCTGAACGTTCCGAAATGCGAATATCACATGGTTATTCGATGAGCAATTCGACGCGTCTCAACTTATTGCGGATGAGGATGTCCATAGGGAGTAGATGCTGTTTATTAATTGCCCGGTGGCGGTTTCAAGAAGACATGTGCTATGCAGCAAGTGTTCCGGATCTGCTTCACTTTTACGGCCCACACCATGCAATTGCCTCGGCAGATTGCTGGTGGAGGACGTTTCGTGGAAGTGCCCTGCCACGTCGAGGCCGGGACGGAAGATGAGGCGAGGTCACGCTGGACGAAGGGCTGAACCTCATCCAGCATGGCCTGCAAGGCCTGAACGATAACTTGGGCAAGATCTGCGAGAGATATTGAAATGAATTGCAAGAGCATCCCGTAATCACAGTCGGCGACAAGAGAATGAGGCTCTGGCCGCTGTCGCCGCGCAGTACGTTAAACAGTCGTCGGCGACGCCGCCCAGGCGACGTGACGCGCGTTTCGGACCAAAGGCTCTACGACGCCAGCCATGTGCTCGCGGAGAGCTTCAGGCCGCAGAAACTTTGAAAGTTATCCGCTGGGCTATAGGCCGATCCGTTGTCCGAGAGATGCTCGATAGTATGCGGCGCTCGGGTTGCGCCGAAGAGCTTCTCGACTGCCACCAGCATCACGTCGCGCACGCCCGAGCCAGAGATGCCTGAGTTGGCGACCGTCGTCCAGGCGACGATCTCCCGGTCGAAGGCGTCGATCATGAAGGCGAGACGAATGACCTCACCATTCCTGCGGGTAAACTTCAGAGCGTTGGAGCACCAGCGCAGATTGGGGCGCATGACCATGACTTGCCGTCGTGAATGCAGTTTTTTGCGGATGGCCGTATGTTTCTCCAACAGCACGGCCTGGTTGCCATGATGCGATAAGTCCGTTTGGCGTTGACGACAGGCTTATCAGCGGCTCGCCTTTCGCAAGTGAGGAGCGCGGCGATCCGCCGAGAGCCATAGGTCGGCCTTTGGTCCGCCAACCTGCGAATAGCGGGCAGGACTTCTGCGTCCTCAGCCTCGTGGTACACTCTGCGTGGTTCTGCCTTACAACCGTTTGATGCAGTTGGAACGGGAGAAGTCCAGCGTGTCTGCGGCGATCTTTGGCGGCAATGTTTTGCCGCAAAAGAAGCCAAACACATGTCCGCACCAAACTTCGATGCCATCGTACGAAGATTCTACTTGCGCACCCGGAGGCGTCCGCACATGTCCTCAAGCCTGTGCTTGAGCCTTTTCTGCTTATGCCGTCCGGTCTCAATAGGGGAGTTCAGCTGGTCACGCGAAGAGCGAGAATTCCATGACGCAAATGAAGTGCCACAATCGAGAAGGTACTATTCTCGTTTGCGACACTCATCATAGGATGAAGGGGGCGGATCAGTTTAAATTTTGGATAGGGCGCGAGGATGTCTTAGCTTAGGCTAGATGACCCGAGATTTCATCCCGCTGATTTGTGTAAAGCTCGTTGTGCGGGTCGAGTGCTAAGGCCTTCAACTGCTCATCAAAGGCATTTCGAAACTGCTTTAAGTTCATGTAGCATCGCGCTTTCTGATGATACAAATAAGCATTGCTCGGCTCAAATCGGATTGCCTTGTCGGTTGATTGAAGCGCAACTTCAAACTGCAGCATTCGGCTTTGGCAAGAACCAAGATAACTCCAAAAGATTGAAACCGTCGGATGCCTGCGGACTGCATCGAGGAGCACATTGGCGGCTCTGGCCCACTCGGATGATTTTATCAGTAATTCGGCCATCACCAAATCCACCTTTAAGTTCATAGGTTCTTTCGCCGCCGCTCGCTTCAACAGCATCATTCGCTGTTCGGTCGAAAGAAATCGAGAAAGCCTAGCTAACTGGAACAGACGCGTAGCGCTATCCCTTGATGCCTTACGATAGTTTTTTTTAACGAAGGACGGGAAATCAGCGAGATCATCCGTTCTGATGGCAGCAAGTGCATCCGATAATAGTCGACCGCCCGGACCGGAGTGGCCCATGAGCGGCAGGCAAATCGCTTCGACGTTCGCGAGTGCACCAAGCTTCTTTACCTGAAGCTTGTCCGGGCCGTAAAACTTGTCATACAAAACAAAAGCTTTAGCGTATGCAAGACTCTCATCAGAGATCTTATCGCGGACGAATTTGGTAGATGATGCTTCCTGTGACCACCGCTCTTCGAATGGAACCTTCGACCGATCAATCGAAAACTGAGGCATCACAGCGAGAGCCGCTTTAGCGTTTAGATCAGATGCATAATTCAACGCGGCATAGCCACCCATACTGCTGCCGTAAGTTACTACGCGCCGGAACCGGGATGTTACCTCCGCCGCTGCGGATACCACCTCCCAGCACCCGTCCGATTGATACCAGTCATTCCGGGCCGGGATTACGAATACCGCCGGCCATTGATATTTCGTGCATAGGTCTTCCGCGAACCCATACGCGTCCAAAGACGGGTTTTGGGACCAAGGTGAAAAACAAACCAAAACAGAATTGCTGTTGCTGGCCAAACATACTGCCCGCAGCGCGCAGTCGTCGTTCTTCAACAACAGGGCCATAGTTACCTCTCGCTGGATGGGAACCGCTAGCTAACTCTTTCCGCAGTTAAATGTAATCTTCGACGGGTCTCAGCTAGATAGGAGCAAGAAAACTTTGCTATCCTTTCCTCAACGCGTCTCCAAATGCGGTGCAGAATATACCACTTAACGAGAATTTGCTTGGACCCGTCCCAGATCACCGCCGGGCTGCCTTGGTTTTTTCGAGGGGACTGATCATAATAAAGCTCGTTGTCTTCAGGCATTTGCGACTTCAAGGACCATTGGGGCCGCGTCGGACGCTTTTGGCAAAGAACGCGGGTGGGATTCGGTCATGTTCTTCCATGACCACTGACTAGTTATCCGGCGCGACCAAATTGCTCTGCTCAACTGTCCCCAAGGAAGCGACGACAGCTGATTGGAAAGATGCAATGCGGTTACTAAAATCTCCACCTAACCCCACAGGGACATCGTTTCGTTTCCTGAAAACGTTGATAAGGTAGCCTTCAGACATTAGCACCTCGTGGCTTGCGAAGCCGGCGACTTCATCACTGAAGTTGATGTCGTGGTCGCGATTCCAAATCACGAAGTCATTGTGCCTCATAGTAAGGTTCCATTGATGGAAGCCGCTATACTGCTCATGCTCAGCCTCGTTGTGGGCGTGCCGCAACATCACATATCCACCGACCCTGCAGACGGTGAGCATCTGCAGAAGGACGCGGACGGGGTCTATTGCGTGGTCTAAGGCATTCTGACAGTGGACGATATCAAACGTATTCTGTCCGAAAAGAAGTTCGATGTCCTCTCCGAGCGCAAACATAGTCCTGATTTGCGGTCTAATCCGGTGCTTCTCCAGCAGACGATCATATTGATCTGCCAATGCGTCGGTTGGAACTATCTCAAGTCGATAGCCAGGGCGGGTCGCTCCTAGGCACGTGAGCGGACCTGCGCCTATATCCAAAATTTGAACATCTGGTTTCGGGAGTCTGTCAATAATTGGTCCGATCATGCCATCGATTGGGCGATCAGGCGTCATCCTATTTGCGAAGTCTTCGCAATGTTGACCGCCGCGGCTCCCAAGCCACCGATCCCAGTAGTTAATTTCGTATTGTACTCCCGCTACCCACTGGCCCCACATTTGGGCAAGGGACTTCACGTTTTGACGTAGCATTTAACCCTCTGAAAGTCCCATCGACGCTCTGCGAACGATGCGCGCCCAATGCGCTCGCAATCGGTATATTCAGTAAGCGACGAGCGCAACTGCTTTCATGTTCCTTATGCGCTGGCCTGCTGCCGGTTTCATGGACATCGAGTTAAGGTGTTCCTCCTGAAACCGGAGAGCATGAATGCGAAGACGAATATGCAGCCGCGAGTATAAGCTTGAGGCTGTGAAGCTTGTCAGGGGTACGTGGGGTTACTGTTGCGCAAGCTGCTCGAGATCTTGATGTCCACGAGAATGTCTTGCGCAAATGGGTTCGTGAATACGGCGACGATCCCAGCCAGTCGTTTCCTGGAAAAGGCCAAATGAAGCCGGAGCAGCTTGAGATCGAGCTGTTCCGTCGTGAAGTCGCCAAGCTGAAGGCGGAGCGCGATATCCTAAAAAACGCCGCAGCCTACTTTGCCAGGGACGCGATATGAAGTTCCGTTCATTGCAAAGCATCGTTCGATCTGGCCGGTGGCGTGTCTCTGCGAAGCGCTCGGAGTTTCCCGATCAGGCTTTCACGCCTGGTTCAATCGTTTTCCACGTGCACACGCCCACTATGATTAGGTCTTGCTGGACAAGATCACGCAGAGCTTCAAGTCCAGCGACCGCACTTATGGTGCTCGACGGGTCTGGCACGATGTGCAGGAAGAGGGGTTATCCTGTGGCCTACATCGTATAGAGCGGCTGATGCGCGTGAATGCGCTTAGCGCCAGGCCAAGACGGCGTGGCTTGCCGAAGGATGCCGGTGACCGTGCCGTCATCATGCCGAACGTCCTCGACCACCAGTTCGTAGGGGACAATCCGAACCAGAAGGGGGTGGCTGACTTCACCTATATCTGGACCGCAGAAGGCTGGTTGTATGTCGCAGCATTCATCGACCTGTTCTCACGACGTGTCATTGGCTGGTCGATGAATGCCAACATGACGGCCCAACTCGTCACCGATGCACTGATCATGGCGATCTGGCGTCGAGGAAAACCGGACGCGCTCCTGCATCATTCCGATCAGGGTAGCCAATATACGAGCGAGCAGTTCCAGCCCCTTATGGGCGACTACGGCCTGTCCGATGAGCCGCTCTGGAAATGTCTGGAACAACGCAGCAAGGGAGAGCTTCTTCTCATCACTGAAAACGGAGAGAACGGCACGCAAGATATATCGCACGAGAAACGATGCCAGAGCGGACGTGTTCGATTACATAGAGCGCTTCTACAACCCGAAACGTCGCCCACTGGACTATCTCAGCCCCAATGACTGTAAAACCAAGGTGGGATTAGCTTAATCTCGTGTCCGATAAACCGGCAGCAGGCCAAACACCGCTTTCGTCTATTCGCACCGCCGCAAAATTCTAATGAATCATGGCATGGTAGCGATGATCCGATCAGTTTGCTTACGTTGACGACATAGCTCATTGGCGCCCGCCGCTCCCTGAGAAGGGCAGCGACCCTACGCTAGCCGGAGGTCACTGAGCATCTATATGTTTGCGAAAGGCAGGCGCCGGTTCGGCAAATTGTCAACCGGAATTTGCGCTCCCCTGGCATTCATCCTTCCTGTGCATCTCACGCAAAGGGCGGCGCCCACGTTTATTTCACGGACGAGAGCCGCTGCAGGTCGAATATCTCTACGTTCCCTCCATACCTCGTTTGATGGATTCGACTGAGCACATTTGTGGGCACATACTGAGTCTTTGACGCGGGGTATTGGGGCAATCCGGATGAACCATGACAACGAAAGGGAACGACGTGACGAAATCAATGGGCGGTCTGGATGGCTAAGTTACATGCTACTTGGCGTGTACGGCCATAAGAATTATCAGAACGAACAACGGCTAGACACTGGCAAAGATAATGCCGCATCCGGCCGTGTTGCAAGAGCGATGGTGAGGCAGGAGGCAGCAGTGCCGACCAGTGTAACTTTTCGCATAGAAGGGCGCTCCTAGACATCGATGAGCCTTAAGTGCCCCCTGGATCAAGCGGCTTTGTCACCGCTATCCGCTTATCTCGTTGTGCTGGAGTTGGCCATCAATAATTGAACAAATCAGATTGCTGTTTGGAGGTTTGATAACTTACGAGGCGAGCGCCTCCAGCATAGTCTTATTAACCGCACCGTGTTTGTCGGAACTCCAACTTCAGAGAAAGTGGAGCCGATACAGCAAGAAACGGATAAATTCTCGCCTGAAGGACGCGTCGAGCCGTCAGTCGGAAGTGTCCGCGACAGCTACGACAGCGCCCTAGTCGAACGATCAACTGTCTCCACATGGCAGAGATCATCAATCAGCGCGGAACGTGGCGCAGCTTCGAAATATCGAGATTCGCCTCCGTGGAATGAGGTCGATCGGTTCAGCAACCGACGACTTCTGGAGCCTATCGGCAACATTCCGCAAGCTGAAGCCGAGGAGCAGTATTACGCAATGCTGGACGAACCGGCCATGGCAGCATAATTTAAACCAAACAGCCTTCGGCAACCCGACGCGATTCAATTTTTCTCGCGCTATGCTGCTGAACCAAGCTTTACTAGGGCTGGCTACATGGTCACCACGGTGGACACAAGGAGCGCGGCAACGCAAATATGCAAGGAAGTCCGATTATCGAAAAGCTCAACGTCATGCACGCTGTTATCCTGCGTGATATTCGAAGCCGTTTTTTCAATCACGGCCTCGGGTTCTTGATCGTGCCGCTGTTTCCGTTGGGACACGTCATAATGCTGTTGGTGGTGTATCACATCTTCAATCGCCAGGCCGTTTTCGGTGATGACTTGCAGTTATTCTTTGCTACCGGGTTGGTTCCTGCGCTAGCGTTTAGCTACGTCTCGAGATTCATGTCGATATCGTTAGTGGCTAACAAAGGGATGATGGCATTTCCGATTGTGCGATTGCTTGACATTATTCTCGCCAGAGCTTTTCTTGAGGCCGTTGCAATAAATATGTCGGTGTTCGTGTTATTTTTCTCCTTGCTGGCAGCGGGGTCCGATTCAATTCCCAACGATGTCGCTCAGGCCGTTCAGGCTTTTTCTGTCACGCTAGTTTTAGCGCTGGGTTTTGGCATTATCGCGAGCGTGATAACGGCCATTTTCCCAATGTTTGCAATGATTTACGGATTTTCTATGGTTGGTTTCTACCTAACCTCAGGAGCCCCCATTTATCTCCACGTTTTTCCAGAGCAATTGGTGAGACTCTGCGCGTGGAACCCAGTGTTTCACTCCGTCGAGTGGATGCGTTCGAGCTACTATCTCGGTTATCCAGACCAGTACCTTGACAAAGAATATTTGGTTGGATTCGCATTTGGTAGTTTGGCAATAGGATTGGTTCTTGAACGAAGCCTACGAGCTCAAATTCTGGCTGGTCGTTAGCAGCTGCTCAGCTAATCGGGGACAACGTGATTTTCCATGTAAGCGGCACGCAGACTTAAAGCATTGAATTTTGCGTTGCGTCTGTAACCCCACCGTGAAAGCGATCCCCGGTAAAGCTTACATTACCAGAAGTAGCTACTCATCCATCAAAAATGGGCTGAATGTTCGATCGAAAGAACTACTTGTTTTCTGAGTCGGGCGCCTAATCCTCTTAAGGCGGTGCCTCGTGTGGGTTCAACACGAAGTGACGGCCACGCGATTCCGTCTCGATGTCGGTATCCATACGGGCACGACGGCTTCCATCGAGTCCTACTCGCTACATGACGAGTTTGCGGCGCGTTGGCATCGGCGGTTTCTTGTAATATTCACCTCCGACGCTGAAGGTTGCGCAGAACCCAGCTTTTTATCCAGCTCCCAAATGGGTAGCGGCCCAAATACATATCGCTGCTGGCGCTCATATCCAGCGATCTATCACTACGCTTTTGCAAGAGGTAGACATCTTGGTTTTCTTGGTTTTGCGCCTTTCCGAAGTATATAACGTCCCACTTATCAGAAAGATTACGCTCCACCCATGACGGAAGAAAATATGCATTACCATACCCTTTGGCACTAAGCCCCTCAGGTGAATTACCAATATATATCTCCTCAAAGACAAAATCAGTATTGGCTAGTCCCTCCAGCAAGGCTAGAATTCTGCGCGGCGGGTATAGTTGCATTTTGTTGTAAAAGCTTATTGATGTATCTCCGTGCGCGGTAAATAGAAGCCAACCATTACTTTCGACAAGCCGATACATCTCTTCGAACCACGCGAGTGCTTCTTTTTCTCCAAGATGAGACCATATCGAAATAGCTATAACGCCGCGATAAGCGCCATCGCTTTCGTGAAGAGGCGGCCTTGGGTTGGAAACCGAGAACTTTGCGCCCGGGATGTTCTTATTTGCCCAATCGATCGAGGAGGGTATCGGATCGACCCCATGAAACGAACTATCCGGCGCTACGGCCTTGAGAACACGAATTAACGAGCCGGATGAGCAGCCAAAGTCGAGATACTTTTGATTCGGTTCGAAGGATATACCAGAGAGGCTGAGTACAGATGCGACCATATCCGCACTGTAAAGGTCCCCGACGTAAGCCTCCGGTCTTTGCATTCGGTGGATGTTATGTGGGGGGTTAGTAATTGACGTCCTTAATTTTCTTCTCAACTCTGGAAAAAAATATGAGGCCGACGTGATTAAATTATGATGGGAGTCCGGAAGATCAAGTTCCACCAGCCGTTTCCGTACCTCCGCCAAATCTGCTTCAGAAAGCGAGGAGAGGATTTTTTTCGATGCAATCGGAAGGTGAGCTGAAATGTCATGCGCAACATTCAAATGGTTTTCGATAAGCTGATCGATAAGACCTCGATCATCGATCAAATCGATGAGAGTACGATAACGCGAGTTAGCTGCAGGGAGCCAAACGTGCTGATCGAAGGATATCTCATGGTGATACGGGTTTCTTGGATTCGTTGGATTTCTTGTCAAAGGTTGGATCTAGCTGCTTTGGTTGGGGTGGAAGTCTGTCAATTGGGCGATGCTGCTTCATGATGTGGACAGCATTGAGCCGGTGATCGAAACGGCAAACAGGAAAACAAGTTGACATGCCGCAGGAAATTTAACCATTTATTAGCTTTGGGTTTGAATTCGCTGTCTAGCATCGAAACCCGGGAGCGGCAAATGTCGAGCACGAGTGAAAAGCGCAGAAAGCAGTCATCTTTTCTCACCTTCGACGGAGATAGTCCGGACGCAGAAATGGACCGTCAGCTAACAAACGTTCTGATGGAGAACTCAATCCGTTTACCTGCACGTCAATCGTTTGAATCTGCCGCGCCCGTGCAAGGTACACACCGTTTCACTGCGGTCTCCGAATTTGGCCTTCTATTAATTTTTTTGCCTGTTCTGTGGATTTACGGACTTGTAGAAGGTCGCATACTGGATGCTGACGAGGCTCTTTAGATAGGAACTTCCGCCCGCATACATTGAATTGCGTGATCCCTGGTTCACTTCGCTTGCCAAAGAGCTTTGTGCGGATGGAACGCAATTGTGGTGTTTGAATGAATCAGTAGTTGGTCGAGGATGCGTCTGTTGCATCGCGCATGGGATGGACGTTAATGTGATCTCGCGTGACGGTCTTCACGAAAAGCCCGAGCCATGCGGTTCTATCTTGGACTTCCGACAAGCGTTGAGTGCGTTCCATGCCGATATCGTGCGACAGGGGTTTGATGTCATTGGCGACAAGCATGAACGGTTATCGGTCAACCATTCGATTGGCTCTGTAGGGAGCGCCCGAAGCGTGGTTTAACGGCTGTAATAACAAGCTCATGCTGTAGTGACACATCCTCGCTTTTGATTTCCTTGGTGGTGGCCAAGTGCGCAATAGTTTCCGGATCTCAGCTATCCAATGTAAGGCTCGAGGACCTTTCCTCTATTATCGCACCAGGTCTCAAGACGTCTGAATACCATCAGAGGTGCGCCGGTTCGAGGTTTCCACGGCAGCGGTCGCCGTCGTGGGTGAGCGATGAGCAGAAGGCGCAAACCGTTGCGGAGAGTTTTCAGCCGGGCATCAAGGCCTGCTCGGTGGCTCGGCGTCACGGATTGGCCCCACAGCAACTGTTCACTTGGCGCTGGCTCGCCCGAAAGCCGCTGGAAGCTGCGCCGAACCTCCAGGGCGGCCCGATGTTCGTACCGGCGGTCGTGGAAGCGGGAAGACTTTGTCCGGTCATTTAGGGGGCCACTACAACGTAGTCGTTTATTATTATTGTAGATGTTCCAGCCATCGAGAAGTCGCGGAAATCGCTGTTTACCACCAGGGAAGGGAGCGCGAGGCAGATGCCGCGATTGCTCACTGAATTAGTTGCATGACATCATGCTGGTCATAAAAGAGGAGGATTGGTTGACAAATCAGATCATACAATCTTCTAACTCCTAGTCCAACTTACGGAGCACATACGATGACGGTCCTAGTGACAGGGGGAGCTGGCTATATTGGTAGCCACATGGTTTGGTCGCTGCTGGACGCTGGCGAAGACGTTGTCGTGGTTGATTGCCTTTCAACCGGGTTTGAATGGGCCGTTGCCCCGGACGCAAAACTCTACAGGGGCGACATAGCAGACGAAGGCCTTCTATATGAAATATTTGCGACTCACCCCATTGATGCGGTCATTCATTTTGCTGGGTCCGTTGTCGTGCCGGAATCGGTTTCTGACCCACTTAAGTATTACAACAACAACACGCTAAAGTCGCACGCTTTGATTGCGGCCGCTTTAGCGGCACGGATCAAGTATTTTGTATTCTCATCGACCGCAGCGGTTTACGGCACGCCGGATAATTCCGAACCGGTGCTGGAAAGCGCGCAATTGCGACCCGAATCGCCATATGGTTCATCCAAGTTGATGACGGAAATCATGCTACGGGATGTCGCTGCTGCGTACTCCTCGTTCAAATATACGGCCCTTAGATATTTCAATGTGGCGGGCAGTGACCCCTATAGCCGCGTAGGACAATCCACTATAGGAGCGACCCACCTTTTAAAGGTGGCGTGCGAGACCGCGCTTGGCAAGCGAAGTGCTATTAGCGTGTTCGGCACAGACTATCCGACTCCCGACGGCACATGCGTGCGAGACTACATTCATGTCAGCGACTTGACTGCGGCCCATCTCAAGGCGCTTCAGCGGATGCGTAACGGTGGCGGTTCTCTAGTCGCTAATTGCGGCTACGGAAAGGGATTCTCTGTATTGGAAGTCCTAGATTGTGTGCGTGCAGTATCAGGCGTGGATTTCGCCGTAAACTTTGCGGGCCGTCGGCCTGGGGATGCCGCCTCGATCGTTGCCAATCCGACAGCGGCAGAACGTCAGTTGGATTGGGTCCCGCAATATAATGATCTTAACTTCATTGTAAAAACCGCGCTGGACTGGGAACGGGAACTTGGTAGGCGCAATTCGATCTGACATAGCGCCGGCCGGAAAAGCCGGTTTAGATTCATTGGCAAATTTGAGCAACGATATGTCGTCGTTATCTTTGCACTGCTTAGCGTAGCTAAGGGTGCCAAGGCGTATTGAAACGAACGGGACGATCGGAAAAAGGAATAGGCATGGCCCCTTTTCGTCTACCCTCATTGTCGAAAAAATTGAAACGGGCCCTTCTAGGGAATCGGCGGAAATCGCCCCTTCAGAGCAAAGCCGATTCCCTCAAAAGCTTTATATGCTATCAGAACTCGGGAGGCACTCCGCCTCTCGACACATTCGATCCTTCCCGCCTTCGGATTACGTGGGTAATACCGGATTTCCAACCTGGTGCCGGGGGGCATATGACGATTTTCCGAATTGCTCACTTTCTTGAGCGTTTCGGTCACGATGTTCAGTTATTGATCCAAAATCCAACTATTCATACAAGCGCCGAAGCGGCGCGCGAAACGATCAACAAGCATTTCCAGCCCTTCTCAGGGGCAATTACTTTGTTTGGCGGCGTCACGCCGGACAGTGAAGGGGATGCACTGATCGCGACTGATCGCTTTACCTGCTATCCCGCCCGAGCGATGGGTAAGTTTGTTCGAAAATTTTATTTTGTTCAGGATTATGAGCCAAGCTTTTACCCGATGGGATCGGAGGCTCTGTTGACCGAGGCAACTTACCGCTTCGATTTCGATTGCCTATGTGCAGGCGAATGGCTTCGCAAAATCATGTGCAACCGGTTTGGTAACTGGGCGATGTCGTGGCCGTTGGCCTACGATGAGAGCGTTTACAATTCGCCATATTCCTCGGACCGCAGCAACAGCAGGATTGCGGTATATGCCCGCCATGTAACATCCAGGCGGGCTGTTGAACTTGCATTTATTGCACTTGAAATCTTGAAAGCCAGAGATGTCAAGTTCGAGGTAGATTTCTTTGGGTGGGAATTGGGAAGCCTCAAGGTGGACTTTCCATATCGAGATCACGGCGTGTTGACTCCGCGCGCACTCGCAAGCCTTTATCGGAACGCCACGCTGGGAATGGTGTTTTCCGCGACGAACCATTCTTTAGTGAACAAAGAAATGATGGCTTGCGGCCTGCCAGTTATCGATCTCGACCTCGATACGGTCACAACGATCTTTCCTCCCGGTACAATTGCATTAACTCAACCTACGCCGGAAGCGATTGCAGATACTATTGAGCAGCTTTTGGCTCGGCCGAACGAGCGCGATCGGCTGAGAAACTCCGGGGTTTCGTACATCGAGGGGTTATCCTGGGAAAAATCAGCACGCATGATCGAGGGAGCTATTTGTTCACGTGTTCTTCAATATGTAAATGAAGGAAGCCGATGATGGCAAAGCACCGTTGTGCGGTTATTGTGCCCACCAAGAATGCCATGCCGAGTATATCACGGGTCTTGGAAAAGGTGTTGAACCAAAATACACCTTGGTCTTACGACGTAATTGTGATCGATTCGGGTTCGGGCGATGGCACGCGAGAATACTTACGCCAACAACCGCGTGTTCGCCTAATTGAGATAGAGCCAAAAAACTTCGGACATGGGAGGACGCGAAACCTTGCAATCGAGGCCGCTGACACTGAATTTGTGGCGCTTTTGACCCACGACGCTGAACCTATCGACGACAAATGGCTCCTTACGCTTGTCTCAACGGCAGAACAGGATGAACGGATCGCCGGGGTTTTCGGACGACATCTCGCCTACCCTTTGTCGTCACCATTTATTAAGAACGATATCGATAGGCATTTCGATAGCTTTCTAAAGTATCCATTGGTGGTGGATCGGCACACGGATTCCGCACGATATGCAACGGACGAAAGCTGGCGGCAGGCTCTGCATTTCTATTCGGACAATAATTCATTGATGCGAAAATCCGTATGGGAGAAATTTCCTTATCCCGATGTCGAGTTCGCGGAGGACCAGCTCTGGGCTCGATCTATCATCGAAGCCGGCTATGCGAAGGCATACGCACCGGATGCAATTGTCTATCATTCTCATGATTATACCGCTTCTCAGCAGTTCATGCGAGCATTCGACGAATCGCGACACTTCAACAAATATTTTGGATACAAGCTTTCCTCCCAACCATTGAAGGCCCTGCGCTCAATGTGCCGTCTCGCACTTTATGCATTTAAGCAGGAGATGGATGAACAGAAGTATGGAAAGATCACCACTCTGATGAGGCTTCGTAGGGCTCGTCAGTCCGCGCTTCTGGTGGCCGGCCATTTCCTCGGATCTCACCATGAGAAGCTCCCACGCTATCTAGTACAACGGCTGTCGCTTGATGGCGCCTTATTTAGAGGATAACGAGGATTGGGCATCGGCGGTGCGTGCGGTAGAAGCGAGTACAAAATGAGTCCATCAGTTAGCCTAAATAGCGCACTGACATCAGTGCGAAGGAGGCTCCAAAGAAAGTATCAGCGTGTATTTCCGCCGGCTAAAGTGGAAATGACGGAGAGCGATGAAATATTTCTGCTGAAAAATGTTAACTTCAACAACATGACAAGTGCGGAGAATTTTGAGCTTCTGTCTCCTTTTTCGATTCAGAGCAGAGAGCGATTTGCAATCAAGACGAAATCTCTAGTGCTATACACTGCCGACGAAGCAGAGATTATAATGAGACTGGAAGAAGAAGCGGCATTGAGAGCCGCCCCTTCTGGATATTCATTGAAACAACTAAATGGCGTCAACATAGGCTGCGGTGACCGTCGCGTAAGCGAATATTTGACGCCAGTTGATATCATGCGTGAAGAGTTGACCGGCGCAACCGGCACCCATCACGCGTTCCTGAAAGATGCAATTCTTGCAAATCCAGAAGATCTACCTTTCAAAGAACGAAGCCTGGATTACATCGTCGCACTCCATATGCTCGAGCACGTTGCCAATCCGATGGAAATTCTCCGTTATTGGGCAACGATATTGAAACCAGGCGGCGGCATAGGCTTGATCTTGCCAAATTATGAGTACACCTGGAACGCCATTATCGACGACAGCAAATATGGGCATAAATGGAATTCAAGTCCGTCGATATTTGAGAAGCTTTATTGGGAGAACCTAAGCGATTTGCTACAAATTGAGCAACTCGCCACATTGGAACACAAGATAAGCTTCGATGTCATCCTGCGAAAGCCCGGAGATTTCAAGCCTTTCGCCATTTCGAACCTTACGAGCCCTCACTCTGGCGCTGAATTAGCTAAAATGAATATAATGGTAAGTGAGATGCTTGATCGGTAAGTTCAACCTGGAGCATCTAACAGAAATGTACTTCAACGTATACTCGGATATCGGCTCGATCATAGAGGGGTACCTCATTCCAGACGGTTTTTCCTCAAGACCGTATGTAGCCGTGCGTTCCGGCGGGGATGATTTCGGGCCTTTCGAATGCGATGTATTCCTCGAAAGCCCATATGCACACGGGCACCACGCAACCGGCATAGTGGGATTCCAACTGAACGAAACCAAAATTTCGGGCCTGGCGAGCCGCGATGACATCGAAATCGCCGACGCGGAGAGCGGGTTTGTATTTTATCGCCGGTTCAGTCCCGATCGGCACATCTCAAAGCGCATCTTTCGCTTGGAAACGCAGATGGCTCCTCATAGCGAACTTGACAGTAGCGTGAAAAATTACTTCCAATTTTTTGCTCACGGCGTTGACCGATATGGCAGTGAGACGGTGCGTCAAATGCTGGAAATCGTGCAGCAGCAGTCAACCTATGTCAGCGGGCGCGTTATGCTGCAAAATGTCTGGAAATATCTCACCGAGGATACGATCAAAATCGTTTCCTTTCGCGATCCATTTTATGAACTCGCCATTCGGCTTGTTTCCGTGGGCTCATTTTACCGTCAGCGGGCGACATTTCTGTCAAAGCGAGACGAGATACTTCTAGCGCCAGCCATGGCCTATTTCGCAGATATGAACTTTGTCGACGAGCGTGAGCTTAAACGTAAGATAAAGAATGCGCCCAAAGATGTACTGCAGCTTTTCGAGTCACCCTTCACTAAGCAGATCTCAGCGTTCAGTCCGACAGACAGAGTTTCCCGCGACGCAATTTCCACGTGTCTGGATCTACTCTCCCAGTTCGAAATCTTCTGCTCTGATGAAAACGATGATTCGATAACGAATGATTTGTCGGAACATTTGGGCATTCCTGAGGACTCGATCGTATTTTCTCCGCCCCGGCCCGCCTTTCTGGCAATAGCGAATATGCTCCGTGGCATGAGTGCGTTGGATCATGTCTTGGAAGCCGATCTCATCCTATTTTATTTCATTGCGAAAGCGAAGGAAAAGGCTGCTGGCAACTGTCTGTCAATCAGCACCGAACATTGACCCCTTGGAGGTGCGGACGAAAACTTGGACTAACAGGGAGATAGTTCATGTATTCGTACGAAGACCGCATGAGGGCCGTGCAGCTCTATATCAAGCTCGGC